>NZ_JBNJLS010000010.1:0-291436 GCF_050510915.1 Streptomyces odontotermitis | reverse complement strand
GAGGACGGACATACCGCCGCGTCCCCACCCCACCCCCGGCGGCAGCGGCGACAGCGGCAACAGCGGCAACAGCGGCAACAGCGGCAACACAGCCCCCCCCCCCGACGACGCCGGGCGCCCTCTCACTCCCCCCGCACCACATCCCGCCACGCCCCCGCGATCCCCTCCGCCACATCCCACGCCCCCACCGGCGCCCCCACCGAAACCCGCCGCCCCGCGAGCCCGTGCAGATACGCCGCCACCGACCCGGCGTCCCGCGCCCCCAGCCCCGCCGCGAGCAACGACCCGCCCAGCCCCGACAGCACGTCCCCGCTCCCCGCGGTGGCGAGCCAAGCGGTCCCGGTCGGGTTCACCCGCACCACCCCACCTGCCGCGTCCGCGACCAACGTCGTCGACCCCTTCAACAACACGGTCGCCCCGTACCGCCCCGCCAACTCCCGCACGGCGGCAAGCCGCCCCCGCTCCACCTCCGCCCGCTCCACCCCGAGCAGCGCGGCCGCCTCCCCCGCGTGCGGGGTCAGCAGCGTCGGCGCGGACCGGGCCCGCACGGCGGCGGCCTCCACGAGCCGCAGCCCGTCCGCGTCGATCAGCACGGGCACCTCCGCGTCGACGACGTCCCGCAGCCGCTCCCCCTCGTCCCCGAGCCCGGGCCCGGCCACCCACGCCTGCACCCGCCCCGCCTTCCCGGCCGGCCCCCGCGAGACCAGCGCCTCCGGGAAGCGGGCGAGCACCTCGTCCCCCGCGGGACCCACGTACCGCACGGCCCCCGCCCCACCCCGCAGCGCCCCCGCGACGGCGAGCACGGCCGCCCCCGGGTAGCGCGCGGATCCGGCCACGATCCCGACCACGCCCCTGCGGTACTTGTCGCTCTCCGCGCCCGGCTCCGGCAGCAGCGCCGCCACGTCGGCGTACTGGAGGGCCTCCAGGTCGCCCGTCTCCGGCAGCACCTCGCCGAGCCCGATGTCCACGAGCCGCACCGCCCCCGCGTACTCCCGCGCGGGGTCGACAAGCAGGCCCGGCTTGTACGTCCCGAAGGTCACCGTCACATCGGCGCGCACCGCCTCGCCGCGCACCTCGCCGGTGTCGGCGTCGACGCCGCTCGGCAGGTCGACGGCGACGACGGGCGCCCCTGACTCCCGTACGAGAGAAGCCAGTTGAGCCGCCTGTGGGCGCAGCCCGCCCCTGCCGCCGATGCCCACGATCCCGTCGACCACGAGGTCCGCGCGGGCCACCGCCGCCGCCACGGCCGCGTCCCGGGCCTCCTCCCGGGTCCCGTCCCCGACCACCCGGCCGCCCGCCGCCCGCAGCGCCGCGAGCCCGCCCGCGTGCACCCGCTCCGGCGCGAGCAGGACCGCGCCGACCCCGGCCCCGCGCCGGGCGAGCCGCGCCCCCGCGTACAGGGCGTCGCCGCCGTTGTCGCCGCTGCCCACGAGCAGCACCACCCGCGAGCCGTACACCCGGCCGAGCACCTGGGCGCAGGCGACGGCGAGCCCCGCCGCCGCCCGCTGCATGAGCGCCCCCTCGGGCACCCGCTCCATGAGCTCCCGCTCGGCCGCCCGCACCGTCTCCACGCCGTACGCAGTCCGCATGGGACCAAGTCTCCCCAACGCGCGGGCGGACCGCCCTCCAGGGGCCGGGTCACCCCTCCGCAATCACCACCGCCGAGGCCACCCCCGCGTCATGGCTCAGCGAGATGTGCCAGGCCCGCACCCCGAGCTCCGCCGCCCGCGCCGCGACCGTGCCGCGCACCCGCACCCGCGGCTGGCCGCTCTCCTCCACGTACACCTCGGCGTCCGTCCAGTGCAGACCGCCCGGCGCGCCGAGCGCCTTCGCCAGGGCCTCCTTCGCCGCGAATCGGGCCGCGAGCGAGGCGATGCCGCGCCGCTCGCCGCCGGGGAGCAGCAACTCGCTCTCCACGAAGAGCCGTTCGGCCATGCTCGGCGTGCGCTCCAGGGCCGCGCCGAACCGGGAGATCTCCGCGACGTCGATCCCCACCCCAATGATCATGAGCTCTCCACCGTCACCGACTTGGCCAGTTCTCGCCGCCGGGCCACCGACAGGCGGCCCCTCCGCACGCCGCAGCCTACGGCCGACGCCTGCTCCGGGTGACGCACCCCACCCTCCCCGCGCTTCAAACTCCCGTAACAATGGAATGTGATCTCTTCGGTCTCCTCGCCGCCACGGGGCGCCCACCGGCACAAGCCGGAGGCGACCCCCTTCGTCGACCTCACCCGCACCGAGTGGAGCGCGCTGCGCGACAAGACGCCGCTCCCCCTCACCGCCGAGGAGGTGGAGAAGCTCCGCGGCCTCGGCGACGTCATCGACCTCGACGAAGTGCGCGACATCTATCTGCCGCTCTCCCGCCTGCTCAACCTGTACGTCGGCGCCACCGACGGCCTGCGCGGCGCCCTCAACACCTTCCTCGGCGGCACCGGCGAGAAGGGCTCCCAGTCGGGCACGCCCTTCGTCATAGGAGTCGCCGGCTCCGTGGCCGTCGGCAAGTCCACCGTCGCCCGCCTGCTGCAGGCCCTGCTCTCCCGCTGGCCCGAGCACCCGCGCGTCGAGCTGGTCACCACGGACGGGTTCCTGCTGCCCACACGGGAGTTGGAGGCCCGCGGGCTGATGTCCCGCAAGGGCTTCCCGGAGTCGTACGACCGGCGCGCCCTGACCCGCTTCGTCGCCGACATCAAGGCGGGCAAGGACGAGGTGACCGCGCCCGTCTACTCGCACCTGATCTACGACATCGTGCCGGGACAGCGGCTCACCGTGCGCCGCCCGGACATCCTCATCGTCGAGGGCCTCAACGTCCTGCAGCCCGCCCTGCCCGGCAAGGACGGCCGCACCCGCGTCGGCCTCGCGGACTACTTCGACTTCAGCGTGTACGTGGACGCGCGCACCGAGGACATCGAGCGCTGGTACCTGAACCGCTTCCGCAAGCTGCGCGCGACGGCCTTCCAGAACCCCTCCTCGTACTTCCGCAAGTACACCCAGGTCTCGGAGGAGGAGGCCCTGGACTACGCGCGCACCACCTGGCGGACCATCAACAAGTTGAACCTGGTCGAGAACGTGGCCCCGACCCGCGGGCGCGCCACCCTCGTCGTCCGCAAGGGCCCCGACCACAAGGTGCAGCGGCTGCGGCTGCGCAAGCTCTGACCGGCCGGGCTACGGTTTGCGCATGCTGCATCTGCGCCTGATCACGCCCGCCGACCGGACGGACGAGGTGGTGCGCCTCATCGAGAAGACGACCGGCACCACCCACCTCGCCGTGGTGCCGGGCGCCGCCCGCAACCCCGTGGGCGACGTCGTCATGTGCGACGTCGCACGCGAGGCGGGCGACGAACTCATCGGCGGCCTGCGGGCGTTGGACATCGACAAGACGGGCTCGATCGCCGTCGAGAACATCGACCTGTCACTGTCGAAGCGGGCCGACAAGGCCGAGGACGAGGCGCCGGGAGAGGGCGCGGACGCGGTCCTGTGGGAGCAGCTGACGGACGCGACGCACGAGGAGTCGACGCTCTCGGTCACCTACGTCGCGTTCATCACCATCGCCACGATGATCGCGGCCTGCGGTGTGGTGCTCGACAACGCGATCCTGATCGTCGGCGCGATGGCGGTGGGCCCCGAGTTCGGCCCACTCGCGGGCTTCTGCACGGCGCTCGTGCAGCGCGCCCCGCGCCTGGCCCTGCGCTCGCTGATCGCCCTGGTGACGGGCTTCGCGGTGGCGATGGCGGTGACCGTGGGCTTCAGCTACTTCATGGACGCGGTCGACCTGTTCTCCGCAAAGGCCCTGGAGGCGGACCGCCCCAACACCAACTTCATCTACCGGCCCGACTGGTTCTCCTTCGTCGTGGCCGTCCTCGCGGGCGCCGCGGGCACGCTCTCCCTGACCTCGGCGAAGTCGGGCGCCCTCGTGGGCGTGGCGATCTCGGTGACCACGGTCCCGGCCGCCGCGAACGCCGCCGTCGCCTTCAGCTACAGCGCGTACAAGCAGGCGTGGGGCTCGACGGAGCAGCTCCTGCTGAATCTGCTGGGCATCATCCTCGCCGGTACGCTCACGCTGCTCGCCCAGAAGCTCCTCTGGGCCAGACAGCGCGAGCGCACCGCCAAGGCCGGACTGTCCTAGCCGAACTGTCCTAGCCGAGCGCGGACTTCACGACGTCCGCGAGGCGCCCGGCCACCGACCGCGCCTGGTCGATGTCGGCCGCCTCGACCATGACGCGCACCAGCGGCTCGGTGCCCGAGGGGCGAAGCAGCACCCGGCCGGTGGCGCCCAGCTCGCGCTCGGCCTCGCCGACCGCGGCGGTCAGCTCGGGCGAGGTGCGCACGCGGGACTTGTCGACGTCCGGCACGTTGATCAGGACCTGGGGCAGCCGCTCCATGACGGCGGCGAGGTCCTTGAGGCTGCGCCCGGTCTGCGCGACCCGCGCCGCGAGCAGCAGCCCGGTCAGGGTGCCGTCCCCGGTGGTGGCGTGGTCCAGGACGATGACGTGCCCGGACTGCTCGCCGCCGAGCGCGAAGCCGTGCTCCTTCATCGACTCGAGCACGTACCGGTCGCCCACCGCCGTCTGCA
Source organism: Streptomyces odontotermitis (assembly GCF_050510915.1). Lineage (NCBI taxonomy): Bacteria > Bacillati > Actinomycetota > Actinomycetes > Kitasatosporales > Streptomycetaceae > Streptomyces > Streptomyces odontotermitis. The sequence goes on along the minus strand of NZ_JBNJLS010000010.1, from coordinate 286,866 downwards.
CGAGGGCGAGCCCCTCGCGCTCCATGGCCAGCTTGAAGCCGAGGTTCGACATGACGGTCGCGACGACGGTGTCCCGGCGCAGGGCGCCGCGCTCGCGCATGGCGAGGGCGAGGACCGCGAGGATCTGGTCGCCGTCGACCTCGGCACCGGTGTGGTCCACGGCCAGGCAGCGGTCGGCGTCGCCGTCGTGCGCGATGCCGAAGTCGGCGCCGTGCTCGACGACGGCGGCCTTCAGGAGGTCCAGGTGGGTCGAGCCGCAGCCGTCGTTGATGTTGAGCCCGTCCGGCTCGGCACCGATCGTGATGATCTCGGCGCCCGCGCGCGTGAACGCCTCGGGCGAGACCCGCGCGGCCGCGCCGTGCGCCTCGTCCAGGACGACCTTGAGGCCTTCGAGCCGGTTGGGCAGCACGCCGATGAGGTGCGCGACGTACTGGTCGAGCCCCTCGTCGTACGTCTTCACGCGGCCGACCCCGGCACCGGTGGGCCGCTCCCAGGGGGCGCCGGTGCGGTGCTCCTCGTAGACGGACTCGATGCGGTCCTCCAGCTCGTCGGCGAGCTTGTGGCCGCCGCGGGCGAAGAACTTGATGCCGTTGTCGGGCATGGCGTTGTGGCTCGCGGAGAGCATCACACCGAGGTCGGCGCCCAGCGCACCGGTGAGATGCGCCACCGCGGGGGTGGGCAGCACACCGACGCGCAGGACGTCCACGCCCGCGCTCGCCAGGCCCGCGACCACCGCGGCCTCCAGGAACTCCCCGGACGCGCGCGGGTCACGCCCCACCACCGCCACCGGGCGGTGGCCCGCGAAGGTGCCCGCCTCGCCGAGCACATGAGCCGCCGCGACGGAGAGTCCGAGCGCGAGCTCGGCCGTCAGATCCGCGTTGGCGACACCGCGCACGCCGTCCGTGCCGAAGAGTCGTCCCACTGGTGGTCCTCCGAACTTTCGAAAACCTTCGGAATTAAGTCCGAGCTTGCTAGCTCCTGAGAGCTCATGAGAGCTACTGAGCACTACTGGCAACTTCGGGGCGCCATATGCCGTTATACGCCCGGCAGCCCCATAAACGAACGCCCCGACGGCACAGTGAGTGCCGCCGGGGCGAACGAGACGTACAAGCAGGCAGCGATTAGCGCTTGCTGTACTGCGGAGCCTTGCGGGCCTTCTTGAGACCGGCCTTCTTGCGCTCGACCGCACGGTCGTCACGCTTCAGGTAACCGGCCTTCTTCAGGGCGCCGCGGTTGTTGTCGACGTCGGCCTCGTTCAGAGCGCGGGCGACACCGAGACGGAGCGCACCGGCCTGACCGGAGACGCCGCCACCCGAGATGCGGGCGATGACGTCGTAGCGGCCGTCCAGCTCGAGCACCTTGAAGGGCTCGTTGACTTCCTGCTGGTGGACCTTGTTCGGGAAGTAGTCCTCGAGCGTGCGCCCGTTGACCTTCCACTTGCCGGTGCCCGGGACGATCCGGACGCGGGCGATGGCGTTCTTGCGGCGGCCCAGGCCGGCGGCCGGCTGGGGGTCGCCGAAGCGCGCGGCGTTCGACTCCGAGGTGTACTCGCCCTCGACGGGGGCCTCGGACTCGGAGGTGTAGGACTCGATGTCGACGTTCTCGGCGTTCTCGTCGAGCGGCTGCTCGGCAGTGGTCTCGGCCACGATTCTCCTCAGATTTCTTTTCGTCTTAGGGGGTGGCCGGAACTACTGCGCGACCTGGGTGATCTCGAACGGCACCGGCTGCTGGGCAGCGTGCGGGTGCTGGTCGCCCGAGTAGACCTTCAGCTTCGAGAGCATCTGACGGCCCAGGGTGTTCTTGGGGAGCATGCCCTTGACGGCCTTCTCGATGGCCTTCTCGGGGCTCTTCTCGAGCAGCTCGTCGTAACGGACGGACCGCAGACCACCCGGGTAACCGGAGTGGCGGTACGCCATCTTCTGGGTCTTCTTGTTGCCGGAGAGGTGCACCTTCTCGGCGTTGATGATGATGACGAAGTCACCGGTGTCAACGTGAGGGGCGTAGATCGGCTTGTGCTTGCCGCGCAGGAGCGTGGCAGCGGTGGTCGCCAGACGACCCAGGACGATGTCCCGGGCGTCGATGACGTGCCACTGGCGGGTCACATCGCCGGGCTTGGGGCTGTACGTACGCACTTCGTAGCCTTCGCTTCTTCAGTGGATGGGGTCCAGACACACGGCACCCAGGAAGCGATCATGCAGCTGGGGCTCACAATGCCGGGGACGCTGCCCGTATGCGAGCCACTGGTAACTGCTCCAGGGAACCTACGTAAGGCCCTTTCGCGTGAGAACGAGGAAGCCAATACGTATCAGTCCACGAGACTACCCGCGCCGCCCCGTTTGGGTCAAAACGCAGTCCTGGAGACCGGCACCGCCGGCTCCACCGCCTCGGGCGGTCCTGTCGGATCCAGGGTAACCGGCCGCCGCACGCAGCACCGCGCGACGGTCACCGCGAGGACACACAGCGTGAAGCAGTCCTTGAACGCCCGCCTCGTCCCCGCCTCCAGCCACGGCCACCCGAACCCCGGCACCTGCGGCAGCAGCGCCAGCCAGAACCAGGGGTCGCGCGCCACCGCCCCCGGCCCCGACAGCGCCCCCGCGAGCAGCAGCGGGACGACGACCAGGAGGTAGTGGTCGTACGAGGGCCGGGAGACGAGGAAGGCCGCGAGCATCAGCAGCACGGCGGTCTCCACCACCCGCGCGGCCCCGGCGCTCCCCCACGCCCCCGCGCCGTCCGGCTCCCGCCCCCGCGCACCGCCGCGCTCCCACCGCCGCCAGGCGCACCACACCCCCGCCACCGCCGCCACCGCGGCCAGCAGAGTCGCCGCCCCCTGCGGCACCCCGAGCCGCGGCAGCACGGCCGCGGGGGACGCCTCATAAAGGCGTACGAAGCTGTCGTGCCCGCGCAGTAGGAAGGGCAGCGTCCGCGTGAAGAAGCCCCCCGGGTCCGGCATGAGCAGCGCCGCCCCCGCCGAGACACCCAGGGGCACGAGGAGCGCGCCGGACAGCGCCCGCCACCGCCGCGCGAAGACGAAGAGCAGCAGGACCGGGGCGAGCAGCGGCTTCAGGGCGACGGCGGCCCCGATCACCAGCCCCGCAGCACCCCACCGCCCCCGGCACACGCACAGCAGCGCCACCGGCAGCGCGGCCGCGGAGACCACGGTCCAGTTCCCGAGCGCGACGAGGTGCCCGAACGGCGCGAAGCCCAGGGCGAGCCCGAGCAGCCCGCCCGCCGCGAACCGGCTGCGCCAGGGCACCCCGTGGATCCGCAGCGCACACCCCCACCCCACGACGAGCGCCCCGGTGACCACCGCCGGCACGAGGAACCGCAGCACACCGAGCGGCAGCAGCGCCTGCGGCACCGCGGCGAGCACGGCCCCCGGGAGATAGAGGAAGTGCCGGTCCCCGTAAGGCGATCCACCGTCGAGCCAGGTCCGGGCGGCCCGCACGACGATGGCGTTGTCCATCCCACCGTCCGAGAAGCGCAGCCCCACCCGGACGACCCCGGCGACGAGGACGGCCCCGAGGGCGCCCCGGACGTGCCAGGTCACCGGCCGCAACACCCAAGCAGAAAGTGCTGAATTGCCCCTGTTCATGCGCGTCAGGCTAGGTGGATCGGGCCCTTCAACCCCCACTCAACATCCCGGGAGGCCCGTCTAAGATGCGCCCCATGAGCTTTGGGCAAGGGGGACCCCAGTGGGGCCCCGGGGGGTCGCAGACTCCGGACTGGGCGGCGCTGGCCGAGGCGTCCGAGAACCGCAACCGCCGCCGCAAGTGGCTGATGATCGGCGGTGGCGCGCTCGCCACGGTCGCGGTCGCCGCTGCCGTCGCGGTCGCGGTCGTCTCCGCGAACAGTGACAACAGCTCGGCCTCCAACAAGCCGGCCTCCGAGCTGCCCACCACCGCGGACATCCCGAAGGACAGCAACGCCCCCGACCCGTCCTTCGAGGCGACCACTCCCCCGCCGCCGCCGGACCCGATGGACTTCATCTCCAGCGCCGAGAAGGACAAGGCGCCGCTCAGCCCGACGACGCTCTACCCGGGCAAGACGCTGACCTCCGGCGACCGCGTCTACAAGAAGGGCGGCACCGACTCCACGTCGAAGTGCGCGTCCCGCACCCAGGGCCCCCTCGGCGCCCTGCTCACCAAGAACAAGTGCACCCGTCTGATCCGCGCGACCTACAGCAAGGACGGCATCGGGGTCACGGTCGGCGTCGCCCTCTTCGACACGGCGGCCCAGGCGAGCAAGGCCAAGGACCAGTGGGAGGACGGCAACGTGACCTCGCTGGTCGGCCACGGCGCACCCACCTTCTGCCGCCAGGGCCTGTGCCGCTCGACCGCCAACTCGTACGGCCGCTACGCCTACTTCACGACGTCCGGCTTCGCCGGCGGCAAGGACGTCACGAAGAAGGACAGCAAGGTCTACCAACTCAGCGACGACGTGGCCCGCTTCACCTTCCAGCAGATCAACCGCCGCGGCGAGGCCCAGGCTTCGGCCGCGGCGGGCATGCCCCAGTAGCAGCCGGGCCGGCGGCCGCCGGTCAGCAGCAGGAGGCCCCGGACTCCCCGGGCAACGTCCGCCTGTTCCGGGCCTCCTGGCTCCGCGCCGCCAGCAACTCGTCGGCGGGGTAACCGACTTCCTCCAGCGTGAGCCCGTGCGGCCGCACGACGTGCACGGCGGAGTCCCGCACCCGCGCCTCGAGCACCTTCGCGGGCCACTCGGAGGGCCGGTGCCCGTCCCCCACGAACAGCAGGGCACCGACGAGCGACCGCACCATGTTGTGGCAGAAGGCATCGGCCCGCACGGTGGCGGTGAGGATCCCGTCCCCGCCCCGCTCCCAGCTCAACTGCTGCAGCGTACGGATGGTCGTGGCACCCTCGCGCTTCTTGCAGTAGGCCGCGAAGTCGTGCTCCCCGACGAGGCCCTCGGCCGCGGCGTTCATGGCATCGACGTCCAACTCCCAGTCGTGCCACAGGACATGACCCCGCAGCAGCGGATCGACGCCACCGGGATGGTCGGTCACGCGATACGCGTACCGCCGCCACACGGCGGAGAACCGCGCGTTGAACCCGGCGGGAGCCTCGGCCGCCCTCCACACCCGGACGTCGTGCGGCAGCCGCCCGGCCAGCCGCCGCAGCAGCTTCTCCCGGTGCTCGGCCCACACGCTCTCCGGCAGGTCCACATGGGCCACCTGCCCCCGCGCGTGCACCCCGCTGTCGGTCCGCCCGGCGACGGTGAGCTCGTACGTCTCCTGCGACCGCGTCACGGTCCGCAGCGCGTCCTCGATCTCCCCCTGGACGGTCCGCTGGCCCTCCCGCTGCTTGGCCCAGCCGGAAAAGTCCTTCCCGTCGTACGAAAGGTCAAGGCGCACCCGTACGAACCCGGGCTCTACTTCATCGCTCACACCAGTCATCCTCTCAGCACCCCGCACATGCGAGAGCGGGCCCGCCCCACAGGGGCAGACCCGCTCACGGCAAGGCGCGGCCTTACTTGGACTCGTCGCCCTCGGGCTTCGCGTCCTCGACGACCTCGTCGGCCTTGGCCTCGACGGCCTCGTCCTTCTTGAGGGCGTCTTCCTTGACGGCACGCTTCGTGGCCGCCTCGGCCTCACCGGTGGCCTGCTGGGCCACGGTCAGGGCCTCCACCAGCTCGATGACGGCCATGGGCGCGTTGTCGCCACGGCGGTTACCGATCTTGGTGATGCGGGTGTAGCCACCCGGGCGGTTCTCGTAGCGCGGGCCGATCTCCGTGAAGAGCGTGTGCACGACGCTCTTGTCGGTGATGACCTGCAGCACCTGGCGGCGGTTGTGAAGGTCGCCCTTCTTCGCCTTGGTGACCAGACGCTCCGCGTAGGGACGCAGACGCCGGGCCTTCGCCTCGGTGGTGGTGATGCGACCGTGCTCGAACAGGTCCTTGGCGAGGTTCGCCAGCATCAGCCGCTCGTGCGAGGCGCTGCCGCCCAGACGGGCACCCTTGGTGGGCTTCGGCATGGTGTTTCTCCTTGTGATCTGCCCCGGCCGTGTCAGGTACCGGGGTCAGTGGACCCGCGCCCCGTAAGGGGCGCGGGGAGCTGCGCGAGCAACCACAACGCACGCGCAGCCAAATTCAAACGACCAGTCCCGAGCTCTTAGTACTGCTCGGTCTCGACGAAGCCCGCGTCGGCGTCGTCATCCGCGCCGAAGGCGTCCGCCGCGGCGGTCGGGTCGAAGCCGGGGGGCGAGTCCTTCAGCGCGAGACCCATCCCGTTGAGCTTCATCTTGACCTCGTCGATCGACTTCGCACCGAAGTTGCGGATGTCGAGCAGGTCGGCCTCGGAGCGGGCGACGAGCTCACCCACGGAGTGGATGCCCTCGCGCTTGAGGCAGTTGTACGACCGAACGGTGAGCTCGAGCTCCTCGATCGGCAGCGCCAGATCGGCGGCCAGGGCGGCGTCCGTCGGGGACGGACCCATGTCGATGCCCTCGGCGTCGATGTTGAGCTCACGGGCCAGGCCGAAGAGCTCGACCAGCGTCTTACCGGCAGACGCCATGGCGTCACGCGGACGCATGGCCTGCTTGGTCTCGACGTCGACGATCAGCTTGTCGAAGTCGGTGCGCTGCTCGACACGCGTGGCCTCGACCTTGTACGTGACCTTGAGAACCGGCGAGTAGATGGAGTCGACCGGAATGCGACCGATCTCCTGGCCCACCTGCTTGTTCTGCACGGCGGAGACGTAGCCGCGACCGCGCTCGACGGTCAGCTCCATCTCCAGCTTGCCCTTGCCGTTGAGCGTGGCGAGGACGAGGTCGGGGTTGTGCACCTCGACACCGGCCGGGGGCGCGATGTCGGCGGCGGTGACCAGACCCGGGCCCTGCTTGCGCAGGTACATCACGACCGGCTCGTCGTGCTCCGAGGAGACGACCAGCTGCTTGATGTTGAGGATCAGGTCGGTGACGTCCTCCTTGACGCCCGGCACGGTGGTGAACTCGTGCAGCACGCCGTCGATGCGGATGGACGTGACCGCCGCACCCGGGATCGAGGAGAGGAGGGTCCGGCGGAGGGAGTTGCCGAGGGTGTAGCCGAAGCCCGGCTCCAGCGGCTCGATGACGAACCGGGAGCGGAACTCGTCGACGACCTCTTCGGTCAACGAGGGACGCTGAGCGATCAGCATGAAGTGATTCCTTCAGTCAGGGGCACCCACTATTTGATGCCCTGATTCGTTACAAGGGTACGGGCGATACGGCCCCGAAGAGCCGTACCGCCCGAATCCTCAAGTCAAGCGACGTACGAACGTCAGACGCGACGACGCTTGGGCGGACGGCAGCCGTTGTGCGGCGTGGGCGTCACGTCCTGGATCGAGCCGACCTCGAGGCCGGTCGCCTGCAGCGAACGGATCGCGGTCTCACGGCCGGAGCCGGGGCCCTTCACGAACACGTCGACCTTGCGCATGCCGTGCTCCTGCGCGCGACGGGCGGCCGACTCGGCAGCCATCTGCGCGGCGAACGGGGTCGACTTGCGCGAACCCTTGAAGCCGACGTGGCCGGCGGAGGCCCACGAGATCACGTTGCCGGTCGGGTCCGTGATGGACACGATCGTGTTGTTGAACGTGCTCTTGATGTGCGCGTGGCCGTGAGCGACGTTCTTCTTTTCCTTGCGGCGCACCTTCTTGGCAGCGCCCTGACGACCCTTGGGGGGCATCTATAACTCCTACGGGAGGTGGTCGGTCCTGCAGCGCCAGCTGTCGATAGACCGCTGAGCGAGGACTACTTCTTGCCCGGCTTCTTCTTACCGGCGATGGCGCGACGCGGGCCCTTGCGGGTGCGAGCGTTGGTGCTGGTGCGCTGACCGCGGACCGGCAGGCCGCGACGGTGACGCAGACCCTGGTAGCAGCCGATCTCGACCTTGCGGCGGATGTCGGCCTGGATCTCGCGACGGAGGTCACCCTCGGTCTTGATGTTCGCGTCCACGTACTCGCGGATCTTGACGAGGTCTTCCTCGGTCAGGTCGCGAACACGGGTGTTGCGGTCCACCTCGGTGGCGTCCAGCGTCTGCTGAGACAGCGTCCGGCCGATGCCGAACACGTAGGTGAGGGCGACCTCGATGCGCTTGTCGCGCGGGAGGTCAACACCTTCAACGCGTGCCATTCATGGCTCCTGTGAATCTTCGGAGGTGTGTAGCAGAACCACTCCCAGGTGCCGTATGAGGTACAGCCTGGGTCCCCGGCCTCCGACCGAGGGTGTCGCCCTCCATTACCTGCGATGGAGCTGAAGAGGGACGGGTCCTGCGTATGTACTTGCTGTGCGTCGCGCGAAAATCTGCGAACTGCAGTCGTGCGTCAGCCCTGGCGCTGCTTGTGGCGCGGGTTGTCGCAAATGATCATGACCCGGCCGTGACGGCGGATCACCCTGCACTTGTCGCAGATCTTCTTGACGCTCGGCTTGACCTTCATTGGTGAGGTTCTCCGGGTCAGTGCCACCACCCCGCCGGAGCGGAGTGCGGGCAAGATCTACTTGTACCGGTAGACGATCCGGCCACGCGTCAGGTCGTACGGAGACAGCTCCACCACGACCCGGTCGTCAGGGAGGATGCGGATGTAGTGCATGCGCATCTTGCCGCTGATGTGTGCCAGGACCTGGTGGCCGTTCTGGAGCTCCACCTTGAACATGGCGTTCGGAAGAGACTCGACGACAGTGCCTTCGATCTCGATGGCACCTTGCTTCTTGGCCACGCTTCGCCCTTCGAATCGACTACCTTGATCGACTCCCACCCCGTAGGACCTACAAGCCTGTAGACATACGGATGCACGAGAGCCGACGAGTCAGTCTACGTCAGGGCACCCGGAAAGACGAATCGAGAAAGAATGCCCCATCGGCAAGATCCTTAAGCAAGCGGGAGGTCAGGCCGCGGGATCGGGCGCCGCGACGATCCCCAGCTCCGCCAGCTTCGCCTTGCCCCCATCGGGCGAGGTCAGCACCAGCGGGCCCTCCTCCGTCAGCGCGATGGAGTGCTCCCAGTGCGAGGACCAGGTGCCGTCCGTCGTGATGACGGTCCATTCGTCCTCGAGGACCTCGGTCTTCGGTGTGCCGAGGCTCACCATCGGCTCGATCGCCAGGCAGAGGCCGGGGACCAGCTTGGGGCCGCGGCCGCGCCGGCGCTCCACGTAGTTCAGCAGGTGCGGGTCCATGTGCATCTCGGTGCCGATGCCGTGGCCGCCGTAGTCCTCGATGATCCCGTACTTGCCGCTGGCCGGACGCGGCTGGCGGCGGATGTACGTCTCGATGGCGCGGGAGACGTCGACCAGGCGGTTGCCCTGCTTCATGGCCGCGATGCCCGCCCACATCGACTCCTCGGTCACCCGGGAGAGCTCGACCAGCTCCGGTGCGTGACCGGTGCCCACGAACGCGGTGTACGCGGCGTCGCCGTGCCAGCCGTCGATGATCGCGCCCGCGTCGATGGAGATGATGTCGCCGTCCTTGAGGACGGTCTTGTCGTCTGGGATGCCGTGGACCACGACCTCGTTGACCGAGGTGCAGATGGTCGCGGGGAAGCCGCCGTAGCCGAGGAAGTTCGACTTGGCGCCGTGCTCCGCGATCACCTTGCGCGCGACCTCGTCGAGGTCCCGCGTGGTGGCGCCGGGCACGGCCGCCTCACGGGTGGCCGCGTGGATCGCGGCCACGACCAGTCCCGCCTCGCGCATCTTCGCGATCTGCTCGGGGGTCTTGATCTGCACCATGGGGCTTCAGCTCTCCGTCTCACGTACAACCGTTGTGCACACAACACTACGGCCGCGGCCCCCGTGACGGGGACCGCGGCCGAAGCAGCGTGCTGAAAACTACTTGTCGCCCTTGAGGGCGTCCATCGCGCGCTTCGTGACCTCGTCGACCTTGCCGAGCGCGGAGATCGTGACCACCAGGCCCTGCGAGCGGTAGTAGTCGATGATCGGCTCGGTCTGGGCGTGGTAGACCTCGAGGCGCTTGCGGACGGTGTCCTCGCTGTCGTCGTCCCGCTGGTACAGCTCGCCGCCGCAGACGTCGCAGACGCCCTCGGCCTTCGGCTTGCTGTACGTCACGTGGAAGACGTGGCTCGAGTCCTTGCGGCAGATGCGGCGGCCCGCGATGCGCTTGACCACCTCGTCCTCGGGGACCTCCAGGTCCAGGACCGCGTCCAGCTTCGCGTCGTCGGCCTTGAGGGCCTTGTCGAGCGCCTCGGCCTGCGAGACGTTGCGCGGGAAGCCGTCGAGCAGGAAGCCGTTCACGGCGTCCGGCTGCTCCATGCGGTCCTTGGCCATCCCGATGGTGACCTCGTCCGGCACCAACTGGCCCGCGTCCATGTAGGACTTGGCCTCGATGCCGAGCTCCGTGCCCTGGCTGATGTTGGCACGGAAGAGGTCGCCCGTGGAGATGTGCGGGATCGACAGGTTCTTGGCAAGGAACGCGGCCTGCGTACCCTTGCCCGCACCGGGCGGCCCGACGAGGACGATTCGCATCAGCGGAGGAACCCTTCGTAATTGCGCTGCTGGAGCTGGCTCTCGATCTGCTTCACGGTCTCCAGACCCACACCCACGATGATGAGGATGCTTGTCCCGCCGAACGGGAAGTTCTGGTTCGCGCCGAAGCCCACCAACGCCATCGTCGGTACGAGAGCGATCAGACCCAGATACAGCGAGCCCGGCCAGGTGATCCGGTTGAGCACGTAACTCAGATACTCAGCGGTCGGACGGCCAGCCCGGATGCCCGGGATGAAGCCACCATACTTCTTCATGTTGTCAGCGACTTCGTCGGGGTTGAACGAGATCGCCACATAGAAGAAAGCGAAGAAGACGATCAACAGGAAGTACGTGACGATGTAGTACGGGTGGTTTCCCTTGGTCAGGTGCTGGTCGATCCAGGTCTTCCACTCCGAGTTGCCGCCCGCGAACTGGGCGACGAGCGCCGGGATGTAGAGCAGCGACGAAGCGAAGATGACCGGGATCACACCCGCCTGGTTGACCTTCAGCGGGATGTACGTGGACGTACCGCCGTAGGACCTGCGGCCGATCATGCGCTTCGCGTACTGGACCGGAATGCGCCGCTGCGCCTGCTCCACGAAGACCACCAGGCCGACCATGACCAGGCCGACGAGGATCACGGTGCCGAACTCGATCCAGCCGCCCGCCAGGTCGCCCTGCTTCTTGATGGCCCACAGGGCGCTCGGGAAGGTGGCGGCGATCGAGATGAACATCAGGATCGACATGCCGTTGCCGATGCCCTTGTCGGTGATGAGCTCGCCGAGCCACATCACACAGGCGGTGCCCGCGGTCATGGTGATGACCATGGTGACGGTCACGAAGATCGACTGGTCAGGCACGATCTCGCTGGCCACCTGGCAGCCCTGGAACAGGGTGCCGGTGCGGGCGGTGGCCACCAGGCCGGTGCCCTGGAGGATCGCGAGCGCGATGGTCAGATAGCGCGTGTACTGCGTGATCTTTGCCGTGCCCGCCTGGCCCTCCTTCTTGAGGGCTTCGAGGCGCGGGATCACCACAGTCAGCAGCTGAAGAATGATGCTCGCCGTGATGTACGGCATGATGCCGAGCGCGAAGATCGTGATCTGCAGCAGCGCGCCACCACTGAACATGTTGACCAGACCGAACAGCCCCTGATTGGCGTTGGCCTGGTCCATGCAGGTCTGGACGTTCTTGTAACTGATGCCGGGAATCGGGACGTGCGTACCGATTCGATAGATCACGATGATGCCGAGCGTGAAGAGCAGCTTCTTGCGCAGGTCGGGCGTCTTGAACGCTCGGGCGAACGCGGTGAGCACGGTGCCTCCTGCGACCCCCGCGCACGTGCGTCAGAGGTAGTGGTCTTGGGTTCGACGAATTCGTATAACAGCCAGAAAACCGTGCGGGCAGACCGCACGGACTTTAGACAGTGCACGCCACCTTACCGGCGACCGTGCCCCCCTTGGAACGACCAACCGGGGATGCCCCTTTTGTGGGGCATCCCCGGTTGGGATCGCTCAAGTCATCGAGACGCCTGGGTGATTCAGACGAGCTCGGTGACGGTACCGCCGGCGGCGGTGATCTTCTCCTTGGCGGAGCCGGAGACGGCGTCAACCGTCACCTGCAGCGCCACGGTGACCTCGCCCTGGCCGAGGACCTTGACAAGGCTGTTCTTGCGAACGGCGCCCTTGGCGACCAGGTCGGCCACCGTGACCTCTCCACCCTCGGGGTAGAGGGAGGTCAGCTTGTCGAGGTTCACGACCTGGTACTCGGTCTTGAACGGGTTCTTGAAGCCCTTGAGCTTCGGGAGACGCATGTGGAGGGGCATCTGCCCACCCTCGAAGCGCTCCGGAACCTGGTAACGGGCCTTGGTGCCCTTGGTACCACGACCAGCGGTCTTACCCTTGGACGCCTCACCACGACCCACACGGGTCTTGGCGGTCTTGGCGCCCGGGGCAGGACGGAGGTTGTGGACCTTCAGCGGGTTCTGCTCCGCCATGTCAGTCGACCTCCTCAACCGTCACGAGGTGGCGGACGGTGTGCACCATGCCGCGGAACTCGGGGCGGTCCTCCTTGACGACGCTGTCACCGAGGCGCTTGAGGCCCAGGGTGCGCAGCGTGTCGCGGTGGTTCTGCTTGCTGCCGATGTACGACTTCGTCTGCGTGATCTTGAGCTGTGCCATTACGCACCTGCTCCCGCACGCGCACGAAGGAGAGCCGCGGGGGCGACGTCCTCGAGCGGCAGACCACGGCGAGCCGCGATCTCCTCGGGACGCTGCAGGCCCTTGAGGGCCGCCACGGTCGCGTGCACGATGTTGATCGCGTTGTCGGAGCCCAGGGACTTCGACAGGATGTCGTGAACGCCGGCGCACTCCAGGACGGCGCGCACCGGGCCACCGGCGATAACACCGGTACCGGGGGAAGCAGGCTTGAGCAGGACGACGCCCGCGGCCTTCTCACCCTGGATGGGGTGGGGGATGGTGCCCTGGATGCGGGGGACCTTGAAGAAGTGCTTCTTGGCCTCCTCAACACCCTTGGCGATGGCGGCCGGCACCTCCTTGGCCTTGCCGTAACCGACACCCACGGTGCCGTCACCATCGCCCACCACGACCAGCGCGGTGAAGCTGAAGCGACGACCACCCTTCACAACCTTGGCGACGCGGTTGATCGCGACAACGCGCTCAACGTACGCGGTCTTCTCGGCGGCAGCAGCGCCGCCGTCACGGCCCTTCCGGTCCCGCCGCTCGCCGCCACCGGCACCGCTTCCGCGGCGCTGGGGTCCAGCCATTGGAATTACCTCTCTCTGTTTCCGCTAGCTACGGAACCGGCTCAGAACTTGAGCCCGGCTTCGCGGGCGGCGTCCGCCAGGGCGGCGATGCGCCCGGCGTACTGGTTGCCACCACGGTCGAATACGACAGCCTCGACACCCGCGGCCTTGGCACGCTCGGCGACGAGCGCACCGACCTGCTTGGCCTGGGCCGACTTGTCACCCTCGCCACCGCGGATCGAAGCGTCCAGGGTCGACGCCGACGCAAGGGTGTGACCCTTGAGGTCGTCGATGACCTGAGCAACGATGTTGCGGTTCGAACGCGTCACGACGAGGCGCGGACGCTCCGCCGTACCCGACACGTTCTTGCGGATGCGGATGTGGCGGCGCTGCTTGGCGGCGCGCTTGTAGGCGTCACCCTTAGCAATCTTCACACCGTATGCCATGGCTTACTTACCCGCCTTTCCGACCTTGCGGCGGATGACTTCGCCCTCGTACTTGACGCCCTTGGCCTTGTACGGGTCGGGCTTGCGCAGCTTGCGGATGTTGGCCGCAACCTCGCCGACCTTCTGCTTGTCGATGCCCTCGACAGACAGCTTGGTGGGCGACTCGACCTTGAACGAGATGCCCTCGGGCGCCTCGACCAGGATCGGGTGGCTGTAACCCAGCGAGAACTCCAGGTTGGAGCCCTTCGCCAGGACGCGGTAACCGACACCGCTGATCTCGAGCTTCTTCACGTAACCCTGGGTCACACCGGTGATCATGTTCGCCACCAGCGTGCGGGACAGGCCGTGCAGGGCCTTGTTCTGACGCTCGTCGTTGGGGCGGGTGACGTTCAGAACGCCGTCCTCGCCCTTAGCGATCTCGATCGGCGCGGCGACGGTGTGGGTCAGGGTGCCCTTGGAACCCTTCACCGTGACCGTGCGGCCATCGATGGTGACGTCCACGCCGGCGGGAACCGTGATGGGGAGCTTGCCAATACGCGACATAGCTGTTTCCTCCGTTCCCTTCCGCTACCAGACGTAGGCGAGGACTTCCCCACCCACGCCCTTCTTGCCTGCCTGCTGGCCGGTCAGGAGACCGTGCGACGTGGAGATGATCGCCACGCCCAGGCCACCGAGGACCTTCGGCAGGTTGGTGGACTTCGCGTAAACGCGCAGACCCGGCTTCGAGATCCGCTTGATGCCGGCGATCGAACGCTCACGGTTCGGGCCGAACTTCAGCTCGAGAACGAGGTTCTTGCCGACCTCGGCGTCCTCGACCTTCCAGCCGGTGATGAAACCCTCCTGCTGGAGGATCTCGGCGATGTGCGACTTGATCTTGCTGTGCGGCATCGCCACGGTGTCGTGGTACGCCGAGTTCGCGTTCCGCAGACGCGTAAGCATGTCTGCGATCGGATCAGTCATGGTCATGAATTGGCCTTCGGCCTCTCTCGCCGGGGTTTCCTGTATGCGCCATCCCTCTCCCCACTCATGGGCGGGACGGGTGCGGCGCGGGGACCTACGGCGTAGTAAGTCGTACGGGGCGGCGGGCGCCCAACCCTCCTAGCCTAAGCCATGAAGAGCAGGGCACCCTACCGTCCCATTGCTTACCGAGAGCCCTCAGTAATCCCAACTAGGGGATTACCAGGAGCTCTTGGTCACGCCCGGCAGCTCGCCACGGTGAGCCATCTCACGGAGGCACACGCGGCACAGGCCGAACTTGCGGTACACGGAGTGCGGACGGCCGCAGCGCTGGCAGCGGGTGTACGCACGCACACCGAACTTGGGCTTACGAGCAGCCTTGGCAATCAGAGCCTTCTTCGCCATCTCGCTTACGCCTCCTTGAACGGGAAGCCGAGGTGACGGAGAAGGGCACGGCCCTCAGCGTCGTTGGTCGCCGTGGTGACCACGGTGATGTCCATACCCCGGACGCGGTCGATCTTGTCCTGGTCGATCTCGTGGAACATGACCTGCTCCGTGAGACCGAAGGTGTAGTTGCCACGGCCGTCGAACTGCTTGGGGGACAGACCACGGAAGTCGCGGATGCGCGGCAGCGCGAGCGACAGGGTGCGGTCCAGGAACTCCCACATGCGGTCGCCACGGAGCGTGACGTGGCAGCCGATCGGCTGGCCCTCGCGCAGCTTGAACTGCGCGATGGACTTCCGGGCCTTCGTCACGGCCGGCTTCTGGCCGGTGATCGTGGTGAGGTCGCGGATGGCGCCGTCGATCAGCTTCGAGTCACGGGCGGCGTCGCCGACACCCATGTTGACCACGATCTTGACCAGGCCGGGGACCTGCATGACGTTCTCGTACTTGAACTCGTCACGCAGCTTGCCCGCGATCTCCTCGCGGTACTTCGTCTTGAGACGCGGAGTGGTGGTGGTCGTCATCAGATGTCCTCACCCGTCCGCTTGGCAACGCGGATCTTGTTGCCCTCGTCGTCGAAGCGGTAACCGACGCGCGTGACGACCTTGTTGCCGTCCTTCTCCACGACCAGCTGGACGTTGGAGACGTGGACGGGGGCCTCGGTGGTCACGATGCCGCCGGCCTGCGAGCCGGAGGCCGTGGGGCCGGCCTTCGTGTGCTTCTTGACCCGGTTGACACCCTCGACCAGGACGCGCTCCTCGCGCGGGTAAGCGGCAATGACCTTGCCCTGCTTGCCCTTGTCCTTACCGGTGATGACCTGGACCAGGTCGCCCTTCTTGATCTTCATGCTTACAGCACCTCCGGCGCGAGCGAGATGATCTTCATGAACTTCTTCTCGCGCAGCTCACGGCCCACCGGGCCGAAGATACGGGTGCCGCGAGGGTCGCCGTCGTTCTTCAGAATGACGGCGGCGTTCTCGTCGAAGCGGATGTACGAGCCGTCCGGACGGCGGCGCTCCTTGACGGTGCGAACGATGACCGCCTTGACGACGTCACCCTTCTTCACGTTGCCACCGGGGATCGCGTCCTTGACGGTGGCGACGATGACGTCACCGATGCCCGCGTAGCGGCGACCCGAGCCACCGAGAACACGGATGGTGAGGATTTCCTTCGCACCCGTGTTGTCGGCGACGCGAAGTCGCGACTCCTGCTGGATCACGTCTATCTCCTGTTTGTCTGCCGGTTCCCGGCAGGGACCTTGTCCGTCAAGGGAGTTGGTCCCTGCCGAGCCTGGCGGAACGAACTCCGGGGGAAACCCCCCGGAGAATTACTTGGCCTTCTCGAGGATCTCGACGACGCGCCAGCGCTTGGTCGCCGACAGCGGACGCGTCTCCATCAGGAGGACGCGGTCGCCGACGCCGGCAGCGTTCTGCTCGTCGTGCGCCTTGAGCTTGTTCGTACGGCGGATGACCTTGCCGTACAGCGCGTGCTTGACGCGGTCCTCGACGGCGACGACGACGGTCTTGTCCATCTTGTCGCTGACGACCAGACCCTCACGGGTCTTGCGGAAGCCGCGCTCGGCCTTCGTCTCTTCAGTCACGTTGCTCTCGCTCATCAGGCGCTCTCCACCGTCTCGATGCCCAGCTCGCGCTCACGCATCAGGGTGTAGATCCGCGCGATGTCCTTGCGGACGGCCTTCAGCCGACCGTGGTTCTCGAGCTGACCGGTCGCCGCCTGGAAGCGGAGGTTGAACAGCTCTTCCTTGGCCTCGCGGAGCTTGGCGACAAGCTCCTCGTTGCCCAGCTCGCGCAGCTCGGACGCCTTGGTTCCGGCCGACATCACGCCTCACCTGCCTCGCGCCGGACGATGCGGCACTTCATCGGAAGCTTGTGAGCAGCGCGGGTGAGCGCCTCACGAGCAATCTTCTCGTTCGGGTACGACAGCTCGAACATCACGCGTCCGGGCTTGACGTTGGCGACCCACCACTCCGGCGAACCCTTACCGGAACCCATGCGGGTCTCGGCAGGCTTCTTGGTGAGGGGGCGGTCCGGGTAGATGTTGATCCAGACCTTGCCGCCACGCTTGATGTGACGCGTCATGGCGATACGAGCAGCCTCGATCTGACGGTTCGTCACATACGCCGGGGTGAGCGCCTGGATGCCGTACTCGCCGAACGCAACCTGCGTGCCACCCTTGGACATACCGCTGCGCTTCGGGTGGTGCTGCTTGCGGTGCTTGACCCTACGGGGGATCAGCATTTCGGTCAGGCCTCCGTTCCGGTGCTCTCAGCAGCCGGAGCGGCAGCGGCGGGAGCCTCGGCCTTGGGGGCCTCGGCAGCCGGCGCGGACTGCTGCTGCGGCTTGCGACCGCGGCCGCCACGCTCGCCACCACGGCCACCACGGGCCGGGCGGTCGTTGCCACCACGGGCCGGGCGGTTGCCGGCGCGGGCAGCGGCGTTCTCGGCGCGGACCTCGGCGATGTTCTTGACGTCGCCCTTGTAGATCCAGACCTTCACGCCGATGCGGCCGAAGGTCGTCTTGGCCTCGAAGAAGCCGTAGTCCACGTTGGCGCGGAGCGTGTGCAGGGGCACACGGCCCTCGCGGTAGAACTCCGAACGGGACATCTCGGCACCGCCGAGACGACCGCCACACTGGATCTTGATGCCCTTGGCGCCCGCCTTCATCGCCGACTGCATGCTCTTACGCATGGCGCGACGGAAGGAGACGCGGGAGGACAGCTGCTCCGCAACGGCCTGGGCCACGAGCTGAGCGTCGACCTCGGGGTTCTTGACCTCGAGGATGTTCAGCTGGACCTGCTTGCCCGTGAGCTTCTCGAGGTCACCGCGGATGCGGTCGGCCTCGGCGCCACGGCGGCCGATGACGATGCCGGGACGAGCGGTGTGGATGTCCACACGCACGCGGTCACGGGTGCGCTCGATCTCCACCTTCGAGATGCCGGCGCGCTCCATGCCGGACGTCATCATCCGACGGATGGCGACGTCTTCCTTGACGTAGTCCTTGTACAGCTTGTCGGCGTACCAACGCGACTTGAAGTCGGTCGTGACACCGAGCCGGAACCCGTGCGGGTTTACCTTCTGGCCCATTACCGGGTTCCTTCCTTGCTGCTGACGACCACGGTGATGTGGCTGGTCCGCTTACGGATCCGGTAGGCACGGCCCTGGGCGCGCGGACGGAACCGCTTCAGGGTCGGGCCCTCATCGACGAACGCCTCGCTGATGTACAGCGACGAAGCGTCCGTGTGGTCGTAGTTGTGCGCGGCGTTGGCGATGGCGCTGTCCAGCACCTTGCCGACCGGCACGCTCGCGGCCTGCGGGGCGAAACGCAGGACCGCCTGAGCCTCCGTGGCGTCCATGCCACGGATGAGGTCCACCACGCGGCGGGCCTTCATGGGCGTGACGCGGATGTACCGCGCCTGGGCCCTGGCTTCCATGGTTGTCCCTTCGGTGTTAGTCACAGTCGTTCACACCCCGCTTAGCGGCGCTTCGACTTGCGGTCGTCCTTGACGTGGCCGCGGAAGGTGCGGGTCGGCGAAAACTCACCGAGCTTGTGGCCGACCATCGACTCGGTGACGAACACCGGGATGTGGGTCTTGCCGTTGTGCACCGCGATCGTGTGCCCCAGCATGCTGGGGATGATCATCGAGCGCCGGGACCAGGTCTTGATGACGTTCTTAGAGCCCGCTTCGTTCTGGGCGTCCACCTTCTTGATCAGGTGGTCGTCGACGAAGGGCCCCTTCTTGAGACTGCGCGGCATCTAAACCCGCTCCTAGCGCTTCTTGTTCGACTTGCGGCGGCGGACGATGTACTTGTTGCTCGCCTTGTTGCGATCACGAGTACGACCCTCCTTCTTGCCCCACGGCGAGACCGGGTGGCGACCACCGGAGGTCTTGCCTTCACCACCACCGTGCGGGTGGTCAACCGGGTTCATGACGACACCACGCACGGTCGGGCGGACGCCCTTCCAGCGCATGCGGCCGGCCTTGCCCCAGTTGATGTTCGACTGCTCGGCGTTGCCGACCTCGCCGATGGTGGCGCGGCAGCGGACGTCGACCAGGCGGATCTCACCGGACGGCATGCGAAGGTGCGCCATGGCGCCTTCCTTCGCGAGCAGCTGCACCGAGGCACCGGCCGAGCGGGCGAACTTGGCGCCGCCGCCCGGACGCAGCTCGATGGCGTGCAGCGTCGTACCGACGGGGATGTTGCGCAGCGCCATGTTGTTGCCGGGCTTGATGTCGGCGCCAGGGCCGTTCTCAACCCGGGCACCCTGCGCCAGACCACGCGGGGCGAGGATGTAGCGCTTCTCGCCGTCCGCGTAGTGCAGCAGCGCGATGCGCGCGGTGCGGTTGGGGTCGTACTCGATGTGCGCGACCTTGGCCGGCACGCCGTCCTTGTCGTGACGACGGAAGTCGATCACGCGGTAGGCGCGCTTGTGTCCGCCACCCTGGTGGCGAACCGTGATCCGACCGGCGTTGTTACGGCCGCCCTTGCTGTGCAGCGGGCGGACCAGCGACTTCTCCGGCGTGGACCGCGTTACCTCGACGAAGTCGGCGACGCTGGAGCCACGACGGCCCGGCGTAGTCGGCTTGTACTTGCGGATTCCCATTTCTCAGTCCTCGTCCGATATTCGGACCAGGGCGCTCCGTTAGGAGGCCTGGCCGAAGATGTCGATACGGTCGCCCTCAGCAAGGGTCACGATGGCGCGCTTGGTGTCGGCACGCTTGCCGAACCCGGTGCGCGTGCGCTTCCGCTTGCCCTGACGGTTGATCGTGTTGACGCCGGTGACCTTGACCGAGAAGACCGCCTCGACGGCCTGCTTGATCTGGGTCTTGTTGGCGCCCGGGGCCACGATGAACGTGTACTTGCCCTCGTCCAGGAGCGCGTACGACTTCTCGGAGACGACCGGCTTGACGAGGACGTCGCGCGGGTCCGAGAAGGACTTGCTCAGCGGGGTGGGCTCAACCTCGAACTTGCCCTCGGTCGCGATGCGCTTCGCCTTGGCGACGCGCGCGGCCTTGGCGGCCTTCGCAGCCTTGGACGCAATGCTCTGGTGACGGATGGCCATCAGGCGTCGCTCCCTTCGGTGTCATTGGCCTTCGGGCCGGACACGAAGGACTCGAAGGCGGCCTTGGTGAAGACCACGTCGTCCGAGACGAGAACGTCGTACGTGTTCAGCTGGCCCGGCTCCAGGATGTGGACCTGGGGCAGGTTGCGGGCGGACAGCAGGGCCTTCTCGTTCTCCCGCTCGACGACCAGGAGCACGTTCTTGCGCTCGCTGATCTTGCCGAGGAGAGCCTTGGCGGCCTTGGTGGAGATGTCGCCCTCGACCACGTCGGCGACGACGTGGATACGGCTGTTGCGGGCCCGGTCGGTGAGGGCGTGGCGCAGGGCCGCGGCCTTCATCTTCTTCGGGGTCCGCTGCGAGTAGTCACGCGGCACGGGGCCGTGGACGACGCCACCGCCGGCGAACTGCGGCGCACGGGTCGAACCCTGGCGCGCGCGGCCGGTGCCCTTCTGGCGGTAAGGCTTCTTGCCACCGCCACGGACTTCGCCGCGGGTCTTGGTCTTGTGCGTGCCCTGACGGGCAGCGGCCAGCTGCGCGACAACGACCTGGTGGATCAGCGGGATGCTGATCTTCTCGACGTCGAAGATCTCCGCGGGGAGCTCGACGGTCCCGGCCTTGTCGCCTGCCGGCGAAAGGATGTCAATGGTGCTCATCGGTTCCTCAAGCCCCCTTGGCCGCGGTACGGACCAGGACGAGGCCGCCGTTCGGACCGGGAACTG
Source organism: Streptomyces odontotermitis (assembly GCF_050510915.1). Lineage (NCBI taxonomy): Bacteria > Bacillati > Actinomycetota > Actinomycetes > Kitasatosporales > Streptomycetaceae > Streptomyces > Streptomyces odontotermitis. The sequence goes on along the minus strand of NZ_JBNJLS010000010.1, from coordinate 265,997 downwards.
CGCCCTTGATGAGCAGCAGACCCTTCTCCGCGTCAACGGCGTGGACGGTCAGGTTCTGGGTGGTGACCCGCTCGTTGCCCATGCGGCCCGCCATGCGCATGCCCTTGAAGACACGGCCGGGGGTGGCACAGCCACCGATGGAACCGGGCTTGCGGTGCACACGGTGAGCACCGTGGGACGCCTTGCCACCGTGGAAGTTGTGGCGCTTCATGACACCGGCGAAGCCCTTGCCCTTGCTCTTGCCGGTGACGTCGACCTTGACGCCGGCCTCGAAGGTCTCGGCAGTCAGCTCCTGGCCGAGGGTGTACTCGCTGGCGTCAGCGGTACGGATCTCGACGAGGTGGCGACGGGGGGTCACGTCGGCCTTGGCGAAGTGGCCCTTGAGGGGCTTGTTCACCTTGCGCGGGTCGATCTCGCCGAAGGCGATCTGGACCGACTCGTAGCCGTCGGAGTCATTCGTACGGACCTGGGTAACGACACAGGGCCCGGCCTTGACCACGGTCACCGGGACGACACGGTTGTTCTCGTCCCAGACCTGGGTCATGCCGAGCTTCTCGCCCAGGATGCCCTTGATCTGCTTGGTCATCTCTCCAGCGCCCTTCAGAGCTTGATCTCGATGTCGACGCCGGCCGGAAGGTCCAGGCGCATCAGCGAGTCAACGGTCTTGGGCGTCGGGTCGAGGATGTCGATCAGGCGCTTGTGCGTGCGCATCTCGAAGTGCTCGCGCGAGTCCTTGTACTTGTGCGGCGACTTGATGACGCAGTACACGTTCTTCTCAGTGGGCAGCGGCACCGGGCCCGCGACCGACGCACCAGTACGCGTCACCGTCTCGACGATCTTCTTCGCCGAGGAGTCGATGACCTCGTGGTCGTAGGCCTTGAGCCGGATGCGGATCTTCTGTCCCGCCATGGCTACTTAGTAGTCCTTTGTCTCGTAACGCTCTGGAACCCGGCGGGTTCTTGCTTCTTCCGACCCACGCGGTCGGGCGTGTCGCAACCTCGCTGACACGGATATCCCAAGGGATTTCCCTGCTAGGGGCTGCGGCCCGAGGCCGCGTCCGGGGGAAGAAACCCACCGGGTGCCTGGCTGAGGCACCCCGCCCACGCTTCCCAGAAGATTCCCGTACGTCCGCTCCAGCGCTGCCTTTCGGCAGTTGGGGCGACGAGTACTGTGGGACTCGCTTCCGGTCCTCCCGGCGGGAGGCGCGCAGCATCGGCACTCAACCGAGCAACCCCGACAGTCTGCCATACGGGACGTATCCCTGGCCAATCGAGGCGGGATCGTACCCCACTCCCCGCGTGGTCATGCCCACACCCTCACCCAGCGCTCCTACTTTGCGCCCCTCGGGTGAACAAAAGATGTACATGCATGGAACCTGCACACTCCGCTAACCCTCTTTCCAGACGAAACAACTGGACAGCAGCGCGGCCCCCGACCGCTGCACAGGGTGGACGGAGAGAGGCACGTGCGAGGTTGGCCTGCCTGGAGGACCGGCCGGGGACGGGGCGAAGCCCCCGCAGCCCCGCCCCAGACCCAGGACATACGGGACCCGGGTGCGCCCGGGAAGCGTCCCCGGCGCGGCCCTGCCCCCGCCCGCCGCACCCTCCTCCTGGGCACCGCCGCCGTCGCGGCAGGCTCCGCCGCGGCCGCCTGCACCCGCACACCCGAGGCTCCCCCGCGCAGCAGTACCGCCGCCCCCTCCCCCGCCACGGGCCTGCCCGCCACCCAGTCCGACCGGGCGCTGCTCCTGCAGTTCCTCGCCCACCCGGACGACGACCTGTTCTTCATGAACCCGGACACCCAGCACGCCGTGGCCGCGGGCACCCCCCTGGTCTGCGTGTACGTCACCGCGGGCGAGGCCGACGGGGTCAACAAGATCCCGGGACAGCCGCACCCGCCCGCCGACCAGCCCGCGTACGCGGCCGCCCGCCACCAGGGCCTGCGCCAGTCGTACGCCGAGCTGATCGGGCTGCCGCTGTTCACGCCCTGGCAGACGGGCACCCTCAAGCTGCCCGGCGGCCACCGCGCCGAGGTGAACACGCTGGAGCACGGCGACCGCCGCGTCGACCTGATCCACCTGAACCTCGCCATGCACACCCCGGCCTGGCACATGGGCGCCCCCGCCCTCTGGCGTCAGCCGGGCCTGACGCTGCGCACCGTCATCCCGCAGGGCTCGCCGCTGCGCTCGGTCCAGACGTACGACCACGAGGCCCTGATCGACGTACTCGTCGGCCTCCTGGAGCGCTACCGGCCCACCCTGGTGCAGACGCTCGACCCCGACCCCGACATCCAGCTCAGCGACGAGCGCACCCGCATCCGCGACAGCGAGCAGCCCGGGTACTCCGACCACGCCGACCACACGGCCGTCGCCTCGTTCACCTGGGCCGCGCTGATCCGCTGGGCGCAGACGGCCGAGGGCGGCCCGCCCCCGTTCGTCACCACGGCCTTCCGCGGCTACTACAACAACCACTGGCCGAAGAACCTCCCGACCGCGGTGCTCAAGGCGAAGGCGGCACTGCTGCGGCCGTACGGCGCCGCGCCCGAGTGGCAGTGCGGCAACCCCGCGGGCTGCGGCGACTACAACGTCGGCGGCAACCGCCCCCTGACCAACCGCAAGGGCTGGGTGCGCGCCACCCACTACCGCTACCCGGGCCCGCGGCTGCAGCTGGCCACCGGCCCCGACGGCAGGCTCACCGCGTACGGCGTGCTCGGCCTGCGCGCGGTGCGCTACCAGGAGCGGGCGAACGGGACCTTCGGGAAGCCCGTCGACCTGGGCGGCGGCCCCCTCGCCCCGGTCCTCGGCGCGGCCAGGCTCCCGGACGGGCGCCAGCTCCTGTTCGGGCTCCGGCTCGCCTCGGTGGAGGGGCGCGGCGCGCAGAACGTACGGGAGATCGTGCTCCTGGAGGAGCGCGCGACGGGCACGAAGCGGTCGGGCTTCTCCGCGTGGACGGGGCTCGGCAACCCCGAGCCCGAGCCCGTGCGGGGGCGGCGCATCGGGGTGCCGGTCGCGGTGACCGCGAAGGACGGGCGGGTGCACCTCTTCGTGCGCAACGCCGACCAGGGCATCAGCACGCGTGTGCGCGGGACCGACGGGGTCTGGTCGCCGTGGCGCGACCTCGGCGGCGGCCAGGTGCAGGACGGGCTCACCGCGATCGCCGGGGACGACGGCCAGGTGCATGTGTACGCGCCGGGACGCGAGACCGTGCACCACTGGACGCAGGACGGCCCGGTCCCCTCCGCCGGCCTGCCCGTACCGGCGGACTCCATAGCCGCCCTGGGCAGCCGCCTCTACTACCGGCCGCCCGCCTCGACCGAGCTGATAACCATCGGCGGCGACCCCGTCCGATTCCCCGGCTACGGCCCCGTGTCGGCCGCCGGGGAGTACCTCCTGGGCCGCGATGTGCGCGGCGCCCTGCAGCTCCTGCACCGCGGCCGCCTCACCCACCCGGCCACGGCCCGCAGCAGCCTGGGCGGCCCCACGCTCGCCGACACCCGGCTCGGCCCCGCCGTCGCGGGCCTCTCCCCCGACGCCCGCCCCTGGCTCTGGCGGCCCAAGCAGTCGCAGGCGTAGCCCCCGCGCGCGCCCGGGACAGCCGGGCGCGCGAAAGCAAGCGCGAAAGCAAGCGCGAAAGCAACAAGGCAAGCGAAAGGGCCCGTACGACCGAAGTCGTACGGGCCCTCTCAGGTGCTCGCTGGAGCTACCAGGCTGTCAAGCCAACAAGACTTACTTGTTGATCTTGGTGACCTGGCCGGCGCCCACGGTCCGGCCACCCTCACGGATGGCGAACTTGAGGCCCTCCTCCATGGCGACGGGCTGGATGAGCTCCACCTTCATCTCGGTGTTGTCACCCGGCATGACCATCTCGGTGCCCTCGGGGAGGGTCACGACGCCGGTCACGTCCGTCGTACGGAAGTAGAACTGCGGGCGGTAGTTGTTGAAGAACGGGGTGTGGCGGCCACCCTCGTCCTTCGACAGGATGTACGCCTGCGCCTCGAACTCGGTGTGCGGGGTAACCGAACCCGGCTTGATGATGACCTGGCCGCGCTCGACGTCCTCGCGCTTGATGCCACGGAGGAGCAGACCGACGTTCTCACCGGCCTGGCCCTCGTCGAGCAGCTTGCGGAACATCTCGATGCCGGTGACCGTGGTGGTGGTCTTCTCCTGCTTGATGCCGATGATGTCAACGGTCTCGTTGACCTTCAGGACACCACGCTCGATGCGGCCGGTGACGACGGTGCCACGACCGGTGATCGTGAAGACGTCCTCGATCGGCATCAGGAACGGCTTGTCGACGTCGCGCTCGGGCTCCGGGATCGACTCGTCGACGGCCTTCATCAGCTCGAGGACGGAGTTGCCCCACTCCTTGTCGCCCTCGAGGGCCTTCAGAGCGGAGACCTTGACGACCGGAACGTCGTCGCCCGGGAACTCGTACTCGGAGAGGAGCTCACGGACCTCGAGCTCGACGAGCTCCAGGATCTCCTCGTCGTCCACCATGTCGGCCTTGTTCAGGGCGACAACGATGTACGGAACGCCGACCTGGCGGGCCAGGAGCACGTGCTCCTTGGTCTGCGGCATCGGGCCGTCGGTGGCGGCGACCACGAGGATGGCGCCGTCCATCTGCGCGGCACCCGTGATCATGTTCTTGATGTAGTCCGCGTGACCGGGGCAGTCGACGTGGGCGTAGTGACGCGCCTCGGTCTGGTACTCGACGTGCGCGATCGAGATCGTGATACCGCGCTGGCGCTCCTCGGGAGCCTTGTCGATCTGGTCGAAGGCCGAAGCCTCGTTCAGGTCGGGGTACGCGTCGTGCAGCACCTTGGTAATGGCGGCCGTGAGGGTCGTCTTACCGTGGTCAATGTGACCGATGGTGCCGATGTTGACGTGCGGCTTAGTCCGCTCGAACTTCGCCTTCGCCACTGGGGTCCTCCTGTGGAGTGGTTCTGTACGCCTTACTTCATCGGCGCCAGGTGATCTTTGCTGGGGTGCCCGGGGCCCGGGTCACTCCCTCCCGATTGGGGCGGGAATGACCCGGAGGCTCCGGAGTCAAGCCTAAAGCGTGAACTCGAGTGAGTTACTCGCCCTTGGCCTTCGCGATGATCTCCTCGGCGACGTTCCGCGGAACCTCGGCGTAGGAGTCGAACTGCATCGAGTAGCTTGCGCGACCCGACGTCTTGCTGCGGAGGTCTCCGACGTAGCCGAACATCTCCGACAGCGGGACCAGGCCCTTGACGACCCGGGCGCCACTGCGCTCCTCCATGGCCTGGATCTGGCCACGACGGGAGTTGATGTCGCCGATGACGTCGCCCATGTAGTCCTCGGGCGTGGTGACCTCGACGGCCATCATCGGCTCGAGCAGCACGGGGCTGGCCTTGCGCGCGGCCTCCTTGAAGGCCTGCGAACCGGCGATCTTGAACGCGAGCTCGGAGGAGTCGACCTCGTGGTAGGCACCGTCGATGAGCGTGACGCGGACGCCCGTCATCTCGTAGCCGGCCAGGATGCCGAACTGCATGGCCTCCTGCGCACCCGCGTCCACCGAAGGGATGTACTCCTTGGGGATGCGGCCACCGGTGACCTTGTTCACGAACTCGTACGAAGCGTCGCCGCCCTCGATCGGCTCGATGGCGATCTGGACCTTGGCGAACTGACCGGTACCACCGGTCTGCTTCTTGTGCGTGTAGTCGACGCGCTCGACGGCCTTGCGGATCGTCTCGCGGTAGGCGACCTGCGGCTTACCGACGTTGGCCTCGACCTTGAACTCCCGCTTCATGCGGTCGACAAGGACCTCGAGGTGAAGCTCGCCCATACCACCGATGATGGTCTGGCCGGTCTCCTCGTCGGAGTGCACCTGGAAGGAGGGGTCCTCCTCCGAGAGGCGCTGGATGGCGACACCCAGCTTCTCCTGGTCACCCTTGGACTTCGGCTCGATGGCGACCTGGATGACCGGCGCCGGGAAGTCCATGGACTCCAGGATCACCGGCTGCTTGTCGTCACAGAGCGTCTCGCCCGTGGTGGTCTGCTTGAGACCCATGACGGCGACGATGTCACCGGCGCCCACCGACTCGATCTCCTCACGCTTGTTCGCGTGCATGCGGTAGATCTTGCCGATGCGCTCCTTCTTGCCCTTGACGGAGTTCAGCACCGCGGTGCCGGAGTCCAGGCGACCGGAGTAGATCCGGACGAAGGTGAGCTTGCCGAGGTGCGGGTCGCTCGCGATCTTGAAGGCGAGAGCCGACAGCGGCTCCTCGTCGGACGGCTTGCGCTTGACGACCGTCTCCGGGTCCTTCACGTCGTGGCCCTCGATGGCCTCGACGTCCAGGGGGGACGGCAGGTAGCGCACGACCGCGTCGAGCAGGGGCTGAACGCCCTTGTTCTTGAACGCGGTACCGCAGAAGACGGGGGTGACGGTGGTGTCGCCGCCCTTGCCGGAGGCGATGGTGATGCGACGGATCGCCGCGTACAGCTGCTCCTCGGAGGGCTCCTGGCCCTCGAGGTACAGCTCCATCATCTCCTCGTCGTTCTCCGCGACGGCCTCGAGCAGCTTGCCGCGGTACTCCTCGGCAGCCTCGGTGTGCGTGTCGGGGATGTCGACGATGTCGTAGGCCTCGCCCATCTTGGTCTCGGCGGACCAGACGAAAGCCTTCATGGTGACGAGGTCGACGACGCCCTTGAAGTCAGCCTCTGCACCGATAGGCAGCTGCATGACCAGCGGGGTCGCACCGAGGCGGTCGACGATCATGTCGACGCAGCGGTGGAACTCGGCACCCGTGCGGTCGAGCTTGTTGACGAAGCAGATGCGCGGAACGCCGTAGCGGTCCGCCTGACGCCACACGGTCTCGGACTGGGGCTCAACGCCGGCGACGCCGTCGAACACCGTCACGGCACCGTCGAGCACGCGAAGCGAACGCTCCACCTCGACGGTGAAGTCGACGTGGCCCGGGGTGTCGATGATGTTGATGGTGTGGTCGACGTCGTTCAGCGGCCAGTGACAGGTGGTGGCAGCAGAGGTGATCGTGATGCCACGCTCCTGCTCCTGCTCCATCCAGTCCATCGTGGCGGCGCCGTCGTGGACCTCACCGATCTTGTACGAGACACCGGTGTAGAACAGGATCCGCTCGGTGGTCGTCGTCTTGCCCGCGTCGATGTGGGCCATGATGCCGATGTTGCGCACCTTGGCCAGGTCAAGTGAAGTGGTAGCCATGTCGGCTCAGTCTTCTCTCGGTCTCGATGTGGGTAGCGACTACCAGCGGTAGTGCGCGAAGGCCTTGTTGGACTCGGCCATCTTGTGGGTGTCCTCGCGCTTCTTCACAGCGGCACCGAGGCCGTTGGAGGCGTCGAGGAGCTCGTTGAGCAGACGCTCGGTCATGGTCTTCTCGCGACGGGCGCGGGAGTAACCCACCAGCCAGCGCAGGGCCAGCGTGTTGGCACGACCGGGCTTGACCTCGATCGGAACCTGGTAGGTCGCACCACCGACGCGGCGGGACTTGACCTCGAGGGTCGGCTTGATGTTCTCGAGAGCGCGCTTCAGCGTGATGACCGGGTCGTTGCCGGTCTTCTCGCGCAGGCCCTCCATGGCGCCGTAAACGATGCGCTCGGCGGTGGAGCGCTTGCCGTTCAGCAGCACCTTGTTGATGAGGGAGGTCACCAGAGGAGAACCGTAGACCGGGTCGATGATGACCGGGCGCTTCGGGGCGGGGCCCTTACGAGGCATTCTTACTTCTCCTTCTTGGCGCCGTAGCGGCTGCGGGCCTGCTTGCGGTTCTTGACACCCTGGGTGTCGAGGGAACCGCGGATGATCTTGTAGCGAACACCAGGCAGGTCCTTCACACGGCCACCACGCACGAGCACGATGGAGTGCTCCTGCAGGTTGTGTCCCTCACCCGGAATGTAGGCCGTGACCTCGATCCCGGAGGTCAGACGCACACGCGCGACCTTCCGCAGGGCCGAGTTCGGCTTCTTCGGGGTGGTCGTGAACACACGCGTGCAGACGCCACGACGCTGGGGGGAACCCTCGAGCGCGGGCGTCTTGTTCTTCTCGACCTTGTCCTGCCGGCCCTTACGGACCAGCTGCTGGATCGTAGGCACTACTTCTCCGGTTTCTGTGTGCCGAATAGTAAAGCTAACCTGGAACGTTGCCGACCCACGCGGTCGGGTGTGTCGAATGCTGCAGACTCCCGCTGAAGGCGAGAAGGGCGCAGATTTCGGCGGCCACTTTCGAACCCGCGCTGCGGTCAGGACACGCGCGCGAGCCCAGGCACACCCCAGGCACAAGGTCTGAGCGTACCTAGCTCATCGACTTGGGTCAAAACAAATGGCCACGCACGGAATGCCACGTGCAGTGCGATACGTCACCGCTCTCCCGCCCCGACCGAAGAATGAGACGCCAAGTCTCAGCACCCGGTACCAAAATGCGCCGCCGGGCCATTCCTGCGTCTCCGAGCTCTCCCGCACGAACGCCGAAGGGCGGCCACCCCGGTGGGGTGACCGCCCTTCAACTCACTGGCGCGCCTTACTGGTTGTACGGCCCGTAGTCGTAGTCCTCCAGCGGAACGGCCTGGCCGGAGCCCGTGCCGAACGGGGAGTAGTCGATGTCGTCGTAGCCGACGGCCGAGTACATCGCGGCCTTGGCTTCCTCGGTCGGCTCGACCCGGATGTTGCGGTAGCGGGACAGGCCCGTACCGGCCGGGATGAGCTTACCGATGATGACGTTCTCCTTGAGGCCGATGAGGCTGTCGGACTTGGCGTTGATCGCCGCGTCCGTCAGAACTCGGGTCGTCTCCTGGAAGGAGGCGGCCGACAGCCAGGATTCCGTCGCCAGCGAAGCCTTGGTGATACCCATCAGCTGCGGACGGCCGGAGGCCGGGTGGCCGCCTTCCGTCACGACCCGACGGTTCTCGGTCTCGAACTTCGAGCGCTCGACGAGCTCGCCCGGCAGCAGCTCCGCGTCGCCGGACTCGATGATCGTCACGCGGCGCAGCATCTGCCGGATGATGATCTCGATGTGCTTGTCGTGGATCGACACACCCTGCGAGTTGTAGACCTTCTGGACCTCGCCGACCAGGTGGACCTGGACCGCGCGCTGACCGAGGATCCGCAGCACGTCGTGCGGGTTGGTGGCACCCACGGTGAGCTTCTGGCCCACCTCGACGTGGTCGCCCTCGCCCACGAGCAGACGGGCGCGCTTCGAGATCGGGAACGCCGTCTCGTCGCTGCCGTCGTCCGGGGTGATGACGATCTTCTTGGTCTTCTCGGTCTCCTCGATGCGGACACGGCCCGCGGCCTCGGAGATCGGGGCGACACCCTTCGGCGTACGAGCCTCGAAGAGCTCGACGACACGGGGCAGACCCTGGGTGATGTCGTCACCGGCCACACCACCGGTGTGGAAGGTACGCATCGTCAGCTGGGTACCGGGCTCACCGATGGACTGGGCGGCGATGATGCCGACCGCCTCACCGATGTCGACCAGCTTGCCGGTGGCGAGCGAACGGCCGTAGCAGAAGGCACAGGTGCCGACCGCCGACTCACAGGTCAGGACCGAGCGGGTCTTGACCTCCTCGACGCCGTTGGCGACCAGGGCGTCGATGAGCACGTCACCGAGGTCGACGTTGGCCGGGGCGATGACCTTGCCGTCGACGACGACGTCCTCGGCCAGCATGCGGGCGTACACGGACGTCTCGACGTCGTCCGTCTTGCGCAGGACACCGTCCTCGCCGCGGACCGCGATCTTCAGCTTCAGACCGCGCTCGGTGCCACAGTCCTCCTCGCGAATGATGACGTCCTGCGAGACGTCGACCAGACGACGGGTGAGGTAACCGGAGTCGGCGGTACGGAGAGCCGTGTCCGCAAGACCCTTACGAGCACCGTGAGTCGAGATGAAGTACTCCAGCACCGACAGGCCCTCACGGAAGGAAGCCTTAATCGGACGCGGAATCGTCTCGTTCTTCGCGTTCGACACCAGACCACGCATACCGGCGATCTGGCGCATCTGCATCATGTTTCCTCGGGCACCCGAGTCAACCATCATGAAGATGGGGTTGGTCTTGGGGAAGTTCGCGTTCATCGCCTCGGCGACCTCATTGGTCGCCTTGGTCCAGATCGCGATGAGCTCCTGCGTGCGCTCTTCCTTGGTGATCAGACCGCGCTCGTACTGCTTCTGGACCTTCTCGTCCTGCGCCTCGTAGCCCGCGACGATCGCCTTCTTGGCCTCGGGGACCACGACGTCGGAGATGGCCACGGTGACACCGGAACGGGTCGCCCAGTAGAAGCCCGCCGCCTTCAGGTTGTCGAGCGTCGCCGCCACGATGACCTTGGGGTAGCGCTCGGCGAGGTCGTTGACGATCTCGGAGAGCTGCTTCTTGCCGACCGAGTAGTCGACGAACGGGTAGTCCTCAGGCAGCAGCTCGTTGAAGAGCGCGCGGCCCAGGGTCGTACGCAGCCGGAAGCTGTCGCCCTGCTGGTACTCCTGCTCGCCCTCCTCGACGGCCGGCGGGGTCCAGCCGCGCGGCGGGATGGTGCCCACCGGGAAGCGGATGTCGACCTTCGCCTGCAGCGAGAGCTCACCGGCGTCGAACGCCATGATCGCCTCGGCCGTCGAACCGAACGAACGGCCCTCGCCCTTGACGTCGCGCTCCTCCTCGTCCGTGGTGAGGAAGAAGAGGCCGAGCACCATGTCCTGGGTCGGCATGGTGACCGGACGGCCGTCAGCCGGCTTCAGGATGTTGTTCGAGGACAGCATCAGGATGCGGGCCTCGGCCTGCGCCTCCGCGGAGAGCGGCAGGTGAACGGCCATCTGGTCACCGTCGAAGTCCGCGTTGAACGCGGTGCAGACGAGCGGGTGAATCTGAATGGCCTTGCCCTCGACCAGCTGCGGCTCGAACGCCTGGATGCCGAGGCGGTGCAGCGTGGGCGCACGGTTCAGCAGAACCGGGTGCTCGGCGATGACCTCTTCGAGGACGTCGTACACGACCGTGCGGCCGCGCTCGACCATCCGCTTGGCGCTCTTGATGTTCTGCGCGTGGTTCAGGTCGACCAGGCGCTTCATCACGAACGGCTTGAAGAGCTCCAGCGCCATGGCCTTCGGCAGACCACACTGGTGCAGCTTCAGCTGCGGACCGACGACGATCACGGAACGCGCGGAGTAGTCCACACGCTTACCGAGCAGGTTCTGACGGAATCGACCCTGCTTACCCTTCAGCATGTCGCTGAGGGACTTCAGCGGACGGTTGCCGGGGCCCGTCACCGGGCGACCACGACGGCCGTTGTCGAAGAGGGCGTCGACCGCCTCCTGGAGCATGCGCTTCTCGTTGTTCACGATGATCTCGGGCGCACCGAGGTCGAGAAGCCGCTTCAGGCGGTTGTTGCGGTTGATCACGCGGCGGTACAGGTCGTTCAGGTCGGAGGTCGCGAAGCGGCCACCGTCCAGCTGCACCATCGGACGCAGGTCCGGCGGGATGACCGGCACGCAGTCGAGCACCATGCCCTTGGGGCTGTTGCTGGTCTGCAGGAACGCGGAGACGACCTTGAGGCGCTTGAGCGCACGGGTCTTCTTCTGGCCCTTGCCGGTACGGATGATCTCGCGGAGGCGCTCGGCCTCCTCGTCGAGGTCGAAGGTCTCCAGGCGCTTCTGCAGGGCAGCCGCACCCATGGAGCCGTCGAAGTAGGTGCCGAAGCGGTCGCGCAGCTCGCGGTAGAGCAGCTCGTCGCCCTCGAGGTCCTGGACCTTGAGGTTCTTGAAGCGGTTCCACACCTCGTCGAGACGGTCGATCTCGCGCTGGGCACGGTCGCGCAGCTGCTTCATCTCGCGCTCGGCGCCCTCGCGCACCTTGCGGCGCACGTCGGCCTTGGCACCCTCGGCCTCGAGCTCGGCCAGGTCGGTCTCGAGCTTCTTGGCGCGGGCCTCGAGGTCGGCGTCGCGGCGGTTCTCGACCTGCTGACGCTCCACGGAGACGTGCGCCTCCAGGGAGGGCAGGTCGCGCGTGCGGCGCTCCTCGTCCACGAACGTGATCATGTACGCCGCGAAGTAGATGACCTTCTCGAGGTCCTTCGGGGCGAGGTCGAGCAGGTAGCCAAGGCGCGACGGGACGCCCTTGAAGTACCAGATGTGCGTGACAGGCGCGGCCAGCTCAATGTGGCCCATCCGCTCACGACGCACCTTGGCGCGAGTGACCTCGACGCCGCAGCGCTCGCAGATGATGCCCTTGAAGCGGACACGCTTGTACTTGCCGCAGTAGCACTCCCAGTCCCGGGTCGGACCGAAGATCTTCTCGCAGAAGAGTCCGTCCTTTTCGGGCTTCAGGGTGCGGTAGTTGATGGTCTCCGGCTTCTTGACCTCACCGTGGGACCACTGTCGGATGTCGTCCGCGGTCGCGAGGCCGATCCGCAGCTCGTCGAAGAAGTTGACGTCGAGCACTTGTCGTCAATCCCTCTTTCGGGGTCGTGTCTCAATCATGGTCTGAGGGGGTCCGGGGTGGGGCCGGGTTCTCATCTCCGTACTGCACTTCCGTACGTCCATGAGAACCCGGCCAGACCCGTCAGACCTCTTCGACGCTGCTCGGCTCGCGCCGGGACAGGTCGATGCCGAGCTCTTCCGCGGCGCGGAAGACGTCCTCGTCGGTGTCGCGCATCTCGATGGACATGCCGTCCGAGGACAGCACCTCCACGTTGAGGCACAAGGACTGCATTTCCTTGATGAGCACCTTGAAGGACTCGGGAATGCCGGGCTCGGGGATGTTCTCGCCCTTGACGATGGCCTCGTAGACCTTCACGCGGCCGGTCACGTCGTCGGACTTGATCGTCAGCAGCTCCTGGAGGGCGTACGCGGCGCCGTAAGCCTCCAGCGCCCACACCTCCATCTCACCGAAGCGCTGGCCACCGAACTGAGCCTTACCACCCAGCGGCTGCTGGGTGATCATCGAGTACGGACCGGTCGAGCGAGCGTGCAGCTTGTCGTCGACCAGGTGGTGCAGCTTGAGGATGTACATGTACCCGACCGAGATCGGGTCCGGGAACGGCTCACCGGAGCGGCCGTCGAACAGCCGCGCCTTGCCGGACGGGAGGACCATGCGGTCACCGTCGCGGTTCGGGATGGTGTGCTCGAGGAGACCGGCCAGCTCGTCCTCGCGGGCACCGTCGAAGACGGGCGTCGCGACGTTGGTGCGCGGGGCGACCTGGTCGGCCTCGATGGCCTGCAGGCGCTGCGCCCAGTCGTCACCGAGCGAGGAGACGTCCCAGCCCTGGCTGGCGAGCCAGCCGAGGTGGATCTCCAGGACCTGTCCCGGGTTCATTCGGGACGGCACACCCAGCGGGTTCAGGATGATGTCGACCGGCGTCCCGTCCTCGAGGAACGGCATGTCCTCGATGGGCAGGATCTTGGAGATGACGCCCTTGTTGCCGTGACGGCCGGCGAGCTTGTCACCGTCCGTGATCTTGCGCTTCTGCGCCACGTAGACACGAACCAGCTGGTTCACGCCCGGCGGCAGCTCGTCGCCCTCTTCACGGTCGAAGACGCGGACGCCGATGACCTTGCCGGTCTCGCCGTGCGGCACCTTCAGGGAGGTGTCACGGACCTCGCGCGCCTTCTCACCGAAGATCGCGCGGAGCAGACGCTCCTCCGGGGTCAGCTCGGTCTCACCCTTGGGCGTGACCTTGCCGACGAGGATGTCGCCGGCGATGACCTCGGCACCGATGCGGATGATGCCGCGCTCGTCGAGGTCGGCGAGGACCTCCTCGGAGACGTTCGGGATGTCCCGGGTGATCTCCTCGGGGCCGAGCTTGGTGTCACGGGCGTCGACCTCGTGCTCCTCGATGTGGATCGAGGAGAGGACGTCGTCCTGCACCAGACGCTGGCTGAGGATGATGGCGTCCTCGTAGTTGTGACCCTCCCACGGCATGAACGCCACGAGCAGGTTCTTGCCGAGGGCCATCTCGCCGTCCTCGGTCGCGGGACCGTCGGCCAGGACCTGACCGGCGATGACCCGCGCGCCCTCGTCCACGACGACCTTCTGGTTCACAGAGGTGCCCTGGTTGGAACGGGAGAACTTCGACAGGCGGTACGTGGTGTACGTGCCGTCGTCGTTGGCGGTGGTGATGTAGTCCGCGGAGACCTCCTGGACCACACCGTCCTTCTCGGCCTTCAGTACGTCACCGGCGTCGACCGCGCAGCGGTACTCCATGCCGGTGCCGACGAGCGGCGCCTCGGACTTAATCAGCGGCACGGCCTGACGCATCATGTTCGCGCCCATGAGGGCACGGTTGGCGTCGTCGTGCTCGAGGAACGGGATCATGGCGGTCGCGACCGACACCATCTGGCGCGGCGAGACGTCCATGTAGTCGACGTCCGTGCCGGGCACGTAGTCGACCTCGCCACCACGGCGGCGGACCAGGACGCGGGCCTCGGCGAACCGGAGCTCGTCGGTCAGCGGCGCGTTGGCCTGCGCGATGACGAAGCGGTCTTCCTCGTCGGCCGTGAGGTAGTCGACCTCGTCACCGACGACACCGTCGACGACCTTGCGGTACGGCGTCTCGATGAAGCCGAACGCGTTGATGCGGCCGTACGAGGCGAGCGAACCGATCAGACCGATGTTCGGGCCTTCGGGCGTCTCGATCGGGCACATGCGGCCGTAGTGCGAGGGGTGCACGTCACGGACTTCGAAGCCGGCCCGCTCACGGGAGAGACCACCCGGGCCGAGGGCGTTCAGACGACGCTTGTGCGTCAGCCCCGACAGCGGGTTGTTCTGGTCCATGAACTGGGACAGCTGGCTGGTGCCGAAGAACTCCTTGATGGAGGCGACGACCGGCCGGATGTTGATCAGGGTCTGCGGCGTGATCGCCTCGACGTCCTGGGTGGTCATGCGCTCACGCACGACGCGCTCCATACGGGCGAGACCCGTGCGGACCTGGTTCTGGATCAGCTCGCCGACGTTACGGATACGACGGTTGCCGAAGTGGTCGATGTCGTCCGTCTCGACGATGATCGAGCGACCGGACTCGCCGACCGTCTCGGTCTCACCGGCGTGCAGCTTCACCAGGTACTTGATCGTGGCGATGACGTCGTCGGTGGTGAGCACGCCGGCGTCCAGCGGCTCGTCCGCGCCGAGCTTCTTGTTCACCTTGTAGCGGCCGACCTTCGCCAGGTCGTAGCGCTTCGGGTTGAAGTAGAGGTTCTCAAGCAGCGTCTGCGCGGCCTCGCGCGTGGGGGGCTCGCCCGGACGCAGCTTGCGGTAGATGTCGAGCAGCGCGTCGTCCTGACCCTGGGTGTGGTCCTTCTCCAGGGTGGCGCGCATGGACTCGTACTCGCCGAACTCCTCGAGGATCTGCTCGGTCGTCCAGCCGAGAGCCTTCAGGAGAACGGTGACGGACTGCTTGCGCTTGCGGTCGATGCGCACACCGACCATGTCGCGCTTGTCGATCTCCATCTCCAGCCAGGCACCCCGGGACGGGATGATCTTGGCGGAGAAGATGTCCTTGTCGGACGTCTTGTCGATCGAGGAGTCGAAGTAGACACCGGGCGAACGGACCAGCTGCGACACCACGACACGCTCGGTGCCGTTGATGACGAAGGTGCCCTTGTTCGTCATGAGCGGGAAGTCGCCCATGAAGACCGTCTGGGACTTGATCTCGCCGGTCTCGTTGTTGGTGAACTCAGCGGTGACGAAGAGCGGGGCGGCGAACGTGAAGTCGCGCTCCTTGCACTCGTCGATCGAGTTCTTCGGGGGCTCGAAGCGGTGGTCGCGGAACGTCAGGGACATCGACCCGGAGAAGTCCTCGATCGGGGAGATCTCCTCGAAGATCTCCTCGAGGCCGGACTTGGTGGGGACGTTCTGTCCGCTTTCGAGAGCCGCCTCGACACGAGCCTTCCACGCGTCGTTTCCGAGCAGCCAGTCGAAGCTCTCGGTTTGCAGCGCAAGAAGGTTCGGAACCTCGAGGGGCTCCTTGATCTTTGCAAAGGAGATGCGCAGCGGGGCGGTGCTTGCGCCGTTGTTCGTATTCGCGGTCGAGGCAGTGCGCGAGGCGGCCAAGAGGGGGTCCTTCCGAGGGCTCGGACTCACTACGCGCGTACCGGTCCCAGCTGGACACAGAGACAGAAAAGCCCAGGTCAGGGCAGTTTCAATCCACGGTGCTCAAGCATGGGCATGCCCCTGGTGACGGGCAGGAGGCAGCTAACAGGCAGCGCAAAGGGTCAGTGTAGCCAGTAGGCCCACTGATGTCCAGTGCGGGTTTTGGGAGACCCTCGTTGTTCTCAACACCTGCGGCAAGCCACGTCCTCAGCGCACATCGATACTGCCCTCTTCGCCGCCGATCCATGCCTCGGATGCGGATCGTTGTGACGACGCGTCCTGAGAATTGCGCGCTGCGTGCGGTTCGTCAAGGCCCCCCTGCCCAGACAGGGCTCCGACATCGTCACCGCCAGGGGCCGTTTCGTGGCACAACGAAGATCACCATACTCGCCGGGGCGGACAGTGCAAGGCAGCCGTCACGGGAACGCCAAAGGGCGACCACCCAGATGGGTGATCGCCCTTGGTGAGCGCCTCAAACGGCACTCAGAAGAGTCAGACGACTCGTGAGGTCACTTGACCTCGACGGAGGCGCCGGCGCCCTTGAGGGCCTCGGCGGCCTTCTCCGCGGCGTCCTTGGCGACCTTCTCAAGGACCGGCTTCGGGGTGCCGTCGACGAGGTCCTTGGCCTCCTTCAGACCCAGGGAGGTCAGCTCACGCACGACCTTGATGACCTGGATCTTCTTGTCGCCGGCACCCGTGAGGATGACGTCGAACTCGTCCTGCTCCTCGGCGGCGGCGGCGTCGCCACCGGCAGCGGCACCACCGGCAACGACGACCGGCGCGGCGGCGGCGGCGGTGACGTCGAACTTCTCCTCGAAGGCCTTCACGAACTCGGAGAGCTCGATGAGGGTCATCTCCTCGAACTGCGCGAGCAGGTCGTCCTGGCTGAGCTTCGCCATGATGGCGGTCCTTCCACTAATTCGGCTGGTGCCGGAGTTACATGTGAGGCGGGCGTACATTCAGGCCCGCTGCGACCCGCGCCCTACGCGGCGCAGATCATGACGCGAGCCGAATTACTCGGCACCGCCCTGCTCGGCCTGCTTGGCGCGAAGCGCGTCCACGGTGCGGACGAGCTTCGACGGGAGCGCCTGGAAGACAGAGGCAGCCTGGGACTGCTTGCCCTTCATGGCACCCGCCAGCTTGCTGAGCAGAACCTCGCGGGACTCGAGGTCCGCAAGCTTCTTGATCTCGTCGGCGGACAGCGCCTTGCCATCAAGGACACCGCCCTTGATGACGAGAGCGGGGTTGTCCTTGGCGAAGTCACGAAGACCCTTCGCCGCCGTGACCGGGTCACCGGTCACGAAAGCGACAGCCGTCGAGCCCTTGAGGTGCTCGTCCAGCGGGATCCCGGCCTCGTCGGCCGCGATCTTGGTCAGCGTGTTCTTCACCACACGGTACTGAGCGTTCTCGCCGAGAGAACGGCGAAGCTCCTTGAGCTGCGCCACGGTCAGTCCGGTGTAAGAAGTCACAACAGCAGCGTTGGAGTTGCGCAGCTTCTGCGTGATCTCCTCGACAGCAGCGACCTTGTCGGACGTCGCCATGAGCCTCGGCCTCCTTCCGGGGTGATGATCCTCGACTGACCTTCCGATCAGCCGCACGTCGCCGGACCGCCTGAATCAGGCACGTGAAGAAGGGGCTCTGCAGCAAAACGAAACGCCCCGGCGCAGGCGCACGGGGCGTGAGCTCAACCGGACAGCATGCATCCGGGATCTCTTCCACAGTCACCTGCGCGGGTCGTCCGCAGTTCAGCGGATCCTTCGGCCGCCGCGCACTCGCGAGAGCACACAGCAACGACCAGCGGTCTTTGGCTTCTGTGGAAGAGTACGCGAACGGGTCCGCGTCAAGCAAATCGCTCAGATACCGCCCAGACCGGCGGACCCTCCTGCGCCCGCTCCGCCCTTCTCGAACCCTTCCTTGAGGGTCTTGAACAGGTCGAAGGTGTCCTTGGCGGGCGGCGGTGTCACCTTGGCGGCGGCACCGTAGTCCGAGTACGTCTGCGAGGTCTTCACCGTGCCCTCGGGCGACTTGATGTCGATGTCCATGCGGACCGGGTAGTCGTCCTCGTTGACCCAGACCTCGGTGTCGTAGCCCTTGATGCCCGACTTGTCGATGTTCTTGAAGAGCTGCTCACGCTCGCGCTTGCTGAGGACGTCGTCCAGTGCCTTGTTGGTCGACATCATCTCCTTGACGGTGAGGCGGCCCTTGTAGCGCTGCGTCTGCACGCCGTCGACCGTGGCGGAGCCGAGGTGCTTCAGGTTGGGCGACCCCAGGAGCATCGCGAGCTGCTGCGCCGGGCTCTGGTTCATGTTGTCGAGGCCGCCGGTCAGCATCTTCGTGAGCTTCGGGTCGCCGGCCTCCTCCGCGATGGACTTCATGTCCATCTTCATCCAGCGCTTGCCGTCCATCTTCTTGGCCCCGGCCGCGCCCATGTCCGCGTACATCACGTTGTCGCTCCAGAGCATCCGGATCTTCTCCGGTGCGTCCGGGTCGCCCTCCGTGAGAGCGGAACCCGACATCGTCACGTCCATGACGGACGGGTCCCAGCCCATGACGCCGGTCATCTTCATCTCGCCCGTGCCGCCCATGGCCTTGCCCATCGCTCCGGCGGGGGCCGACATCGTCATCCGGACCTTGGCGGACTTCGCGGCCGAGGTCTTCTTGTACGCGGCGGTGATGACGTCCGTCACCTGCGAGCGGGACTGCGGCTCCCCGGCCTTCCCCGCGCCCTTGTCCGACGAGTCGCCGCCGGAACAGGCCACCGCTCCGGTGCAGAGCAGCGCGGTGGCGAGCACGGCGCCCGCCACCCGCTTGCGGCCCAGATTTCCACGGACAACACCAGTCATGACCCCACCCCTAGGAACACATGATCGACACATTTCGTGTCCTGAGCGTACCTGAGGTGCGATTGTGGATCTTCTGGTTATGCCGCGGGCTGCTGGTTCATGAGCTCCTTGAAGTTCATGGTGTCGGTGGACGAGGGCTTCGCCACGGAGACCGGGGTGCCGTAGTCGCTGTAGTAGGCGGTCTGGGAGAACGTGCCGTTCTTCGTCTCGCCCTTCTCGATCTTCTTGACCAGCAAGTCGTCGCCGTTGACCCAGATGTCGATCTGCTCGGTGCTCATGCCCATCTGATCGAACTGCTTCTTGAGCTCCGACTTCTGCTGCGCGTCCAGATTCGCGCTCTTGCCGGTGAAGTCCGCCACGTCGACCGTGCCCGAGTAGTGGGTCGCCTTCGTGCCGCGGACCGTCTCCTCGCCCACGCGCTTCACATCGCCCGAGGCCAACAGCATCTTCACCGACTGGTTCGGAGTGGTGTTCTGCATCTGGTCCTTGAAGGCCGCGCCCGCGGCACCGCTCATCTTGGCGAGGCTGTCGTAGTCGTACTCGACCCAGTGCTTGCCGTCGCCGGCCTGCGCCGCGAACTTGTCGCCCATGTTCGCGTAGAAGCCGTTCTTCAAATAGCGGTAGTTGATCTTCGGCTGGCCGAGCGCCTTCATCTGCTCGGCCTGGGCGCCGCCGGTGAACGTCACCGTGACGTCCCCCGTGATGCCGTCCGACCAGGCCATGGCACCGTCCATGTCCATCGTCGACTGGCTGCCCATCTGGGTCGTGCCCTCGACCTTGGCGGAGTCCGCCTTGTCCGTCGTCTTCGCGATGCCACGCAGGGCGGCTATGGGGCTGAGCGCCACGCTCCCCTTGTCCTTGGAGCCCTCGTCCTTGCCCGAGCCCCCGTCCGAGGAGCCACAGGCCGCCACGGACGTCAGTGCGGCCGCGATCGCGATGGCCAGGCCCGCCCGGCGCACGGTCGTCGTGCTGTTCATTCGTCCCACCCCTTGTGTCCACACAGAGCCTGCACGCTAGCGCAGCCCTCTGACATCGCGTACCCGCGAACTCAACAAACAAGGACGGGCCCCGCACCTCGAAAGGTTGCGGGGCCCGTCCACGGAACGCGCCGGAGCGCGTCACCTACGCGTACGCGCGACTGCCGTCAGACTGCTCAGACGGCGGCCGGGTCCTCCTCGGTGAGGAGGTTGCGGGTGCGGTTCGAGTCGAGCGGAATGCCGGGGCCCATCGTGGTGGTGATGGCGGCCTTCTTGATGTAGCGACCCTTGGCGGCGGACGGCTTCAGACGGAGGATCTCCTCCAGGGCCGCGCCGTAGTTCTCCACCAGCTTGGTGTCGTCGAAGGACACCTTGCCGATGATGAAGTGCAGGTTCGCGTGCTTGTCGACACGGAACTCGATCTTGCCGCCCTTGATGTCGTTGACAGCCTTGGCGACGTCGGGGGTCACGGTGCCGGTCTTCGGGTTCGGCATCAGACCACGCGGACCGAGCACGCGGCCGAGGCGGCCGACCTTGCCCATGAGGTCCGGGGTGGCGACGACGGCGTCGAAGTCCAGGCGACCCTTGGCGACCTCGTCGATCAGCTCGTCGGCGCCGACGATGTCGGCCCCAGCGGCTTCCGCGGCCGCAGCACGGTCACCGGTCGCGAAGACCAGGACCCGGGCGGTCTTACCGGTGCCGTGCGGGAGGTTCACGGTGCCGCGGACCATCTGGTCGGCCTTGCGCGGGTCAACACCCAGACGGAAGGCGACCTCGACGGTGCCGTCGAACTTGGTCGTGGAGGTCTCCTTGGCGAGACGGACGGCCTCGAGCGGGGCGTAGAGCTTCTCCCGGTCGATCTTGGCGTCCGCAGCGCGGAGGGACTTGCTGCGCTTCACTTCTACTCCTGAGGTTCAGGTATGGAGTTCGTGGTCCGAGCCAGCGCCGGCCCTACCACTGAAAGGTCAAACGGGGTGAGGTCAGCCCTCGACCGTGACGCCCATGGAGCGCGCGGTACCGGCGATGATCTTCGCCGCGGCGTCCAGGTCGTTGGCGTTCAGGTCGGCCATCTTGGTGGTGGCGATCTCGCGGACCTGCGCGTCGGTGATCTTCGCGACCTTGGTCTTGTGCGGCTCGCCGGAGCCCTTCTCGATGCCCGCGGCCTTGAGGATCATCTTGGCAGCCGGAGGCGTCTTGGTGATGAAGGTGAAGGAACGGTCTTCGTAGACCGTGATCTCCACCGGGATGACCCAACCGCGCTGCGACTCGGTCGCGGCGTTGTAGGCCTTGCAGAACTCCATGATGTTGACGCCGTGCTGGCCCAGCGCGGGGCCGACCGGCGGAGCCGGGTTGGCAGCGCCGGCCTGGATCTGGAGCTTGATAAGCCCCGTGACCTTCTTCTTCTTGGGAGGCATGTGCTCTCTCTCCGGGTCTTAGTGAGAGTGTTCAGCCATCCAGTCCGGATCATCCGGATGGAGGCATACCGCACAACGATAACGGGTATCCATGCGCGGCCAAAAACCGAGCAGGTCAGACGGGCTTTGGCAGCCCGTCTGACCTGCTCGGAAGCGTGCGGTCCGGAAGAACCTAGTTCTTCTGGATCTGGTCGAAGCTCAGCTCGACCGGGGTCTCGCGACCGAAGATCTCGACGAGGCCCTTGACCTTCTTCGAGTCGGCGTTGATCTCGTTGATCGTCGCCTGCAGCGTCGCGAACGGGCCGTCGGTGACGGTGACCGAGTCGCCCACCTCGAAGTCCAGGACCTGGACCTCGACCTTGCGCTGCGGAGCGGGCTTGCCCTCGGCCTCGGCGGCCTCGCGGGCGGCCTTCTCCTCGGCCTCCGGGGCGAGCATCTTGACGATCTCGTCCAGGGTCAGCGGGTACGGGTCGTAGGCGTTGCCCACGAAGCCGGTGACGCCGGGGGTGTTGCGGACGACGCCCCAGGACTCGTTCGTCAGGTCCATGCGCACCAGCACGTAGCCGGGGAGCTTGTTCTGACGGATGGTCTTGCGCTCGCCGTTCTTGATCTGCGCGACCTCTTCCTGCGGCACCTCGGCCTGGAAGATGAAGTCCTCGACGTTCAGCGAGACGGCGCGCTGCTCGAGGTTGGTCTTCACGCGGTTCTCGTAACCGGCGTACGTGTGGATGACGTACCACTCGCCGGGGAGAGTGCGGAGCTCGTCGCGGAGGGCGGCGATCGGGTCGACCGGCTCGGCCTCTTCCTCGGTCTCGACGGGCGCCTCGTCCTCGGCGCTCTCCTCGTCGGCGACCTCGGCGACAGCGGCCTCGTCCTCTTCGGACTCCGCGACAGCCTCGGCGTCGCCCTCAAGGTGGAGGGCGGCCTCTTCGGCGGCTGCGCCTGCGGCGGCGTCGGCAGCCTCGGCCTGGTCCGGGCCCTCGGCGTCCGCCGCCTCGACGATGTCGATCTGGTCCTCCACGGACTCCGCCGACTCGATGGCGTCGTTCAGGTTCGGGTCAGACACGGTGGCTGCTTCTTCCTGGATACAAGGGGTGGAACACGCGAATAGGGGCGCCGGGAACGGCGCCCTTCGCTTTCGGCTCAGCCGAAGATGTAGCTGACTGCGTGGTTGAAGCCATAGTCAATCACGGTCACAAGACCAATCATGATGACGACGAAGACAATCACCACGGTGGTGTACGTCGTGAGCTGGCCTCGCGTCGGCCAGACGACCTTGCGGAGCTCGGCGACGATCTGGCGGTAGAAGAGCGCGAGCCGGCCGAAGGGGCCCTTCTTGCCGCGCTTGCCGCCCTTACGAGCCTTCTTCTTCGACTCCGGCGCCTCATCCTGGGCATCAGGCATGTCGATGGAGCCCACGGCGTCCGTCACTCGTCCTCACCTGATTCCGGGTCGTGGCCGTGCCGCGCCCGGTTGAGCCGCACGGCGGTGCATTGCAGTACGTACATGCGCACACATCCTGGCGAAGGAGTGTGTAGCAGGGCCGGAGGGACTTGAACCCCCAACCGCTGGTTTTGGAGACCAGTGCTCTACCAATTGAGCTACGACCCTTTGATTTCCCCCAACCTACCGCATCCGCCCATGTGCACGGAGTGCGTTGAGAGGTTGCGGCCGTTGAAGGCCAACGAGGGAAGAGTGTACGTGGTCTGCGAGCCCCCGTCGAACAGATACGGATCCGATGGTCTTGGAAACCTGTGTGCCGGGCCTCTTGGGGGTCTGGAACCATGGGGCTCATGAGCGCTGCTACTCCTCCCACCGAGCGCCGGGTCTCTGCCCGCATCGGCGCGATCTCCGAGTCCGCGACCCTCGCTGTGGACGCCAAGGCCAAGGCCCTCAAGGCCGCCGGGCGACCGGTGATCGGGTTCGGCGCGGGTGAGCCCGACTTCCCGACCCCGGACTACATCGTCGAAGCGGCCATCGAAGCCTGCAAGAACCCGAAGTACCACCGCTACACGCCTGCGGGCGGCCTGCCCGAGCTCAAGGCCGCGATCGCCGCGAAGACGCTGCGCGACTCCGGTTACGAGGTCGACGCCTCCCAGGTCCTGGTGACCAACGGCGGCAAGCAGGCCATCTACCAGGCGTTCGCCGCGATCCTCGACCCGGGCGACGAGGTCATCGTCCCGGCCCCGTACTGGACCACCTACCCCGAGTCGATCCGCCTCGCGGGCGGCGTCCCGGTCGACGTCGTCGCCGACGAGACCACCGGGTACCGCGTCACGGTGGAGCAGCTGGAGGCCGCGCGCACCGAGCGCACGAAGGTCGTGCTGTTCGTCTCGCCGTCCAACCCGACGGGCGCGGTCTACAGCGAGGCCGACGCGGAGGCGATCGGCCGCTGGGCCGCCGAGCACGGGCTGTGGGTCCTCACCGACGAGATCTACGAGCACCTCGTCTACGGAGACGCGAAGTTCACGTCGCTGCCCGCGATCCTGCCCGAGCTGCGCGACAAGTGCATCGTGGTCAACGGCGTCGCCAAGACCTTCGCGATGACGGGCTGGCGCGTGGGCTGGATCATCGGCCCGAAGGACGTCGTGAAGGCCGCGACGAACCTCCAGTCGCACGCCACGTCGAACGTCTCCAATGTGGCCCAGGCCGCGGCCATCGCCGCCGTCTCCGGCGATCTGACCGCCGTGGAGAAGATGCGCGAGGCATTCGACCGGCGCCGCAGGACCATCGTGCGGATGCTCAACGAGATCGACGGCGTGGTCTGCCCCGAGCCGGAGGGCGCCTTCTACGCCTACCCGTCGGTGAAGGCGCTGCTCGGCAAGGAGATCCGCGGCAAGCGCCCGCAGGACTCGGTCGAGCTGGCCGCGCTGATCCTGGACGAGGTCGAGGTCGCCGTGGTGCCGGGCGAGGCGTTCGGCACGCCGGGCTACCTGCGCCTTTCGTACGCCCTCGGGGACGAGGACCTGGTCGAGGGCGTCTCCCGGCTGCAGAAGCTGCTCGCGGAGGCCCGCGACTGACGCCTTCGCGGTCTTCGCGCTCCACGCGCGCGTGGACGGGCCCCTCCGTAGGAAGTCTCTACGGAGGGGCCCGTTTGTCAGTTCGGGCAGGTACCCGATGGGGAAAAGCGGCTACCGGTACGACAGGTGTGTACGGCAGGATCTTGGGATGGAGCGTGTACGCGACGTAAGAGAGCTGCCGAAGGCCCATCTGCACCTGCACTTCACGGGGTCGATGCGCCCCTCGACCCTGCTGGAGCTCGCCGACAAGTACGGCGTCCGGCTGCCCGAGGCGCTGACCGGCGCCGAGCCACCGAAGCTACGGGCCACTGACGAGCGCGGCTGGTTCCGCTTCCAGCGGCTCTACGACGCCGCCCGGTCCTGCCTGCGGGAGCCCGAGGACATCCAGCGCCTCGTGCGCGAGGCCGCCGAGGAGGATCTGCGGGACGGCTCGGGGTGGCTGGAGATCCAGGTGGACCCGACGTCGTACGCGCCTCGGCTCGGCGGGCTCATCCCGGCCCTGGAGATCATCCTGGACGCCGTGGACAGCGCGCAGCGGGAGACCGGGCTCGGGATGCGGGTGCTGGTCGCGGCCAACCGCATGAAGCACCCGCTGGACGCCCGCACGCTGGCCCGGCTCGCGGTGCGCTACGCCGACCGCGGCATCGTCGGCTTCGGGCTCTCCAATGACGAACGGCGCGGCATGGCACGGGACTTCGACCGCGCCTTCCACATCGCCCGCGAGGGCGGGCTGCTGTCCGCCCCGCACGGGGGCGAGCTGACGGGCCCGTCGTCCGTGCGCGACTGCCTGGACGACCTGCACGCCTCCCGGATCGGGCACGGGGTGCGGGCCGCCGAGGACCCACGGCTGTTGCAGCGCCTCGCCGAGCGGGGTGTGACCTGCGAGGTCTGCCCGGCTTCGAACGTGGCGCTCGGCGTCTACGAGAAGCCCGAGGACGTGCCGCTGCGGACCCTGTACGAGGCCGGGGTGCCGCTGGCGCTCGGCGCCGACGACCCGCTGCTCTTCGGGTCGCGGCTCGCCGCTCAGTATGAGCTCGCGCGGCGCCACCACGGCTTCGACGACGTCGCGCTGGCCGAGCTCGCGCGGCAGTCGGTGCGCGGGTCGGCCGCCCCCGTCGACGTCAAGGAGAAGCTGCTTTCCGGGGTCGACGCGTGGCTGGCTAGCTGATTCCGCTCAGGAGGGTGCGGGCGACGGCGGCCGCGAACTCGTCGACGGGCTGCGGCGGTTGGCCGTCCGGCGTCATTTCGTACGCGAAAGCGCGCTGGGCACAGGCCCCCAGGAGGAGCGACGCGGCGGCGTGGGTGTCGGCGTCCGCGCGGATGCGGCCCGCCTTCTGTTCGGCGCGCAGATAGGCGTCCAGGCCCTCGATGGGCTTGTGCGGACCCGTGCCCATCTCCCGCATGACCTCTTCGTGGCGGCGCTTGAGCTGGGGCTCCGCGTACAGGGAGGCGGCCATCGGGAAGGTCTGGGCGTAGAAGAGGGCCGCCTGGCGGGCGATCTCGGTGAGGTTCTCCTCCACGCTGTGCCCGCCCGAGTCGAGGACGAGCCTGGTCAGGAGCGGGTTGAGCCGGGGCAGCCGTTCGTTGAGGACCGTCACGAACAGCTCCTCCTTGTTGGCGAAGTGCTTGTAGAGAGCCGCTTCGGAGCAGCCGGCCGCCTTGGCGATCTCCTTGGTGGTGGTACGCGCGAGGCCGAGGGTCAGCATGAGTTCGCGTGCGGCGTCGACGAGGCGGGTGCGGGTCGGCTTCTGTTGCATGCGGACTCCAAAAGAAGCTTGACGAGTGGGTGAGTGCCCACTCACCCTAGGGGTGAGTGAATACTTACCCACCTTAGGAGGGTGCGCCATGAAGCTCACAGTTTTCGGTGCGACCGGGGGCATCGGCCAGGAGATCGTCAAGCAGGCCCTCAACGCGGGCCACGAGGTGACGGCGGTCGTGCGGGACCCCGCCCGATTCACGGTGACCGGCGAACGCCTGGAGGTGTTCCGGGCCGATCTCAAGGACGCGGAGGCGCTGCGGCCCGCGGTCGCGGGCCGGGACGCGGTCCTGTCGGGGCTCGGCGCCCGCAAGCGCGCGGACGCGGGGATCGCCACCGAGGTGACCCGTCCGGTGCTGCGGGCGATGGAGGCGGAGGGGGTGCGCCGCCTCCTGGTCGTGAGTGCCGGACCGGTGGGGCTCGAACCCGCGGACACACCGCTGCTGGACCGCGCCATGCGGGCCGTGATCAGCCTGATCCTGAAGGACGTCTACGCCGACCTGACCGCCATGGAGGCCGAGTTGGCGGGCAGCGCGACGGACTGGACGTCGGTGCGGCCGCCGCGGCTGCTCGACAAACCGCTCACGGGCTCGTACCGGACGGCCGTGGGCGGCTTCCCGCGCGCGGGGCGGACGATCGCGCGGGCGGACGTGGCCCACGCGATGCTGGCCATGATCGACGATCCGGCCACCGTGAAGCAGGGAGTGGGGGTGGCTTACTGAAGTGGCCCGCCGGCCACCCTCCGGCCACCGCCTACAGGCTGACGCCCACCGTCACCGGCTCGTTGACCAGCGTGATCCCGAAGGTCTCGCGCACTCCGGCGACGACCTCACGGGCCAGTGCGAGCAGGTCCTCCGTAGTGGCGCCGCCCCGGTTGGTGAGCGCGAGCGTGTGCTTCGTGGAGATGCGGGCGGGTCCCGATCCGTAGCCCTTGGTGAAGCCCGCCTTGTCGATGAGCCAGGCCGCGGAGGTCTTCACACGCCCCTCCCCCGCCGGGAAGGCGGGCGGGGCGGTGTCCGCACCCAGGCGCTGCTCCACGCGCGCGCGGAAGGCGGCGAACTCCTCCTCGGTGAGGATCGGGTTGGTGAAGAAGGACCCGGCCGACCAGGAGTCGTGGTCCTCGGGGTCGAGCACCATACCCTTGCCCGAGCGGAGCTTCAGGACCGTCTCCCGGGCGAGGGCGGCGGGCACGCGGTCGCCCGCCTCCACACCGAGAGTGCGGGCCGTCTCCGCGTACTTGATGGGGGCGCTCTGGCCGCCCGCGTCCTCCAGCTCGAAGCGCACGCGCAGGACCACATAGCGGTCGGGATCGGCCTTGAAGCGGCTGTGACGGTACGAGAAGTCGCACTCGGCGTTCGGAATCGTGACCGTTTCCTGGGTCTTCCGGTCGTACGCGATCACTTCGGTGATCGTCGACGAGACCTCCTGGCCGTACGCCCCCACGTTCTGGATCGGCGTCGCGCCTGCGGAGCCGGGGATTCCGGCGAGGCACTCGACGCCCGCGAGACCCGCCTCGACCGTCCGCGCGACGGCGTCGGTCCAGATCTCGCCGGCCGCCAACTCCAGCTTCGCGCCGTCGAGTTCGAAGCCCTGGGTGGCGATGCGCAGGGCGGTGCCCGCGAAGCCCTTGTCACCGATGACCAGGTTGCTGCCGCCGCCGATGAGCAGCAGTGGCGTACCGGTGTCGTCGGCCTCGCGGACGGCGGCGATCACCTCGGCGTCGGTCGTCGCGGTGATCAGGCGGGTCGCGGGGCCGCCGAGCCGGAAGGTGGTCAGCGGGGCGAGGGGGGCGTCGTGAAGTTCCTGCACGTGCACAAGGGTACGGTCCGTGGCCCCACCGCTCGGGCGGGGCCACGGACCGCGGGAGCCGCCGTGGTCAGACACCGGCCGGGGCGCGCTCCTCGGCCACGGTCTCCACAGCTGCCGAGGCGGAACCCCCGGCCGCCGGCCGCCGCCGCGGCAGCAGCGCCGCCGCCACCGCCGCGAGGGCCACCACCGCGGCGCCCACCCAGAGCGCGGGCTGCAGCCCGTCCACGGCGGCCTGCGGCGACTCCCAGCCGCCCTGGCCGGAGAAGACCGAGGCCAGGATCGCGATGCCGAGGGCGCCGCCGACCTCCCGGAGGGCGTTGTTGGCGCCGGACGCGATGCCCTGCTCCGAGGGGCGGACGCTGGACATGACCAGGTCGGCGGCCGGGGCGAAGTACAGGGCCATGCCGATGCCGCTGAGGATCAGGGCGGGGAGCTGTGCGGCGTACGACACGTCGGTGGCGACGACGGCGGCGAACCAGCCGAGGCCGACTGCCTGCAGCGCGAGCCCCGCGGCGACGACCGGGCGGCCGCCGATCCGGCCCGAGAGATAGCCCGCGATCGGCGAGACGAGCATCGGCATGCCGGTCCAGGGAAGCATCCGCAGCCCCGCCTCGGTGGGCGAGTAGCCGAGGACGCCCTGGAGGAACTGGCTGAGCAGGAAGATCGATCCGAACATTCCGACGAACATCAGCAGGCTGGCAGCGTTGATCGCGGAGAAGGCGCGACTACGAAAGAGGCGCATGGGGAGCATGGGGTTGGCGTTGCGGATGCCGTGATGGACGAACCCGGCAAGGAGTGCGGCGCCCGCGAACAGCCCGGTGAGGACCGGCATGCTGGTCCAGCCGTCGATGTTGCCGCGGATCAGGCCGTACACGATCCCGAAGAGGCCACCGCTGGCGAGCACGGTACCGACGATGTCCAAGGGCGCCCCCGTGCCGTACGACTCCGCGAGGCGCAGCCGGGCGAGCGGCAGCAGGGCCAGGCCGATCGGCACGTTCAGCCAGAAGATCCACTGCCAGGACACGTGTTCGGTGAGGCTGCCGCCGATGAGCGGGCCGCTGGCCACCGCGAGGCCGTTGACGGCACCCCAGATCCCGTACGCCATACCGCGCTTGGCCACGGGCACGGCGGCCGTGAGCAGGGTCAGCGTCAGCGGCATCATGATCGCGGCGCCGACGCCCTGGACCGCGCGGGCGGCGATCAGCCCGCCGATGCCGGGCGCGAGCGCCGCACCCGCGGAGGCGCCCGTGAAGATCACCAGGCCCGTGAGGAAGAGCCGTCGGCGGCCGAAGCGGTCGCCCAGGGCCGCGCCGAACATCAGCAGCACGGCGAAGGTGAGCGTGTAGGCGCTCACGGTCCATTCGAGGTCCTCCAGGGCCCCGCCGAGGTCCTTTCGGATGGAGGGCAGGGCGGTGGTGACCACGAGGTTGTCGAGCGCCGCCATGAATCCGGCGGCGCTGGTGACGACGAGGGCCCAGACGACTCCCCCGCGACGTTCGGCTTGCTGTGACATTGCTTCCCCTTGTTGTTAGTTATCAATGACTAACTTTTGCGGACACAGAAAGCCCGCCCCCATTCACCTGCGCACGACTCAGCCCTTGGGCTGCGACGAGTCGTAGAAGCCCGTCCAGACTCGGTGATCGGGCTGAAAGCCCATCGAGACCAGGACGTTGATGAGCATTCCGTAGGCGAGGAACTGCGTCGTCTCGCCGACGTCCGCCCCCAGCGCCAGCCGGCACACGTCGTACATCTCCATCCACGCCGACCGGAGTGCCTCGCCGAACTCGTGGTCCCCGGCCGCCTCCGCGGCGGCCACGGCGACGTAGATCTGCATCTGCATGAGCAGCTTGTCCGGGTCGTCGGCGATGAGCGCCTGGTAGGCCGCGCCCATGGCGTGCAGGGCGGCCTCCCCCTCGAGCCCCTCGGACGCCTTCCTGAAGACTTCGGTGGTCTCCTGGCAGCAACGCAGGGACGCCGCCTGGAAGATGGCCTGCTTGCCAGGGAAGAGGCGGAAGAGATACGGCTGCGAGACGCCGACCCGCTTGGCGATCGCCTCGGTGGAGGTGCCCTTGTAGCCGCCGCGGGCGAACTCGGTCATCGCCGCGCGGATGACGCTCTCGCGTCGCTCCTCTGCGCTCATCCTTGCCATGCGAGGAAGTTAGTGGCTAATCACTATCTACGTCAAGAAGGTGGACGCCGCCCTGCACCGCATGAGCCCCGCTGCGTACGCGTAAGGGGCACCCGCAATGGCCGGGTGCCCCTTACTGCTACTACGCGCCTTCGAAGTCTGCGAAGGTCAGGCAAGGCGGACGACCGCGCGCGACATGCCGAGGACCTTCTGGCCCGCGCTCATCGCCGTGAGGTCAACCCGCACCTGGCTGTCGTCCAGCTTGGCGGCGACCTTGGCGCTGACCTCGATGGTCGCGCCCTTGTCGTCGTTCGGGACCACGACGGGCTTGGTGAAGCGCACGCCGTACTCGACGACGGCGGCCGGGTCGCCCGTCCAGTCCGTCACCACGCGGATCGCCTCGGCCATGGTGAACATGCCGTGCGCGATGACGTCCGGGAGGCCGACCTCGACCGCGAACTTCTCGTTCCAGTGGATCGGGTTGAAGTCCCCGGAGGCGCCCGCGTATTGGACGAGCATGGCGCGCGTCACAGGGAAGGTCTGGGCCGGCAGCTCCGTGCCGACCTCGACGTCGTCGTAGGAAATCTTCGCCGCCATCGCTTACGCCTCCTCGACCGCACGCGCGACGAGCTTGGTCCACGCGGTCACCACGTGCTCCCCCGCCTCGTCGTGCACCTCACCCCGGATGTCCAGGATGTCGTTGCCCGCCATGGACTTGATCGCCTCGATGGTCGACGTGACCGTGAGCCGGTCGCCCGCGCGCACGGGGCGCCGGTACGAGAACTTCTGGTCGCCGTGCACGACGCGGCTGTAGTCGAGCCCCAGCTGGGGGTCCTCGACGACCTGGCCCGCGGCCTTGAAGCTGATCGCGAAGACGAAGGTCGGCGGGGCGATCACATCCGGGTGCCCGAGCGCCTTGGCGGCCTCCGGGTCGACGTACGCGGGGTTGGCGTCCCCCACGGCCTCGGCGAACTCCCGGATCTTCTCCCGGCCGACCTCATAGGGGTCGGTGGGCGGGTAGGACCGCCCCACGAAGGACTGGTCGAGCGCCATGGCTCGGCACCTCCTGCAGCTGAAGGTCGACTGGCCGAAACAGATGCGGCCTGATCTGTAAACGCCGCGAGGCCGCCCCCAGCAATCGGGGACGGCCTCACGAACGAGCCTGTATTTATCGCGTTTCGCGGTGCGCGGTGTGCGCGTTGCAACGCGGGCAGTGCTTCTTCATCTCAAGACGGTCCGGGTTGTTGCGCCGGTTCTTCTTGGTGATGTAGTTCCGCTCCTTGCACTCCACGCAGGCCAGCGTGATC
This sequence comes from Streptomyces odontotermitis, assembly GCF_050510915.1. Taxonomy (NCBI): domain Bacteria; kingdom Bacillati; phylum Actinomycetota; class Actinomycetes; order Kitasatosporales; family Streptomycetaceae; genus Streptomyces; species Streptomyces odontotermitis. The sequence continues at coordinate 234,689 of NZ_JBNJLS010000010.1, read as the reverse complement.
TTCGGGCGGACGTCGGTGGCAGCCACGTGAGTGCTCCTTGACGGACGGATGGACGGATGAACGCAAAAAAGAGTAGCCGATCGAAGGACCGACCCCACAATCGGCTACCAGGAGTAGCGGTGACCGGACTTGAACCGGTGACACAGCGATTATGAGCCGCTTGCTCTACCGACTGAGCTACACCGCTGCGATGCCGGATCCCCTCGCCCGAAGGCGAGGATCACTCGACATCAGAGCCCCAATGCGGAATCGAACCGCAGACCTTCTCCTTACCATGGAGACGCTCTACCGACTGAGCTATTGGGGCGAGCGATGAAGACATTACACGCTCGGTCGCCGATCGCCCAAATCCGTTTCGCCAGGGCCGTCCGGGGGCATGGGCAGCCTCGTCACTGGCGTCTGGATACGCCCCATCGGTACCCCGCACCACACCGGTACGACTATTGCGCTCCTCCTCGAAGCGGGCCGGTCGTCACCCTAGGCTCGACTCACGCTGCGTGATCTTGTGCGCCTCGTCGCCCCAGCAGCCGCCCCCGAACCACAGGAGCGCGATGCCCGACAGTCAGCCGCAGCAGCCCCACTCCTCCGGGTCCTCCAGCGGCGAGTCCGCCGCCGAGGCGTCTTCCTTGCTGCTGTGCGGGGCCCGGCTCACCGACGGCAGGACCGTGGACGTGCGGCTCGGGGGCGGCCACATCGAGGCGGTCGGGACCGCCGGCAGCCTCACCGCGCACGCCGCGCGCGTGGACCTCGGCGGCTATCTCCTGCTGCCCGCGGCCGCCGAGCCGCACGCCCATGGCGACACCGCGCTGTCCGCGGACGCCGAGGGCCCCGTCTCGTACGAACTGGCGGACGTCCAGCGGCGCACCACCGAGGCCGCCCTGCTGCAGCTCGGCCACGGGGCGACGGCGCTGCGCTCGCATGTGCGCATCGGGGACCTCCAGGGGCTGACGTCGATGGAGGCGGTGCTCCAGGCGCGGCGCTCGCTGCGCGGGCTCGTCGATCTGACAGCCGTGGCGATGCCGCGGCTGCTGACCGGGGTGGCCGGGGCGGACGGGCTCGCGATGCTGCGGGACGCCGTGAAAATGGGCGCCTCTGTAGTGGGCGGCTGTCCCGATGCCGACCCCGATCCGACGGGCTACGCGGAGGCCGTCCTGGAGATCGCGGCGGAGCACGGCTGCCCCGTCGACCTGCACACGGACGGGAGCGACCCGGCGCGGCTCGCCCGGCTCGCCGCGATGGCGGGCGGGCTGCGGCCGGGAGTGAGCATCGGGCCGTGCGGCGGACTCGGGCGGCTGCCCGCCGACGTGGCCTCACGGGCCGCGGATCAGCTGGCGGCGGCCGGGGTGACCGTGGTCTGCCTGCCGCAGGGCGGGTGCGGCGGGGCGGAGAGGCGCGGGGTGGCGCCGGTGCGGCTGCTGCGGTCGGCGGGGGTACGGCTCGCGGCGGGCAGCGGGGCGATGCGCGACGTGTCGAACCCCGTGGGGCGCGGGGATCCGCTGGAGGCCGCCTATCTGCTGGCCTCACGGAGCGGGCTGCGGCCTGAGGACGCGTACGGGGCGGTGAGCGGGGCGGCGCGCGCGGCCATGGGGCTGCCCGAGGTCCGCGTGGAGGCTGGTTTTCCGGCCGAGCTGCTCGCCGTGCGCGGGGACCGGCTCGCGGGCGCGCTCTCGCTCGCGTACAGCCGCATCGTGGTGCACCGGGGGCGCGTGGTGGCGCGGACCAGCGCGGTGCGCGAGTACTGCGATTCGGCGGCTGCCGTCGCGCTCGACCTGCCGCGGCAGGGACGGTCGAAGGGCAGCGAGCAGGGGCGTGCGAAGGGCGGCGAGCCGTCCTGACACGCGCCGGGGGCCGCCGGGCCTGAGCGGACGGACCCGCGTGCCTGTCCGGAAGCGCGCTGCCGGCTGTGGGGGCACGCGCGCGTGCCGGGGCGAAGCGGTCGCGCCTGCCGTACGGTCGGAAGCATGCGCATTGTCATCGCTGGGGGACACGGTCAGATCGCGCTGCGGCTGGAGCGTCTGCTCGCCGCGCGCGGTGACGAAGTAGCCGGGCTGATCCGCAATGCCGGGCAGGAAGCCAATCTGCGGGACGCCGGGGCCGAACCGCTGCTGTGCGACCTGGAGTCGGCGTCCGTCGACGAGGTCGCGCGCCACCTGGAGGGCGCGGACGCGGCGGTGTTCGCCGCGGGCGCGGGGCCCAACAGCGGCGTCGACCGCAAGGAGACCGTCGACAGGGGCGCCGCCGTGCTCTTCGCCGACGCGGCGGAGCGGGCCGGAGTGCGGCGCTATGTCGTGGTGTCCTCGATGGGCGCGGATCCGGCCCACCCGGGCGACGAGATCTTCGACGCCTATCTGCGCGCCAAGGGCGAGGCCGACGCGAACGTACGCGCGCGTGCCGGGCTCGACTGGACGATCCTGCGGCCCGGGATGCTCACGGACGACGCGGGCACCGGTCTCGTACGCCTGGAGGCGTCTACGGGGCGCGGGCCGGTCCCCCGGGACGACGTCGCCGCGGTCCTGGCCGAGCTTCTGGAGAGCGCGGCCACGGCAGGGCTGACACTGGAGCTGGTCAGCGGCTCCACGCCCGTCTCCGTGGCGGTCAAGTCCGTGGCGGGCAACTGAGCTTCTGAGCGCGGAGCGGGCGCGTCAGAACAGCGGCAGCTGGCCCGGGAAGTCCGGGACCGTGTAGCCGTCGAGAGCCGGTTGTGCGGCGCCGAGTTGGGCCAGCCTGCGGGAGCCGGGGCAGGAGACGAGCTCGCCGGTGCCGTGCGCTCCTGGAGGGTCGTGGCGTGCGAAGCGGCCCGCGACGACGGCGATCTCGCGGCGGCACTCCGGGCAGTTCCTGCGACGGGACGACATGGGGACAGTCTGCCCGCGCCGCCGCGGCGTGCATACGAAAAAGCCCCCTCCATGCTGCGTTTCCGCAGTTGGAGGGGGCTTCCTCAATGTGGCGGCGCCAGGATTCGAACCTGGGAAGGCTGAGCCGGCAGATTTACAGTCTGCTCCCTTTGGCCGCTCGGGCACACCGCCTGGGTCGCTGCCTGAGATCCGCTTTGGGGCGGCGCTCCGTGGCAACGACGTAAACGATACCTGATGCACAGGGGTGCTTCGCCACCCGATTGATCGGCACCCCGCGCGGGGGCAGTGGCTAGGCTTTGCGGGATGCGGTCGGCGGCTGTAGGCCGTGTATCCGCTGAGTACGCATACCCCGATACAAGGAGCCACAGGACATGGCCGACTCCAGTTTCGACATCGTCTCGAAGGTCGAGCGGCAGGAGGTCGACAACGCCCTCAACCAGACCGCGAAGGAGATCTCGCAGCGCTACGACTTCAAGGGCACGGGCGCTTCGATCTCGTGGTCCGGCGAGAAGATCCTGATGGAGGCGAGCGGCGAGGAGCGGGTCAAGGCGATTCTCGACGTCTTCCAGTCCAAGCTCGTCAAGCGGGGCATCTCGCTGAAGGCGCTGGACGCGGGCGAGCCCCAGATCTCCGGCAAGGAGTACAAGATCTTCGCCTCGATCGAGGAGGGCATCTCCCAGGAGAACGCGAAGAAGGTCGCCAAGATCATCCGTGATGAGGGCCCCAAGGGCGTCAAGGCGCAGGTCCAGGGCGAGGAGCTGCGTGTCAGCTCCAAGAGCCGCGACGACCTGCAGGCCGTGCAGGCGCTGCTCAAGGGGCAGGACTTCGACTTCGCGCTGCAGTTCGTGAACTACCGCTAGGCGCAGGCGAATCGCTCTCCAGAAGAGGCCGGTCCGCGATCGGCGTCTTCTGGAGAGGGCCGACAGACGTGGGGCGGGCACCCGGACCGGGTGCCCGCCCTTGCTGCTGGCTGCAGTTCTTGTGTCTACGGAGAGGTCAGCGACGGGAATTGCCGAAGAGGAGGCGGTAGGCGATCAGCAGAACCAGGGAGCCGCCGATCGCGGCCGCCCAGGTGGCTCCGTCGAAGAAGTCCTTGACTATGGGGCGGTCGAAATACCGGGCGGAGAGCCAGCCGCCGATGAAGGCGCCGGCGATGCCGATGACCGTCGTACCGACGAAACCGCCCGGGTCGCGGCCCGGCAGCAGGACCTTGGCGATGGCTCCGGCGATGAGGCCCAGAAGGATCCAGCTGAGGATGCCCATGCGGTGACCTGACCTTTCGTGCGCTGTTGTCGGGGAAGACGCCGCGCGGACGGGGCGCGGTTGCGGTGATCAGTAGGGTGCGGCGCATGACACAACCAGAGCTGCGACGGACGTTGGGGGTCGCTGATGCGGTCGTGGTCGGGCTCGGGGCGATGGTCGGGGCGGGCGTCTTCGCCGCTCTGGGGCCCGCGGCGGAGGCGGCGGGGCCGGGGCTGCTCGTCGGCCTCGGGATCGCCGCTGCGGTGGCGTACTGCAACGCCACGGCGTCCGCGCGGCTCGCCGCCAGGTACCCCGCGTCCGGCGGCACCTACGTGTACGGGCGGGAGCGGCTCGGGGAGTTCTGGGGATACCTCGCGGGCTGGGCCTTCGTCGTCGGGAAGACCGCCTCGTGCGCGGCGATGGCGCTGACCGTGGGGGCGTACGCCTGGCCGGGGCAGGCGCATGCGGTGGCGGCGGGGGCCGTGGTGGTGCTGACCGCCGTGACCTACGGAGGCGTGCAGAAGTCGGCGTGGCTCGCGCGCGTGATCGTGGCCGTGGTCCTCGCGGTGCTCGCGGCGGTCGTCGCCGTCTGTCTCGGTTCGGGAGCGGCGGAGGCCGGCCGGCTCGACGTGGACCTCTCCGGTGGGGCGGGCGGGGTGCTGCGGGCGGCGGGGCTGCTCTTCTTCGCGTTCGCCGGGTACGCGCGCGTGGCGACGCTCGGGGAGGAGGTGCGCGATCCGGCGCGGACGATTCCGCGGGCCGTCCGACTGGCCCTCGGGATCACGCTGTGCGTGTACACGGCCGTGGCGGTGGCCGCCCTGTCGGTGCTCGGTGCGGGCGGGCTCGCCGGGGCCACGGCGCCGCTGGCCGACGCGGTGCGGGCCGCGGGAGTGCCGGAGCTCGCGCCGGTGGTGCGGGCGGGGGCGGCGGTGGCTGCGCTCGGGTCGCTGCTCGCGCTGGTCCTCGGGGTGTCGCGGACGGTGCTCGCCATGGCGCGGGACCGGCATCTGCCGGGGGCGCTCGCGGCGGTGCATCCGCGGTTCCGGGTGCCGCACCGGGCGGAGCTCGTGGTGGGCGCGGTGGTGGCGGTGCTCGCGGCGACGGCGGACGTGCGGGGTGCGATCGGCTTCTCGTCGTTCGGGGTGCTGGTGTACTACGCCGTCGCCAACGCCTCGGCGTGGACGCTGAGTTCGTCGCCGCTCGCGCGCGTGGGGCCGCTGGTGGGGGGCCTGGGGTGTGTGGTCCTCGCCTTCGCGCTGCCGGTGGGGGCGGTGGTGGCGGGGAGCGCGGTGCTGGGAGCGGGGGCCGCCGTGTACGGGGTGCGGAAGTGGTTGTCCCGTGGGTAGTTGGGGCGCGCGGCCCGCTGGGCCCGGCCGACGGGGTCGGGACAGCCGGCGTCAGGCGAGCTCGACCTGGACGTGTGCCTCCGCGAGGAACGTGAGGATTTCCTCGAAGGTGTGCGGACGCTGGTCCACGCGCGGGGTAAGGCCCAGGCAGGACCGGGCGATGTGGGCGTCGTGCCAGACGAGGGTGAAGGGCGAGCGGGCGCCGAAGCCGCCGCGGAGGCAGTCGTTGACCGCGTCGAGGTTCCGGCCGTAGTAGCCCCCGGGCCCGTTCACCGCCTCGCTCAGCGCGCAGTAGAAGCCCGGTACGTCGGTGATGTGGCGGCCGTCCAGGTGGTACGTGGCTCCGGGGCCCGCGTCGGGGGTGTACCGCGCGCGGTTGACCAGGGCGGTGCCCATCCAGTGGTGGCGGCCCTCGGTGGTGAGCGGCGCCCACAGGTTGGGCTCGGTGGGGCGGCCGGGCCACCACGTGTCCCAGACCTGCCGGGCCACGGGCGGCGGACGGTCCGACCACGGGTCCAGGGAGAGGTCGACGAGGCCGCGCCCGCGCGCGGACGGGATCCACGCGATGAGCTCGCCCTCCGCGGCTTCCTCCAGCGTCTTACCGGACTCGTCGAGGCGGAGCAGCGCGGCGTGGCCGAGGGCCTCCTTGCCTGCGTCCAGGGCCGTGCGCAGGGCGCCTCGGGGTGCGCAGCCGAGGAGTCGTACCGGGGGCTCCTCCGGTGCGGCCGCCGCGGGGTCGCCGTCCCGTACGCGGGCCAAGTCCCGGCAGGGGCCCCACGGTTCGTCCGCGGGGCCGAGGAGCCGGTAGCCCGGGGACAGGGGCGGGCACTGCGGGTAGTCGGACTGCTCGTCCGCCTCGGACGCCTCGACGGCGAGGTCCAGGCGGGACAGGTCGCGGGCGCAGCGGCGGGCGCCGAGGACCCGTACGTCTTCCAGGTACCACTCCCCCACGCCCGTGTGTGCCTTGTCGAGGATCTCCAGGGCGAGGAAGCCGAGCGGGGCGGAGCCGTCGGCCAGCGCCGCCTCCACGGCAGCGGCCAGCTCTCCCTGCGGGATGCAGCCGAGGAGTTCGTAGCGGGCACGCGCGCGTGGCGGCGGGTCGGCGAAGAGGGCCTCGGCGTCCTCGCAGAGGGCCCAGATGTCGTCGTGCTGGAGGTCCTCGGCGTCGTACGCCGCGAGGGCGTACTTCGGGAGGTGCACTACCAGGCCGCGAACTGCTGGTCCGTGGGCACGATTTCGCGGCCCAGCGGCAGCAGCGAGACCGGGATGAGCTTGAAGTTGGCGACGCCCAGGGGGATGCCGATGATCGTGACGCAGAGCAGGAAGCCGGTGACGATGTGGCCGAGCGCGAGCCACCAGCCCGCGAGCAGCAGCCACAGGACGTTGCCGATGCAGGAGGGGGCGCCCGCGTCGCGGCGCTCAACTGTCGTGTAGCCGAAGGGCCAGAGGGCGTAACGGCCGATGCGGAAGCTCGCCAGGCCGAAGGGGATGCCGATGATCGTGATGCAGAGGATGACACCGGCCAGGAGGTAGCCGAGGAACATCCAGAAGCCGCAGAGGACGAGCCATATGACGTTGAGGATTGTCTTCACTGCTGACGACCTGCCATCCGCTCGAGCCGGGCGATCCGCTCCGCCATCGGCGGATGCGTCGAGAACATCTTGGACATGCCCTGGCCGGGCCGGAAGGGGTTGGCAATCATCATGTGGCTCGCCGTCTCGATCCGGGGCTCGGGCGGCAGCGGGAGCTGCTTCGTACCCGCGTCCAGCTTGCGCAGGGCGCTGGCCAAGGCTAGCGGGTCGCCGGTCAGTTGGGCTCCGGAGGCGTCCGCCTCGTACTCCCTGGAGCGGCTGATCGCGAGCTGGATGATCGAGGCGGCCAGCGGGCCGAGGAGCATGATCAGGAGCATTCCGAAGATGCCCGGTCCGTCGTTGTCGTTCGACCGGCCGACCGGGATCAGCCAGGCGAAGTTGACCAGGAACATGATCACGGAGGCGAGCGCTCCGGCGACCGACGAGATCAGGATGTCGCGGTTGTAGACGTGGCTGAGCTCGTGGCCGATGACGCCGCGCAGCTCGCGCTGGTCCAGGAGGCGGAGGATGCCGTCGGTGCAGCACACCGCCGCGTTACGGGGGTTGCGGCCCGTCGCGAACGCGTTCGGCGCTTCCGTGGGTGAGATGTACAGGCGGGGCATCGGCTGGCGGGCCTCGGTGGAGAGCTCGCGGACCATGCGGTACAGCTCGGGTGCCTCGAACTCGCTCACCGGGCGGGCGCGCATGGCGCGCAGGGCCAGCTTGTCGCTGTTCCAGTACGCGTACGCGTTGGTGCCGAGCGCCACGAGGACGGCGACGATCAAGCCCGTACGGCCGAAGAAACTGCCGATGACGATGATGAGAGCGGACAGTCCCCCGAGCAGTACGGCGGTCTTCAGCCCATTGTGCCGGCGGTGCACGGTGGCCCTCCTGATGGTGCGTGGGGGAACCCTCTGCTGACTGGTCTTCCACTGTTCAGTGGACCCTCCCGTACTGGTCAACGCCAGGCGAGGAGCGCTAGTTCCCTTGTGCGCGCAGGAGCGGTGTGGGCCTTACGGGTGACGGCCTCGGGCCGGTGTCCGGGGGCCGGTCGGGGGCGGCCGTCAGAACAGGCCGGTGTCCGCGAACCGCAGCACGAGCTGGGGCGCTCCGGAGAGGGCCACGGCGAGGACGGCGGTCAGGGAGATGGCCACGGTCAGCGGCGCCGGGACGCGGTGCTTCTGTGGCTCGCCCTCAGGGGCGCGGAACAGGAGCGCGGTCCACTGGAGGTAGTAGTAGAGCGCGATCACGACGTTGGCCGCCATGATCACCGCGAGCCAGCCGAGGCCCGCGTCGACGGCCGCAGAGAAGACCGTGACCTTCGCGAAGAGGCCGATGATGCCGGGCGGCAGGCCCGCGAGGCAGAGCAGGAAGAAGGCCAGGACGATGGCGGCGAGCGGGCTGCGCGCGTACAGGCCACGGTAGTCGCTGACGCGGTTCAGGCGCCGGCTGCGGCCCACGAGGGCGGCCACGGCGAAGGCGCCCAGGTTCACGGCGGCGTACATCAGGGCGTAGGCGACGGTGGAGCCGACCGCCTTCTGCGCGGCGGGGCCGTCGTCCGCGTACCCGGCGGACGCGATGGGCACCAGGAGGTAGCCCGCCTGGCCGACCGAGGACCAGGCAAGGAGGCGTACCGCGCTGTACGCGCGCGTGGACTGCTGCCGCAGCGCGGCCACGTTGCCGACCGTCATGGTGAGCGCCGCGAGCACGGCGAGGGCCGGGCCCCAGACGTCCGCGTACGACGGGAAGGCGACGACGGTGACGAGGATCAGGCCGGTGAAGCCGACCGCCTTGCCGACCACGGAGAGGTACGCCGCAACAGGGAGAGGCGCGCCTACGTAGGTGTCGGGCACCCAGAAGTGGAAGGGGACGGCCGCGACCTTGAAGGCGAAGCCGACCAGGGTGAGGACGACTCCGGTCTGGGCGAGGGTGTCGAGCTGCCCGTCGACGTGCTGGAGCTTGCCTGCGATCTCCGTGAGGTGCAGGGTGCCCGTCGCCGCGTACACGAAGCTGACGCCGAGGAGGGTCACGGCGGTCGCCGTCACGGAGGACAGGAAGAACTTGAGGGCCGCTTCCGAGGACCTCTTGTCGCCGCGCTTGATGCCGACCAGGGCGAACGCGGGCAGCGAGGCCACTTCGAGGGCGACGACGAGCGTGGCGAGGTCGCGGGAGGCGGGCAGGAGGGCGGCGCCCGCCGCGGAGGAGAGCAGCAGGAACCAGAACTCCCCTTCGGGGAGTTCCCGGTCCGCGCGCTTGGCGTCCTTGAGGGTGCTCATCGACAGCAGGGCCGCCAGCAGCGCCCCGCCCAGGACGAGGAGTTGGATGACCAGCGTGAAGCGGTCGGCGGTGTAGCTGCAGGCGTCCGCGCCGCCGCCGGTCAGGCAGAACGTGGAGCGGTCGTCGTCGAGGAGCGGCAGCAGGGCGAGCGCGGCGGCTGCCAGGCCCGCCACGGAGATCCAGCCGAGGAGCGGCTTGCGGTCCCCGGGCAGGAAGAGGTCGGCGACGAGCACGACGAGGCCCACGACCGCCGCGATGGTGGGCGGCGCGATCGCGAGCCAGTCGACGGACTGGACGAGGCTCGCGGCGCTCTCGGTGACGGCTGTCGATGCGGCCACGGTCACGACTTGCCTCCTGCGAGGAGCTGCTGCACGGCCGGGTCGGTGAGGCCGAGGAGAGCCGCGGGCCAGAGTCCGGCGAGGACGGTGAGGGCGACGAGCGGGGTCCAGGCGGCGAACTCGTAGCCGTGGACGTCGGCGAGGGCCTTGGGCGCGGGCTCGTCGCTCGCGGCCCGCGGCATCGGCCCCATGCAGACGCGGCGTACGACGACGAGCATGTACGCGGCGGTGAGCAGGGTGCCGAACGCGGCGATCGACATGAAGGTGAGGAAGGCCGGGCGGCTGAGGTCGTCGGCGGGCCGGAACGCGCCGAACAGGGCGAGCATCTCGCCCCAGAACCCGGCGAGGCCGGGAAGGCCGAGCGAGGCGACGGCGCCGAACGCGAGCAGGCCGCCCAGGCGCGGGGCCCTGCCGTACAGCGCGGCGCCGGACTCCTGCGCCAGGCTGTCGAGGTCGGTGGTGCCCGTGCGGTCCTTCAACGCGCCGACGAGGAAGAACAGCAGGCCGGTGATGAGGCCGTGGGCGATGTTGGCGAACAGCGCGCCGTTCACGCCGGTCGGGCTCATCGTCGAGATGCCGAGCAGCACGAAGCCCATGTGGCCGACGGACGAGTACGCGATGAGGCGCTTGAGATCGCCCTTCGCGCCCTGCTTGGCGAGCGCAAGGCAGGCGAGGGATCCGTAGATGATCCCGACGACCGCGAAGGCCGCGAGGTACGGCGCGAACTCCCGCATTCCGTCAGGCGCAACGGGGAGGATGATCCGGACGAATCCGTACGTACCCATCTTCAACAGCACGCCGGCCAGCAGGACCGAGCCGACGGTGGGCGCGGCGGTGTGGGCGTCCGGCAGCCAGCTGTGCAGCGGCCACATCGGCGTCTTGACCGCGAGCCCGATCCCGATCGCCAGAACGGCGATGACCTGCACGGACGTGGTCAGCCCCCGGCCGTTGTCAGTGGCGAGTGCCACCATGTCGAATGTGCCGGACTTGAGCCCGATGAGGAGCAGGCCCAGCAGCATCACGACGGAGCCGAGCAGCGTGTAGAGGATGAACTTCCAAGCCGCCTGGGTCCGTTGCTCACCGCCCCAGCGGGCGATGAGGAAGTACATCGGGATGAGGACCATCTCGAAGGCGAGGAAGAACAGCAGCAGATCGAGGACGGCGAAGGTCGCGAGGGTGCCGGACTCGAGGACGAGGATCAGCGCCACAAATGCCTTGGGGGACGGGCCCGTCGGCATCTTGAAGTAGGAGTACAGCGCGCAGAGGAAGGTCAGCAGCGCGGTCAGGACCAGGAGGGGGAGCGAGATGCCGTCGATGCCGAGGTGGATGCGCACGTCGAGTGCGGGGATCCAGCTGATATCGGTCGTGGCCTGCATCTTCGACGGATGGTCATGGTCGAAGCCCAGCGCGAGGACGATCGCGGCGAGCAGGATCACGCCGGTCACGGTCACGCCGTGGCGCAGCACGGCCTGCTCCGGCGACTTCCCCTTCAGCCCGGGCGGGGCGGGCAGGAAGGCCGCGGCGGCGCCGATGAGCGGGCCGGCCACGATCAACGCGAGAAGGAACTGCATCACGGATTCGCTGATATCGATCACGGCTGCTCACGCTCCGGCGGTGGCGACGAGGACGGCGGCGACAGCCAGGACGACGGCGCCCGCGAGCAGCGCGCTGAGGTAGGTCTGCACGTTGCCCGTCTGGGCGCGGCGCACCGCGGCGCCCAGCCAGCGGGGGGCGGCGCTCGCACCGCGTACGTAGGTCTCGACCACCTCGCGGTCGAGGAAGCGGACGAGGCTCGCCGCGGCCTGGACCGGGCGCACGAACAGGGCCGCGTAGACGGCGTCGAGGTGGAAGCCGACGGCCGCGTGCCGGTGCAGGGGGCCCAGCAGCAGACGGCCCGGGTCCGCCGGGTCGGGGGCGCTCGCCGGGTCGCCGTACTCGACGGTGTGCGTGGCGATGGCCTCGGCCTCGACGAGTCCGCCGTCGGCGTCCGGAAGGTCGGCGGCGACGGCACCCAGGGGGACGCGGGCGGCGAGGGCCGAGGTGTGCCGCCACGCGCCGTAGGTGACGAGGGCGCCGACCAGGGCGAAGCCCGTGCCGAGGACGGAGGTGGTCAGGGTCGGGGTGAGTTCGCGGCCGTCGAACCAGTCGGGAAGGACACCGACGGAGAGGCCGAAGGCGAGTGAGGGGATGGCGAGCACCCAGAGCACGGCGGTCATGGTGACGGGCTGCCTGCCGTGGTCGGGGGCCGCGGCTCCCTTGCCCCGGAAGGCGAGCAGCCACAGGCGGGTCGCGTAGGCGGCCGTGAGGAGGGCGGTGACCAGGGCGGCGACGAGGACGATCCAGCCCGCCGCGTGCGGGACGGACTCGGCGTGGCCGGTGGCGGCGTGCTCGGCGGACCCGAGCACCGCCTCCTTGGAGAAGAAGCCGCTGAACGGCGGGATCGCGGCGAGCGCGAGGAGCGCCACGCTCATCGTCCAGTAGGCGTCGGGCACGCGGTCGCGGAGGTCCTTCATGCGGGACATCGCGGCCAGGGAGTTGGTGCCCGCGGCGTGGATGATCACGCCCGCGGCGAGGAACAGGAGCGCCTTGAAGGCGCCGTGAGACAGGAGGTGGAAGACGGCGGCGCCGCGGTCGCCGACCGCGAGGGCGCCGGTCATGTAGCCGAGCTGGCCGATCGTCGAGTACGCAAGGACGCGCTTGATGTCGTCCTGGGCGAGCGCGGCGAGGGCCGAACCTGCCATGGTCACGGCGGCCATGACCGCGAGGACGATCAGCGCCGCCTGCGAGGCGGCGAAGACCGGGAGGAGCCGGGCGACGAAGTAGACACCGGCGGCGACCATCGTCGCGGCGTGGATCAGCGCGGAGACGGGCGTGGGGCCCGCCATCGCGTCGGGCAGCCAGGTGTGCAGCGGGAACTGCGCGGACTTGCCCGCCACTCCGGCGAGCAGGAGCAGGGCGATCAGCGTCGGGTGGTCGAGGCCGCCGTCCGCGACCGTCGCGAGGATCTTCGTGATGCGGAAGGAGCCCGCGTCCGTGGCGAGCGCGAACAGGCCGATCAGGAAGGGGACGTCGCCGAGCTTGGTGACCAGGAACGCCTTGAGCGAGGCGGCGCGGGCCTCCGGGGTCTCCCAGTAGTGGCCGACGAGGAAGTACGAGCAGATGCCCATGACTTCCCAGCCCACCAGGAGAACCATCAGGTCGCCCGAGTAGACGACGAGCAGCATCGCGGAGGTGAACAGGGAGACGAGAGCGGCGTACGAGGGGTAGCGCGGGTCGTCGCGCAGATAGCCCGTCGAGTAGATCTGCACACAGGAAGCGACCACGCCGACCAGGACGGCGACGAGGGCCGCGAAGCCGTCGATGTGCAGGGCGAGTTCGATGGGGACCGAGCCGGTCGGAGTGAGCTCGGTGGCGGCGTCGACGGACTGATCGCCGCCCTGGCGGACGGCCACGAGCACGGCGAGCACAAGGGCCGTGAGCGTGGGCAGGACGGCGAGGGGGCGGACGAGACCGGGGGCCCGGCGGCCGAGGAGCAGACCGGCGGCCGCGCCGAGGAACGGCAGGAGGGGGACGAGTACGGCGAGGGTGGTCGTGGTCACGCGGTGGCCTCAGCCTTCTGTGACGGCTCCGCGGGGGCGGGTTCGTCAGCGGCGGCGCCCTCGGCACCGTCGTCCGGGTCATCGGGGTCGTCGGGGCGTTCGGCGGTGTCGCGGAGGTCGTCGACGGCGGACGTGCCGCGGTTGCGGTAGACCGCCAGGACGATCGCGAGGCCGATGCCGATCTCGGCGGCTGCGATGGCGATCGTGAAGAGGGTCAGCGCCTGCCCGGCGTGCAGGGCGTCGCGCAGCCAGACGTCGAAGGCGACGAGGTTGAGGTTGACCGCGTTGAGCATGAGCTCGACGGACATCAGGACCAGGATCGCGTTGCGGCGGGCGAGCACGCCGTAGAGGCCGACGCAGAAGAGGAGGACGGCGAGGACCGCGGGATAGGCGAGGTGCATCAGTTGGTCTCCTCTCGATCCGAACGATCCGAACGATCCGCGCGGCCTGAACGGCCCGAAGCGGTGCGCCGGGCGGGGGCCTTTCCGTCGGTGCTCTCGTCGGCGTCCTTCTTGCGGGACAGGACGATCGCGCCGACCAGGGCCGCGAGGAGGAGGACCGAGAGCGCTTCGAAGGGCAGCACCCAGTGGCGGAACAGGATCGATCCGGTGACGTCGGTGGAGCCCTGCGGGGAGTCCACGTCGATCCACTGCGCGCGGAAGGCGTCGACGACCACCCAGACCAGGGCGGCCGCGGCGGCGACGGCCACCGCGAGCGCGACCGGCCGGTTGCCCGAATCGGCCTCCGGGGAGCGGCCGATGGGCGCCCTCGTGAGCATCAGACCGAACAGGAGGAGGACGACGACGGAGCCCACATAGATCAGGACCTGGACCCAGGCGATGAACTCGGCCGTGAGGAGCAGGTATTCGACGGCGAGCCCGCCGAGCGCCACGACCAGCCACAGCGCCGCGTGCACCAGCTGCTTGGTGGTGACGGTGATGACCGCAGCGCCGAGGGTGACGAGGCCGACGAGCAGGAAGGCGATCTCGACGCCGGTCGGGGAGAGGAAGCCCTGGGGGGCGGTGGCCGCGAGAGTCACGCGTCGCCCTCCGTTCCGGCAGCGGTCCCCGGGGACTCGGCCTCCTGGGCCGCGGCCGCCTGCGCGGCGGCGAGCTTGTCCGCCGCCTTGCGGGCCGCGGCGATCTCCTTCGGCTCCTCGGCGCTCGGGTCGAGGGCGGGCGGGGCCGGGACGGTCCACATCCACTCGCGGAGCTTGTCGCGCTCGTGGGTGAGTTCGTGGATGTCGGTCTCCGCGTACTCGAACTCCGGGGACCAGAACAGCGCGTCGAAAGGACAGACCTCGATGCAGATACCGCAGTACATGCAGAGCGAGAAGTCGATGGCGAAGCGGTCGAGGACGTTGCGGCTGCGCTCGCGGCCGCCCGGGGCGGCCGCCGGGAGCGTCTCCTTGTGCGAGTCGATGTAGATGCACCAGTCGGGGCACTCGCGGGCGCACAGCATGCAGACCGTGCAGTTCTCCTCGAACAGGCCGATGACGCCCCGGGTGCGGGGCGGGAGTTCGGGCTGGACGTCGGGGTACTGCTCGGTGACGGTCTTCTTCGTCATCGTGCGGAGCGTGACGGCCAGGCCCTTGGCCAGGCCGGAGCCGGGGAACGGAGCCACTAGTTGATCGCCACCTTCACGATGCCGGTGAGCGCGATCTGCGCGAGGGCGAGCGGGACGAGGAGGGTCCAGGAGAGCTTCTGGAGCTGGTCCTCGCGGAGACGGGGGTAGGTCACGCGCAGCCAGATGACCACGAAGGCGAGGACGGCCGTCTTCAGCAGGGTCCACAGCCAGCCGAGGCCGTCGGCGCCGCCGGGGCCGTGCCAGCCGCCCAGGAAAAGGACGGTGGTCAGGCCGCACAGGACCACGATCCCCGCGTACTCGGCGAGGAGGAAGAGCGCGAAGCGCAGGCCCGTGTACTCGGTGTAGGCGCCGAAGATGATCTCGGAGTCGGCGACCGGCATGTCGAAGGGCGGGCGCTGGAGTTCGGCGAGGCCCGCCACGAAGAAGACCAGGGCGCCGACGATCTGCCAGGGCAGCCACCACCACTCGAAGGCGTGGAGGATGCCGGGCAGGGAAACCGTTCCGGCGGCCATCGCGACCGAGGCGGCGGCCAGCAGCATGGGGAGTTCGTAGGCGAGGAGCTGGGCGGCGGTGCGCAGGCCGCCGAGGAGGGAGAACTTGTTGGCCGAGGCCCAGCCCGCCATGAGCGAGCCGAGGACGCCGACGCCCATGACGGCGAGGACGAAGAAGATGCCCGCGTCGACGAGCTGGCCGACGGCGCCGTCGCCGGGGCCGATCGGGATGGCGATCAGCACGAGGAGGTAGGGCAGCAGGGCGACGGCGGGGGCGAGTTGGAAGACACGGCGGTCGGCGTCGGCCGGGACGACGTCTTCCTTCTGCGCGAACTTCACGCCGTCGGCGACGAGTTGGGCCCAGCCGTGGAAGCCGCCCGCGTACATGGGGCCGAGGCGGCCCTGCATGTGGGCCATCACCTTGTGCTCGGTCTGGCCGATGACCAGGGGCAGCACGAGGAAGACGACGAAGACGGCGAGGAGCCGCAGGGTGACGTCGAGGGCGTCGGTCACTCCGTTCCTCCTGGATTGTCTTCTGACTCCGGCTTGGCTTCTGGCTCCGGCTTGGCTTCTGACGTCAGCTCGGCTTCTGGCTCCGGCTTGGCTTCTGGCTCCGGCTTGGCTTCTGCTTCTGCTTCTGCTTCTGACGCCTGTGATTCCGGCTTGGCTTCTGACGTCGGCCTGGCTTCCGGCTCCGCCGTCGGCGCCGAGTCGGGCTCCGGCTTGGGCTTCGGGTCGTCGAAGGCGGGCTTCGCGTGGTGCCAGGGGGCGTCCGGGCTGCCGGTCGCCGGGGGTTCCGGCCTCGTCGGGCGCTCCGGGGTCGTCGAGGGCTCCGGGGCCGTCGCCCGCTGGCTCGCCGAGCCCTGGCTCGCACTGCGTGCCCGGCGCGGAGGCTTCGCCTCGGTGGGCTCCGGCGCGCCCGTCGCGGGGGCGGCGGCCTGGCTCGCCGAGCCCTCGCCCGCCGTCCGGGTCCGCCGCGCAGGGCGCTCACCCGCGGCGCCCGCGCGGCCCGCGCCCCGCGCCGGTCGCGCCGGGGCAGGCGGGAGCTGGCCCTTGAGCGGGCCCCACTCGTTGGGGTCGGGCACGCCGGGGGGCAGCATCTGGCGGCGCTTGGGGGCGCCGTGCCCCGCGCCCTCGCCCGGCTCCTTCGCGCCCGGCCACGCCTTCGCGACGCGCGCCGCGAGCACGAAGTCCTTGCGCAGCGGGTGCCCCTCGAAGCCCTCGGGGAGCAGCAGCGGGACCAGGTGCGGGTGGTCCTCGAAGCGGACGCCGAACATCTCGTGGGTCTCGCGTTCGTGCCAGGCGGCGCCCGCGTAGACGTCGACGGCGGAGGCGAGGACCGGGGCCTCGTGCGGCACCGTCGTACGGACGAGGAGGCGGCGCACCGGGGCGAGGGCGACGACGTGGGCGCAGACGCGGAAGCCGGTGCCCGGTTCGTCGACGGCGCTCAGCCAGTCGAAGTAGGTGCAGTTCAGGGTCGTGCGCGCCGTCTCAAGTGCCGTGATCCAGGCGGACGCAGGCACGTCCACCGTCAGGACCTCGTACGACTCCTCGGCCGTCGCCTCGGCGCCGAAGAGCTCCTCCACGGGGCTCGGCAGCCAGCCGGTCATGCCTGTGCCTCCCCCGGCGTCGGCGGTTTCACCAGGTCGCTGCGGAGGGCGGCCGTCGAGGGCCGGCCCGAGCCGTTGGAGCCCCCGCCGTTGGAGCCGTACCGCTCCCCCAGCGACTCGCGGGCGATCTTCTCCTGGAGCTTGAGGATGCCCTGGAGCAGCGCCTCGGGCCGGGGCGGGCAGCCGGGCACGTACACGTCGACGGGGATGATCTGGTCGACGCCCTTGGTCACCGAGTACGAGTCCCAGTACGGGCCGCCGCAGTTGGAGCAGGCGCCGAAGGAGATGACGTACTTCGGCTCGGGCATCTGCTCGTACAGGCGCTTCACGGCGGGGGCCATCTTGTCCGTGACCGTGCCGGAGACCACCATCAGGTCGGCCTGGCGCGGCCCCGGCGCGAACGGGATCACGCCGAGCCGGATGAAGTCGTGGCGGGCCATCGACGCGGCGATGAACTCGATCGCGCAGCAGGCGAGGCCGAAGTTGAAGACCCAGAGCGAGTAGCGGCGGCCCCAGTTGAGGACCACCTTCATCGGCTCGGGCGCCAGCCGGGCGAGCGCGCCCAGCCGCTTCGGCTCGGGCAGCAGGACGGGCACAGGGTCCGGGATCGCCGGGTTCACCGCGTTCTGGTTCTCCGGGGTCACGTCCACGTGAGGACGCCCTTCTTGTATGCGTACAGCAGTCCCACGGCCAGGAAGCCGAGGAAGATGAACATCTCCACGAGCGTCGTCGCGCCGTAGCCGGGCGCGGCGAACACGGTCGCCCAGGGGAAGAGGAAGATCGAGTCCACGGCGAAGATCACGTACAGGAACGCGTAGACGTAGTACCGGACCTGGGTGTGCGCCCAGCCCTCGCCGACGGGGTCGACGCCGCACTCGTACGTGAGGAGCTTCTCCGGGGTCGGCACGACGGGGCGCAGCAGCCGTCCCGCGCCGAACGCGACGCCGACGAAGAGGACGCCCACGAGCGCGAGCAGCCCGACGACGGAGTACGACTGGTAGTAGCTCGCGGCGAGGTGCGACACATGATCGTGCGTCATGTGGTCGTGCGCCGGTGCGTGCACGTCGGCCCTCACTCCCCTGCTTCCACACGGATGTTTCCCTGCGGACCCGCTTCGACGATCTGTACGGACGGGAGTCTAGGCCCTGCTAAAGGTTCGGTAAGCAGAGCGTCAGGCATCTGTCACGGCCATCCCGCCACCGGGTCGGGGAGCGTACCGGGAGGAACCCGGGGCGGAGAGGGGGGGGGTTATCCCCCGTACGCCCCGGCAGCGCACCTCATGGCGTCGCGGCGCGCGGCCGGGCACGCTTGCGCGTATGACCGCGAGCACTTCGACCTCCTCCGCCGCCGCAGCCGCGTCCGCGGGCGCGTCCGCGGGCGCGTCCACGTCCGCCGACGGGCCGCCGCCCGCCCGGTTCGCGTACGGCGGGCACACCTGGCGGGAGATCGCCCATCTGCTGGTGAACCTGCCGATGGGCGTCATCGGCTTCGTCTACGCCGTCACCGTGGTGTTCACGGGCGGCATGCTGTCGGTGACGGTCATCGGCCTGCCGCTGCTCGCCCTCGGCCTTGCCGGCGCGCGGTGGTACGGGCGGATGGAGCGGGCCCGCGCCCGGAAGCTGCTCGGGCTGCACGTCGACGAGCCGAGCCCGCTGCCCGCCGCGCGGCGCAGGGGCGGATTCTTCGGCTGGCTGTGGACCGGGCTCAAGGACCCGGTGGGCTGGCGCACCATGCTGTACGCGGTCATGCGGCTGCCCTGGGGCGTGGTCACCTTCGCGGTCACCGCGGTGGGGCTGTTCGTGCTGTGGCCGGTGCTGCCGTTCGTGGTGCGCGGGCTGACCAACGTGGACCGGGCGATGGTGCGCGGACTGCTGTCCCCGTCCGACGAGTTGGAGCGGCGCATCGCGGAGCTGGAGTCGGACCGGGGCGTCGTCGTGGACACGGCCGCCGCCGACCTGCGCCGCATCGAGCGCGATCTGCACGACGGCGCGCAGGCCCGCCTGGTGGCGCTCGCCATGGGACTCGGCCTCGCCAAGGAGAAGCTCCTGGAGGACCCGGACGCCGCCGCCGAGATGGTCGGCGAGGCGCACGGCGAGGTGAAGCTCGCCCTCCAGGAACTGCGCGACCTGGCCCGCGGCATCCACCCCGCCGTCCTCACCGACCGCGGCCTGAACGCGGCGCTGTCCGCGGTGGCCTCGCGGTGCACCGTGCCGGTGAAGGTGACGGCCGAACTGCCCGAGCGGCCCGCGGAGGCCATCGAGGGCATCGCCTACTTCACGGTCTCCGAGCTCCTCCAGAACGTCAGCAAGCACAGCGGCGCCCGCTCGGCGAGCGTCGACGTGTGGCGGTCCGACCGGCGGCTCCTGATCCAGGTGTGGGACGACGGGCGCGGCGGCGCCACCCTCGACGGCGGCACCGGCATGGCGGGCCTCGCGGACCGGCTCGGCGCGGTCGACGGGCTCTTCGTCATCGAGTCGCCGCAGGGCGGGCCGACGACGATCACGGCTGAACTGCCGTGGCGGGACCGGAAGTCGGCTCCCTAAGGAAGTACCCGTAGAGGGTGCCCGTAAGGAAGTACCCGTAAGGAAGTGCCCGTAGAGGGTGTCCGTAAGGAAGTGCCCGTAGGGGGTGAGTGGGTCCCCTGTGTGATCCCTGCCCATCGTCGAAGCTCGCCAAAGGTAGGGAAAACCCCCGGGCCAAGACGCCGACGTGCTCCATGGCAGCGATGCTCCGGGGCGCGGATTCTGGAGGCACAACTTCTGGAGACACGACGCACGGGGCGGACGCGGTCGCCGTTCGGGACAGCGCATGGCCCGGACGCAGCCGCCTCCCGGAGCAGCAACGGAGCAGAAACGGATGACGCCGATGGTCACGGAGTACGGACAGGGGCAGGGGTACGCGCCGGAGCGGCGGCATCGGGTGCCCTCCGGGCTGCGGGCGCCGCTCGCGGCCCGTACTTGGCGGGAGCTCGGCTATGTGGTGCTCTCGCTGCCGATCGGCATCTGCGCGTTCGCGTTCGCGGTGTCGGTGATGTCGCTCGGCGTCGGGCTCCTGATCACGTTCATCGGCATCCCCGTGCTCGCGTTCGGCCTCTTCGCCTGCCGGGGCTTCGGCGCCCTGGAGCGGCAGCGGGCCCGCGCCCTGCTCGGCCTCGAGGTGGATGCGCCGGAGCCGCTGCGGACCCGGGGCGGCGGGGCGTTCGCGTGGATGGGGGCGATGCTCAAGAGCGGTGCCTCCTGGCGGCATCTGCTGTACGCGCTGATCCACATGCCGTGGGCGCTCTTCTCGTTCGCGGTGGGGGTGGGCTTCTGGTCGTACGGCTGGGCGATGCTGACGTATCCGCTGTGGTTCTGGGTCTTCCCGATGTACGCGGGCCAGGGCGGGCTGCAGATCTACGGCGACGACCAGCACCGCATCTACCTCGACAACCCCTTCGAGATCGGCCTCGTCGCGCTGGTCGGCCTGCTGGTGACGCTCGCCACGCCGTGGATCCTCCGGGCCCTGACCACCGTCGACCGGCTGCTGGTGTTCGGGCTGCTCGGGCCGTCGCGGCTGGCGTCCCGCGTGGTGGAGCTGGAGTCGGACCGGGGCGTCGTCGTGGACACGGCCGCCGCCGACCTGCGCCGCATCGAGCGCGATCTGCACGACGGCGCGCAGGCCCGGCTCGTCACCCTCGCCATGGACCTCGGCCTGGCCAAGGAGAAGCTGACCGAGGACCCGGAGGCCGCCGCGCGCATGGTCGACGAGGCGCACGGCGAGGTGAAGGTGGCCCTGCAGGAGCTGCGCGACCTGGCCCGGGGCATCCACCCCGCCGTCCTCACCGACCGCGGCCTGAACGCGGCGCTCTCGGCGCTCGCCGCCCGCTGCACGGTGCCGGTGCAGGTCGAGGTGGACCTGCCGTCCCGCCCGGCGGCGGCCATCGAGGGCATCGCCTACTTCACGGTCTCCGAGCTCTTGCAGAACATCAGCAAGCACAGCCGGGCCACGCAGGCCGGCGTCGAGGTGTGGCAGGTCGAGAACCGGCTGATGCTCCAGGTCTGGGACAACGGTCAGGGCGGCGCCGACGCGAGCGCCGGGTCCGGTCTCGCGGGGCTCGCCGGGCGGCTGGACGCGGTCGACGGGATCCTCGTGGTCGAGTCGCCGCAGGGCGGGCCGACCACGGTCACGGCCGAGCTGCCCTGGCGCGGCTGAGCGGAACAGTTCGGAAAGCGGCCGAGCGGAACAGTCAGAAGGCCAGTAGGCGGCTGAGCGGAACAGCCGGAAAGCCAGTAGGCGGCTGAGCGGAACAGTCGGAAAGCCAGTAGGCGGTTGAGCGGAGCAGTCAGAAGGCGGCTCTGAGCGGAGCAGTCGGAAAGCAGTCGCGGGCGGCCCGGGGAGCACCCCGGCGTCCCGCATGAGGGCGGGCCCGCCGAAGGCATGGCGCGGCCCGCCCTCATGTGCCGTATCCGGGCTCCGTCCCGCGCCCCTCGGATGCGGGACACCGCTGGTGCAAGGGCACCGAAGCCTGTCGTATCCCCGTCGCTCGGGCGCGTGCGGCTCGCGATGCTGGGATGCTGGATGCTGTTGCACCGGGGCGGGGACAGGGCTGGGGGGCCAAGAACATCGTGGAGGACAAGGTGCGGGTGGTCATCGCCGAGGATTCAGTGCTGCTCAGGGAGGGCCTGACCCGGTTGCTGACCGACCGCGGCCATGACGTGGTCGCGGGTGTGGGTGACGCGGAAGCACTGATCAAGACGGTCACCGAGCTCGGGGAGCAGGGCGCGCTCCCGGACGTGGTGGTGGCCGATGTGCGGATGCCGCCGACGCACACCGACGAGGGGGTGCGGGCCGCGGTCCAGCTGCGCCAGCGCCACCCCGGTCTCGGTGTGCTGGTCCTGTCGCAGTACGTGGAGGAGCAGTACGCGACCGAGCTGCTCGCCGGGTCGAGCCGCGGCGTCGGCTATCTCCTGAAGGACCGGGTGGCCGAGGTCCGCGAGTTCGTGGACGCGGTGGTCCGGGTGGCGGAGGGCGGCACGGCGCTCGACCCGGAGGTGGTGGCCCAGCTCCTGGGGCGCAGCCGCAAACAGGACGTTCTCGCGGGGCTCACTCCGCGTGAGCGGGAGGTCCTCGGTCTGATGGCCGAGGGGCGCACGAACTCGGCGATCGCCCGTCAGCTCGTGGTGAGCGACGGGGCCGTCGAGAAGCACGTCAGCAACATCTTCCTGAAGCTCGGCCTGTCCCAGAGTGACGGGGATCACCGGCGCGTGCTCGCCGTCCTCACCTACCTCAACTCCTAGCAACCTGACACCCTGTCAGATACCGCACCGGCCACAGCACCAGTCACGGAACCGCGCGCAGCAGTACACGCAGCACCACTCCTAGAACACAGTCCTAGAACCAATGGATGAGCGAGGAGCGTCTTTCCATGAAGGGCGAGGGGCGGGTCAGACCATGACGAATCAGGGCATCGCGACGTCTCAAAGTAGCGTCCAGGATGCGAGAGGCCCGAGGAAGGCAACCCTCACCGACGTAGGGTGGGCCTTGCGAGGGCCGGTCGTCCCGTCCTTCCAGCTCAGCCGCCTCGAGGGAGGTCCAGTTCAGTGACCAGCCAGGTCAGTAGCCCAGCCGAGCAGGCCGACGGGGCTGTCGTCGGAGAGCAACGCAAGCCTGCGGGCGAGAAGGACGTACGCCGTCTCGACCGGGTGATCATCAGGTTCGCGGGGGACTCTGGTGACGGTATGCAGCTCACGGGCGACCGTTTCACCTCGGAGACGGCGTCGTTCGGCAACGACCTCTCGACGCTGCCGAACTTCCCGGCCGAGATCCGTGCCCCTGCCGGCACCCTGCCGGGTGTCTCCTCGTTCCAGCTGCACTTCGCCGACCACGACATCCTCACTCCGGGCGACGCCCCGAACGTGCTGGTGGCGATGAACCCGGCCGCGCTGAAGGCGAACATCGCCGATGTGCCGCGCGGCGCGGAGGTGATCGTCAACACGGACGAGTTCACCAAGCGGGCGATGCAGAAGGTCGGCTATGACGTCTCTCCGCTGGAGGACGGCTCGCTGGACGGCTACAACGTCCATCCGGTGCCGCTGACCACGCTGACGGTCGAGGCGCTCAAGGAGTTCGACCTGTCCCGCAAGGACGCCGGGCGCTCCAAGAACATGTTCGCGCTGGGTCTGCTGTCGTGGATGTACCACCGGCCGACCGAGGGCACGGAGAAGTTCCTGAAGGCGAAGTTCGCGAAGAAGCCGCAGATCGCGGCGGCGAACATCGCGGCGTTCCACGCCGGCTGGAACTTCGGTGAGACCACCGAGGACTTCGCGGTCTCCTACGAGGTCGCCCCGGCCGCCACCGCCTTCCCGACGGGCACGTACCGCAACATCTCGGGGAACCTGGCGCTGTCGTACGGGCTGATCGCGGCCGGGCGGCAGGCGGATCTGCCGCTGTACCTGGGCTCGTACCCGATCACCCCGGCCTCCGACATCCTGCACGAGCTGTCCAAGCACAAGAACTTCGGTGTGCGGACCTTCCAGGCCGAGGACGAGATCGCGGGCATCGGTGCCGCGCTGGGTGCGGCCTTCGGCGGCTCGCTGGCCGTGACCACCACGTCCGGTCCGGGCGTGGCGCTGAAGTCGGAGACGATCGGCCTCGCGGTCTCGCTCGAACTGCCGCTGCTGATCGTGGACATCCAGCGCGGCGGGCCCTCGACCGGCCTGCCGACCAAGACGGAGCAGGCCGACCTGCTGCAGGCGATGTACGGGCGCAACGGCGAGGCGCCGGTGCCGATCGTCGCGCCCAAGACCCCGGCGGACTGCTTCGACGCGGCCCTGGAGGCGGCGCGGATCGCGGTCACCTACCGCACCCCGGTCTTCCTGCTCTCGGACGGCTACCTTGCCAACGGCTCGGAGCCGTGGCGGATCCCCGAGGTGGACGAACTGCCGGACCTGCGGGTGCAGTTCGCCTCCGGCCCGAACCACACGCAGGATGACGGCACCGAGGTGTTCTGGCCCTACAAGCGCGACCCGCAGACCCTCGCGCGGCCGTGGGCGGTGCCGGGCACACCGGGCCTGGAGCACCGGATCGGCGGCATCGAGAAGCAGGACGGCACGGGCAACATCTCCTACGACCCGGCCAACCACGACTTCATGGTCCGCACCCGGCAGGCCAAGATCGACGGCATCGAGGTGCCCGACATCGAGGTCGACGACCCGAACGGGCAGGCCAACACCCTGGTCCTGGGCTGGGGTTCGACGTACGGGCCCATCACCGCCGCCGTGCGCCGGCTGCGCGCGGCCGGGGAGAACATCGCGCAGGCCCATCTGCGCCACCTCAACCCCTTCCCGCGGAATCTCGGCGAGGCCCTGAAGCGTTACGACAAGGTGGTGATCCCCGAGATGAACCTCGGTCAGCTCGCCACCCTCATCCGGGCGAAGTACCTGGTGGACGCCCACAGTTACAACCAGGTCAACGGCATGCCGTTCAAGGCTGAGCAGCTCGCCACGGCTCTCAAGGAGGCCATCGATGGCTGACACGACGACCACGGAAGGTACCGGGGGCACGACCGAGACGCTTCTCTCGCTCGTCCCCAAGGCCGAGGCCAAGCAGTCCATGAAGGACTTCAAGTCCGACCAGGAAGTGCGCTGGTGCCCCGGCTGCGGTGACTACGCGATCCTCGCCGCCGTGCAGGGCTTCATGCCCGAGCTCGGCCTGGCGAAGGAGAACATCGTCTTCGTCTCCGGCATCGGCTGCTCCTCCCGCTTCCCGTACTACATGAACACGTACGGGATGCACTCCATCCACGGCCGCGCCCCGGCCATCGCCACCGGACTCGCCTCCTCCCGGCGGGACTTGAGCGTGTGGGTGGTCACCGGTGACGGCGACGCGCTGTCCATCGGCGGCAACCACCTCATCCACGCCCTGCGCCGCAACGTGAACCTGAAGATCCTGCTGTTCAACAACCGGATCTACGGGCTCACCAAGGGCCAGTACAGCCCCACCTCGGAAGTCGGCAAGATCACCAAGTCGACGCCGATGGGTTCCCTGGACGCCCCCTTCAACCCGGTCTCCCTGGCCATCGGGGCCGAGGCGTCCTTCGTCGCCCGGACCGTGGACTCCGACCGCCAGCACCTCACCTCGGTGCTGCGCCAGGCCGCCGACCACCAGGGCACCGCGCTGGTGGAGATCTACCAGAACTGCAACATCTTCAACGACGGCGCCTTCGAGGTCCTCAAGGACAAGCAGCAGGCCGAGGAGGCCGTGATCCGCCTGGAGCACGGCAAGCCGATCGTCTTCGGCACCGATGAATCCAAGGGCGTCGTACGGGACTCGGTCACCGGGGACCTCAAGGTCGTCGCGGTCACCGAGGACAACAAGGCGCAGATCCTCGTCCACGACGCGCACGCCGCGTCCCCGACGACGGCCTTCGCGCTCTCCCGCCTCGCCGACCCCGACACCCTGCACCACACCCCCATCGGCGTCTTCCGCTCCACCGACCGGCCGGTCTACGACACGCTCATGTCCGACCAGCTCGACACCGCCATCGAGCAGAACGGCAAGGGAGACCTCGCCGCCCTGCTCGCCGGCGGCGACACCTGGACCGTCGTCGGCTGACACCGATCACGTCAACCGCCGCAGTACGAGGCCCGGTTCTGAACCTTCAGGACCGGGCCTCGTCGTATCAGGACCGGGCCTCGTCGTATCAGGACCGGGCCTCGTCGTATGCCACGCGCGCCTTCCGCACGTCGTCCAGGCGCTGCTCCGTCCACGCCGCGAGGGCGCGGACCTGACCGGCGGCCTCGCGGCCGAGGTCCGTCAGGGAGTAGTCGACGCGGGGCGGGATCACCGGCTTGGCGTCGCGGTGGACGAGGCCGTCGCGCTCCAGGGTCTGCAGGGTCTGGGTCAGCATCTTCTCGCTGACCTTGCCGATCGCCCGGCGCAGCTCGCTGAAGCGGTACGAGCGCTCCTCCAGGGCGATCAGGACCAGCACGCCCCAGCGGCTGGTGACGTGCTCCAGGACGAGGCGCTGGGGGCACATCTCGTCGCCGCTCAGATTCCATTCACTTACCGCCATGCCAGTACCTTACTTCAAAGTGGGTACTTTCGAATAGTTAGCGCTCCCCGTACGCTCGGTTCCAGAAGCAGCGGAAGCCCCCCGTACCAGGAGATTCACGACATGAGCATCGTCGTCACCGGAGCCACCGGACACCTCGGCCGTCTCGTCATCGACGCCCTTCTCGACCGCGGCGTGCCCGCGGCCGGCATCGCCGCCGCCGTCCGCGACAAGGGCAAGGCCGCCGACCTCGCGGCTCGCGGGATCGAGCTGCGCATCGCCGACTACAGCGCCCCCGAGACGCTGGCCGGGGCCTTCCGCTCCGGCGACCGCGTCCTGCTGATCTCCGGCAGCGAGGTCGGGCGGCGCGTGCCGCAGCACACGGCGGTCGTCGAGGCGGCGAAGGCGGCGGGCGTCGCGCAGCTCGCCTACACGGGCATCCTCGGCGGACCCGACGCGGACTTCCTCCTGGCCGACGAGCACAAGGTCACCGAGCAGGTCGTCCTCGACTCCGGTCTGCCGTACACGTTCCTGCGCAACGGCTGGTACCACGAGAACTACACGGAGAACCTCGCCCCGGTCCTCGCGCACGGCGCCGTCGTCGCCAGCGCGGGCGAGGGGCGGGTCGCCTCGGCCTCGCGCGCCGACTATGCCGCCGCGGCCGCCGCCGTCCTCACTGGCGAACTCGACGCCCACCTGGGGCGCGCCTACGAGCTGAGCGGGGACGTCGCCTGGTCGTTCGCCGAGTACGCCGCCGAGGTCGCGCGGGCGTCCGGCAAGGAGATCGCGCACCGCGACGTCCCGGCCGCCGCACACCTGGAGGTCCTGACCGGCGCCGGGGTGCCGCAGCAGTTCGCGGAGATCCTGGTCGACGTGGACGCGGCGGTGGCTCGTGGCCGCCTGGCCGGGACCAGTGGGGAGCTCTCCCGTCTGATCGGGCGCCCCACGACTCCGCTGGCCTCGGCGGTGGACGTCGCGGTCAAGGGCTGACTTCCGGGCGGGGCACGGGCCGTCGGACCGGGCCGTCGGACCGGGCCGTCGGACCGGGCCGTCGGACCGGGCCGTCGGACCGGGCCGTCGTGGGTCATGAGTGTTCATCCCTCACGGGCATGACAGATCCAGGTCTTTCCCGATACTTTCACCCGGGCAGCGTGGTGCTGCCGTGCGTGAAGGAGGGGCCGTGGGGTCCAGGAGTGAGCAGCGCGTCGGGCTGCTGAACGGCTTCGCGGCGTACGGGATGTGGGGGCTCGTGCCCCTGTTCTGGCCGCTGCTCAAGCCCGCCGGGGCGGCCGAGATCCTGGCCCACCGCATGGCGTGGTCGCTCGTCCTGGTCGTCGTCGTGCTGCTGTGCGTGCGGCGCTGGGCGTGGGCGCTGGAACTGCTGCGCCAGCCGCGCCGGCTGGGCCTGGTGGCGGTCGCCGCCGCCGTCATCACCGTCAACTGGGGCGTCTACATCTGGTCGGTGAACTCCGGCCACGTCGTGGAAGCCTCCCTCGGCTACTTCATCAACCCGCTGGTCACCATCGCGATGGGCGTCGTGCTGCTCGGCGAGCGGCTGCGGCCCGTGCAGTGGGCGGCGGTCGGCGTCGGCCTCTGCTCGGTCCTCGTGCTCGCCTTCGGATACGGGCGGCCGCCGTGGATCTCCCTCGTCCTCGCCTTCTCCTTCGCCACGTACGGCCTGGTGAAGAAGAAGGTGAACCTGGGCGGCCTGGAGTCGCTCGCCGCCGAGACCGCGATCCAGTTCCTGCCCGCGCTCGCCTATCTGATCTGGCTCGGCACCCAGGGCGGGCTCGCCTTCGGGCAGCACGGCCCGGGGCACGCGGTGCTGCTCGCGGCGACCGGTGTGGTGACCGCCGTGCCGCTGGTGTGCTTCGGCGCGGCCGCAATCCGGGTGCCGCTGTCCACGCTCGGGCTGCTGCAGTACCTGGCGCCGGTCTTCCAGTTCGTGATCGGCATCCTCTACTTCCACGAGGCGATGCCGATCGAGCGGTGGGCCGGGTTCGGCCTGGTGTGGCTGGCGCTCGCGCTGCTGACCTGGGACGCGCTGCGGACGGCGCACCGGGGCCGGGTGGAGCTCGCCCGGGCCGCGGCGGCCACAGCGGCCGCGGAGCGGGAGCGGGCCTCCCGGGAGGGCGCACCCCGGGAGACCGTGGGCTGACTGGCCCGGGAGACCGCGGGTCGGCCCGCGGCTACGACCACGCACCGGCCGCGGCCGCCGACTTCACGTACGCGGAGAAGTCGCGCGGCTCGCGGCCGAGGACGTCCCGGACGCCGCTCGCCACCGAGGAGTTGTGGCCCTCGGAGAGCCAGACCAGGACGTCCGCGAGCGAGCGGGCGTCGGCCTCGGGGACCCCGTCCGCGGTGAGCTCGGCGGTGTACGCGTCGGCCGTGATCGCCTCGAAGCGCATCGGACGCCCGGCCGCCGCGGAGATCTCCGCCACCGCCTCCGCGAAGCTGAGCGCGCGCGGCCCGGACAGCTCGTAGACCTTGCCGGTGTGGCCCTCCTCGGTGAGCAGGGCCACCACGACGTCGGCGATGTCCTCGGCGTCGATCATCGGCTCCGGGACGGCGCCGGTCGGCAGCGCAAGGCGGCCCGCGAGCAGCGGCTTCCGGAAGATGTCCTCGGTGAAGTTCTGCGCGAAGTTGTTGGGCCGGATCACCGTCCAGTCCACTCCCGCCGCGCGCACCACGCGCTCCGCCTCCGCCATCGACGGCTCGAAGGAGTCCCCGTACTTCTCGACGCCCCGGCCCGAGAGGACCACGAAGCGGCGCACGCCCGCGGCCTGCGCCCGCTCGACGAAGGCGGCGATCGGCTCGGGGCGGGGCGGCGGCACCAGATAGACGGCGGACACCCCTTCCAGGGCGGGGCCCCAGGTGGCGCTGTCGGTCCAGTCGAAGGGGGTCTCGGCGGTACGGGAGGCGGCGCGCACGGGCCGCCCCGCCGCCCGCAGCCGGGCCACGACGCGGCGGCCGGTCTTGCCGGTGGCGCCGAGGACGAGGACAAGTCCGGGTGCGGGTGCGGGCTCATGTGTGTTCGTGTCGTAGGTCGTCATGGGTCCAGCCAACCGGCCTTCCGGTACGGGGGACATGGGCGTCCGTCTCGCCCCCATGGGTGTCCGTCTACCGTGGTGGGGTGGACGCTCTGGGGGATCTGATGCGAGGGGTGCGCGCGGACGGCGCGCTGTTCGACCGGGCCGTGCTCAGCGGGCCGTGGGAGCCGCGCCGCACCGGGGGCGCGGCGCTCGAACTGATCACGGTCGTACGGGGCTCCGCCCGCATCACGGACCCGGCGGGCGGCGCCCCGCACGGCCTGCGCGAGGGCGGCGCCGCCGTGATCTGCACGTCGGCGCCCACCACGGTGACCGCCGAGGGCGAACTGGTCACCGGCGCCTACGAGTTGGCGGGCTCGGTCGGGCGGCGGCTGGTCAGCGCGCTGCCGCCGGTCCTCGTCGTGCCGTCCGACGAGGAGTGCCTGCCCATCGTGGAGCTGATCGCCGCCGAGGTGGCCGCCGACCGGCCGGGACGCCAGTACGTGATGGACCGGATGCTCGACTGGATGCTGGCCTGCACCCTGCGCGAGTGGTTCGACCTGCCCGAAGCCTGCCCGCCCGGCTGGTACCGGGCGCTCGGCGACGACGTGGTCGGGCCCGCCCTGCGCGCCATGCACGAGGAGCCCGCCCGGTCCTGGACGGTGGCCGGGCTCGCGGCGCACGCGCAGGTCTCCCGCGCCGCCTTCGCCCGCAGCTTCGCCGAGCTGGTCGGCAAGCCCCCGATGGCGTACCTCACCGAGTGGCGGATGACGCTCGCCGCCGAGCTCCTCGCCGAGCCCGGTGCGACGGTCGCCGGGGTGGCGGGGCGGGTGGGGTACGCCGACGGGTTCGGCTTCAGCGACGCCTTCAAGCGGATCCGGGGCATCGCGCCGAGCGGCTACCGGGCTTCGCTCACGGCCGTGGGCTGAGCGACGTCCGAGCCCGAACCCGCCTGCTCCGGGCGTGCGTTCACCACACCGCCGGGAACCCCCTTGCGGGACCGCAGCCCGAAGACGGCGACCGCCGTGCCGACCGCCACCATCGCCACCGGCACCACGAGCGCCGCCCGGTACGCCGAGAGGGTCTCCCCCGCACCGGCTCCCGCGTCCGGAGAGGCGAGCCCGTACACCGCCGTCACCGCCGAGACCCCTATCGCCGCGCCGAACTGGGTCGCGGTGTGCAGGAGCCCGCCCGCGAGCCCCTGCTCCGACTCCTGCACGCCGTCGGTCGCCGCGATCGTCAACGGGCCGTAGGCCAGGGCGAAGGCGACGCCCGCGAGGAGCAGCGCCGGGAACATCACCGCGTACGTCCAGTCCGGGCCGACCGGCAGGAAGAACCCGTACGCGAGGACCGCGAGGACGAACCCGCCGAGGATCACCCGGGCGTTGCCGTAGCGATTCACCAGGCGGGGCGTCAGCGTGGGCGCGAGCACCACGTCACAGCCCATGGCGATCAGGGCGACGGCGGTCTGCCAGGACGTCCAGCCGCGCAGCTCCTGGAGGTAGAGGGTGAGCACGAACTGGAAGCCGAAGAAGGCTCCGACGAAGAGCAGCGCCCCGAGCCCCGCCCTGACCACCGAGCCCGTACGGAAGATCCCGAGCCGGACGAGGGGCTCGGCCACGCGGCGCTCGATGCCGACGAACACGGCGACGAGCAGCAGCCCCGCCAGCGCCGCGCCCACCGTCAACGGCCAGCCGGCCAGGCCGTGTTCGAGCCGCACGATCCCGAAGGCGAGCAGCAGCATCGCACCGGCCGCGGTGGCCGCTCCCGCGAGGTCGAAGCCGCTCCGCCCTCCCCTTGGCGCGGGCCGGGCGGCGGGCACGGGAACGAACCGCAGCGCCGCCGCGAGGAGGGCGCCCGCGAGGATCACAGGGGCGAAGAACACCCAGCGCCAGCCGAGTTCGGTCAGCAGGCCGCCGATGACGAGGCCGAGCGAGAAGCCCCCGGCACTCGTACCGGCGAAGATCAGCAGGGCCCTGTTGCGCTCGGGCCCCTCCGCGTACGAGGTGGTGATGAGCGACAGCGCGGCGGGCGTCATGAACGCGGCGGACACCCCCGTCACGAAGCGCGCGACGATCAGCATCCAGCCCTCCGTCGCGAAGCCGCCGAGGCCGGAGAAGACGAGGAAGGCACCGAGCCAAATCAGGAACATCCGGCGCCTGCCCAGCAGGTCGGCGGCCCGGCCGCCGAGCAGCGTGAAGCCCGCGTACCCGAGGACGTAGGCGCTCAGCAGCCAGGCCGCCGTGCCCGTGGACAACTCCAGATCGGATCTGATCGACGGCACGGCGACCGCGATCATGGCTACGTCGATGCCCTCCAGGAAGATCGTTCCGCAGAGGACCAACAGCAGTGCCCAGGCGCGTGCGCGCATGACGTTCTCCTTGAGCTCAACACACGGACCACCAGCGGTAGTTACCGAGCCGCCGGTCAGTTCCCTCTTGTAACCACTGCGATGCTGCGGCAGCATCGACGGTCATGGAAGAAGGCACTTCAAAGTCACCGAGTGACTGCGCGAGCACCGTGGACTACGGCGACGCCGATCCCTTCCAATGGGATACGCGCGAGGACTGCCAGGTGCGCCAGATACTCGACCGGATCGCCGACAAGTGGTCGCTGCTCGTCATCGCCCTGCTCGACCGGCGCAGGCTGCGCTTCACCGAGCTGCGGCGCGAGATCGACGGGATCAGCCAGCGCATGCTCACCGTCACGCTGCGCCAGCTGGAGCGGGACGGCCTGGTCAAGCGCACGGTCCACCCCGTCGTCCCGCCCCGCGTCGAGTACGAACTCACCCCGCTCGGCGGGACGTTGCACCACACCATCCAGTCCCTGGTCTCCTGGACGGAGGAGCACCAGAACGAGATCGCGGGGGCGCGGGCCGACTACGACGCGCGGGAGGCGGCCGCCCTGTAGGCGGAGACGACCCCGAGCAGGCAGAGGTCCATGCCCAGCTCGACGACGGCCGCGAACTGGTCCATCGTGAACTTGAAGACCTGCCCGAACAGGATGTCCGCGAGCAGCGCCGCCTGGAACAGCCGGAAGGCGGCCGCCCGGTCCGTGCGCAGCCGTATCAGGCCGGCGACGCCGAGCGCCGCCGAGACCACCTCCGTCAGCGCGACGGCCAGATTGGCGCCCTCCTGCGGGTCGTTCGCCAGTGCTCCGTCGTAGACGTCCCACGACATCATCCCGGCGAAGAGCAGCGCCTCGGTCAGCACGCAGAACACGGCGAGCACGAACACGGCGCGGGTGCGGGCGATCCGGTGCAGGCCGCGCCCGGTCTTGCGGGCCGCCGCCCGCCACCGGGCGGCGGGTGCGGGCGGGCGCTGCGGAAGGGTGGCGAGCAGCCGGGCGAGCGCCACGTCGACCTCGCGCTCCGAACCCGCGAGCAGGCCGAGGGCCAACTCCCGCTGCTCGGTGGTGAGTCCTGAGGTGACGCCGGTCAGGGCGAGGTCGGCGGCGTGTGCGGTGTGCTGGTCGGCGGTCCCTGCACTCCGGGTGCTGCGCGTGCCGCGTGTGCTGCCTATACCTCGCGTGCTGCGTGCGCGGAGCCTGTGCGTGAGGACCAGGAGCAGCGCGAAGCTCGCGTAGATGAGCCCGGCCGCGGGTTGGTAGAAGTAGCCCGGCTCGTCCGTGACCTGCTTGCCGATCTCGTCGATGAAGAGGCCGAAGCCGACCCCGCCGACGACGGCGACCCCGCGCCGGGCCGCTCTGCCGGAGCAGGTGAGCGCGAGCAGAATCGCCGCCGTCATCAGCAGGCCGCCCCAGAGCATGTGGGCGATGTGCAGGCCGCCGCCACCGCCGCTGCCGAGCTTGGGATACCCGGCGAGGGAGAGGAAGGCGCGCGTGGCCAGGACCGTGGCGATCCCGCACAGCGTGAAGGCCATGAGGTGGGCGGGGGCGCCGGGCGTGCGGACGAGCACGCGGGCACGCCGGGCGGAGGGCTGTTGCTGCGCGTACGTCTGCTGCGTGTGCTGCGTGTGCGGCATGTGTGTGCTCTCCCCCGATGGCGGCCCACGGCGCCGAGCCGCTCGTGCCGGGCGGCGCTCCCGTGCGATTCCAGCCTGCGCCCGGCACCCGCCGCCCCGCGATCCGGGATCACCCCGACCCACCCCTCAACTCCCCCTTAGGTGCCGGGAGTCGCACACCCAGGGGTCCGCGGGTCGCGCGCTTGAACCTCACATCAATGTCAGGGTCGACCATCCCGGCATGCGAACTCGAACGCGAACCCTCAGCCCGGACAGCCCTGTTGCGCCTTCCTGGAGCACGCCGCGGGAGGCGGAGCGGAAGCTTCCCCTTCTGGCCCTGCTCGCCCTCGCCACCGCCGTCTTCATCACCAGCCTCACCGAGACCCTGCCCGCCGGGGTCCTGCCCGCGATGAGCGCCGACCTCGGCGTCAGCGAATCCGCGATGGGGCAGTCCGTGACGATCTACGCGATCGGCACGGCGCTCACCGCGATCCCGCTCACCGCGGCCACGGCGGCCTGGCGGCGCAAGCGGCTGCTGCTGGCCGCGATGGCGGCCTTCGCCGTCGCCAACACCGTCACCGCTCTCTCCGCCGACTATCTCCTCACCATGGCCGCCCGGTTCGTCGCCGGGGTGGCCGCGGGGCTCGCCTGGGCGCTGCTCGCCGGGTACGCGCGCCGCCTCGCGCCCCCCGGACTCCAGGGCCGGGCCATCGCCGTCGTCATGACCGGCATCCCCGTCGCCCTGTCGCTCGGGGTGCCCGCGGGGACGTTCCTGGGCGAGGTGCTCGGCTGGTGGGTGGCGTTCCTGCTCATGACGGGGCTCGCGGTCGGCGTGATCGCCTGGATCGCCGCCCTCGTCCCCGACCAGCCCGGTGAGCGCCCGGACGGCGGGCGCGCCCCCGTGATCCGTGCCCTCGCCGTCCCCGGTGTGACCCCGGTCCTCTTCGTCACCCTCGTCTTCGTCCTCGCCCACACCGTCCTCTACACGTACATCGCCACGCTCCTCGACCACCTCGGCATGGGCGACGCCACCGACATCGTCCTCCTTGTCTTCGGCGGCGCCTCCTTGGTGAGCATCTGGGTCGTGGGCGCCCACATCCACCGGCGGGCGCGCGTCCTCATGCTCGCCAGTGCTCTCTTTGTCGCCGCCGGGGCCGCCCTGCTGGCCGTGGTCTCCGTGGCGCCGGGGGCCTCCTGGACCGAGGCGCTGGTCTACGGGGCGGTCGCCCTGTGGGGGCTCGGCTGGGGCGGCGCACCGACCCTGCTGCAGACCGCCGCGGGCGAGGCCGGGGGCGAGGCGGCGGACGCGGCGCAGGCCATGCTCGTCACCCTGTGGAACGCGGCGATGGCCGCGGGCGGTGTCGTCGGCGGTGTGCTGCTCGGCCTGTTCGGGTCGGCGTCCTTCTCCTGGAGCGTCCTCGTGCTCCTGATGCCCGTCCTCGCCGTGGTGATCGCGGCGCGCACGCACGGCTTTCCGGTGCGGCGGTGACGACCTGCCGCCGCGGCGGTGAGGATCCATTGTCAGTGGGCCCGGCTATAACTGCCCCATGACCTTGCACTGGAAGCTCGTCGTCGACGCGACCGACCCGCATGCCCAAGCCGCTTTCTGGGCCGAGGCGTTGGGATATGAGGTGGAGGACAACAGTGAGCTGATCGGCAAGCTCCTCGGCTTCGGCGCCGTACAGGAGTCGGAGACCCTGGAGTTCCGGGGGCGCCACGCCTTCCGCGACCTCATCGCGGTACGGCATCCCGAGGACCCGTACGACCAGGAGAGCGGCACGGGCCTCGGGCGCCGGATCCTCTTCCAGCGGGTGCCCGAACCGAAGCCGGACACCAAGAACCGGCTGCACATGGACGTGCACGCGGCGCCGGGCGAGCGGGACGCCGAGGTCACACGCCTGGAGGGGCTGGGCGCGGGCGTGGTGCGGCGGGTGGCGGCGCAGGGCGGCGAGTGGATGGTGATGACGGATCCGGAGGGAAATGAGTTCTGCGTCCACTGACGGGGGACCAGAATTCAAGGATTTCCGATTCCCCTTTCCGTAAAGGAACTTCAGTACAGCCCAACTGATCCCCAGAACATATCCGCTCTCCCTGGATTCCCGTACGGCGCATATGAAAGTCTCCCTTGCATTCGGCAACGCACAGAATTCACAGGGAAGTTGAGCACGTGCGAAAGACATCCTTCATGGCCGCCGCCGTTGTCGCGGCGTTCGCCCTGACCCTGACCGGCTGCGGCGGGGGCGACGACGACACGGGGGCGGCAGGGAGCGAGGACACCTCCTCGGCGCCCTCCTCCTCCGAAGCCACCCCGAGCACGCGCCCCACCCCCACCAGGCACCCGACCCCCACCAGGACGACCAAGAGCCCCACTTCGAAGGCCACCCCCACCCCACGCCGTACGCCCACGGCCCGCCCCACCACGCCGAGCCGCGCCCCGAAGCCCGCCCCCAGCCGTCCGGGCGGCAACACCGGCGGCAGCGGCGGCAGTGGAGGCAGTGGAGGAACGGGCGGCAGCGGCAGCGGCGTTCAGGGCACCTGGTACCACGCCGTACGCCTGCCCAACGGTCAGCTCGGCGTCCTGACGATCAGGGGCACCTCGTTCTCCGAGTCGGCGGGCGGCAGGACCTGCGCCGGGACCATCGTCAGCATGAAGGTCACCCTCTCCTGCGGCGGCAGCTCCAACACGGGGAGGGCCACCGTCACCGGGAGCGGTTCCGGCCAGAAGATGGCGGTCACCTGGCCCGACGGCAGTGCGGACCGGTACACCCGCACCAAGCCCTCATAATCCCTCGGCCGATCCCTGGCCGGGGCACACAATGGCGGCATGAGCGTCGTCATACGTCCCCTCAGCGGCCCTGAAGAAGTGGGCCTGTTCAATCAGCTCCCGTACACCCTCAACCACGAGATCGCCGAGGACCTCGCGGGCGGCCGTCGCAGGCCCGAGTGGATGTGGGTCGCCCTGCGCGGGGACCAGGTCCTCGCGCGGATCGCGTGGTGGGGGCGGGCGGCCGAGGACGAGCCCCTGGTGCTCGACGTCTTCGACGTGCTCGACACGGGCCCCGCGGACTCCACCGCCGAGGGCGCCGCGTCCCTCCTCCTCGACACCGCCCTGGAGAAGGTCGTCCCGGTCCGGGAGGACCAAGTGCGGCCGGAGTACAGCCGGTTCCTCCCCGGCGACTGGCGCGAGGTAGCCGCCGAGCGGCGTGCCGTGGAGCGCCGCGTCGGGCTCCTGGAGGCGGCCGGGGCCCGGCACTCCGTGGAGCGGCTGCGCCTCCAGTGGGAGCCCGGCAGCCCGGTGCCCGAGCCCGACGGCCGCCTCCTCTTCCGGCCCGTCGAGGAGACCGACGCCGGGACCGAGGAGCTCATCGGCCTGATGACCCGCGCCCTCGACGGCACCCTCGACCACTACAGCCGCACCGAACTCGCCCGCATGACGCCCCGCGAGGCCGCCGTCGAGCACTACGAGGGCGAGCTCGCCCGGTACGGGACTCCCCGCTCCTGGTGGCGCATCGCCACGCTCCCCGGAGGCGAGCCCGTGGGCTTCGTGATCCCGGCCCGCAACAGCTACAACGCGATCATCGCCTACATCGGGATCGTCCCCGAGCACCGCGGCCACGGCTACATCGACCCGCTCCTCGCCGAGGGCACCCGGGTGCTCGCCGCCGAGGACGTGCCCCGGATCCGGGCCTCGACCGACCTCGGCAATTCACCCATGGCGGCGGCCTTCGCGCGTGCCGGATATGTCACGTTCGAGCGGGAATTCAAGATGGCTTGGGGCCGCCCCTGAGGGGAACTCTCACGGCCCCACGAACAGATAGATGAGTGAAGGCTGAAGTCGCCGGGCCTTCACTCAGGGGCACGTGGGAACCAGTAGGGGGCGTCAGCAGCATGGCCGATACCGGGACCCACGCTGATACCGGGATCGATGCCGCTACGGATGCCGATACGGGGATCCATACGGATACGGGAACCCGAGCCGGTACCGGGACCCACGCCGACGCCGGAACACGAGCCGGTACCCGCATCGGCACCCGGACCAGCACCCGCCCCCTCCTCGTCCTCTCCCTCACCTTCGCCCTCCTCTCCCTCGTCCTCGTCCCGCTCAACCTCCCGCTCGGCTGGGACGAGACCGTCTACGCCAGCCGGTTCGGCCCGTACGCGCACGGGCCCGCCGTGCCGTTCAGCGCGCCCCGCACCCGTGGCGTACCGCTGCTCATCGCGCCCGTCGCGTCCTGGAGCGACTCCGTCGTGCTGCTGCGGGTGTGGCTGACGCTGCTGTCGAGCGCCGCGCTCTACCTGGGGTTCCGGCCGTGGCTGCGGGTGCTGCCGGGGCGGACGGCCGTCGTCGCCGGCGCGCTCTACGGCAGCCTCTGGTTCACGCTCTTCTACGCGGGCGCCGCCATGCCCAACCACTACACGGCCATGGGCGCCACGGCGGCCACCGGCCTCCTCCTGCGCGGCAAGGGGCGCCCAACTCCGCGTACGTACGCGGGAATCGCCGTCGGCACGGCTCTGGCCACGCTCATGCGCCCCAACGACGGTGCCGCCGTCGCCGCGCCGCTGCTGCTCGCCGCGGTGTGCGTGCCGCGGTGCCGGGGGTGGGGGCGGGCCCTCGCGGTCGCCGGCGGGTTCGCGGCGGGTGCGGTGCCGTGGGCCGTGGAGGCGGTGGTGCGCTTCGGGGGCGTGGGCGCGCGGCTCCGCGAGGCCAGCGACGTGCAGGGCGGACTGCGGCCCGGCCCCTCGGCGCTGTACCAACTGACGGCGCTGGACGGGCCGTTGCTCTGCCGCCCCTGCGAGGGCGACCGGCTGCAGCCCGTCGCACTGGAGTGGTGGATCGTGCTGCCGGTACTGGTGGCGCTCGGGCTGTGGGCGCTGCATCGCACCAGCACCAGCACCAGCCCCCGCGCCCGCACCGCCGCCTGGCTCGCCCTCGCCGTCGGGCTCTGTGCCGCCGCCCCGTATCTCCTCCTCGTCCCCTACGGGGCGCCCCGCTTCCTGCTGCCCGCGCACGCCCTTCTCTCGCTGCCCGCCGCCCTCGGCGTGCTCGCCGTCGCACGGCTGCTGCGGGCCCGGCTCCGGCCCGCCGCGGCCACGGCCGTCATCGCCGCCGCCGTCGCCGGTCACCTCGGCGCCCAACTCCCCTTCACGTCCACCAATACGGGGATCCAGAGCCGGGCCCGCGGCGACTGGCCGCGCGTCGCCGCCGTCCTGCGCGACGAGGGGGTGCGCGCCCCCTGCGTGCTGCGCGGGAACACCTCGGTGATCCCCATCGCGTACGCCACCGGGTGCGCGGCCGGGCCGCGCGGCACCCGGAGCGGCGGCGCTCCGCCGCCCGACGCCCTCGTCCTGCGGAAAGCGGAACCTCCCGGGTGGGCCCGCGACTGGCCCCGCCACTCGGTTCCGGACACCTATGCCCCTGGCTGGACGGTGGCCCTCAACCCGGAGCCGCCGCAGCACCCTTGAGGGACTTCCCGTGCACCACCTGAGCGCCCTCTGAGTGTCCCCTGAGCGCTCCCCCGGGACACCCCTCGCCGCTATGCGGAACGTACCGTCCGGATCGCGCTCTTGACGTCACGTGAATCCCACCCTCACCATCAGGCTCGCCAACACCCGTTCGGGGAAGACCCGTTCGGGATTCATGGAAATCGGAGCCCCCCACATGAAACTCTCCGTTCCCGGGCGTACCGCGGCAGCCGCCGTCATAGCCGTCGGCGCGCTCCTCACCACCAGCGCGATCGCCGGTGCCGCCCCCACGTCCCAGGCATCCAAGGCCGCGGCCCCCGACATCTCGGTGGCCAACGTCAAGGCGCATCTGAACGAACTGCAGTCCATAGCCGACGCCAACGGCGGCAACCGCGCGCACGGCAGCAAGGGCTACCAGGCGTCCCTCGACTATGTGAAGGGGAAGCTGGACGCGGCCGGATTCACCACCTCCGTGCAGGAGTTCACCTCCAACGGGAAGACCGGCTACAACCTCGTCGCGGACTGGCCGGGCGGCGACGAGGGGCAGACCGTGATGCTCGGTTCGCACCTCGACAGCGTCGACTCCGGTCCCGGTATCAACGACAACGGCTCGGGTTCCGCCGCGATCCTGGAGACAGCCCTGACCGTCGCCAAGGAGAACTACAAGCCCGCCAAGCACCTGCGGTTCGCCTGGTGGGGCGCGGAGGAGCTGGGGCTCGTCGGCTCCTCGCACTACGTCGACAGCCTCGCCACCGGTGACCGTTCGAAGATCAAGGACTACCTGAACTTCGACATGATCGGCTCCCCGAACCCCGGCTACTTCGTCTACGACGACGACCCCACCATCGAGAAGACCTTCAAGGACTACTTCGCCGGGCTCAACCTCGCCACCGAGCCGGACGAGGAGGGCGACGGCCGCTCGGACCACGCGCCCTTCAAGGACGCGGGCATCCCGGTCGGCGGCCTGTTCAGCGGCGCCGACTACGAGAAGACCGCGGAGCAGGCGCAGAACTGGGGCGGCACGGCCGGGAAGCCGTTCGACCCCTGCTACCACTCGGCCTGCGACAAGACGTCGAACATCGACGAGACCGCGCTCGACCACAACAGCGATGCCATCGCGGTGGCGCTGTGGGGGCTCTCCGCGTAACTCCCGTCCCGGGGGCCGCTCTTGAGGGCGGCCCCTCAGGGATGCTCCCCTGGACGCGATTACATGCGTGTGCATAAACTGCACACGCATGTAATCGCGACGAGGGAGTATGGCCATGACCCGGAAGTTCCTGTTCGTGCTCGGCAGCGCCCGCACCGGAGGCAACTCCGAGCTCCTGGCCCGCAAGGCCGCCGAGCAGCTCGCCCCCGACGTGGAACAGCGCTGGCTCCACCTCGCCGAGCACCACCTCCCGGACTTCGAGGACCACCGCCACGACGAGACCCGCCCCCGCGCCCGCCCGCGCCCCGTCGGCGACAACGAGGCGCTGCTCCTGGACGCGACCCTCGAAGCCACCGACATCGTCATCGTGTCGCCGCTGTATTGGTACTCGCTCTCGGCCACCACGAAGCGCTACCTCGACTACTGGGACGCCTGGCTGGAGGTCCCGGAGGTCGACTTCAAGAACGCTCTCGAAGGCCGCACCCTGTGGGGCGTGACGGCGCTCGCGCACAGCGAGGAGGAAGTGGCCGCCCCGCTGATCGGCACCCTGAACCACACGGCCGCCTTCTTCCCGATGCACTTCGGGGGCGTCCTGCTCGGCAACGGCTCCCGGCCCGGCAACGTCCTGACCGACACCGAGGCCCTCGCCCGCGCCAAGACCTTCTTCACGCAGGAGCCGGCGCTGGCCCGCTACCCGTACCAGGACCAGGGCCCGGACCAGGACCAGGGCCCGGACCAGGTCTGACCGCCGGTACTGGCCGCCGGTACTGACCGCCGGGCGCTGGCCGCCAGGAACGGACCGCTGCGCGGCGGCCGCTACGCCGTGATGTCCTTCGCGCCGAACCGCGCCCACGCCGCCGAGCCGAACACCGCCGCGTACAGGCCCTGCAGGCCGAGGTTCTTGACCAGCTCGTCCCAGTACACGGGCTCGCGCATCAGGTCGGCGAAGGACAGCCAGTAGTGCGAGAAGAAGTACGGCTGGACCGCGTGGAGCTGGGGGATCTGGTCGAGGATCTGGACGGTGATCAGCAGGCCGACGGTCGTGGCCATCGCCGCGATGCCGCTGCCGGTCAGGGTCGACACGAACAGGCCGAGCGCCGCGACCCCGACCAGTGACGCGGCCACCACGAGGGCGATCAGCAGCGCGCGCAGCATGCCGTCGGCCAGGCTGATACGGGTACCGGAGATCGTGGTGAGCTCGCCCAGCGGGAACAGCAGGGCGCCGACGAGGAGGGCGGAGGCCGCCACCATCAAGGTCGCGACCAGGCAGAAGGCCATCGTGGTCGCGTACTTGACGAGCAGCAGCCGGGTGCGGCCCGCCGGGGCGACCAGGAGGTAGCGCAGGGTCCCGGAGTTGGCCTCCCCGGCGATCGCGTCGCCCGCGATCACGCCGACGGCCATGGGCAGGAAGAACGGCAGGGTCGCGGCGAGCGCGGTGAAGACCAGGAACAGGCCGTTGTTGGTGATCTGCGCGATGAACGCGGGCCCGCCGCCCTCGCCGCCCCCGCCGACCGTCGAGCCGTCGCTGGTCTCGATCTTCACGGCGACGCCGATCAGGATCGGCACCGCGACCAGCACGCCGAGCAGCGCGAGGGTGCGCCAGCGGCGGAAGGTCACGGAGAGCTCGCTGCGGAGGAGGCCGAAGGTCCACAGGGGGCCGGTGGTTCGGCTGCCCCCGAGGTCGGCTGCCTGGAGTTGCTCAGCCTGCGACATCGAAACCCTCCCCCGTCAGGGCCACGAACGCGTCCTCCAGAGAGGGGCGTTCGAGGCCGAAGCCGCGGACACGGACGCCCGCGCGCACCAGTGCGGCGTTCAGCTCGGCGAGGTCGGTACCGGCACCGGGGCCTGTACTGGTGCCGGGTCCAGTACTGGTGCCGGGTCCTGTACTGGTGTCGGGGCCGGGTGGCTCGCCGGTCACCCGGTCCTCCGTCACCACCAGGTCGGCGACGCCGTGCTCCTTCAGGACGCGGGCCGCTTCGCCGGGGTCCGGGGTCGTCACGGCGAGCCGCCCCCGTACGCCCGCGGCGAGTTCGGCCACCGACCCCTGGGTGATGAGACGGCCCTGGGTCATCACGGCGGCGTGCGTGCAGACCTGCTCGATCTCGTCGAGGAGGTGGGAGGAGAGGAACACCGTCGTCCCGTCCGACGCCAACTCCCGCACCAGCGAGCGGATTTCCCGCATCCCCTGCGGGTCGAGGCCGTTGGTCGGCTCGTCGAGCACCAGGAGGCGGCGTGGCTGGAGCAGGGCGGCGGCGAGGCCGAGGCGCTGCTTCATGCCGAGCGAGTACGCCTTCGCCTTGCGGCCCGCGGCGGCGGTGAGGCCGACCCGGTCGAGCGCGGCGGCGGCCCGGGCCCGGCGGGTGCGCGGGTCGGCTGTGGGATCGGCGGCGTCGTAGCGCAGGAGGTTGTCGCGGCCGGACAGGAACCCGTACAGGGCGGGGCCCTCGATCAGGGCGCCGACGTGCGGCAGGACGGAGCGCGTCGCGCGCGGCATGGCGCGGCCGAGGACCCGGGCACCGCCGGAGGTGGGCTCGATGAGGCCCATCAGCATGCGGATGGTGGTGGTCTTGCCGGAGCCGTTGGGCCCCAGGAAGCCGAAGACGCTGCCCGCCGGGACGGTGAGATCGAGGCCGTCGACGGCGAGATGCCTCCCGTACCGCTTGGTCAGCGCGTGGGTCTCGATCACGCTCTCGGTGTCCTGCACGTGTTCCCCTCCCCTGGCCCGCTACCCACCGTACGGCTGAGCGGCGGGCCGGGGGTGTCGCCCCCTCGGCCCGCCGCTGTCTCCTGCCGTGGTCCCTAGTGCGCCGCGTTCGCCGCCTTCACCAGCGCGTCCTTGGTGACCGCGCCGACGTAGACCTTGCCGTCGTCCGTGATGAGGGCGTTGATCAGGCGGGTCTTGAAGACCGTGCCCGAGCCGAACTTCCCGGTGACCTGGTCGCCCAGGGAGTCGAGGAACTTGGCAGCGTCCGGCGGGAGTTCGCCGGTCTGGGCCGACGGGATGCCGCGGCCGCCGGGCACCTTCAGCTCGGCGATGGCGCCCCAGCCCTCGCCGACCACGTTCACGCCGCCGGGGCCCGCGGTGCCCTCGGCGTCCGCGAACCCCTTGCCGCCGAGGCTCTTGTCGAGGTCCTTGTCGAGCTCCTTGCCCAGCTCCATGCCCTCGCGGGCGTCACGGTGCTTGGCGCCGCGCTGCTCGTCGCCCTCGGTGACCTTCGTGCCCTTGGGGGGCGTGAAGTCGAAGGTGGACGCCGACGGCTTGGAGAAGTCGACCTTCGTGAAGCCCGCGTCCACGACGGCCGCGCCGCCGCCCGCCGGGGTCAGCGTGAACTTGAGCGGCACGCCTTCCTTCGCGTCGACCGCGACGGTGATCTGTCCGACCGTCGAGCCGGACTGCTTGGGCTTGATGACCAGGCGGTAGGCGTCGCGGCCCGCGACCTGCGCGGTGCCGTCGACCTTCACGGACGTCGTGTCGTCGACCGCCTTCAGGGCCTGCTTCGCGAGCTCTTCGGGGGTGGCGGGAACGTCCTTCGGGAGCTTCTTGTGGCCGCTGTCACCGCCCTGGTCGCCCTTGTGGCCCTGCTGCTTGGAGTGGAACGCCTCGTTCGACGCGCTGTCGTACGCCCACATCTCGTCGCCGTTGTGGAAGAGGCTGTACTCCGAGGCGTCGTCCAGGATGGAGAGCTTCTGCTTGTCGGGACCGTCCGCCGCGACCCGCAACGTGTGCGTGCCGGAGGCGAGTTCGAGCAGCTTGGACGAGGGGTCGGCCGACGATCCGCCGTCGCCCCGGCCCCCGCCGCCCCCGCCCGCGAAGCCGCCGGCGAGCCCGGAGGCCACGGACGGCAGGCCGAGGTCGGTGCTGACCTTCACGGTGCCGGACAGCTGCTGGGTGTCCGACTTGGCGATCTTCTCGATGAGTTCCTGTGCCGTGACCTTCGGCAGATCGGGGTCGCCCGAGCTGGCGAGCGCCGGGACCAGCCCGATGGTCGCCGCCGCCACCCCGATCACCGCGACCGGGACGGCATAGCGCGCCGCCTTGCGGCGACGCACGCGCGGCTCCCCGGCTGCGCTGGTGTCCTGCTCCGGTTCGTACGGTGCCATTGTGTGCCCTACCTCCGTGGTCGGCGGCGGCCTGCCCTGTACGTGCGGTCGTCCACCCCGCGCCGCCATTCTCACCCGATTTGGTGAGGAGTGGTTGTTTCTTGCCGGACCTTGCTTCCCTCCATACGACCAAATCGGCCAGGCGGAATCGTCAGACCCCGGGAGCAACTCCACGTACTGCCACGGGATGACGTGAAGAGGCGGCGCCTCCCCCATCCCGTAGGGGAAGGCGCCGCCGACCGTGAGGGGCGCTCAGCGCTGCACGAACACGTAGTCGGCCCGGTAGGGCACGCCCACGACGGCTCCCTTCGCGCAACTGCCGGACGGGGCGACGCCGCCCACGGTGTTCAGGCGGAGGATCTCCGCGGTGCCGGCGAGCAGCCCCTGCCGCTTGCCGGTCCGGGTGGCCCTGAGGTCCAGCTCCGGGATGTTCTCGGCCCCGTTGGGCGTCTTGCTGATCAAC
Organism: Streptomyces odontotermitis; assembly: GCF_050510915.1. Lineage (NCBI taxonomy): Bacteria > Bacillati > Actinomycetota > Actinomycetes > Kitasatosporales > Streptomycetaceae > Streptomyces > Streptomyces odontotermitis. Next base: position 190,577 of record NZ_JBNJLS010000010.1, on the reverse strand, counting down.
TGGCCGGTGACGGCGCTGCGGTCGGGCGCGATCCACTGCGGCGTACCGGAGTTGGGGGCGACGAAGCTGTGCGCGATGTTCCCGCCGAGGCGGGCCCGCACGTCGCGCTGCGCGAAGGCGAACTTCCCGGAGCCGTCGTCCGCCTTCTTGCACTCGTAGATCTGCTCGCCCTGGATCACCGACGCCTGGAAGCTCGCCCTGGCGCTCTGGAAGCCGACGTTCGCCGAGACCGTGTGGAGCTGGCCGCGGACGGCGCCGCCCGGGAACTCGGCGGTGTGCAGGTTGGCGTAGAAGCCGCCCGGGTCGGCCTTCAGCTGCTTCAGGAGCGCGGCGTCCGCGACCTTGACGGTGCCGGTGACGCTGTTGCCCTTGACGGCGCCGAGCAGCTTGGTGAAGTCGACCTTGACGCCGCCGTTGACGCCCTTGCCCCCCTGGTGGATGTGGAGCATGGTGGGCCGCCCGGTGCCGCGCCACTTGACCGTCACCGTGACCCGGTCGCCCTTGACCTGGACGAACTCCAGGGCCTTGCCGTCCTTGTCGCCGACGGCGGGGCCGCCCGGTACGGGCACCTCGTTGGCGCCGTTCATGCTCGCCACGAGGAGCGCGCCGCCGCGGGCGGCCAGGGCGCCGCCGCTCTGGACCTCGGCGGACTGGCTGCGCAGGCCGCTCACACCGCCCTCGGCCGAGTCGCCGTCGCCCGGCAGCACGAAGGCCGTGACCCCGGCGGCGGCAGCGACGACCACGGCAGTCGAGACGAGCAGTACCCGGCGACGCCTCGTGGACGTGGTGGCGGATGCGGACGTGGATGTGCTGAACGTACCCATGGTGTGACTCCCCCCTGCGGGCCGGCGTCCCCAGCGGCGCCGGCTTCTGGGCGGGAGTACGGACCGATTCCTAGCCTGGACTCAATCCAACCTGGAACTCATCGAGTGACCTGCGTCACACTCGGGGGTGCAGCGGGCTCAGCCCGCCCGGTGCACCACCGCGTCGCACAGCTCCAGCAGCGACGTCTTCGCGTCGCACTCGGGCAGCGGCGCGAGCGTCGCGCGGGCCTCCTCCGCGTACCGCACGGTGTCCCGGCGGGCCTGCTCCAGGGCGGGGTGGGCGCGCAGCTGGGCGAGGGCGTCGGCGTGCCGGGCGTCGTCCGTCAGGTCGGAGTCGAGGAGCTCGCTCAGGGCGATGTCCTCGGCCAGGCCGAGCTTGCGCACGCGCTCGCGCAGCCGCAGGACCGGCAGCGTCGGGATGCCCTCGCGCAGGTCGGTGCCGGGCGTCTTGCCCGACTCGTGCGAGTCCGAGGCGATGTCCAGGACGTCGTCGGCGAGCTGGAAGGCGACGCCGAGCCGCTCCCCGTACTGGGTGAGGACGTCCACGACGGTCTCGTCGGCGCCCGACATCATCGCGCCGAAGCGCCCCGAGACGGCGATCAGCGAGCCGGTCTTGCCGCCGAGCACGTCCAGGTAGTGGTCGACCGGGTCGCGTCCGTCGCGCGGGCCCGCCGTCTCCAGGATCTGCCCCGTGACCAGGCGTTCGAACGCCTCCGCCTGGATGCGGACGGCCTCGGGGCCGAGGTCGGCCAGTATGTGCGAGGCACGGGCGAACAGGAAGTCGCCGGTGAGGACCGCGACCGAGTTGCCCCAGCGCTGGTTGACGCTCGGGACGCCGCGGCGCACATCCGCCTCGTCCATCACGTCGTCGTGGTACAGCGTCGCGAGGTGGGTGAGCTCGACGACCACCGCGGACGGCACGACTCCGGGGGCGTACGGGTCGCCGAACTGGGCGGCGAGCATGACCAGGAGCGGCCGGAAGCGCTTCCCGCCCGCGCGCACCAGGTGCTGCGCGGCCTCCGTGATGAACGGGACCTCACTCTTGGTGGCCTCGAGCAGCCCCTCCTCGACGGCAGCCAACCCGGCCTGGACATCGGCTTCGAGAGCCTGGTCCCGCACGCTCAGCCTGAACGGCTCGACGACGGTCACGAGCGGTCTCCTGTCTGCTGACGATCACAAGGTCGGTCATTGGTCGATGACACGGTTTGTCGATGTGTCGCTGCCATCACTCAAGTCAGCGTATCCGGTCGCCTTTCGATCACAGCGGGGGCCCGGCTGCGCTTGAACGAGCGCAGCCAGCCCGGGCGGACCTCGATCACCACCGGTATGTTCGTGATCAGCCTGTATGCCCGAGAGACCCGTCCTAGCACATACGTCACGCAATGAACGGAAGCGGAACCTTTGTCTCGTAATCCGGCTGAGACGCAGCCTTCCACAGAGCCGCCGCCGGGCGACGACACCGCGTTCTTCGGGCAGCCGCGCGGGCTGCTCACCCTGTCGGGCCTGGAGGTCTGGGAGCGGTTCTCCTTCCTCGGCATGCAGGCCATCCTCGTCCTGTACTTCGCGGACTCGGTCGCGAACGACGGCATGGGCATGGACCCCGGAACGGCGGCGTCCGTCTCGGCCGCGTACGGGACGCTCGTCTATCTGGTCTCGGTGGCGGGCGGCTGGCTCGCCGACCGGATCCTCGGCTCGTACCGCGCGGTCCTGTGGGGCGGCATCCTCATCGCCTGCGGCCACTACTCGATGGCCGTGCCCACGCCGACCATGACCTGGGTGGGCCTCGGCCTGATCAGCGCGGGCACCGGCCTCCTGAAGCCCAACGTGGCCTCCATGGTGGGCAAGCTCTACCGCACCGAGGACGAGCGGCGCGACGCCGGATTCGCCCTCTACTACATGGCCATCAACATCGGCGCCTTCGCCGGACCGCTGATCACCGGCTGGCTCGGCGACCACAAGGGCTGGCACTGGGGCTTCTCCGCGGCCGCGATCGGCATGACCTTCGGGCTCGTCCAGTACGTCGCCGGGCGGCGCCACCTTGCCGGGCGCGGACACACCGCGGAGTACGCCCTGCCGCCCGAGGGGATGCGCCGGGCGGTGCGCCTCATGGCCGCCGGGGCGGTCGTGGTGGCCGCGCTCGCCGCGCTGCTCGCGGGCGTCGGCTGGCTGACGATGGACCGCTTCGTGGACGTGCTCACCGTCATCTCCGTGATCGCGCCCGTCGTGTACTTCGCGGTGATGTTCAAGAGCCCGCGCGTGACGGCCGAGGAGCGCGGGCGGCTGCGCCCCTACCTGGTGCTGTTCGTCGCGTCCGTCGCCTTCAACTTCATCCTGTTCCAGGCGTACTCGACGATGATGCTCCTGGCCTCGACGAACGCCCGCACCGAGATCCTCGGCTTCCACTTCCCCGCCAGCTGGTACGCCTCCGCGCTCGGCGCCTTCGAGGTGGCGCTCGCGCCCGTGGTCGCCGCCGTGTGGGCGCGGATGGGGCCGCGTCAGCCGCACGCCTCCAACAAGATCGCGCTCGGCGTGATCCTGGGCGGCCTCTCCTTCGTCCTGATGGTGCTGCCGACGACCGGGCACTCCGGGGACTCGTACAAGATGGCGGCCTGGTGGATCGTCGGGTCCTACCTGCTGCTCGGGCTCGGCGACATCCTTCTGGAGACCTCCGGGATGTCGGCCACCACGAAGCTCGCCCCGAAGGCGTTCGCCAGCCAGACCATGTCCCTGTGGTTCCTGTCGCTGGCCCTGGCCCTGGCCAACGGCATCCAGGCACAGACCGTGAAGCTCTACGGCAAGGTCTCCAACCCCGCGTACTTCGGCGTCAACGGCGCCCTCGCGATCGCCGTCGGCGTCGCCGTGATCGCCCTCGCGCCCTGGCTGCGCCGCACCATGCACCCCGTCCACTGAGGACATCCCGTCCACCGAGGTACCCGTCATCATGACCGACATCCAGATCCGCCACTCCTTCCCGTACGAGACCACGCGCGAGGACGTCCGGATCCCGCTGCCGGACGGAACACGCCTCTACGCGCGCGTGTGGCGCCCGGTCACCGACGAACCCGTCCCCGCCCTCCTGGAGTACCTCCCCTACCGCCTGACCGACTGGACGGCGCCCCGCGACTGGCAGCGCCACCCCTGGTACGCGGGCCACGGCTACGCCTCCGTGCGCGTCGACGTGCGCGGGCACGGGAACTCGGAGGGGCTGCCCGGGGACGAGTACGACGCGACGGAGCTCGCGGACGGCGTGGCCGTGGTCGAGTGGCTGGCCGCGCAGCCCTGGTGCACCGGCAAGGTCGGCATGTTCGGCATCTCCTGGGGCGGCTTCAACTCCCTGCAGATCGCGGCCCTCGCGCCCGAGGCGCTCAAGGCGGTCGTCACCGTCTGCTCCGCCGACGACCGCTATGACAACGACGTGCACTACATGGGTGGTTCCGTCCTCGCCGTCGACATGCACGCGTGGGCGGCCACGATGCTGGCCTTCGTCTGCCGCCCGCCGGACCCGCAGTACATGGGCGAAAAGCGGCGCGAGGAGCGGCGCGAGGAATGGCGCGAGGAATGGCGCGAGCTGTGGCTGAAGCGCCTGGAGGCCGTCGACCCCTTCATCCACACCTGGCTCGGCCACCAGACCCGTGACGCCTACTGGAAGCACGGCAGCGTCTGCGAGGACTACTCCGCGATCAAGGCGGCCGTCCTCGCGGTGGGCGGCTGGCACGACCCGTACCGGGACACGGTGCTGCGCCTCGTCGAACATCTCCCCGGAGACGTACGGGGGTTGATCGGGCCCTGGTCGCACCAGTACCCGGACCGGGGCCTGCCGCCGGGCCCCGCCATCGGCTTCCTCCAGGAGACGCTGCGCTGGTGGGACCACCACCTCAAGGGCGTGCCCAACGACGTCATGGAGGAGCCGAAGCTGCGCTCCTGGATCAGCGAGTCGCACCGGCCCGCGACGGTGTACGAGGAGCTCTCCGGCGGCTGGGTCGGCGACCCCTCCTGGCCGTCCCCGAACGTCACACCCGTCGCGTACGCCCTCCAGGGAACCCCGGTCCGGGTCGACTCCCCCATGCACACGGGGCTGGACGCGGGCCGCTTCTTCCCCTTCGGGAACGACGCCGACCTGCCGCCCGACCAGCGCGAGGAGGACGCGAAGTCGGCATGCTTCGAATTCCAAGTGGATCAGCTGGTACGGGTATTGGGGCGCCCCCGCGTCACCCTGCGCCTGCGCATGGACGTCCCCTACGGGCAGGCCGTCGCCCGGGTCTGCGACGTGGCCCCGGACGGCGCCTCGACCCTCGTCACGCGCGGGGTGCTCAACCTGTCGGCCCGGGGCGGCCGGGACCGCGCCGACGCCTGGCCGCTCGGCGCCACCGAGGACGTCACCTTCGAGCTCAACGGCATCGGCCACACCTTCCCGCCGGGCCACCGCATCCGGCTCGCGGTGTCGTCCGCGTACTGGCCGTGGATCTGGCCGCAGGCGGACTCGGCGGGCTTCACGCTCGACCCGGCGGGCAGCTCCCTGGAACTCCCCGTACGGGACGGCGACTTGGACCCCTCGATCACCTTCGAGCCCCCGGAGCAGTCGGAGCCCCTAGGGGTGATGTTCCCCGCCACGCTCGACGAACAGCGGCCCGAGCGCCTCGTCGTCCGCGACGTGGCCAAGGGCGAGTGGCGCCTGGAGGTCGACCCGCGCTACGGCGGGACCCGGGTCTACCCGGACGGCCTGGAGTTCACCGAGGACGCCCTGGAGACGTACACGATCGACGAGGCGGACCCACTGAGCGCCCGCACCCGCTCCGACTGGCACATCCGCCTGCACCGCCCCGAGCTCGCCTGGGACGTGACCGTCGAGACGCACTCCGAGATCACCTGCGACGCGGCGGACTTCATCACCTCGAACGAGGTGGTGTGCCGGGACGGCGGCGAGGTGGTGTTCCACCGGACGTGGGAACGGCGGATCCCGCGCACGGCGGGGTGAATTCTCAGGACGCTCAGGGCACTCAGGACGCTCAGGGCACTCGGGTCGCTCAGGGCGCGGCGGGGTGAATTCTCACTGCGGGTCGCCCAGCAGCCGCTCCAGCACCACCGCGATCCCGTCGTCCTCATTGGACGCCGTCAACTCATCGGCGACGACTTTCAGTTCGGCGTGCGCGTTGGCCATGGCGACGCCGCGCGCGGCCCAGGCGAACATCGGGATGTCGTTGGGCATGTCCCCGAAGGCGAGGGTGTCGGCGGCCGAGAGCCCGAGCCGCTCGGCCGCGAGCGCGAGCCCCGTCGCCTTGGTCACGCCGCACGGCTGGAGCTCCACGGTGCCGGGCCCCGACATCGTCACCGTGGCGAGGGTGCCCACGGCGGCCCGGGCCACCGCCGCCAACTCGTCGTCCGCGAGGGTCTGGTGGCGCAGCAGGACCTTGCTGATGGGCTCCTCCCACAGCAGGTCGCGCCCCGGCACCCGGACCGCGGGGAGCGTGGGGTGCGGCATCTCGTAGCCGGGCTCGATGAGCGTGAGCCCGTCCACGCCGTCCTGGTCCACGGCCGCGTAGACCATCCCGACCTCCGCCTCGATCTTGCCGAGCGCCGCCTCGGCGAGCTCCCGGTCGAGGGTCACGGACCACACCATCCGGTCACAGCGCGCGTCATACAGCTGCGCGCCCTGCCCGCACACCGCGAGCCCGTGGTTGCCGAGCTCGTCGAGGAGCGGCTTCACCCTTGGGGCGGGCCTCCCGGTGACCACGAGGTGCCGTGCCCCCGCTGCCACGGCCCGTGCCAGCGCGTCCCTCGACCGGTCGGAGACGGTGTCGTCGCCGCGCAGCAGCGTCCCGTCCAGGTCGGTGGCGATGAGGGCATATGCGATCTGAGCGGCCATGATCAGAGAATACGGACCTATGGGCTCACTGGCCCCTCCTCGGAGCGCCCGGCACGCGAACACTCCGCGTCAGCGCGGCATGCCGTACCTTTGGGCCTCGCAGAGTGCCCATGATGCGAGTGCGACGGGGGAACACCACGGGAGGCCACCGGCCGGCGGATCGGCATGTCCTGGATCTGGACAAGGATCCGACTCCGGGCGACCCGCAGCGGGTCCGTCAACTCGCCATGAACCCGCATGACTTCGCGGATGACGTGTCCGATGTGCTCCGTGACATCAAGGGGATGACGGGCGAGGACGCGATCCTGTCCTGGGCGGGCAAGACGGCGGAGTCGTTCACGGCTGAGTTCGAGGACGCTCCGGGGAAGCTGAAGAAGCTCAAGAAGAGCTACGAGATGGCCGGTGACGCGCTCGCGGACTACTGGCCCAAGCTGGAGCGTGCCCAGGCGCTGGCGGACAAGGCGCTGGCCAAGGGCCGCGAGGCCCAAGGGGATTTGAGCGACGCCAAGTCCAAGCTGTCCTCGGCCGACTCGTGGGTGGACCGGGCGGGCAAGGAAGCCGACAAGTACAAGAACAAGGACGGCGACAAGGGCAAGGACGTTCCCAAGCCGGACGAGGACAAGGTCAAGGCCGCCGCCCGCAACGCGCATGCCGCCGAGAAGGCCCAGTCCGACGCGAAGTCAGACGTCTCCAACGCGCAGGGCGCCCTGGACGCCGCCAAGAAGATGGCGGAAGACGCCCGCAAGATGCGCGAAGAGGCCGCGGGCACGGCGAAGAAGAAGATCGACGAAGCCTCCGACGCCGGCATCCACAACCGCAAGTGGTGGGAAGAGGTCGGGGACTGGGTCTCCGACAACTGGGACACCATCGTCGCCGTCTGCAAGGTCGTCGTCGCCGTCCTCGGCATCGTCGCCATGATCATCGGCGGTCCGATCCTCGGGGCAATCGTCCTGGTCGCCGCCCTCGTCGTGCTGGCCGACACCCTCAACAAATACGCCAACGGGCAGGCGTCTCTCTGGGACGTCGCGTTCGCCGCCCTGGACTGCATACCCGGCATGAAGGGACTCACCTCCCTGCGCGGACTCGCCAAGGGACTCAAGGGGCTCAGCAAGATCGGCCTCAAGGGCATGGCCATGGGCGTCAAGGGCATGGGCAAGCGCATGCAGGGCCTGGGCCGGAAGATGAAGGAGCTCTTCACCTGCGGCGACCCCATCGACATGGCCACCGGCCAGATGGTCATGTCCCTCACGGACGTATCGCTGCCCGGAGTGCTCCCTCTCGACCTGGAGCGGAGCCACCGCACGGGCGTGCGGGCGGGCCGCTGGTTCGGCTCCAGCTGGATATCCACGCTCGACCAGCGGCTGCTGGTCGGGGACGACGGACTCCGGCTCGTCGCGGCCGACGGAACGGTGCTGTACTACACGATCCCCGAAGCCGACGACCCGCAGGGCCCGATCGTCGGTCCCAACTGGCCCCTGCACTGGGACGGTTCACCCGGTGGCACGATGACCGTCCAGCAGCCCGAGTACGGCACGACACTCAGCTTCGCGTCCGTGCCCGGGGGCCGGTCCGGCGAGCTGTCCCTGGTCCGGACGGCCGACCGCAACGGCAACACCGTCGACATCCGGTACGCGGCCGACGGCTCCCCCGCCGAGCTGGTCCACCACGGCGGCTACCGGGTCGGCGTCACCACGGACGGGGACCGCGTCACCGCCCTCGACCTGCTGAGCGCACCCGGAGAACCGCGCCTGGTCGCCTACGAATACGACGAACAGCGGCGCCTCGTCGGGGTCACCGACTCGAGCTCCGTTCCCCAGCGCTACTCCTACGACGACCAGCAGCGGATCACCGGCTGGCAGAGCCGTGACGGTGACTGGTACCGGTACGCGTACGACGACGCCGGCCGCTGTGTCCGCACCGGCGGCGTCGACGGCGTCCTCGCCTACACCTACGCGTACGACGACGAGGCCCGCACGACGGTCGCGACCGACTCCCTCGGGCACTCCCTCACCTACCGCTTCGACGAGGGCTACCGGCCCGTCGCCGAGACCGACCCCCTCGGCCACACCACCGTGCGCACCTGGGACGGCCAGGGCCGCCTGGAGTCGCTCACCGACCCGGTCGGCAGGACCACCCGCTACCGCTACGACACGGCGGGCAACGTCACGGAGCTGGTCCGCCCCGACGGCGGCGTCATCACCCGTGAGTACAACGAGCTGCACCTCGCCACCAAGGTCACGCAGCCGGACGGGAGTTCGCTGCACTCCGTCTACGACGACCGGGGCAACCGGGTCGCCGTCGTGGATCCGCTCGGCGCCACGACGTCCTTCACGTATGACGAGCGCGGCGGTCTCACCGGCGTCACCGACGCGCTCGGCAACCGGCAGCAGACCGTCGTCAACGACGCCGCGGGCCTCGTCGTCGAGACCACGGACGCACTGGGTGCCCGCAGCAGCTACGCCCGGGACCCCTTCGGCCGCATCACCCGCCTCACCGACCCCGTGGGTGCCGTCACCGAGGTCGGCTGGACCGTCGAGGGCCTGATCTCCTGGCGCGAGCTGCCGAACGGAACGCGGGAGCACTGGACGTACGACGCCGAGGGCAACCCGATCGAGTTCCGCTCCTCGACCGGCCGCCACAGCACCTACCAGAACACCCACTTCGACCTGGTCACCGCCCGCGAGGACGACGACGGCACGGTGGAGCGATTCACCTACGACACCGAACTGCGCCTGCGAAGCGTCACCAACGCGGCCGGGCAGAGCTGGAGTTACGCGTACGACCCCGTGGGCCGTCTGATCTCCGAGACGGACTTCAACGGCCGCACGCTGACCTACCGCTACGACGCGGTGGGCCGCCTCGTGGAGCGCGTGAACGGTGCGGGTCAGCGCACGGCTTTCCGGCACGATGTGCTCGACAACGTCGTCGCCATGGACGCGGACGGCGCCACCACCACCTACGCCTACGACCGGACCGGCCGGCTCGTCCACGCCCGCAACGCCGAGGTGGAGCTGGGCATCGAGCACGACGCCCTGGGACGCGTCCTGTCCGAGAGCTGGAACGGGCACGCGGTCCGCTCCACGTACGACCTCATCGGGCGCCGCACCGAGCGCAGGACTCCGGGCGGGGCGGTCACCCGGTGGACGTACCGGGCCGAGGACCGGTCCGTGGTGCAGGGGATGGGGCGGCACGACATCACCTTCCAGTACGACATCGTGGGCCGGGAGACGCAGCGGCTTCTCGGCGACGTCGCGCGCCTCACCCATGACTGGGACGCCGAGCGGCTCACGACCACGCAGCGGCTCACCCCGGCCCACGGCGCCCGGTCCCCACTGCGGGAGCGCACCTACACGCACCGCGCCGACGGCAGGCTCGCGGCGACGACCGACCTGCACGACGGCGAGCGCACCTTCGAACTCGACCGCGCCGGACGGGTGCTGGCGGCACGGGGCGGCCCCTGGGACGAGACCTACGCGTACGACGCGCTGGGCAACGTCACGGACTTCGGCACGTCGGCGCCGGTACGGGACGAGGTCGGCCCCGGCGAGCGCACGTACTTCGGCACCCTCGTCGAACGGGCCGGGCGCACCTCCCACCGGCACGACGGCCAGGGCCGGGTGATCCGGCGCCTGACCAGGCTGCTGTCCGGCGGGCGGCGCGAGTGGCGCTACCGCTGGAACGCCGAGGACCAGCTCACCGACGTCCACACCCCGGACGGGCGCCACTGGCACTACGTGTACGACCCGCTGGGGCGACGCGTCGCGAAGCAGCTCCTCGGTGAGGACGGCGTCACGGTCGTCGAGCAGGTCTCCTTCTTCTGGGACGGCGACCATCTCGCGGAGCAGTCCGTCGAGGCGGCGGGCCGGACCGTCAGCACCTCGTGGGACCGGACGCACGGCGAGACGCCGGTGAGCCAGCGGGTACGCACCTCGTCGGCCGCCGGGCTCCCGGACGATGCCCCGCAGGCGGAGATCGACGAGCGCTTCTACGCCATCGTCACCGACCTCATCGGCACCCCGACCGAACTGCTCGACCCCGCGGGCGACATCGTCTGGTCCCGTTCGGCGACGCTGTGGGGCAGCCCGGTGGGCGCGGGAGACGGGGCGGTGCGCCCGGGCGGCGGGACCGGCGTCGACTGTCCGCTGCGCTTCCCGGGCCAGTATCACGACGCCGAGACGGGACTGCACTACAACCACCACCGCTACTACGAGCCCGGCACCGCGCGCTATCTGAGCCCCGACCCGCTGGGGCGGACCGCGGCGCCGAACCACCACGCGTATGTGCCGAACCCGCTGCAGTGGATGGACCCGCTGGGTCTCAAGGCGCCCTGCATGGTGGACCTCTACCACGGCACGTTCGGCAACGCGGCGGACGCGATCCAGCGCCATGGAATCGACGTGACCCGCAGCACCCGCAAAATGGACTTCGGCCGCGGCGGGTTCTATGTCACCAACAACAAGAAGCAGGCCCTGGACTGGGCCAAGCGGCAGGCCGCGAAGGAGGGGGACGACCCCGCGATCCTGCACTTCCGCGTACCGAAGGCCGAGCTGGACAAGTTGAACGGCAAGGTCTTCGACGGCCCGAGCAAGGAACTCGACGACTTCTTCAGAACACACCGCGGTGGCGGCCCCATGCACAGCTATGAAATGGTCGAGGGCCCCATGCTGCGGAATGTCGGGGGGTTCATGAAGAAGGGCGAGGAATCCGTCCTCAGCGGCCACCAGATCGCGATCTTCTCCGACAACGCGGCGAAACTCTTCGACAGATCCCTGTCGACCATCTACGGACCCGGCAGATAGAGCACCATGACAGCTGAATTCCTGATGCGCCTCGACGACGGCATGCTCGCGTTCTTCCGCGAGATCGTGGACGAGGCCGTGACCCGTTTCGGGATCTCCCGGGCCGAAGCCGTGGCCCGGGTCAACGAGCGGTACGGGAGCCTGGAGATCGGGCCCTACCCGGACCTCATGTGCCATGAGATGCCGGAATTCTGGGCGTTCGGGCTGTACTTGAAGGAGCGCCCGGGCGGACCGCTGCTCCCCTCGGGCGACCCGGACGAGGACGTCGACTTCTCCGCCTACGACATCCGTCCCGCGCCGCCCGAGGGCTCCGCCGCCTGGACGCTCCCGTACGACGCCTCCTAGCCGTGCGCCCGCGCCAGATGCCCCGCCAACCGCGGTGACGCATACTCCGTCCCGCACACGAACCGCATGATCGGCCCGTACGAGGAGCCGCCCAGCATGCCCGTGAAGTAGAGGCCCGGTACCGAGGAGACATAGCCGGCGCCCAGCTTCGGGGTGCCGCGGCTGGTGGCGAGGCGGGCGCGGAGGGCGGGGCCGAGGAAGTCCATCGCGTTGACGTCGACGCGGTAGCCCGTTCCCGCGATGACGTGGTCCGCCGCCAGTTCCTCGACGCGGCCGCCGGGGGTGCGGACGGTCAGGACCGGACCGCCGTCGCGCGCCTCCGCCTTGGTGATGGCCGCGATCTCGCGGGTGGTGACCCGGCTCTCGTAGCGGTCGCGCAGCCACCAGGCGCCGAGCGGGCCCAGGATGCGGCGGACCAGGAAGTGCCGGGCCTGCGGGGGCAGATAGCGGTACGGGTGGGGGTAGTAGCTGAGGGCGTAGAGGGACCAGGCGCGGCCGAACGGCGACTCGGGGCGCAGCTTCGGCTGCTTCCACGGGGGCGCCCCGAAGCCGACGGCGCCCTTGCCGCGGGCCACCACCCGCACGTGCGCCCCCGCCTCCGCCGCCAGCACGGCCGTCTCCAGGGAGGACTGGCCGGCGCCCACGACGAGCAGCTGACGGCCCGCGTAGCGGGACAGGTCGCCGTGTTGCGAGCTGTGCGAGACAGGCCCTGTGGGGGTGGGTCCGTCCGGGGCGGCCGCGGCGAGCTCCGGGGGCAGATGGCTGAGTCCGGACAGTCCGGTCGCGACGACGACCGCGCGCGCCGTGAACTGCTCCCCGGAGTCCAGCTTCAGCTCGAAGCCCTCCGTGCCGCGCCGGTCCACGGAGACCACGCGCACCCGCTCGAGCTCGGGCACGAGCCGGCTCTGGAACCAGTCCCCGTACGCCACGAACGTCTCGATCGGGATGATGTCCTCGTCGGTCACGAGGCGCGGGATGCCCGCGTCGTCGCAGTAGTCGGCGAGGGTGTGGCCGCGCTGCGGCGCGTCGATGCTGGAGGCCGCCGGTGTGGACTTCAGCAGCATGCCCTTGGGCATGTGGGTGCGCCAGCTCACCATGGGCTCGCCGAAGACGCGCACCGGGATGCCGCGGGCCCGCAGATGGGCCGCGGCGGACAGGCCGTAAGGACCGGCCCCGATGACTGCAACTGGTTGGATCACGAAGTCCCTCCCCAAGGACGACACTCACTTCGTGCACCGCGGCACTCACTTCGCGCGCCGCGTCAACTCCCGGCGCTCCCCCTCCTGTTGGTGCGCCACAACTGGTACAGATGCTTCGCCCCCGGCCGTACGAAACGCGCGAGCATCGTGAAGAACGGCAACATGTCGTCCGCCGCGAGCCACGCCAGCTCGGTGGAGGACGGGCGGGCCGGCGCGTGCGGCGTCGTGTAGCCGCTGCGGCGGTACGCGAGGAGGGCGGGCAGGTCGATGTTCTCCACCATGTAGCGGTGGCCGGCGCGCTGTTCGCCCTCCGGGACGGCGCGGCCGGTCAGTTGCAGATGCATGGCACGGACCACGTCGATGCCCGACTCGCTCTCGAAGAGGCGGAACTGGGCGCCCATGCGGGGGTTGAAGTCGAGGAGCTTGTACCGGCCGTCACGCCGGTCGAAGCGGAGGTCCAGGTCGATGATGCCGGTGAAGCCGATCTGCTTGATGAACCGCGCGGTGAGGTCGGCGAGTTCGGGATTGTCCACCACGTACGCGTTCGCCGTCATGCCCGCGTGCGGCGGCCAGGAGCGGACCTTCACTCCGGTGAAGAGCGCGAGGGGCGTGGAGTCCGCGTCGAAGTACGCGTGCACGATCCAGTCCTCCGCCTGCTCCCGCGGCAGATACTCCTGGAGGATCACTCCGGGGCGCTCACCCCAGTCCCGGGCGAGGGTGAGCAGGCCCTCGGGGGTCTCGATGCGGGTGGTGCCGTTCACCGCGGGCTGTTTGCGGCGGGTGAACGCCTCGCGGTTCTTGGCGACCACCGGGAAACGGGCCGCCCCGGCGAACTCCTCGATGTCGGCGTACGACTGCGGGAACGCCGCCGACGGGGAGGCGATGCCGTGCTCCACACACAGCTCGTGCAGCCCCTGCTTGCTGGCGAGGCGGCGGGGTAACTCGGGCTCCACACGCGGGAAGAGGAAGCCGCCGAAGCCGCTCTCCTTGTCGCCCAGCTCCTTCTGGTGCTCGGCGATGAGGACGGCCGCCTCCTCGTCCGTGGGGATCAGCACCGTCGGCCGCCCGATGCGGCGCCCGACCCGCAGCAGGCCGTCCACCAGCCGCTCCGGGTCCTCCGTGCCCGTGGTCCGCCACGGGAAGGCGCGGGTGAGGTGGCGGGAGGCGGCCGCGGGGGTGTAGCGGTCTTCCGTGATCGCGTACATGGGCACGCCGAGGCGGCCGAGGCTGCGGATGGCGCCCACGCCGCCGTGGTGCAGCGGGTAGTCGCCGAACTTCACGATCAGTCCGGGCACGCTGCGGTCCGGCTCGAACGGAAGGCTCCTGCTGTTGGCGGCCACACGTCCCCCTCCGACCCGGACCCACCCATCCATCCACGCCCGCTTCCCCCAAAGGACGCTAAGCCGGAACTGAGCACTCCAGCAAGACCTATTCGGACATTGCGAACTCTTTAGGCACTGCCCCTGATACGGGTTCCCACGTAACGTGTGGCACACCCCGATGGAAGTGAGGCAGGTACGCATGTCCGAGCAGACCCCGCTCGATGTCCCCGAGGGCGACCCCTTCGGTCCGCACAACCTTCCCTACGGTGTGTTCTCACTGCGGGGCGCCCCGCAGGGCGACCGGCGGGTGGGGGTGCGCCTGGGCGCGCACGTCCTGGACGCGGGCGCCGCCGCGGCCGCGCTCGGCTCCCCGTATGTCTCCCTGCTCGCGCAGCCCACCCTGAACCCGCTGCTCGCGGCGGGCCGCACGGCGTGGAGCGACGTGCGCCGGGCGCTCACCGCGTGGGTCACCGTGCCCGCCCACCGCGCCGTGGTGGAGCCGCTGTTCCACCCGCTGTCGGAGGTGGAGCTGCACCTTCCCTTCGAGGTCGCGGACTACGTCGACTTCTACGCCTCGGAGCACCACGCCACGCACCTGGGGCAGATCTTCCGCCCCGACGCGCCGACCCCGCTCACCCCCAACTGGAAGCATCTGCCGATCGGTTACCACGGCCGGTCCGGCACCGTTGTCGTCTCCGGAACGGACGTGGTACGTCCGACCGGGCAGCGCAAGACGCCCGCCGAGACCGCCCCCGTCTTCGGCCCCTCGGTCCGGCTCGACATCGAGGCGGAGGTCGGCTTCGTGGTCGGCACGCCGTCGACGCTCGCCACGCCCGTGCCGCTCGCGGACTTCCGCGACCACGTCTTCGGGCTCTGCCTCCTGAACGACTGGTCGGCGCGCGACATCCAGGCGTGGGAGTACGTGCCGCTCGGCCCCTTCCTCGGCAAGTCCTTCGCGACCTCGGTGTCCGCCTGGGTCACCCCGCTGGAGGCCCTGGACGCGGCGCGCGTGACCCCGCCCGAGCGCACCCACGAGCTCCTCCCCTACCTCGACGACTCGGCGGAGTCGGTGGCCGACGAGCCCGGCGGCTACGACCTGCGCATGACCGTGACGCTCAACGGCCACGTGATCTCCGAGCCCCCTTTCTCGACGGTGTACTGGACGGCCGCCCAGCAGCTCGCCCACATGACGGTCAACGGCGCGTCCCTGCGCACCGGCGACCTCTACGGCTCGGGCACCGTGAGCGGCCCCGAGCCGACCCAGTACGGCTCCCTGATCGAGCTGACGTGGAACGGCCGCGACCCGCTCGAACTCCCCGACGGCAAGCGGACGTTCCTGGAGGACGGCGACGAGGTCACGCTGTCGGCGTGGGCCCCGGGGCCGGACGGGACGCGGGTGGGTCTGGGCGAGGTGACGGGGCGGATCCTGCCCGCTCGGTAGCCCTCGCGGGCGGCGGCTGGTCACTGGGCCCCCAGGGGCGGTGCCGGGCGGGCTGGTGGCCCGCCCGGCCTCCCGGTGCTGCTGCCCCGGGAGAGAGGGCCTACCAGCCCAGCTCCGGATCCGGCTCGGCGTCCCAGGCCAGGTCCGGCTCCTCTCCCGGGGCGCCCGGGGACGGCGTGGCCGGGGACGGCGTGGCCGGGGCGCCCGGGGACGGCGTGGCCGACGACACGGGCGAGCCCTGCGCGGGCTGCGGGACAGTGCCACCGTCGAAGCCGCCGCCGGTGCCGCCCCCGAACCCGGCCAGAACCTCCAAGACCCCCTCCCCGTACGTCGCCAGCTTCTTCTCGCCGAGGCCGCTGATGCCGCCGAGCTCCGCCATCGACCCGGGCCGCAGCGTGGCGATCTCCCGGAGCGTGGCGTCGTGGAAGATCACATAGGCCGGGACGCCCCTTTCCTTCGCCTGCGCTCCCCGCCAGGCCCGCAGCTCCTCGAAGAGAGGCACCAGTTCCTCGGGCAGGTCGGCGGCGGCCGCCGCCTTGGGCTTACGCTCGCCACCCGCTCCGCCGCTGCCCCGCCGGGAGGCTGCCGCCCGCTTCGGCTCCTTGCGCAACCGCACCTCGCGCTCCCGGCCGAGGACGGAGCCGCTGGCCTCGGTCAGCACCAGCGTCCCGTACTCCCCCTCGACCGCGATGAGGCCCTGGGCCAGCAACTGCCGCACCACGCCCCGCCATTCGCCCTCGCCGAGCTCCTCGCCGATGCCGAAGACGCTCAGCTGGTCGTGGTCGAACTGGATGACCTTCGCCGTCTTGCGGCCGAGCAGGATGTCGATGATCTGGCCCGTGCCGAACTTCTGGCCGCGCTCGCGCTGCAGGCGCACCACCGTGGACAGGACCTTCTGTGCCGCGACCGTGCCGTCCCAGGTCTCGGGCGGGGTGAGGCAGGTGTCGCAGTTGCCGCACGTGGCCGCGACGGGCTCCTGGCCGAAGTAGGTGAGGAGCTGGGCGCGGCGGCACTGGGCCGTCTCGCACAGGGCCAGCATCGCGTCCAGGTGGGCGGCGGCGCGGCGCTGGAACGCCTCGTCGCCCTCGCCGGACTGGATCAACTTGCGCTGCTGCACGACGTCTTGGAGTCCGTAGGCCATCCAGGCCGTGGAGGGCTGTCCGTCGCGGCCCGCGCGGCCCGTCTCCTGGTAGTACCCCTCCACCGACTTGGGCAGGTCGAGGTGGGCGACGAAGCGGACGTCCGGCTTGTCGATGCCCATGCCGAAGGCGATGGTCGCGACCACGACCAGGCCCTCCTCGCGCAGGAAGCGGGACTGGTGGGCGGCGCGCGTCGAGCCGTCCAGGCCCGCGTGGTACGGGACCGCCTCGATGCCGTTGCGCGAGAGGAACTCGGCGGTCTTCTCCACCGAGTTGCGCGAGAGGCAGTAGACGATGCCCGCGTCGCCCTCGTGCTCCTCCTTGAGGAAGGAGAGCAGCTGCTTCTTCGGGTCGGCCTTCCCGACGATGCGGTACTGGATGTTGGGGCGGTCGAAGCTCGCCACGAAGTGCTTCGCGTCGGGCATGCCCAGGCGCTGGGTGATCTCGCGGTGGGTGGCGTCCGTCGCCGTCGCCGTCAGGGCGATGCGCGGGACGTCCGGCCAGCGCTCGCCCAGCAGGGAGAGGGAGAGGTAGTCAGGGCGGAAGTCGTGGCCCCACTGCGCCACGCAGTGCGCCTCGTCGATCGCGAAGACGGAGATCTTGCCGCGGGAGAGCAGGTCGAGCGTGGCGTCCAGGCGCAGCCGCTCGGGGGCGACATAGAGGAGGTCGAGCTCGCCCGCGAGGAACTCGGCCTCCACCGTGCGGCGCTCGTCGAAGTCCAGCGTCGAGTTGATGAAGCCCGCCCGCACGCCGAGCGCCCGCAGCGCGTCCACCTGGTCCTGCATGAGCGCGATGAGCGGGGAGATCACGACGCCGGTGCCGGGTCTGACCAGGGCCGGGATCTGGTAGCAGAGCGACTTGCCGCCGCCGGTGGGCATCAGGACGACCGCGTCCCCGCCGTCCACCACATGCCCGATGATCGCCTCTTGCTCGCCCCGGAAGGCGTCGTACCCGAATACCCGGTGGAGCGTCCGCAGCGCGTCGCTCTCCACCACCTCAGTCATCCCGTCGACCCCACTGATCCCGCTCATCGCCGTGCCCCCGCCTGTCGCGCCTCGACCACTGCGTCCACGATAGGCGCCCGCGCCGACACCCCGAGAGTTATCCACAGGCCCGCCCGGAGAACGGCACGCTCCCACAGAACCGCCCGGCCCCCTTGTCGAACAGAGGGCCGGGCGGCACCGGGCGTACGGAAGTGATCGGCTAGCGGACGAAGACCCCCGCCTGGTTCGCCAGGTCCAGGAAGTACTGCGGGGCCACACCGAGCACGAGCGTGACCGCCACGCCCATGCCGATCGCCGCCATGGTCAGCGGCGACGGGACCGCGACCGTCGGGCCGTCCGCCTTCGGCTCGCTGAAGAACATGAGCACGATCACGCGGATGTAGAAGAACGCGGCGACGGCCGAGGAGAGCACACCGATCACGACCAGCGGTCCCGCGCCGCCCTCCGCCGCCGCCTTGAAGACGGCGAACTTGCCCGCGAAGCCGGAGGTGAGCGGAATGCCCGCGAAGGCAAGCAGGAAGATCGCGAAGACCGCCGCGACCAGCGGCGACCTGCGGCCGAGCCCCGCCCACTTCGACAGGTGCGTCGCCTCGCCGCCCGCGTCCCGCACCAGCGTGACCACCGCGAACGCGCCGATCGTCACGAAGGAGTAGGCGCCCAGGTAGAAGAGGACCGACGAGACGCCGTCCTCACTGGTGGCGATGACACCGGCCAGGATGAAGCCCGCGTGGGCGATCGAGGAGTAGGCGAGGAGCCGCTTGATGTCGGTCTGTGTGATCGCGACGATCGCACCGCCGAGCATCGTGATCACCGCGACGCCCCACATGACCGGCCGCCAGTCCCAGCGCATCCCCGGCAGGACCACGTAGAGGAGCCGGAGCAGGGCGCCGAAGGCCGCGACCTTCGTGGCCGCCGCCATGAAGCCGGTGACCGGGGTCGGCGCTCCCTGGTAGACGTCGGGCGTCCACATGTGGAAGGGCACCGCGCCCACCTTGAACAGCAGGCCCATCACAACGAGGGCCGCGCCGACCAGGAGCAGCGCGTCGTTGCCCATCGTGCCGGCCAGGGCCGGGTCGACGGTCTTCACGCTGCCGTCCACGACGCTCGCGATCTTCGCGTACGAGACGGAGCCCGCGTACCCGTAGAGGAGCGCGATGCCGAAGAGCGTGAACGCGGAGGCGAAGGCGCCGAGCAGGAAGTACTTCACCGCGGCCTCCTGCGACATGAGCCGCTTGCGGCGGGCCAGGGCGCACAGGAGGTAGAGCGGCAGGGAGAAGACTTCCAGGGCGATGAAGAGGGTCAGCAGGTCGTTGGCCGCCGGGAAGACGAGCATGCCGCCGATCGCGAAGAGCGCGAGCGGGAACACCTCGGTGGTGGTGAACCCGGCCTTCGTGGCGGCCTGTTCGGCCTCGCTGCCCGGCACGGCACCGGCCTGCGCGACGAAGGAGTCGACGCGGTTGCCGTGCGCCTCCGGGTCGAGGCGCCGCTCCGCGAACGTGAAGATCGCGACGAGTCCGGTGAGCAGGATCGTCCCCTGGAGGAACAGCGCGGGGCCGTCCACCGCGATCGCACCCATCGCCGCGATGTGCGCCTTCGTGGTGCCGAAGCCGCGGGCGGCGAGCCCGACGACCGCCGCGAAGGCCGCCGCGAGGGCGACCACCGAGACGAACACCTGGGTGTAGTAGCGGGACTTGCGCGGCACGAAGGCTTCGATGAGCACTCCGATGACCGCCGCGCCAATGACGATCAAGGTCGGGGAGAGCTGGCCATACTCGATGTTGGGGGCGTCGATCTTGTCGATCTGATCGGCCGCCGCCGTTGTCCACAGGCTGTGGACGGCTGATGCGCTCACTTGGCCGCCTCCACCTCGGGCTTGGGGTCCTTCTTGTGTACGTCGGACATGGTGTGCTTCACGGCCGGGTTCACCAGCTCGGTGAGCGGCTTCGGGTAGACGCCGAGGCCGATCAGGAGCGCGATCAGCGGTGCGACGACCACGAGTTCACGGACCTTGAGGTCGGGCATGGCCGAGACCTCGGGCTTCACCGGGCCCGTCATCGTCCGCTGGTAGAGGACGAGGGTGTAGAGCGCGGCGAGCACGATGCCGAAGGTCGCGATGATCCCGACCACCGGGTAGCGCGCGAACGCGCCCACCAGGACCAGGAATTCACTCACGAAGGGCGCGAGCCCGGGGAGCGAGAGGGTGGCCAGACCACCCACCAGGAAGGTGCCCGCGAGCACCGGGGCGACCTTCTGCACCCCTCCGTAGTCCGCGATGAGGCGCGAGCCGCGCCGCGAGATCAGGAACCCGGCGACCAGCATCAGCGCGGCCGTCGAGATGCCGTGGTTGACCATGTAGAGCGTCGCGCCCGACTGGCCCTGGCTCGTCATCGCGAAGATGCCGAGGATGATGAACCCGAAGTGCGAGATCGACGCGTACGCCACCAGGCGCTTGATGTCGCGCTGGCCGACGGCGAGCAGCGCCCCGTAGACGATCGAGATCAGGGCGAGGACGAGGATCACCGGCGTCGCCCACTTCGACGCCTCCGGGAAGAGCTGGAGGCAGAAACGCAGCATCGCGAAGGTGCCGACCTTGTCCACCACTGCCGTGATGAGCACGGCGACCGGGGCCGTGGCCTCGCCCATCGCGTTCGGCAGCCAGGTGTGCAGCGGCCACAGCGGGGCCTTCACCGCGAAGGCGAAGAAGAAGCCGAGGAAGAGCAGCCGCTCCGTGTTGGTCGCCATGTCGAGCGAGCCGTTGGCGCGGGCCTCGGCGATCTCCTGGAGGGAGAAGTTCCCGGCGACCACGTAGAGGCCGATCACCGCGGCCAGCATGATGAGGCCGCCGACGAGGTTGTAGAGGAGGAACTTCACCGCCGCGTACGAGCGTTGCGCCGAGGCGTTCTCGTCGCTGCCGGCGTGGGCGCGGTCTCCGAAGCCGCCGATGAGGAAGTACATCGGGATGAGCATGGCTTCGAAGAAGATGTAGAAGAGGAAGACGTCGGTGGCCTCGAAGGAGATGATCACCATCGCTTCCACGCCGAGGATGAGGGCGAAGAAGCCCTGCGTCGGCCGCCACCGGGAGCTCTTGGTCTCCAGGGGGTCGGCGTCGTGCCAGCCCGCCAGGATGATGAAGGGGATCAGCAGGGCGGTGAGCGCGACGAGGGCGACGGCGATGCCGTCGACGCCGAGCTCGTAGCGCACTCCGAAGTCCGCGATCCAGGCGTGCGATTCGGTGAGTTGGTAGCGGTCGCCGTCCGGGTCGAAGCGGACCAGGACGGCCACGGCGAGCGCGAGCGTCGCGAGCGAGACCAGGAGCGCGAGCCACTTGGCGGCGGTCCGCCGGGCGGCCGGTACGGCTGCCGTGGCGATCGCGCCGACCGCGGGCAGGGCCGCCGTCGCTGTCAGGAGAGGAAAGGACATCGGTATCAGACCGCCCTCATCAGCAGGGTCGCGGCGATGAGCACCACGGCGCCGCCGAACATCGAGACCGCATACGAGCGGGCGTAGCCGTTCTGGAATTTGCGCAGCCGCCCGGAGAGCCCGCCGACCGAGGCCGCCGTGCCGTTGACGACTCCGTCGACCAGGGTGTGGTCGACGTAGACCAGGGAGCGCGTGAGGTGCTCGCCGCCGCGCACCAGGACGACGTGGTTGAAGTCGTCCTGGAGGAGGTCGCGGCGGGCGGCCCGGGTGAGCAGCGAGCCGCGCGGGGCGACGGACGGGACCGGGCGGCGCCCGTACTGGGCCCAGGCCAGCGCGACGCCGATGACGAGGACCACCATGGTGGCGCCCGTGACGGCGGCGGCGCTGAGCGGGGAGTCGCCGTGGTCGTGGCCGGTGACCGGCTCCAGCCAGTTCAGGAAGCGGTCGCCGATGCTGAACAGGCCGCCCGCGAAGACCGATCCGAAGGCGAGCAGGATCATCGGGATCGTCATGGACTTCGGGGACTCGTGCGGGTGCGGCTCGTTGCCCTCCGCGTCCGCCTCCCAGCGCTTCTCGCCGAAGAAGGTCATGATCATCACGCGCGTCATGTAGTACGCGGTGATGGCCGCGCCGAGCAGGGCGACGGAGCCGAGGATCCAGCCCTCCGTGCCGCCCTTGGCGAAGGCCGCCTCGATGATCTTGTCCTTGGAGAAGAAGCCGGACAGGCCGGGGAAGCCGATGATGGCGAGGTAGCCGAGCCCGAAGGTCACGAAGGTCACCGGCATGTACCTGCGCAGGGCGCCGTACTTGCGCATGTCCACCTCGTCGTTCATGCCGTGCATGACCGAACCGGCGCCGAGGAAGAGCCCGGCCTTGAAGAAGCCGTGCGTGACCAGGTGCATGATCGCGAAGACATAGCCGATGGGGCCGAGGCCCGCGGCCAGGATCATGTAGCCGATCTGGGACATCGTCGAGCCGGCGAGGGCCTTCTTGATGTCGTCCTTCGCGCAACCGACGATCGCACCGAAGAGGAGCGTGACCGCGCCGACCACGGTGACCACCAGCTGGGCGTCCGGCGCCCCGTTGAAGATCGCGCCGGAGCGGACGATCAGGTAGACGCCCGCCGTCACCATCGTCGCCGCGTGGATGAGGGCCGAGACCGGGGTCGGGCCCTCCATCGCGTCCCCGAGCCAGGACTGCAGCGGCACCTGCGCGGACTTGCCGCAGGCGGCGAGCAGCAGCATCAGGCCGATCGCGGTGAGCTTGCCCTCGCTCGTGTCCCCCGTGGCCTCCAGGACCGGCCCGAAGGCGAAGGTCCCGAAGGTGGTGAACATCAGCATGATCGCGATCGACAGGCCCATGTCGCCGACCCGGTTGACCAGGAACGCCTTCTTCGCGGCGGTGGCCGCGCTGGGCTTGTGCTGCCAGAAGCCGATCAGGAGGTACGAGGCGAGGCCCACGCCCTCCCAACCGACGTACAGCAGCAGGTAGTTGTCGGCGAGGACCAGAAGGAGCATCGCCGCGAGGAACAGGTTCAGATAGCCGAAGAAGCGGCGGCGCCGCTCGTCGTGCTCCATGTACCCGATCGAGTAGATGTGGATCAGCGTGCCCACACCAGAGATCAGGAGGACGAACGTCATCGACAACTGGTCGAGCTGGAAGGCGACATCCGCCTGGAAGCCCTCCACGGGGATCCAGCTGAACAGATGCTGCGACAGGTGGCGCTCCTCGGCGCCCTTGCCGAGCATGTCGGTGAAGAGCGCCACACCGATGACGAAGGAGACGGCCGCGAGCAGCGTGCCGAGCCAGTGGCCCACGCGGTCCAACCGCCGCCCGCCGCACAGCAGTACGGCCGCTCCGAGCAGAGGCGCCGCGATGAGCAGCGCAATCATCTTCTCCACGTTTCAGCGACCCCTTACAGCTTCATCAGGCTGGCGTCGTCGACCGAGGCCGAGTGGCGGGAGCGGAACAGCGACACGATGATCGCGAGCCCGACCACGACCTCCGCGGCGGCGACGACCATCGTGAAGAAGGCGATGATCTGGCCATCGAGGTTGCCGTGCAGCCGGGAGAACGTGACGAACGCGAGGTTGCAGGCGTTCAGCATGAGCTCGATGCACATGAAGACCACGATCGCGTTCCGCCTGATCAGGACGCCGGCGGCGCCGATCGTGAACAACAGGGCGGACAGATAGAGGTAGTTGACCGGGTTCACTTCGACGCCTCCTCGGTCGACGTCCGCTCGAGGCGCTCGGCCGAGCGCTGTTCCAGGGCGCGCAGGTCGGCCATCGCCTCGTCCGACACGTCCCGGATCTGGCCGCGGTCGCGCAGCGTCTTGTTGACCGTGAGCTCGGACGGGGTGCCGTCCGGGAGCAGGCCCGCGATGTCCACCGCGTTGTGCCGGGCGTAGACACCGGGGGCGGGCAGCGGCGGAAGGTGCTTGCCCTCGCGCACACGCTGCTCGGCCAGCTCGCGCTGGGTCTTGGCGCGCTCGGTGCGCTCCCGGTGGGTGAGCACCATCGCGCCGACCGTCGCCGTGATCAGCAGGGCGCCGGTGATCTCGAAGGCGAAGACGTACTTCGTGAAGATGAGGGAGGCGAGTCCCTCCACGTTCCCGTTCGCGTTCGCCTTGCCGAGGCCGTTGAACTCCTTCAAGGAGGCGTTCCCGATCCCGGCGCAGAGCAGGATGCCGAAGCCGAGGGCGCCCAGGGCGGCGAGCCAGCGCTGCCCCTTGATGGTCTCCTTCAGGGAGTCGGCGGCGGTGACGCCGACCAGCATGACGACGAACAGGAAGAGCATCATGATCGCGCCGGTGTAGACGACGATCTGGACGATGCCCAGGAAGTACGCGCCGTTGGCGAGGTAGAAGACCGCCAGGATGATCATGGTCCCGGCCAGGCACAGCGCGCTGTGCACGGCCTTCTTCATGAGGATCGTGCACAGCGCGCCGATCACGGCGACCGTGCCGAGCACCCAGAACTGGAATGCCTCGCCGGTGGACGTGGAGTAGGCGGCGAGTTGCTGCATCACGCCTCCACCTCCTTGGCCCGCGGCGTCTCCTCGGCCTTCTCGCCCTTGGAGACGGCGACTTGGGGAACCGTCCCGGCGGCGGCCTCGGTGACCAGCCCCCGGTAGTAGTCCTGCTCGTCCATCCCCGGGTAGATGGCGTGCGGCGAGTCGACCATGCCCTCGTCGAGCCCGGCGAGCAGCTGCTCCTTGGTGTAGATCAGGTTCTCGCGGCTGCTGTCGGCCAGCTCGAACTCATTGGTCATCGTGAGCGCGCGCGTGGGGCACGCCTCGATGCACAGGCCGCACAGGATGCAGCGGGCGTAGTTGATCTGGTAGACGCGGCCGTACCGCTCGCCCGGGGAGTAGCGCTCCTCCTCCGTGTTGTCCGCGCCCTCCACATAGATGGCGTCCGCGGGACAGGCCCAGGCGCAGAGCTCGCAGCCCACGCACTTCTCCAGGCCGTCCGGGTGGCGGTTGAGCTGGTGCCGGCCGTGGAAGCGCGGAGCGGTGGTCTTCTGCTGCTCCGGATACTGCTCGGTCAGCCGCTTCTTGAACATGGCCTTGAAGGTCACGCCGAAGCCCGCGACGGGATTCTGGAACCCCTGGTCCGACTGGTTCGCCCCGGCCGACTGGCGCGCCTGCTCCGGCAGCCCTGCCGGATCCTTCCGGGCGGGGTGCTTGGACTGCTCAGCCATCGGACGCCTCCTTTCCGTCACTTTGAGTATCCGGGCCACCACTGACAATCAACTCCCGCTCCTGGCGCGACGGTCGACGCGGCACGGGCGGCAGGGTCTGTCCGGGCAGCGGCGGCACCGGGAAGCCCCCGGCCATCGGGTCGAAGGCGGCGTCGGACTCCTGCTCGGCCCGCGCTGCCGCCTCCTCCTTGCCGCGCTTGTCCCGGAAGATGTCGACGACCACGGAGAGCAGCAGGAGCGCGATGACGGCGCCGCCCACATAGAGCGCGATCGAGGTGAAGTCGTAGTCCTCGTTCCGCATCGCCCGCACGGTGGCGACGAGCATCAGCCAGACCACGGAGATCGGGATGAGGACCTTCCAGCCGAGCTTCATCAGCTGGTCGTAGCGGACGCGGGGCAGCGTGCCGCGCAGCCAGATGAAGAAGAACAGCAGCAGCTGGACCTTGAGCACGAACCAGGCCATCGGCCACCAGCCGTGGTTCGCGCCCTCCCAGAAGGTGGAGATGGGCCACGGGGCCCGCCAGCCGCCCAGGAAGAGCGTGACCGAGACCGCCGAGACGGTGACCATGTTGACGTACTCGGCGAGCATGAACATCGCGAACTTGATGGACGAGTACTCGGTGTTGAAGCCGCCCACCAGGTCGCCCTCGGACTCCGGCATGTCGAACGGGGCGCGGTTGGTCTCGCCGACCATCGTCACGATGTAGATCAGGAACGAGACCGGGAGCAGCAGCACGTACCAGCGGTCCGCCTGCGCCTCCACGATCGCCGAGGTCGACATCGACCCGGAGTAGAGGAACACCGAGGCGAACGCGGCGCCCATGGCGATCTCGTACGAGATCATCTGCGCGCACGAGCGCAGGCCGCCGAGCAGCGGATACGTGGAGCCGGAGCTCCAGCCCGCGAGCACGATGCCGTAGATGCCGACCGAGGCGACCGCGAGGATGTAGAGCATCGCGATCGGCAGGTCGGTGAGCTGCATCGTGGTGCGGTGGCCGAAGATCGAGATCTCGTTGCCTGCCGGACCGAAGGGGATCACCGCGATCGCCATGAAGGCCGGGATGGCGGCGACGATCGGCGCGAGGACATAGACCACCTTGTCCGCACGCTTGACGATCAGGTCCTCCTTGAGCATCAGCTTGATGCCGTCCGCGAGGGACTGGAGCATGCCCCAGGGGCCGTGCCGGTTGGGGCCGATGCGCAGCTGCATCCAGGCGACGACCTTGCGCTCCCAGACGATGGAGAAGAGCACCGTCACCATCAGGAAGGCGAAGCAGAAGACCGCCTTGATGGCGACCAGCCACCAGGGGTCGCGCCCGAACATGGAGAGATCCTCGGCGGCCAGCGGCAGCGTGTCGGCTGCGAGCGGCATCATGACTGCACCTCCTGCTCCTGAGCGGGCTCGACGCGGACGGCCGGGCCGATCTTGACCAGCGCGCCCGGTACGGCGCCCGTGTCGGCGGCGACGCCCCCTCCGGTGGAGTTGAGCGGCAGCCACACCACGCGGTCCGGCATCTCCGTGACCTGGAGCGGGAGTTCGGTGCGCCCGGCGGTGCCGGTCACCGCGAGGACGTCGCCGTCCTTGACGCCCACCTCGGCGGCGGTGGCGGCCGACACACGCGCGTGTGCCGCGTGCCGTGTGCCCGCGAGCGCCTCGTCGCCCTCCTGGAGGCGGCCCTGGTCGAGCAGCAGCCGGTGGCCCGCGAGCACGGCCTCCCCGGCGCCGGGCCGCGGCGGCTGCACCGCCGTCTCCAGCGGCTCCGTCGCGTGCGGCCCGTCCCAGCCGCCGAGCCGGTCCAGCTCGCGGCGGATGGTGACGATGTCGGGCAGGCCCAGGTGGACGTCGCCCGCGTCGGCCAGCATCTGCAGCACGCGCGCGTCGGTCGGCGCGAGCGTGCGGGTCATCTGGTCGGGCTTCAGCGCCGCCTCGAACATCCGGGCCCGTCCCTCCCAGTTGAGGAACGTGCCCGGCTTCTCGGCGACGGCCGCGACCGGAAGAACCACGTCCGCACGCTCGGTCACCTCGCTCGGCCGCAGCTCCAGGGAGACCACGAAGGCCACCTCGTCGAGCGCCTCACGCGCGCGCGTGGGGTCGGGCAGGTCCGCGACCTCGACGCCCGCCACGAGCAGCGCCCGCAGCTCGCCGGTGGCGGCGGCCTCCACGATCTGGCCGGTGTCGCGGCCGTAGCGGTGCGGGAGTTCGGCGACGTTCCACGCGCTCGCGACCTCGTCACGCGCGCGCGGGTCGGTCGCCGGGCGCCCGCCCGGAAGCACCGACGGCAGCGCGCCCGCCTCGACCGCGGCCCGCTCGCCCGCCCGGCGCGGGATCCACACCAGGTGGGCGCCGGTCGCGGACGCGGCCCGTACGGCGGCGGTGAGCCCGCCGGGCACGCCCGCGAGCCGCTCACCGACGACGATCACCGCGCCGTCGGCGCGCAGCGCCTCGGCCGCCGCCGTCCCGTCGGCCTCCAGGCCGACCCCGGCGGCGAGCGCGTCCAGCCACTCCGTCTCGGTGCCCGGCGCGGCGGGCAGCAGCGTGCCGCCCGCCTTCTCAAGGCCACGCGTCGCGAACGGCGCCAGGGAGAAGGTGCGCTGGCCGTGCTTGCGCCACGCCTTACGAAGTCGCAGGAAGACCCCGGGCGCCTCCTCCTCGGACTCGAACCCGGCGAGCAGCACCGCGGGCGCCTTCTCCAGGGCGGTGTACGTGACGCCGCTCCCGTCGAGGTCCCGGCCGCGCCCGGCGACCCGCGCCGCCAGGAAGTCGGCCTCTTCGCTGCTGTGCACCCGCGCGCGGAAGTCGATGTCGTTCGTGTCGAGCGCCACGCGCGCGTACTTGCTGTAGGCGTAGGCGTCCTCGACGGTCAGCCGGCCGCCGACGAGCACCCCGGCACGCCCGCGCGCGGCGGCGAGACCGGTGGCGGCAGCCGCGAGCGCCTCTGGCCAACTGGCGGGCTCCAGCTCACCCGTTGAGGCGTTCCGCACCAGCGGGGTCGTGAGCCGGTCCGGCTTCTGCGCGTACCGGAAGCCGAACCGCCCCTTGTCGCAGATCCACTCCTCGTTGACCTCGGGGTCGTCCTGGGCGAGCCGCCGCATGACCTTGCCGCGCCGGTGGTCGGTGCGGGTCGCGCAGCCGCCGGAGCAGTGCTCGCACACCGAAGGCGACGACACCAGGTCGAAGGGCCGGGAGCGGAACCGGTACGCCTGCGAGGTGAGCGCGCCCACCGGGCAGATCTGGATGGTGTTCCCGGAGAAGTACGACTCGAAGGGGTCGCCCTCGCCGGTGCCGACCTGCTGGAGCGCGCCCCGCTCGATGAGCTCGATCATCGGGTCGCCGGCGATCTGGTTGCTGAACCGGGTGCAGCGCGCGCACAGCACGCACCGCTCGCGGTCGAGCAGCACCTGTGTGGAGATCGGCACCGGCTTCTCGTACGTCCGCTTCTTGCCCTCGAAGCGGGACTCCGCGTTGCCGTGCGACATCGCCTGGTTCTGCAGCGGGCACTCGCCGCCCTTGTCGCAGACCGGGCAGTCCAGCGGGTGGTTGATGAGCAGCAGCTCCATCACGCCGTGCTGGGCCTTCTCGGCGACCGGCGAGGTGAGCTGCGACTTGACGACCATCCCGTCGGTGCACGTGATCGTGCAGGAGGCCATCGGCTTGCGCTGGCCCTCCACCTCGACGATGCACTGGCGGCAGGCGCCCGCCGGGTCGAGCAGCGGGTGGTCGCAGAACCGGGGGATCTCGATGCCGAGCAGCTCGGCGGCGCGGATCACCAGCGTCCCCTTGGGGACGCTGATGTCGATGCCGTCGATGGTCAGCGAGACGAGGTCCTCCGGCGGAACGGACGCCTCCCCTCCCCCGGAGGGAGCGCTGTTCGTGGTCACTGTCATGCGTTCACCTCCGAGGTGCTACCGGCGGGCCGGTCGGCCCAGGCGGTCGACTTGGCGGGGTCGAAGGGGCAGCCGCCGCCGGTGATGTGCTGCTCGTACTCCTCGCGGAAGTACTTGAGCGAGGAGAAGATCGGCGAGGCGGCGCCGTCACCGAGGGCGCAGAAGGACTTGCCGTTGATGTTGTCGGCGATGTCGTTCAGCTTGTCGAGGTCGGACATGACGCCCTTGCCGTCCTCGATGTCCCGGAGCAACTGCACGAGCCAGTACGTTCCTTCGCGGCACGGCGTGCACTTTCCGCAGGACTCGTGGGCGTAGAACTCGGTCCAGCGGGTGACGGCGCGCACGACGCACGTCGTCTCGTCGAAGCACTGGAGGGCCTTGGTGCCGAGCATGGATCCGGCGGCGCCGACCCCCTCGTAGTCCAGGGGGACGTCCAGGTGCTCGTCGGTGAACATCGGGGTCGAACTGCCGCCCGGCGTCCAGAACTTGAGCCGGTGCCCGGGGCGCATGCCGCCGCTCATG
This sequence comes from Streptomyces odontotermitis, assembly GCF_050510915.1. Classification (NCBI taxonomy): domain Bacteria; kingdom Bacillati; phylum Actinomycetota; class Actinomycetes; order Kitasatosporales; family Streptomycetaceae; genus Streptomyces; species Streptomyces odontotermitis. The sequence continues at coordinate 161,110 of NZ_JBNJLS010000010.1, read as the reverse complement.
TCGAGGAGCTGGCGCAGCGTGATGCCGAGCGGCGCCTCGTACTGGCCGGGCGAGGCGACGTGCCCGCTCAGCGAGTACAGCGTGAAGCCGGGGGACTTCTCGCTCCCCATCGACTTGAACCACTCCTTGCCGCGCTGAAGGATCGCGGGAACAGAAGCGATGGACTCGACGTTGTTCACCACAGTGGGGCAGGCGTAGAGGCCGGCGACCGCAGGGAAGGGGGGACGCAGTCGCGGCTGGCCGCGGCGGCCCTCGAGCGAGTCGAGCAGCGCGGTCTCCTCACCGCAGATGTACGCGCCCGCGCCCGCGTGCACGGTGATGTCGAGGTCGAGTCCGCTGCCGAGGATGTCCTTGCCGAGGAAGCCCGCGTCGTACGCCTCGCGCACGGCCTCGTGCAACCGCCGCAGTACGGGGACGACTTCACCGCGCAGATAGATGAAGGCGTGCGAGGAGCGGATCGCGTAGCAGGCGATCACCATGCCCTCGATGAGGGAGTGCGGGTTGGCGAAGAGGAGGGGGATGTCCTTGCAGGTCCCGGGCTCCGACTCGTCGGCGTTGACGACGAGGTAGTGCGGCTTGCCGTCGCCCTGCGGGATGAACTGCCACTTCATTCCGGTGGGGAAGCCGGCGCCGCCGCGGCCGCGCAGCCCCGCGTCCTTCACGTAGGCGATGAGGTCGTCCGGCGCCATCGCGAGGGCCTTGCGCAGCCCCTCGTATCCCTCGTGGCGGCGGTAGACGTCGAGCGTCCAGGACTTCTCCTCGTCCCAGAAGGCCGACAGGACCGGCGAGAGCAGCTTCTCCGGGCTCGTCTCGTTGATCTCGGCTGCCAACGTCATCACTCCCCCTCCTCGGCAGTCGGTCCGGCCGGGTGCGCCGGGTCGGAGGCCGAGGTCGTCTGCGGCGCGTCGTGTGAGCTCGGGTGTCCGGCGGGCGGCTCGTCGCTCGGGTAGCCCGAGGAGCGCGGCGAGACCACCTTCGCGGCCGCCACCTCGCCCTTGGCCAGGCGCAGCCCGATCAGCGACGCGGGCCCGGCGGCGCCGCTCGCCTCGACGGCGCCCTCCCGCTCGTCCGGGAACCCGGCGAGGATGCGGGCGGTCTCCTTGTACGTGCACAGGGGCGCACCGCGGCTGGGCCTGACGACCTTCCCGTCGCGCAGGTCGTCGACGAGGCGCTTGGCGGACTCGGGGGTCTGGTTGTCGAAGAACTCCCAGTTGACCATCACCACGGGGGCGAAGTCGCAGGCCGCGTTGCACTCGATGTGTTCGAGGGTGACCTTGCCGTCCTCGGTGGTCTCGCTGTTGCCGACGCCGAGGTACTCCTTGAGCTCCTCGAAGATGGCGTCGCCGCCCATGACGGCGCACAACGTGTTGGTGCAGACGCCCACTTGGTAGTCGCCGCTCGGCTTGCGGCGGTACATCGTGTAGAAGGTCGCGACCGCCGTGACCTCGGCCGTGGTCAGGCCGAGCACGTCCGCGCAGAACTGCATGCCGGTGCGCGTGACATGGCCCTCCTCCGACTGCACGAGGTGCAGCAGCGGAAGGAGCGCGGAGCGCGAGTCCGGGTAGCGGGCGACGACTTCCTTCGCGTCCGCTTCGAGCCGGGCCCGTACGTCGGCCGGGTAGTCGGGGGCGGGCAGCTGGGGCATCCCCAGGCTCACGCCCTCGGAAGGTGTGGCGGTCACCGGTCGACGCCTCCCATCACGGGGTCGATGGACGCGACGGCGACGATGACGTCGGCGACCTGGCCGCCCTCGCACATCGCCGCCATGGCCTGGAGGTTGGTGAAGGACGGGTCGCGGAAGTGGACCCGGAAGGGACGGGTGCCGCCGTCGGACACGGCGTGCACGCCGAGTTCGCCCTTGGGCGACTCCACGGCGGCGTACGCCTGTCCCGGCGGGACCCGGAAGCCCTCGGTCACCAGCTTGAAGTGGTGGATCAGGGACTCCATGGAGGTGCCCATGATCTTCTTGATGTGGTCGAGCGAGTTGCCCAGGCCGTCAGGGCCGAGGGCGAGTTGGGCGGGCCAGGCGATCTTCTTGTCCCCGACCATGACGGGTCCGGGGGCGAGCCGGTCCAGGCACTGCTCGACGATGCGCAGCGACTGCCGCATCTCCTCCAGGCGGATCAGGAAGCGCCCGTAGGAGTCGCAGGTGTCGGCGGTCGGGACGTCGAAGTCGTACGTCTCGTAGCCGCAGTACGGCTGGGTCTTGCGCAGGTCGTGCGGGAGTCCGGCCGAGCGCAGGACGGGGCCGGTGGCGCCGAGGGCCATGCAGCCGGCCAGGTCCAGATAGCCGACGTCCTGCATGCGGGCCTTGAAGATGGGGTTCCCGGTGGCGAGCTTGTCGTACTCCGGGAGGTTCTTCTTCATCTTCTTCACGAACTCGCGGATCTGGTCCACGGCGCCCGGGGGCAGGTCCTGGGCGAGGCCGCCGGGCCGGATGTACGCGTGGTTCATCCGGAGGCCGGTGATCAACTCGTAGATGTCGAGAATGAGTTCACGATCACGGAAGCCGTAGATCATGATCGTCGTGGCGCCGAGCTCCATACCGCCGGTGGCGATGGCGACGAGGTGCGAGGACATCCGGTTCAGCTCCATCAGGAGCACGCGGATGATGTTCGCCCGGTCCGGGACGTCGTCCTCGATGCCGAGGAGCTTCTCGACGGCGAGGCAGTACCCCGCCTCGTTGTAGAACGGCGTCAGGTAGTCCATGCGCGTGACGAAGGTGGTCCCCTGCGTCCACGTGCGGTACTCGAGGTTCTTCTCGATGCCCGTGTGCAGATAGCCGATGCCGCAGCGGGCCTCGGTGACCGTCTCGCCGTCGATCTCCAGGATCAGGCGCAGCACCCCGTGCGTGGACGGGTGCTGCGGACCCATGTTGACGATGATGCGCTCGTCGTCGGACTTGGCCGCGGACTGGACGACCTCGTCCCAGTCGCCACCGGTGACCGTATATACGGTGCCCTCGGTGGTCTCGCGGGCGGAAGCCTGGGAAGTGGATGTTCCCTGAGTGGCAGACATCAGCTGTACGACCTCCGCTGGTCCGGAGCCGGGATCTGGGCGCCCTTGTACTCGACGGCGATGCCGCCGAGGGGGTAGTCCTTGCGCTGCGGGAAGCCCTGCCAGTCGTCCGGCATCATGATCCGCGTCAGCGCCGGGTGGCCGTCGAAGATCAGGCCGAAGAAGTCGTACGCCTCGCGCTCGTGCCAGTCGTTCGTCGGGTAGACGGGGACCAGCGAGGGGACGTGCGGATCGTCGTCCGGCGCGCTCACTTCGAGGCGGATCAGCCGGTTGTGGGTGATCGAGCGCAGGTGGTAGACGGCGTGCAGCTCACGGCCCTTGTCGCCGGGGTAGTGCACGCCGCTCACGCCGGTGCACAGCTCGAAGCGCAGGGCCGGGTCGTCGCGCAGGGTGCGGGCGACGCGGACGAGGTGCTCGCGCGCGATGTGGAAGGTGAGCTCGGCGCGGTCGACGACGGTCTTCTCGATCGCGTTCTCGGGGACGAGGCCCTGTTCCTCCAGGGCGCCCTCCAGCTCGTCGGCGACCTCGTCGAACCAGCCTCCGTAGGGGCGGGTGGACTCGCCGGGCATCCGGATCGAGCGGACCAGGCCGCCGTAGCCGGAGGTGTCGCCGCCCTTGTCGGCGCCGAACATGCCGCGCTGGACGCGGATCTCCTCGCCCTGGTCGCCGCGCTGGCCCGGGAGGTTGGCGGCGCTGAGGTCCTTTTCGGGATTGGTCCCGTTGCTGTGCGCGTCGCTCACCGCAGCAGCCCCTTCATCTCGATGGTGGGGAGCGCCTTGAGGGCCGCCTCCTCCGCCTCGCGGGCCGCCTCCTCGGCGTTCACGCCGAGCTTGGAGGTCTGGATCTTCTGGTGGAGCTTGAGAATCGCGTCCATCAGCATCTCGGGCCGCGGCGGACAGCCGGGCAAATAGATGTCAACTGGGACAATGTGGTCTACACCCTGAACAATTGCGTAATTGTTGAACATCCCGCCCGATGAGGCGCAAACCCCCATGGAAATGACCCACTTGGGGTTCGGCATCTGGTCATAGACCTGCCGCAGGACGGGCGCCATCTTCTGGCTCACCCGCCCGGCCACGATCATCAGGTCCGCCTGTCGCGGCGATCCCCGGAAGACCTCCATGCCGAAGCGCGCCAGGTCATAGCGCCCGGCGCCGGTCGTCATCATCTCGATGGCGCAGCACGCGAGGCCGAACGTGGCCGGAAAGACGGATGACTTGCGCACCCAGCCCGCGGCCTGTTCGACGGTGGTCAGCAGGAATCCGCTCGGCAGCTTTTCTTCGAGTCCCATAGCTCCTGGCCCCTCAGTCCCATTCCAGGCCGCCGCGCCGCCACACGTACGCGTACGCGACGAAGACGGTGAGCACGAAGAGCAGCATCTCCACGAGCCCGAAAATCCCCAGGGCGTCGAAGGTGACGGCCCAGGGGTAGAGGAAGACGATCTCGATGTCGAAGACGATGAAGAGCATCGCCGTCAGGTAGTACTTGATGGGGAAACGCCCACCGCCGGCCGGTGTCGGCGTCGGCTCGATGCCGCACTCATAGGCTTCGAGCTTGGCCCGGTTGTAGCGCTTCGGACCGATCAGCGTGGCCATGACCACGGAGAAGATCGCAAAGCCTGCCCCGAGGGCTCCCAGTACGAGGATGGGCGCATACGCGTTCACCGCTCCTCGCTCCTCTCAGTCGGCACTGACTGCTGGCGGCGCTGGTCCTGATTCCTGCCGAAGATCGCTTACATGTGAAGCAGGTCACAAGCCCAACTGCCCCGCATCTTATGCCCGCCGGTCTGTGATCTGCGACACGGGGTACGACAACTGCTTTGTGATCTCCACCACCTGACGAAGGATCATGAAGTCGGATGAGCGGTGATCTTCGTACGCGAAGCGCCTGAGTGATCACCAGAGGTGACATCTCAGTGCGTCACCCCTGGTGAGAGCGGGTTCGCACTATCAAGAGGTAGACCGCTCAAGCAAATTGGCGCTGGACGCGCGCGCTTGATAGAGGAGCCGCGTTCACATCAGGGCGGGGCGAGTGTGAATGGAGGTGCGGGGGTGCCGATGCGTGCACACGTTCACGAGCGCCGGCCGACAGTCCCCTCCATGGCCTTCCGAACGGCCCACAGATTTACGGGACATCTCAGGGAGGTCTCAGCGAGATCTCAGGGAGATCCCCGAGGGGGTCATGCTGTGACCTGTGCCACAGCACCCTTCGGGCCCAATAAACCGGGCTTGGCCATTGGCCTCAACGGGTGGTAGTCCACGGGCAATTCGGACGTATCACAGAAAACCCATGATCACAGGCGTGATCGACCGTGTCCGCATTGCCCGTTACGGCGTCAATAAGAAGCGACACGCCCGGGATTCGGGGCTGGATTCCGTAACTGTGGCGCACCACACGTTTCTTGAAGGGAACCGTGGGTCCCTGATAGCGGTTGTTCTCATGTCCCACACCGCTCACATACCCAGCCACCGGAAGCCCCGCCGCAGCGCGTCGAAGATGGCCCTGCGCGCAGGAGTTGCCGGTGGCGTCCTCAGCACCCTGGCAGTGGCCGGCGCCGCTGGTACGGCGAACGCCGCCGAGCCGGTGACCGAGACCATCGAGATGCCCACGCTCACGAGCGACCTGTCCACGCAGATCGCCCAGTCCGCGGACGCCACCCAGCAGACCGCGGACGCCTACGAGTCCCGCGCCGAGCAGGACGCCGCCGCCGCCAAGGCCGCCAAGCAGGCCGCGGCCGACCAGGCGAAGGCCGAGAAGGAAGCCAAGGCGAAGGCCAAGGCCGAGGCCGCCGCGAAGAAGAAGGCCGCCGCCGAGCGCGCCTCCCGCTCCGCCGAGCGCACGGACCTCTCCACGCAGTCCTCCTCCGCCTCGGACGACTCCGGTTCGTCCGTGAGCGCCCCGAGCGGCAGCGTCGGCTCCGTCATCAGCTTCCTCAAGGCGCAGCTCGGCGACGCCTACGTCATGGGCGCCTCCGGCCCCAACGCCTGGGACTGCTCCAGCCTCGTCCAGGCCGCCTTCAAGCAGGCCGGCGTGAGCCTGCCGCGCGTCTCCCAGGACCAGTCGACGATGGGCACCGAGGTCGGCACCTCGAACCTGCAGGTCGGCGACATCCTGTACTGGGGCGGCAAGGGCTCCGCGTACCACGTGGGTGTCTACATCGGTAACGGCCAGTACCTGGACGCCGCCAACCCCGGCAAGGGCGTTGTCATCCAGGACCTGTCCGGCTACCCCGCCTCGGGCGCCGTCCGCGTCCTCTGAGGGCCGCACACAGAGCACAGCCAAGGGCCGGAACCCCCCTGCGGGGTTCCGGCCCTTGGCGCGCCCTCAGCGGCGTCTCACGGCCTCAGCGCCGCCTCGACGCCTCCCGGAACGTCTTCCGTACGGACGGACGGTCGACCCACATCGTCAGGAGCGTCGTCACCAGGGCGATCCAGAACAGCGTTCTGGGGATCCCTCGTTCGGTCCACGGCACCAGGTCGAGCACCAGCGTGCAGGCCATCACGGCGGCGGACTGCCCCGCGGCCAGCCGGGCCCACCCGTCGCGGCGCAGCAAGGAACGCACGTTCAGGCGGACGCCCTTGCGCCGCCGGTAGAACCGCAGCGCCGCGCCGAGCAGCCAGATCGCGGTGAGCGGCACCAGGTTCCACAGCCGCTGGCCGAGGGAGAGCGGCAGTTCGAGCGGGGTCTCGCCGTCGGTCGGGTACAGGTCGAGGGCGCTCGCGGCGATGAGCAGGAGACAGAACAGCGCGAGCCAGCGGGTGCCGCGCAGCATCCGGTAGGTGGCGGCGTCGAGTTCGCTCTGCAGCACCGGTGATCCGGGGGCTGCGGCGAGCGCGTCGGCCACCATGTCGGCCGCGTCGGCGGCGCGCGTGCCCGGGGTGTTGGCGGCCTTCCGCGTCTGCCCGGCCAGCGCCTCCTGGTGCGTGGGGTCGAGCCGCAGGATGGCGCGCTCCATCGCGTCGACGGTCTCCTTGTCGCCGGAGAGGTCGGCGATGAACTTCGCGGTCTCGTACGCGCCGATCTCCTCCGGACCGAGGCGGATCGCCTCCCGGGCCAGCTCCCTCGCCTCACCGGCCACCGCCTGGATGTCAGCGAACTCCAGGCGCCCACCGGGACCGATCTCCTTGCCGCGGCGGACGACGGCCGCCCGGAACACCAGGTCGGCGAGCATCGAGTAGCCGCCCCAGAACTGCGGGTTGAGCCGGACCGCCGCACGCAGCGCGTCCTCCGCCTTGTCCAGGCCGGCGCCGCTCAGCCGCAGCGCCTGGGAGTGCACCAGAAGGACGTTGACGTTCTCCGGCGTGAGCTGCAGGGCCCGCTCGGTCGCCTCCAGCGCCTGCCGCGGGCGGTCGGCCCTCAGCTGACAGCGGGCGAGCTGCTCCCACGCCGCCACGTCGTCGGGCTCCTCGGCGAGCCTGCGCCCGAGGAGCTCCACCGCTTCGTCGTACCGTTCGAGCGCGACGAGCCCCTCGGCCCGCTCGACCGCCTGATCCAGACTCACAGCTTCCGCTTCTTCTTCAGGTAGGCGACAAGGTCGTCGTACGTGCCGCCCTCGTTCGCGTACATCGCCACGTTGCGGGCGGACGCGAACCAGGGGTCGGCGGACGGCACGGTCTGCTTGACCGCGCCGAGCAGGTCCTTCATGCCGATCATGCGGGCGGTGCCGGTGCGCGCCGAGTCGAGCAGCGCGGTCTCGGCCGCCCCCTCGCAGATGTGGGCGAGGTCGGCGCCGGAGAGGCCGTCGGTGGCCTTGGCGAGCTTGCCCAAGTCGACGTTCTCGATGGGGCGTTCGCGCAGGTGGTAGCGGAGGATGGCCTCACGGGCCGGGGCGTCGGGCGGCAGCACGAGCAGGGTGCGGTCGAAGCGGCCGGGGCGGCGCAGGGCGACGTCGACGTCCCAGGGGACGTTCGTCGCGGCGAGCACGAAGACGCCCTCGTTGGCCGCGGCGTCGACGCCGTCGAGCTCGGTGAGCAGCTGGTTGACGGTGTTGCGCATGCCGCTGCTCTGGGTGCGGCTGCGCTTTCCGCCCAGGGCGTCCAGTTCGTCCAGGAACACGACGCAGGGGGCCTGACGGCGGGCGGTCTCGAAGACCTCGTGCATGTTGCGCTCGGAGTTGCCGATCCACATGTCGAGGACGTCGTTGACCGACACCGACAGGAAACTGGCGCCGAGTTCACCGGCGACGGCGCGGGCGATGAAGGTCTTTCCGCAGCCGGGAGGCCCGTACAGGAGGAGGCCGCCCCGCAGGCTCTTCCCGTACAGCTTGCGCAGTTCGGGGTTGCGCAGGGGGGCGAGGAACGCGGCTTCGAGGCGGTCCTTGACGTCCTGCATGCCGCCGACGTCGGCGAGCCGGACGGCGCCGGGCGCCGCCGTGTCCTCGACGTCCCACGCCTCCGCGTCGCCGGGGTCCCCGCTGCCGTCCTCGGCGAGCGGCGCCTCCACGAACCGGGGCGGGACGGCGTCGCCGACCTGGTCCTCGGCGGCCTTCCAGTCGAAGCGGGGCTCGGTCGCCGCCTGCTGAACGGGGGCGGGGGCAGGGCCGCCCATCGCGCGGGCCATCAGCTGCTGGGCCTGTGCGTCGCCCGGCGCGTGCTGCAGGGCCACGGCGGCTTCGGCGATCGCGGCGTGCGACTGGCCCGATTCCAGGAGGAGTTGGGCGAGGTGCAGGCGCAGGGGGACGTCCTGAGGTGCGGCGGCGACGGCCGTACGCAGGCTCTGTATGAGGGGTGATTCAGGGGAGGCGGGAGGTTCGGCCGACATGGCGCCCACTGTACGAAGCGGGCGCCACGGTCGAGCGAGCGGGCTCAGGCTTCCACGGCCAGCTCCCCCATCGCGCCCCAGCCCTCGTTCGGGATGTCGGCGTTGATGATCTCGGGGGTGGCGGCGATGAGCCCGGCCATCGTCTCCAGGCCCGCCTTGAAGTGGTCGGACTGCACGTGCACCGCGCCCGCCTCGGCGTCCCGGAAGCCCTCCAGGAGGACGTACTGGTTCGGGTCGTCGACGCTGCGCGACCAGTCGAAGAAGAGGTTGCCCTCCTCGGCGCGGGTGGCGGCGGTGAACGCGGCGGTGCGCTCCAGCCAGGACTCGGCGTGCTCGGGGCGGACGGTGAACTTCACTGCGATGAAAATCATCCGTCCACCCTGCCTCTGACCTGGCGTATTGACCAAATCGGACCAATACGCCGCAGGAGCCGCCGCTACGCCCCGGGGGGCCGGCCTCACGCCTTGGGGGCCACCTTGGACAGGCCGTTGATGATCCGGTCCATCGCGTCCCCGCCCGTCGGATCCGTCAGGTTCGCCAGCATCTTCAGCGTGAACTTCATCAGGACGGGGTGGGTCAGTCCGCGCTGCGTCGCGATCTTCATGACCTTCGGGTTGCCGATGAGCTTCACGAAGGCGCGGCCCAGCGTGTAGTAGCCGCCGTAGGTGTCCTTGAGGACCTTCGGGTAGCGCTGGAGGGCGAGTTCGCGCTGGGCGGGCGTCTGGCGGGCGTGGGCCTGGACGATGACGTCGGCCGCGATCTGGCCGGACTCCATGGCGTACGCGATGCCCTCGCCGTTGAAGGGGTTCACCATGCCGCCCGCGTCACCGACCAGGAGCAGGCCCTTGGTGTAGTGCGGCTGGCGGTTGAAGGCCATGGGCAGGGCCGCGCCGCGGATCGGCATCGTCATGTTGTCCGGGGTGTAGCCCCAGTCCTCGGGCATCGAGGCGCACCACGCCTTCAGGACCTCGCGCCAGTCGAGCTCCTTGAACGCGGCGGAGGAGTCGAGGATGCCCAGGCCGACGTTGGACGTGCCGTCGCCCATGCCGAAGATCCAGCCGTAGCCGGGCAGGAGCCGGTCCTGGGAGCCGCGGCGGTCCCACAGCTCCAGCCACGACTCCAGGTAGTCGTCGTCGTGGCGCGGGGACGTGAAGTACGTGCGGACGGCCACGCCCATCGGACGGTCCTCGCGGCGGTGCAGCCCCATCGCGAGGGAGAGCCGGGTCGAGTTGCCGTCGGCCGCGACGACCAGCGGGGCGTGGAAGGTCGCCGGCGTCTTCTCCTCGCCGAGCTTGGCGTGCACGCCGGTGATGCGGCCCGTGCGGTCGTCGACGATCGGGGCGCCGACGTTGCAGCGCTCGTACAGGCGCGCGCCCGCCTTCTGCGCCTGGCGGGCCAGTTGCTCGTCGAAGTCGTCGCGCTTGCGCACCAGACCGTAGTCCGGGTACGAGGCGAGGTCCGGCCAGTCCAGCTGGAGGCGGACGCCGCCGCCGATGATGCGGAGGCCCTTGTTCCGCAGCCAGCCCGCCTCTTCGGAGATGTCGATGCCCATGGAGACGAGCTGCTTGGTGGCACGGGGGGTGAGTCCGTCGCCGCAGACCTTCTCCCGCGGGAACGCGGTCTTCTCCAGGAGGAGCACGTCGAGCCCGGCCTTCGCCAGGTAGTACGCCGTGGTCGAACCGGCGGGCCCGGCTCCGACGACGATGACGTCCGCGGTGTTTTCGGAGAGCGGCTCGGTCACGGCGGGTTCTCCCCAAGGCTCGACTTCTGTGTGCCGACGGGCACGGAACAGAGGCAGTCTATGAGGCCGTACCGATCCGCCGGGCGAAGGGGCCGGTGCCGCAGGGCGCTGTGGCGCCCGGGTGCCTGGCGGCCCGCCGGGCGCGGGTCTACCCTTCCGGTACCGCCGGGGGGGTGACATCCGTGCCAGGGACGTCCGACGCAGCCCGTCCCCTTCACCCGGACCGAGCTCGAACCAGACGGTGACCACGGCGCCGCGCGGAACTTCGGCGCCGGGAATGGGGTACCCCCCTGCTCGAACGGAGTCGGGAGCCTGGGGGCGCCGGGGTGCGGGAGCCTCGACGCCCCGTGCCTCCCGGCGGCGGGCTGCGCCGGGAGCTGCCCACGTCCTCCGACCCGGCCGACCCGGCTCTGTTCAGTCCGTGAGCTTCCAGGAGTCCAGGGCCCGTTGGTGGGTCTGAGCGCCGTAGTCCGCCGGCCAGAAGTCCTCGCGCCACGACAGCTGGATCGCGTACTCGGTGCCGTCGTCCGCGATGTAGCTCTGGTCGATCGCGTGGATGGCGCGGTCCTGGTCGTCGGTGTACGTGTACTCCCAGATCGCTCCGGGCCGCCCCTGGAAGGTGTTCTTCTCCAGGCGCACCCGCTGGTAGTCCGACCACTTCTTGTTCTTCTCGGCGTGGGCCTCGCCGTCCTTGAGGTTCTCGTACGAGGTGTAGTCCGCCTTCGGGATCACACCGATGAGGAACTCCTCGCGCCCCGTGCTGCCCGCGTACGTGCGCTGCGTCGGGTTGTCGCCCGCCTGGAGCGTCCACCCGGCCGGGGCGACGAACGAGAAGCCCTTCGCGTCCTCCACCCGGACCGAGCCGCCGTCCTCCCCGAGGTCGCCGGAGTCGGCGCCCGGGTCGTCCGACGTCTCCGCGGAGGGGGTGGGGCTCGACGTCTCCTGCGCCGAGGGCGTCTGCGAGGGCTCCTGCTCGTGGGTCCTGCTCACCCCCGCCTTCCCGTTCTTGCCTTCCTTGCCGCCGCCGTCCTTGTCGTCGTCGTGGTTCTGCCAGAGCAGGACGCCCGCCGCGACGGCGCTGCCGATGAGGAAGGCACCCGCGAGAGTCGCCACCCAGATGACGGCGCGGCGGCGGGGAGCCGGGGTGGCCGGGTCCGGCACCGGGGGCTGCTGGCCGACGTAGGTCGCGTACTGGGAGAGGTCGTGGGGGCCGACGGGGGTGGCAGGAGTCGCTGGGGTGGCTGGCGTGGCTGGGGTGGCTGGCGTGGCTGGGGCTCCCGGAACAACCGGTGCCGCACCCGGCGCCGGCATGTCCGGCGCACCGACAACTCCCGCCGAAGCGAAGGCACTTGGGACGCCCGCCCCCGACCTGCTCCCCACCATCTGCAGCAGGAACGGCGCGAGGAACACCGCCACGCCCACCCACAGCATCCCGAAGAGCAGCGCGTCCGGCACGCTCGTGCCCGCCTCGATGCTGCCCTTGCCGCCCGCGCTGCCGCCGGTGTAATCGCTGCCGCCGCTGTAGTCGCTGCCACCACTGCCGAAGCCGCCCCCGCCTCCGCCCCCGCCCCCGTAAGGCGACGAGGCGCTGGCGCTCACCTCCATGCCGAAGCCGCTGATCCCCGCGAGGAAGAGGAAGAGGAGGAAGGAGATGCCGCCGGCGAGGAACTGCTCGCCCCGGCGGGCGGAGCGGCGCGCGGCGAGCACGCCGATGGTGAGCGCGCACACGACGCCGAGCCCCAACGCTCCCACGACCGCCCAGTCGTTGGCGTAGTCCCCCAGCTCGGAGAGGCCGAACGACTCGCTCTCCGCACCGCCACCGCTGCCGAGCGAGGAGCCCGAGCTGTCCGCCTTGGCCTCGGCGGGCGCGCCCCAGCTCAGGCCGAGGGCCATGACGCCGAGGTTGGGCAGCACGAGGAGGGCGGCCACGAGCGGGGAGACGGGAGAGTCGTCGGAGTCGGTGAGCCGGTCGAGGTCGTCGAGCTGGCCGATGCTGATGTACGCGACGACCGCGGCAAGGGCGATCACGACGGCGAGCGCCTTGACGGCCGTACCGGCGGCGCGCACCGCGGTGTGGGCGGCGGGGCGGGCGGCCAGCCAGTGCGCGAGGTCGTCCTGGTGCAGCACCGCGCAGGAGACGGCGAGTCCGAGCACGAGCGCGCCGAGCGCGGACAGCGCCGGGACCGAGGAGAACTCGACGCCGTCGACCTCGGGCTGCGCGAAGAGCGCGAGGACGAGGGTGGCGAGGGTCACGAGGAGCGAGATGCGAACGGCCGCTTCCAGACCGTCGGTTCGCCCGATCGTCGTCGCCCCCGCCTCTGCGGCGCGCCGCCGGTTACGGCTCCTGACGACGCGTACGCCGATGTAGAGCGCCAGGATCCACAGGACCGTGACCGTGAGCGGGGTGAGGGAGAGGCTGTACGACCCTTCGACGGCGATGTCGCGCGAGCTGCCGCCCAGGCCCGAGCCGTCCCCGATGGACGTCCGGTCCTGACCGCTGAACTCGAAGCCGCCGCCCACTCCTTGGAGGAGCAGCGCGAGCGCCATCCGCAGCCGGTCGGTGAACCCGACCACGACCTCCTCGTCCTGCCCGTACGAGGGAATGGCGATCCCCACGGCCCCCACGAGGAGCAGCACCACGGGCCAGAGCGCGGCCTGCACGGACCCGGCCCAGTCCCCGCGGAAGGCCCGCCCGAAGAAGGCGCCCACGGGTGAGGGGCCTGCGGGGTGCGGGGGTGGCGGGGGCAGGGTGGGGGCGGCGAAGGCCGGAGGGGCTGCGGGGGCTGCAGGGGCTGCGGGGGCTGCGGAAGCGGGGACGTAGGTGGGTGGGGATGAGGGCGGCGGGGAGGCGGGTGGGGCCGCGGGGGGCTGAGGGGGTGTCTTGCCCGCTTCGGGGGGAGGCGTCAACTCGCCGCTCGTTGCGGGGAGTTCGCGCCCGCACTTCATGCAGAAGCGCGCCTCGTCCAGTCTTTGGGCACCACAGTGCGGGCAGTACGACGCCATGGGGACACTCCGTCGTTGGGGAGTCGAGCGGGGAGGGGGACGTAAGGGGTGGGGCAGTGTCTCAGCGGTGTATCAACTGACACATCTTCCCCGGCCCCCGGTTCCCGTCAACTCCGGCCGTGACGGAGCCGGTTCACTTGATGCCGCGGTGCAGCGCGACGACGCCGCCCGTGAGGTCGCGCCAGGCCACCTTCGACCAGCCCGCGGCCTGCAGCTTCGCGGCGAGCGCGGGCTGGTCGGGCCAGTCGCGGATCGACTCGGCGAGGTAGACGTACGCGTCCGGGTTGGACGAGACCGCGCGGGCGACCGGCGGCAGGGCGCGCATCAGGTACTCGGTGTAGACCGTGCGGAACGGTGCCCACGTCGGGTGCGAGAACTCGCAGATCACGACGCGGCCGCCGGGCTTCGTGACCCGGTACAGCTCGCGGAGCGCCTGGTCGGTGTCCTGGATGTTGCGCAGGCCGAAGGAGATCGTGACCGCGTCGAACGTGTCGTCCCTGAACGGCAGCCGGGTCCCGTCGCCCGCCGTGAACGGCATCCACGGGTGGTTGCGCTTGCCGACCCGGAGCATGCCGATCGAGAAGTCGCAGGGCACGACGTACGCGCCGGCCTGCGCGAAGGGCTGGGAGGAGGTGGCCGTGCCGGCGGCGAGGTCGAGGATCTTCTGCGCCGGGCGGGCGTCGACCGCCTTCGCGACCTCCTTGCGCCAGAGGCGGGACTGGCCGAGCGAGAGCACGTCGTTGGTGAGGTCGTAGCGTTCCGCCACGTCGTCGAACATGGAGGCGACTTCGTGCGGCTGCTTGTCCAAGTTTGCTCGGGTCACCTGGTCATTGTGTCAGGCCCGGGGGCCCGGCTCCCTTGGGGTGTGCCGGGCTCTCCTCCGCCTGCGGCGGGCCCTTCGCCTGCGGCGGGCTCTCGCCTTCGCGTCTGCCGGGGACGGCACTTCGGCGGGTGCGGCGTGCGCGTGGTTGCTCGCGCAGTTCCCCGCGCCCCTGCAGGGCGCCCTCTCGCGGCCACCGCACCCCAGTAAGGGCACCGTCTCACTTACTGCGGTACACCAACCGCCCCGCCACCACCGTCGCCACACACGTCCCCGGCCCCCGCCGCACCAGCTCCCCCCTGTCCGCCACGTCGAACACCGCGAAGCGGGCCGGGCCGCCCGCGGCCAGCGGGGGAAGCAGGACCAGCGGGGCCGGGGAGAGGGATGCGGGGCCCGGGAGTTGAGGGGGGCGTTGGCCCACTGCCAGGCCCGCTCTGCGGATCGCGTCCAGGACGGGGCGGGCACGCAGCTCGCCCGCGATCGCCACCGTGCCGTGGGCCAGGAGGCGCTGGACGCCGCGGCGGGCGCTCGCGCCGAGGCGGGACGGGTCGGAGCGGAAGATCGACTTCGCGCGCTCCCCGCCGATGGGGTCCGTGCCCAGCTCGTCGGCCTCGCGCGGGTCCGGGTGGTACGTGGCTTCCAGGAGCTCCGGACCGTACGGGTTGAGCAGGCCCGGCGTGAGGATGCCCGGCCAGCGGCGGACGCGGGCCGAAGGGTACGCGGCGGCCAGGTCCTCGTACGGGCCGACGGCGGCGACCGTCGCACCCTCGACCAGGACCGCCGCCTCCGGAGAGCGCTCGGCGACGTGAAGTGTCAGCAACGCAGGCTCAGTTGGTGGCCAGGAGCTTCAGCTCCGGGTGGGCCGTGCCGCCCTCGATCGCGGTGGACGAGATGTGCGAGGCCACACGGTCGTCGACCGGGTCGTTCGCCGGGTCGTCGTGGACGACGAGGTGCTCGTAGGTCGTGGCGCGCTGGGCCGGGACGCGGTCCGCGGTGCGGATCATGTCGATCATCTCGCGGAGGTTCGAGCGGTGCTTGGCGCCCGCCGAGGAGACCACGTTCTCCTCCAGCATCACGGAGCCGAGGTCGTCCGCGCCGTAGTGGAGGGTGAGCTGGCCCGCCTCCTTGCCGGTGGTGAGCCAGGAGCCCTGGATGTGCGCGACGTTGTCGAGGAAGATCCGGGCGATGGCGATCATGCGGATGTACTCGAAGATCGTCGCCTGGGTGCGGCCCTTGAGGTGGTTGTTCTCGGGCTGGTACGTGTACGGGATGAAGGCCCTGAAGCCCCCGGTCCGGTCCTGTACGTCGCGGATCATGCGCAGGTGCTCGATGCGCTCGGCGTTCGTCTCGCCCGTGCCCATGAGCATCGTGGAGGTGGACTCGACGCCCAGGTTGTGGGCGGTCTCCATGATCTCGAGCCAGCGCTCGCCGGACTCCTTGAGCGGGGCGATCGCCTTGCGGGGGCGCTCGGGGAGCAACTCCGCGCCCGCGCCCGCGAAGGAGTCGAGCCCGGCGGCGTTGATGCGCTGGATGGCCTCCTCGACGGAGACCTTGGAGATGCGGGCCATGTGCTCGACCTCGGACGCACCGAGGGAGTGGATGACCAGCTGGGGGAAGTCCTTCTTGATCGCCGAGAAGTGCTTCTCGTAGTACTCGACGCCGTAGTCCGGGTGGTGGCCGCCCTGGAACATGATCTGGGTGCCGCCCAGCTCGACGGTCTCCGCGCAGCGGCGCAGGATGTCGTCGAGGTCGCGGCTCCAGCCCTTCTTCGTGTCCTTCGGAGCGGCGTAGAAGGCGCAGAACTTGCACGCCGTCACGCAGACGTTCGTGTAGTTGATGTTCCGCTCGATGATGTACGTCGCGATGTGCTCCGTACCGGCGTAGCGGCGGCGGCGCACGGCGTCGGCGGCGGCGCCGAGGGCGTGCAGCGGGGCGTCGCGGTAGAGGTCGAGCGCCTCTTCGGGGGTGATCCGCCCACCTGCGGCGGCACGGTCGAGGACGGACTGGAGGTCGGCCTTCTCGGTCACCGTCGGGTCCCTTTCGTGGGGGTTGCGGGCGGACCGACCCAGCGTACGTCAGGCGGTGAACGCCCCAAGGAGCAGGCCCACGAACGCGCCGCCCACGAGGAACGGGCCGAACGCGATCGCCGTCTTGCGGCCCGCCTTGCGCACGACGACGAGCCACATTCCGTACAGCGCGGCGAGGACGAATCCCGCGAACGTGCCGAGGAGCAGCACCCCCCACCCGTACCAGCCGAGGACCGCGCCCAGGCCGAGGGCGAGCTTCACGTCGCCGAAGCCCATGCCGTTCGGGTTGATGAGGAAGAGGACGAAGTAGCCGCCGCCGAGCGCGAGCGCGCCGAGCGCGGCGCCCGTCCAGGAGCCGCCGTGCTCGGGCAGGAGCGCGGCCACCCCGAGCAGCGCCAGGGCCGCGGCGGCGAGCGGAAGGGTCAGGACGTCCGGCAGCCGCTGCACCGTGAAGTCGACGACGGCGAGCAGCACGCCGAGGGGGGCGAGCAGCAGCCAGGCGGCGAGTTCGGGGCGCGGCCCGGTCGCGGCGGCGAGGGCCGCGCAGACCAGGGCGGTGGCGGTCACCACGAGCGGGGCGCTCGGGCCGTACCCGTCCCCCTTGTCGCGGCAGCGGGCCAGGCCGAGCCAGCCGGTGAGCGGATGGCCTGCCGGGCAGACCGTGCGCCACTGTTCGTCGGGGGCGACGGAGAAGCGGTACGCGGGGCGCGGGACGAGGAGACCGGCGAGGGCGCCCCAGAGCAGGGCGCCCACCGTGAGGATCAGCTGCACCGGGTCACCCGACGGCGCTGAGTCCGCTGCGCCAGGCCGGGAGCAGCTCGTCGAGGAGCGCCTCGGTCCGGGGCGGCAGTCCGCGCGCGCCGCTGCGTGCGACCAGGTCGGCGGCGAGCTGCTGGAGGCGGTCCGGGTCCTCCAGGGTGTGGGTGGCGCGCAGCAGCTCGTTCCACAGGCGCTCGTCGGTGGGCGCCGAGTTCATCGCCGCGCCGAGCGCCTCGATGGCCTTCTCCGCGCGCCCCTTCTCCAGGTGGAACTCGGAGAGGGCGAGGCCGATGTCGGCGACGAGGAGCGGGAGTTGGGCGTCGATGATCTCGTGCGTGAGCCAGCGGTAGCGGCCCTGCGGGCGGTCCGCGAGGAGCGGGCCGCGCACCAGGACGAGCGCGTCGGTGAGCATGCGCCCGCGCACCTGGCGGCTGTTGGCTCCGCGGCCCTGCGTGGCCTCGTGGTAGAGCGAGCGCAGCACGTCCAGGTCGGAGACGACGGACTTGGCGAGCTTGAGCCGCCCGCTCTCGTCGGTCTTCAGGCGCGGGGTGCCGTCGGCGTCCTGGCCGAGCCAGTGGGCGAGCCGGTCCAGGAGGGCGTCGCGCACGTCGTCGGTGACGCCGCGCGGCCACAGCGAGGAGACGAGCACGCGCGGGTGCACGCCCTCGCGGTGCAGGAGCAGCAGTGCGAGCGCCTCGTGGAGGAGGGCGCTGCGCTCGCCGTCGGGCGAGTCCAGGCCGATGATCTCGTAACTGCCGACCATGCGGGCGTAGACGGCGGGACGGCCCTGTTCGGTGACGTCGACGAGGAAGGGCGGGGCGGTCGCGGACGTGGCCCCCGACCCGGGGTCCCCGGCGCCCGTGGTGCCGCCCTGGTTCGGGTCGGCCTCGACGAACAGCTCGACGACGGCGCGCTGGGTCGCCTCCGGGAGCGTCTGCGCCTCCAGTTCGAGGCCGAGGAGCGGGGCGAGGAGCTTGCCCTGTCGGGTGATCTCCATCTCCCAGGCGGCGCCGGGCAGTCCGCCGCTCTCGGTGCTCTCCGTGCCGACGAGGTAGCCGATGCCGAGGCGGCTCGCGTCGGCGGCCAGCTCGGCGAGCTTGACCGCGTCGTCGTCGGTCGGCTGCGCGGCGAGCAGCACGAGGTGCGGGGCCCAGCGGGTGTGCTGGGCGGGGCCGGTGCGGCCGGTGAGGACCGAGTCGTGCCCGGCGGCGCCGAGCGCGCCGCGCCGCTGCCGCGTCTCGGCCTCCATGGTCTCGATGAGCGCCTCGACGTCCTCCAGGTGCCGCAGACGGTTGGGCGCGAGCGGGGTGAGGTCCTGGCCGAAGCCGACGAGCGTGATGGTCATGCGGTCCGACCAGCCGTTGGTGGCGAGTTCGGCGGCGACGGAGGCGAAGACGGCGGCCCGGTCGCTCTCGCTGCCGCTGAGCGAGACGATCCCCGGCACGGCCTCCAGGTTCAGCAGGAGCCGCGAGTCGTCGAGGGTGCCGAGGCTGACGAGCCCCGGGTAGGGCGCGGCGGTCTCGCTCTCCTCGTAGTTCTCGGCGTCGGTGCGGGCCAGCATCCAGAACGTCTGGTCCTGCCCCAACTGCCAGGGCGCGGGCGGCCGTCCGGCGGGCTGGGCGAGCTGGAGGTGCAGATCGCCGTTGCTCATCCAGGCCGCGTACACGGTCGGCAGGGGGCGGTTCTCCTCGGCGAGCGAGGCGGCGAGCCCGCGCAGCGAGAGGTCGAGGAGGCGCACGCCGTCGGGGTCGGCACCGACCAGGAGCGCGTCCTGGGCGTCGGCGGCGGAACCGGTCGGGGTGGGCGGCTCCATGCCGCGGCGGCCACCGAGCGCGCCCATCGCCGACTGCCACAGGGCGTGCCTGCGGCGGCGGCCGAGCGCGCCGAGGAGACCGGCGGCGAGGAGGGGGGCGCCGAGGAGCGCCTCGGGCAGCCCGAAGTCGAAGCCGCTGTCGTGGGAGGAGTCGTGGGAGGAGGAGCCGGTGGCGGCGGGGGTGCGGGCCTCGCCGCGGTGACCGCTGTCGCCGGGGCGCTGCTCGGGCACGACGATGTGGGCGGTGTCGCGATCGGTGGCGGAGCCTCCGCCCTGCTGACCACTGCCCTGCTGCCCGCTGCCCTGCTGACCGCTGCCCTGCTCGCCCGCTCCGCCACTGCCGGTCTTGGCGTAGTCGGAGATCTGCTCCTTCAGGTCCTCGGAGACCTTGGGTGCCTCGTCGGGCATCTGGACGAGCTCGCCGCCGTGGGCGTCGCCGGGCATCTCCATGATCCAGCCGGGCCGGATCAGGCTGGCCTCGGACAGCCGCGAACCGTCGGGCTGCACCCGGTCCTTGTTGAGCTCGTAGATCTCCTTGTAGCGACGGCCGTCGCCCAGGTGCCGCTCGGCGATCTCCCAGAGCGAATCGTGGTGACGGCCCTCGGGCGGCTGGATCCGGTAGTACTTCGTGTCACCGTGCTTGTGGGCGGCGCTCGCTCCGCTGTCGGCGTGCGCGGCGGCCTGATCGGCCTGCTGCGCGATCGCGCTCGCGGCGTCGGCGGCGGCGCTCTGCTGCTCCTGCCCGAAGAGCCCGGGGGTCTGCTGGGCGGACGCGGCGGAAGCGGGCTTCTGATTGCCTTCGAGCGACTGCCCGAACTGCGAGAGACCGGGCGCGAAGCTCGCAGCGGTGGCGCCCACCAGGAGCAGCGCGGCAACGAGCTGCCGGGCGAGCATCTGGCTGGGCCCGGCCCCCGGCACCCGCCCCGGAATGCCGACCCCGGACAGCGCGGCCTTCACCTCGACGAGCACGCACGCGGTGAACTGCGCCCAGGCGAGCCACACCACGACGGTCAGGATGTGGATGAAGGTCCCGGCCGTGATCTCGTTCTGCAGCCAGTCCATGGACGGTGCCCCGCTGGGCAGCGGCCACCCCACGAAGTACGCGAGGGCCCCGGGCACGCCGACCACGAGCGCGGCGAGCGCGACGAAGGCGAAGAGCGCCTTGACGAAGTCCCCGAACGTCCGACGACGCCGGGGCAGGGGCTGTGGCGTCCGGTTCCGCGGAGCCGACGAGCCGCCCGTCGAGCTGGAGGTGGTGCGCGCCATGGCGGGAATCCTGTGTCCTGGTGGCGGTGACTGAAACTGCTCGGACCGGGACCGCTCAGACTGACTGAGGCTGCTCGGACCGAAGTACTGAGCCGATGGTACGGAAGGTGTCGGAGGTCAGACAGGGCCTTCCGTCCGCCCCCTGTCCGTTAACGACCGAATTACTCGGTAAGCGCACCGGCCCGACGACCACAGCTGCCCACCAGGAGAACGCCCATGACCCGCCCTGGGCCCGGCCCCTTTGCCGCACGTCACATTTCTGGCACGGAAGAGGCTCGGCGAACCGGACGGACCGAGCAGACCGCGGAGGCCCGGCGGACCGCGCAGCCCCCTCCCCCGGTTCCCACCATCGATGCCGCACTGGCCAGCCGGCCGGCCGATCGACGACGCCGGCGGGCCGGGCAGCGGCGACCCGGGCATCGGCGACCCGGCTGGTGGTCCAGAAGGAGCACGGCTGGCAGCGGATCGAGGACCCCTTCCCGTACAAGTACTCCATTGATCTGGCGAGCGAGGAGGAACTGTACGGCGGGCACAGCGTCGACAAGCATGTCGGGCTGACGGATCTCCAGTTGGCGAACATTGATAAGTGGCTTCAAGGCCCGCCGCCTCCGGATCCGGGCGACAAGGAAGACTTCTCCGTGGGTTCGGTGCCCTCGGGGCCGCTGGCGGCCCCGGTCGTGACCGGCCGTACGGCTCCGGTGGTGGGTGGCCATCCGACGCCGCCGAAGGACGCACACGGTGTCCTGACGGTGCTCAAGTACGAGCCGAGCCTGGACCCGCCCTTCGTCGTCCTGACGTCGATGCCCCAATGAGGAGTGAGGAGACAGCGATGGTCGAACTCGACGAGCGGTCGTGGGCCGAGGCGATCGGGATGTACGAGCGTCGGACGACGGTTGCCAAGGTGACGGGCAGAGAGCACGAGAACTGGGCGCTCGACTTGGCCACCCTGATGCGCGGTGACACCCGCGACATCCGCGGCTGGCGCACAGTGGACAAATGGGAAGGCGAACTCGACAGGCTCGACGACCCGTCCTACCCCTTCGTCATGCCCCCGGAGACCATCGCGACGGCGGACGTCAGGAAACCTCACCTGTATGAGATCCCACGTTCTCAAGCCGTACGGTTCCTCGTGGCCCTGTCCACGCCCTGGATCGATGTCACAAAGGAACCGGATTTCGAAGAGCGCAGGGAGGGCCTTGAAGCGAAGGCCCGAGTCATCCTGTCGCGCTTCCCTGAAGACTCACACTTCTACGCGAACACCGGGCACAGCAGCAGTACCCGCGACTACTACCAGCGGGTTTCTGGTTGGTACTCCTTTTCCGTGCGCACCTTCGACTTCGGCTTGGTACTCGTCTCGGAGACGGAGGTCGGGATGGTCTGGTCATTCCGCTGATGTGACGCGATCCGTCGTGCCGACCCGATCCTCCGTACCGCCCGTCATGGAGAAGCCCCGTGCGCACCCGCACCGCCACCTACCCCGACCCCACGACCGCCCAGTGGGCGACCCAGCACGTCGTCACCCGCAACGAGCAGGCCATCCACCACTGGCTGGCTCAGGCCACGCGAGCGCGGCTGACGATCGAGGCGGCTTGGCCGTCGCGGCAGGAGCCGGTCGGCCGGGTGCTGCTGCAGGCGATGATGCTGGCGGGGCGCGGAGCCGTCGACGTACGGGCCGCCCGGGTGGTGCTGCGCCGCGAGCCGTCCGCCGCGCACGGGTTCGCCGTGCACGCCAGTTTCCCCGTCTACGTGTGAAGGCGGTGGGTGGACCGTGGCGCTGACGCCCCTTGAACACGACCGCAAGTACGGCGAGTTGGACCAGGTCCTGCGCGCGTACGTCGGCCAGCCCGCCGACGACAGCGAGGATCGACCGGGTACGGCCCTGACCGCGTACCTGCGGCACACCTGGCACACCCGCCCCTGGGCGCTCGCCGACCACATCCGGCACAGCGTGGTGGCGGGCCAGGTACCGGCGGCTCCGGCGGCCCCGGCGACCCACTGGGAGTGGCACGCCCGCTTCCCCGAGCTCGGGCAGTTCCTCGGTGGATGGTTCTCACAGGACATGCCTGACGAGTTCGGCACGCCCGACGGACACGACGCGGCGGTGGCCGACTACCGGGCGTCAACCGATCCACGGCTCGTCGCCCGGCTTGTCGGTGAGATCCGGGAACTGCTGGCCCTTGGGCTCGAAGAGAGCGAATACGCGGTCGGGGCAGCGGAGTTGGGCATGGAGGTCGAGGCCCCGCCCCCGTACACCGTGAGCGGATGGCTCGCACTGGTGGCCGCTCGGCTCACCTAGGACACGCACGCCCACCGCCGGCCTCGCTCCTCACCGCCGCGACACCCAGCTCGCACCACACGTACTTGCCCCGGTTGCCGTCCCTGGCCGACGGCTGCCACCCCCACAGGTCGGCACACGCGCGGATGAGCGTGAGACCACGGCCCTCTTCCAGTTCGGCCAGGTCACCCAACGGCGTCACGGATTCGGGGAGTTCGGGTTCGGCATCCCACGAGCCGATCCGCAGCACTCCCCCCGACCAGCACACCCGCAGCGTCGCGGGGCCCTTCGTATGACGTACGGAATTGGAGACCAGCTCCGTCGCGAGCAGCTCGGCCACGTCGACGTGGCGGATCAGCCCGTGCATCGTGAGGATCAGGCGGAGAGTGCGGCGGCAGACGGTGACGGCGCGGGGGTCGTTGGGGATGGAGAGGGAGTACTCCCAGGGTTCGCTCGGACTTCTCGGTTCGCTTTCCGGCACAGCTGAGCTCCTGTCGGAGAGAGGGAGGGGAGTCGAGGGGCGCGGCGGTGGTGGGCGGTGGCAGTGTCGCGGCCGCCGTGGCATGGCGGGGCGGTGCGCTTCCGGGGTCCCGGGGGTTCCGCAGCGTGTGTGCGTCGCATCACTGAGAGTAAGGCCACAATTTGGGACCCCGCAAGCCGTTGCCGTAATCTGCCCCTCGAACGAGGCTCTGCCGCAAGGCAGTTGAACCCAAGGAGGCAGACATGGCGCGCAGAAAGCAGCCCACCGCACGCCAGGAGCGCCTTGGTTCCGAGCTGCGCAAACTGCGTGAGGCGGCAGGACTCAAGGGGCGCGAGGCCGCCGCGCTGCTCGGGACGGACTCGGCACAGATGAGTCAGATCGAGTTCGGTACGGCGGGCGTGAGCGAGGAGCGCGTACGGCGACTCGCCGCTCACTACTCCTGTACAGACGGCGAGTTGATCGATGCGCTGGTGGCCATGGCGACCGATCGGACATCCGGCTGGTGGGAGAAGTATCGGGGGCTGCTACCCACGTCGTTTCTGGACCTCGCCGAACTGGAGCACCACGCGACGTACCGGCTCGATGTGGAGTTCCTGCATGTACCCGGCCTGTTTCAGACGGAGGACTACGCCCGCGCCATCTTCCGCAACCGAGTCCCCGAACTCCCTGAGGACGACCTCGAACTCCGCGTCCGCCACCGAGTGGAACGCAGGGGGATCATCGAGGCCCCTGCCGCCATCCCGTACGAAGTGGTCATCCATGAGGCGGCGCTGCGCATCAGGGTGGGCGACCGTACCGCTTCACGAACTCAGCTCGGCCACATCCTGGACCTCTCGGATGCGGACAACATCACTGTCCGCGTCGTGCCTTTCGACCTGGACGGCTTCGCCGGAGCCACGAACGCCATGATGTACGCGGGCGGCGCCGTGCCCAGGCTGGACACAGCGGTGCGCGATGCGCCTCATGGCGCGGCCTTCATCGACTCCGAAGCTCAACTCGGCGCCTTTCGAACGCTCTTCCGTAAAGTGGAGGCAGTGTCACTCGACCCCAAGCGGTCGCGTGACTTCATCCACAGGCTGGCGAAGGAACCGTGAGGCACGCCGTGACCACCCCTCGCACGTGGCGGAAGTCGTCCTACTCCGGAAGCGGCGACGGCAACAACTGCGTAGAGATAGCAAACCTGCCCACCCAAGTCGCCGTCCGCGACTCCAAGAACCCGGCCCACGGCACCCTCACCGTCCCGGCCGACGCCTTCACGTCGTTCATCGAGACGATCAAGGAAGGGTCGCTCAAGGTACTCCCGCCACCGTGTGACGACTGATGGCGGGGGAACACATCGACGACCCCGCCGAGGGTGGAAAGTCGTGTCGGGAGTGCGCAACAAGCTGGAGAGCTGGTGACTGCGGTCCGGGGAAACGGTCGAGGAAGCGTGGCGGACCTTGCGTGGCCGCCGTTGAACGGGGCGTGCGGCGCTCCCTGGGTGATCTTCGCCCCCGAGGGATCGGCCGAGGTGCGCCACCGGCTCACCGCCCTTGAGGCGAAGGGCTGCCAGATCCACCGCTTCGACGCGCACGACCTGCTGACCGAGCAGGCCGTCTACCGGTCCTTCGCGGAAACCCTCCGATTCCCCGGCTACTTCGGGTGGAACTGTCACGCCATGGTGGACTGCCTGGACGACTTGTGCGGGGCGGTCACGGGTGGTGGGGCCGGGATCGTCGGGGTCATCCGGGGCGTGGACGAGCGGCTGGTCGAGGCCGAACACTTTCCGTTGTTCGTGTCCGTCCTCTGCCAGGGGGCGGACCGGGCCAATTCGGCGGTGGATCTCGACGGGTCCCCCTTGGACCGGCCCGCGATCGCCGAGCATTTTCTGTTCGAGTTCAGCTTCGAGTCCAGCGCACTCGATCCGGGGGTGCTGGAGCTGGAGAAGGCCGCGCGCAGAGTGGAGGAGGACCCCGACCTGGTCGTCACCCGGGGAGAGGGGTTCGTCGGGGTCGCCCTCGACCCCGACGTGTGGCACTGACGGAACCGGTCCGGGTTTCAGAACCAGCCGTTCAGAACCAGTCGTTCTGGACCGCAGCGATCACCACGGCGACGACCAGCACACACACCACGATCGCCCACACACAGCCCCGCTCGCCGGAGGCAGACGTGTCGTGCGTCCGCTCGGTGAGCCACATGTTCCCCGCGACGCGCACCCGCTCCTGCGGTGCGTGGCTGCGCACCGCTTCGAGGGCCGCCTCCAACGCCGCTGCGGGCGGCGGGTGTTCGCGGTCCCGGCCGCGTACGTCGATGAGGAGCCCGGCGGGACCGGACGGGAGACGGAGCCAGGCCGCGTCGATGTCCTCGGCACCCGCCGCGAAGGCCGCGCTCTCCACGTCGTCGAGCATGGCGCCCAGGTGGTCGGGGGCCGAGGTGACGTCCCGGTGGACCTCCGTGCCGAGCGGGGGCCCCGCTCCCCGTACGCCGTCCACCTGGGCACGGGTGAGGTGACGGCCGCCGCCGGCCGCGCCCGCGTCGACACAGAGGCCGAAACCGCCGGGGATCGCCGCGATCAACTCACCTACTGATCCCGGGCGTTGGGGGACGGAGCCGCCGGGCACGTCCGCCGCGTCCTGGCTCGGCGTCGTCGAGGCCACGACGCACGGTTCCGTGGTGTGGTCCGTCCTGCACGGCTCGCCCTCGGGGTCCGTCCAGAGGTGGAGGCCCGCCAGCGGGAACGGGAGCCGTCCGGGCCAGACACGGTCGTCCGGCCCGGGGGCCGCGCCGCCGTCAGCCCCGGAGGTCTGCGCGCACATAGCAAGGCTCCACATCCGTCAGGACCAGGCGGCGGAACTCCTCCGGGAGGTCGTCGAGCGCGATGATCTGCATCGGGTCCGGAAGGCGGGTCTCGGCCGCCGCTTCCATGATCGCGTCATTCACCGCCCGGTCCTGGGCCGCCACCTCGCCGGGCACGGGCCCGTCGGCGGCGCCCCCGGTGTCGTACACCATCAGGATCTTCTCGCGCGCGTCCGCCACCTGGTACCGCGTGCAGTACAGGCGGCGCAGCGCGTGGACGTCCGCGACCCGCGCGAGGACGGCGGGCAGCAGCCGGGCCGGGCTCTCGGCACTCGCCTTGATCTTGATGAACGCCCCGGCGGGGAACGGGACCCCCGCCGCGATCACCGCGTCCCGCTCCTCCGCGGCCACGTAGAGCGGCGAGGCCGCCTTCGGGTTGATCAACAGGCCGCAGACCGGCGGGAGTTGAGCGAGGAGTTCCACCACCGGGATCTGGTACAGGTGGTAGTCGTCCGGCAGGACCTCGCGGATCTCGTCGGGCTCCGTGTACGCGACGGCGCACGGCTCCCCGGACACGACGGTGAACAGCGGCTCCGGGCCACGCTCGGTCTGCTTCACGCCGATCAGGACCGTGCTGTCGGCGAGCCGGTAGATCAGCGGCGTGGCCGTGATGCGGGGGCCGCTCGGTTCACCAGGGCTGTTCACAGGGGGATCTCCTGGTTACCGGCTCGCCAGCCCTTGGGGGCGGGAGCGACGACGGCCATGAAGCACCTGTCGCCGAGCGACATGCGCGGAAGGGGCAGCGGGCCCTCGGCACCGATGACGTGGAGCGCGAAGTTGGGCGGGAAGCGGAACGTCTCCCGCAGCAGCTCCACGTGGAACGGCCGGGCGAGTTCGAGCTGCCAGACGCCGATCTTGGGGTCCATCAGGTGCCAGTCCCTGACGACGCTGTTGCCCCAGCTCAGCTCGGCCTCGACGACGGGGGCGAAGTGGGCGTGCGGGTGCTGTCTGGTGCCGCTCGCCGCGACGCGCAGCCGGCCGTGCGGCTCACCTGACTCGCGCGGCTCGCCCGACTCACGCGGCTCACCCGACTCGCGCGGCTCGCCCGGCTCACTCGACTCGCTCACCGTCCGCTCCCGTTCTCCCGGAAGACCGAGCTGATGTTGTTCACGCCCACCACCGGGTTCTTGATCGCGTTGCCCGCGTCCACGACTCCCGCCGTCTGGCCGTTCGTCAGGATCGGGGAGCCCGGCGTCAGGTCCAGGTTGTGCAGCGGGATGGACTGGCCCGGCGCGCCCGTGTGGACCATGCCCCACGGTTCGTAGCCGAGCGCGTTGCCGCCGCTGTCGATGACGGTGATGTTGCCCGCCTTGACGTGCTCCATGACGTCCGGGACGTAGTACTGGCGCAGTCCGCCCTCGCCGAACTGGGGGTTCGCCGTGGCGTGCGAGGTGGCGGCGCCGACGTCCTCGTTGAAGCGCAGGGTGACGCCCTCCGGGCGGTAGTGGTGCAGGATGTTGCGGCCCGCGTCGAGGTCCGCGGGGCCGACCTGAACCCCCCGGCTGATCGCCGCCGAGTCCCCACCGAGCGCCGCCATCGTGCCCTCCGGCATGGAGAAGCCGGTCAGGATCGGGTGCAGGGCCTCCATGTCGGTACCCGCCGAGATGACGGTGTTCGACCAGTTGTCGATGCCGATGTACGCGCCCTGCCCCTGCCACGCGTTGGCGATCCGCCACGCCTCCGGGCTGCTCGCCCCGGTGACGCCCTTCCAGCCGTCCGCCAGGCCGGAGAAGCCGGACTTGAACGAGCCGAACACCCCGGAGCCCTCGCCGAAGCCCGCCCCGAACCCGGTCAGGCCGCCCGGCACGCCGTACCGCAGGTCCGTCGCCATGCCCGTCAGCTTGCCCCAGGCCGTCGTGGGCAGCGCCTTCATCAGGCCGGGCAGCGCACCGCGGCCCTGCCACAGCGCGAGCGGCGCCTTGCCGAATGCCTTGAGCGCGTCCAGGCCGACCCCGGCCAGATGGCCGCCGACGCCGAGCAGGCCACTGCCGCCGAGCGCGGCGCCCTCCACCCACGCGCCCTTGAGCGCCGCGAGCGAGGTGAGCCCCTTCGTCATGGGAATGCAGCTCAGCGCCGCGAGCCCCACGTCCCACAACGAGGCTTTCCCCTGGGCGTATTTGGCGAGGGTGTCCGCGAGCACGATCAGCGCCGCCGCGAACACGATCCAGGCGATCGGGCCGCCGACGATCAGCGCGATGATGCCGCCGATGGCGACCACGACCTTGGCGATCGTGACCAGGCCGTCCCAGACCTTCCCGGCGACGTCCTTCAGCTTGTCCCAGAAGGAGTCCGGCGGAATGCCCGCGTCCGCCGCCTCGCGGATCTTCTTCTCGGCGGTGCCCGCGGCCGTGTCGCGCAGCGTGGCCGCCTGCCCGGCGAGCTTCTTGGCCGCCTCCAACTGGGCCTCGGGACCGGCCAGTTGACCGCTCAGACTGCTCACCCGGTCCTTGGCGGCGTTGTGCTTGCGCGTCGCCTCCTTGACCTTGTCCTCGTCCGGCGGCTTCGGCCTGTCGGCGTCCTTGTCGAGGTCGCTGAGGGTGCCGCGCGCCGTGGACAGCTGTGAGCGCAGGCTCTTGACCTGCTCGTACACCTCGCGGCCGCTCGCCAGCGCACGGTCGGCCTGCGACTGGGCGGTCTCCAGGTCCTTGATGTACGCGTCGAGGGCGTCGGCGGCCTGCCCGTGCGAGTCGCCGACCTTCTTCAGCTGCTTCGGGAAGTCCCCGACCGCTTCCTTGAACACGTCTCCTGCGGCGCCGATCCACTCCATCGCGCCGTGGTCCTTGGACAGCGACTTCACGCCGCGTGCGGCGGTGTCGGCGTCGTCGGCGATGGTGCGCACCGTCCGCGCCAGGAGCCGGAGCCGGGCCGGGTCGCCCGGCGCCGGGTCGGCGTCGCGGTCGAGGATGTGCCAGTCGGTGGGCCGCCCGCTCACGCGTCCTCACCCTCCTCCGCAGCACCGTCCGGCGCCGCACGGATCAGCTTGCCCGCCTCGAACAGGGCGAACGTCGACGTGATGGCGTCGAAGACGTCGTGCAGGCCCCGGGCCACCTCGATGGCGGGGCTGCTGCAGGAGACGATCGCCACCCGGTTCACGCCGGGCACGGGGACGTACGTCTGCATGGTGGCGACGCGGATCGCGGGACTGCCGGGGCCGCCCGCCGGATCGTGCACGTCCTCGACCCCGTACGAACGGGCCGCGAGCCCACCCGCCTCCGGCAGGTCGACCGTCGTGACCTCCGTCCACGGGTCCCCCTCCTTCTTCGGCCGCTTCACCGCGAGCGGCGCGAGGAGCGGCGCCACCCGGTCCTCCGCGTCGGAGCTCGCGTCCAGCGGCCCCCGTACGAAGGAGACGGTGACGCTCGCGGGCAGCAGCCCGTCGGCCACGGGCTCGGCCATCACGGCGCAGAAGACGGCGCCGGAGTCCCAGGCGGCCGCGGCCTGCCTGCGCAGCAGCCTGACCACGTCGGCGCGGCGCTCGCGCAGCTCGGGGGCGTCGGCCATGCGCGCGCGGACCAGGTCGGCGGCGGAGGCGTCGCGGGTGGCGGGGCGCAGGTCGATCTCGTACCAGGCGTCGGGGACGCGGAGGGCGTAGCCGTGCCCGGTGTCGAAGGCGGGACCCCCGCTCATCCCTTCTTCCCCCCGCCCTGCCCCTTGCCGTCGCCCTTGCCGTCGCCCTTGGTGGCGTCGCGCAGCTGCTTGCCGAGGTCGTCGTCGAGCTTGCGGAACGCCTTCACGGACTCGATGGCCATCGTGGCGAGGGTGCCGCCGGTGTCCTTGACGTGCTTGCGGCCGTCGCGCCAGTGCTTCTCGAAGCCGTGCATGGCGTCCTTGACCCGGTGGTCGCCGTAGTCGGAGTCGTACCAGTCGACCATGTTCCGGGCCCCCTCCAGGCCGTAGAGCATGCGCGCGAGGCGGCCGCCGAACTCTTCGAGCGCGTCGGTGTCCATTCCGAAGTCGGTCACGGGTCCCCCGTCCCTGGTCTGCACAGTGGCCGCAGCAGTGTGGCCGAGCGTCTGCTGGCTGAATATCTGCTGGCTGAAAACAGACTAGCCCGCCTCACCACACGACCCCCACCCCCGGAACCACTCCACGCGTCATACTCGTCTGGACACTCGTCTCGGCACACGAACGAGCGCGGACCAGGGGGGACACGTCATGGGTGGCAAGGGAAAGAGCGACCTCGCGCTTCCGCTCAGCGAACTGGAGCACTACGGAGACCGGCTGCGGTCCATCAAGGACCGGATGAACCGGACGAAGAAGACTTTCCAGCAGTACGAGGACGACCTGGGCGACGGCGGTCTGTACGACTCCCTGGAGGACTTCGAGTCCGGCTGGGAGGACGGCCGCGAGGACATCACCCAGCAGCTCGACGCACTCGCCAGCATGTCCGACGCGGTCGTCCGCGAATTCAAGAAGCTCGACGACGACCTGGCCAAGCAGGCCCAGGACGGCGTGAAGGGGGAGGACAAGGGCGGGAAGGGCGGCAAGGACAAGTAGCCTGCGAGGCGGTGCAGCCCCAGCTCACCCGGTCACGAACTGCCGGAATCCAGCAAGGAGTTCAGGCGGGTTGGCCGCCTCGGTCGCCTCCGCCTCCCAGCCGGGGCAGTCCATGTCGAAGAAGACTCAGCATGCTCGACGTGCTCAGTCATGACACACCCTCCTATACGTGATCGAACCACTGCCGCCCCTCCCTCCTCTCAACTCCCATGCGTAGCATGGCCCGTCCATGCCCGGCGCACGGCTGGGCACGGTGACGGACTCGGCAGCGAACGGAAGAGGGCGATCGGGAATGGATGAGCTGGCACCGGACGAACCCCGGGACATAGCCGGCTACCCACTCCTCGCCCGGCTCGGCGAGGGCGGCATGGGCATGGTGTACCTGTCGCACACCCGCGGCGGCCAGCCCGTCGCCCTGAAGGTGGTGCGCCGGGAGTACGCACAAGACCCCGAGTTCCGCAGGCGCTTCACGCAGGAAGTCGGCGCCGCACGCCGCGTGCAGGGCGTGTACACCGCGCCCGTGCTCGACAGCTTCACCGAGGGGCCCGAGCCCTGGCTCGCCGTCAGCTATGTGGCGGGGCCCTCGATCGCGGCCGCCATCTCCGAACACGGGCCGCTGCCCGTACGGACAGTGCTGCAGCTGACGGCGGGCATCGCCGAAGCCCTGCAGACGATCCACGCGGCCGGCGTCATCCACCGCGACCTCAAGCCCTCCAACGTCCTGCTCGCCGGCGACGGACCGCGCGTCATCGACTTCGGCATCGCCCGCGCCGCCGACTCCACGGCCCTCACCGGCAGCGACGTCCGGCTCGGCACCCCCGCCTACATGGCCCCCGAGCAGGCCATGGGCGGCGATGTCAGCCCGGCGCTCGACATCTTCGCGCTCGGCCTCGTCGCCTACTTCGCCGCGACCCGCAGCCACCCCTTCGGCGACGGCAACTCGCACGCGCTGCTGTACCGGATCGTCTCGTCCGAACCCGAACTCAGCGCCTGTCCCGCCGAGTTGCGGGAGCTCATCGGCGCCTGCCTGGCGAAGGACCCGGCCGCGCGGCCCACCCCCACGCAGCTCATCGACATGTGCAACGCCCTCGCCGGTACGGGGGGTGTGGTGCGCCACGAGGGGTGGTGGCTGCCGCCGGCCGTGGCTCAGCAGATCGCCGAGCGGGAGCAGACGGTGCGGCTGCGGATGGGCGGGCCGGGGCGGCCGGGGTCCGGGGCTGCGGTGCCGCCCATGCCCGCGCAGGGGCCCGTGCCCACGCGGCCGGGGCTCGGTCCGGACACCGCGTTCGCGGCGGGGGCGCCGACTCGGCCGGAGCACACTCCGGGGCAGGTGTTCGCGGCGGGGGCGCCTACCGCGCCCGCGCAGGGGCCCTTGGTGGCGGGGCACACGGCCGGAGACACGGCCGCCGGGCGTACCCGTCGCCGCACGCCGTTGGCCGCCGTGCTGGCCGTGGCGGGGGTGCTCGCCGTCGGGGGCGGGGGGTTCGCCGCGTACAAGCTGATGGGTGATGACGGCGGCAAGGGCGACAAGAGTGCCCAGGGCAGCACGTCCGGTACGGGGAGCGAGGCTTCGGGGAACTCGGGGGAGAAGGAGCCAGGTGGTGGTGGGGCGTCCGGCGGGAGCGGGGCCGACGCCAATGGGCCCAAGACGGAGGCTGGTTGGCAGGTCAGTACTCCGGACAAGACCGTCGTGTTCCGGCCACCCACGTTCAAGCCGGACAGCAGGGCCCACCCCGGCGTCGACGCCTGCAGACCGGACACATCCTCACGTCTGAGCTTGTCCGGCCTGACTGCCGAGAAGGACCTGAACTTCCTTTCGACGAGCGGCGATTACCTCACCTACTACAACTGCGCGGAACCCGTTGGCCCCAACGGAATTCGCCTCGCCGACGAGGGTGGCACGTTCGGCAGCCTCACCAAGGAGCACCCCACTCCCAGTGAGTGCCAGGCAGCCGCAGAGTCGGCGAACCTGCCCAACCCGATCCCGCCGAGCAAAATACGGGACGACTCGGTCCTGAAGACCGGCACCGGGATCTGCGTTCAGTCCGAAGACGGAACCCTCACCCATCTACGGGTGAAGAGGATCAACAAGGAGCCGGCGAACAACAATCTCCGCACTTACGTGTTCGCCGCCACGCAGTGGAAACGGGAGAGCTGAGCTCGGACGAGCCTCCGGAACCTCCGGAGGCTCACCCCGTCTCGTTCTCCGCCACCGCACGCCCGTGCACCGTCACCGATCCCCCGTAGAACATTCCGGTGAAGATCGGGTCGTACGTCATCTGGACCTCGACCTCGACCTGCTGGGCGTTGGCCGCCACGCAGTGGGTCGCGGCGACGTCCGCGCCGGTCATGCCGAGTTCGCGGGTGAACGCCTTGGCGCGGGCCTCGCAGTTCTCGTACTTGATGGGGGCGCCTTCGCTGCCCTCGTAGATCGCCTCACGGTCGATGTCCTGGGCGGCGTAGCGCGCGGCCTGCTCCGCTATGTCGGCGGCACGTTCGCGCTTCGAGATGGACAGGCCCCCGTCGATCACGAACGCGGCGAGCGCCAGGAAGACGATCGCGAAGATGATGACGGCGGCCGCGCCGGAGCCGCGGTCGTCGAGGCGGTCGCGGCGGGCCTGCGCCCATCCACGTACGGACTCCCGTACGCCGTGAAGCCCCCTCATGTCGACCTCCGCAGCGGATCGATCGGCGAACTGAACTCGGCGTCCAGCGTGGTGTCGATGTCCAGGCCGAGCATGCCGAGGCCGCGCACCTCGCAACTCACCTTGACGCTGAAGAACTCGGCGTCGGCGTAGTCACCGCTGGTCCGGTTGACCGTGACCGGGCCGATGCAGACGTCCTCCAGGTCGGCGGCGGCCGCCTTCTTCGCCTCGGCGAGAGCCGTGCCGCCGTTCTTCTGGATCGATCCCGCACGGGCGGCATCCCGCGCGGCGCCATCGAGCGCCCCACGGCCGTCCACGAGCTGGCCGAAGGCCACCAGGACCAGGATGAAGAGGATCATCACGGGGGCGAGGATGACGACCTCGATGGTCGAGATGCCCCGGTCCGAACCCTGCTCAGAGTCCTGATCCGCTCCCCGTATGCCCGGCACGGGCACCATCTAGTTCTCCCCGTCCTTCACGAACCGCTCCACCGGCCCGGACGACTGCGCGTGCACCGTGAAGTCGAGCCCCGGGAACACCGACGGGACCTTCGCGGAGATCTCGATGCCGACTGTGTTCTGCTCCGGCTGGATCGTCTTCACATCGGGTCCGACCACCAGGCTCGGGCCGAGCTGCTCGATGTACTGGTCGACGACCCCCCGCGCCTTGCCCTGCCAGGCACCGGGCTCTTTGTCCGCCGTCGCGCGGGCCTTGCGCGCCCCTGCCTGGGCCGCCGCCTGGGCGACGTGATCCGCGAAGAAATACAGCGCGAACTGCACCGTCGCGAAGATCATGAAAAAGAGCACAGGGGTGAGCAGCACGAACTCGATCGCGGTCATGCCGGACTCGCCGCGGGTGGAGCCTGCCTCCACTCTGCGGCGCACGAACTCCCGCACGCGTCTCACCACGGCCGCCGTGTCCTCTGTTGTCGGCCCGCTACTTGCAGGTCTTGTCGTTGGTGGCGCCCTCGATGCAGTCCTTGACGTTGTTCGCGCCCTTGTCCAGAGCCTGGTTGATGATGGCCGCGACGACACCGACGATCGCCACGACAACCGCCGAGATGATGACCCACTCCACCGCGGACGCGCCGCGGTCGAGCTCGCCGGAGCGGACGCGCTGGACGCGGCCCTGGAAGAAGGTGACGAGGAAGTCGACAGCCGGGATTCCGGTGTTGAAGTTCCGTTCGGTCATGGTGAGTTGTCCTCTCGAGGAAATAGTGGGTGAGTCATCACTCCACGGTCAGTCAGGCACCTTGAAACACGCGCATCGCCGCGGGAAAGATCAGGAAGACCAGGAAGCCCGCACAGAGCAGGAGTTGGGCGACCAGCATCGACTGGGACTTCTCACCCGCGCTGCCCTCGATGTCGGCGAGCTCGCGGTGGCGCATCGTCTCGGCACGGGAGGCCAGCGAGTCGCGCACCTTCGCGCCGTCGTCGGCCACCAGGGCGAGGGACGACGACAGCTCCTTGAGCTCCTCGACGCCCAGCTGGTCACCCAGCTCGCCGAGGGCCTGCCACTGGCTGACGCCGGTGATGCGGGCGTCAGCGAGGGCGTTGCGGATGCGCTGCGTCGCCCAGCCGTCGGAGACCTCGGCAGCCGCCATGAGCGCCTCGGGCAGGCCCCGGCCGCCCGCGAGGCTCATCGACACGAGGTCCAGATAGGCGCCGATGACGCGGCGTAGGTCGCGGCGCTTGTCCGCCGCGTCCCGCCGCACTTCGAGGTCGGGCAGGAAGAAGAACAGGGCGCCGAACATCAGCGCCAGCCACACCGGAATGATCGGGCTGCTGCCAAGGCCGAGCTGCCAGACAATGGCGAACAGGAACGGCCCGAAGAACACGCCAGCCGCCGCCAACAGCACCTTCGTCGCCAGGAACTTCTCCCAGCTCCGGTCGAGCACCGCCAAGTCAGCCCGCAGCGACCGCATTTCCCAGCCCTGCTGGATGTAGAAATCGGAGACGCGCTGCCCCACCCGGGAGCGCACGCCGCCGAAGCGGCCGCCGGACTCGTCCGTGGTGCGGTGCTTCGTCTCGTACGCCGTGCCGCGCGCCCGCATCGCGTCGATGCGGGCCACGGTTGCGACGGCGCTGCGCTTGCTGGGCATCAGCGCCCGGACCAGGGCGAAAATGCCCAGGCCCAAGACGGCGCCGACGAGTATCGGCATGGTCAGGCTCATCGACGTACTCCCTCCGACGGACCCGCTGGATAGGGCGAGTTGGCGTGCGGCGGCAGCGTCTGCGCCGAGCCGCCGTCCGGCTGCGGCTCACCGCCCTGGCTGGGACCGCGCGGGCGCACAAACTGCACCCCGGGCTCATCCTTGACCAGGAAGCGATCCGGCGTCTCGACCGTCGACAGCTTCCGCAGCCACCAGAAGCCCAGCGCGAACAGCGCGCACACGATGGCGAGGACGATCTGGCCCAGCGCCGTGCCGTAAGGCGAAACAAACTCCCGATTGAAGATCGCAAGCCCGAGCACGAACGCGACGGACACCGCCACGACGATCTGCACGGAACGCCGCGTCGAGGCGCGCTGCGCCATCACGCGCTGGCGCATGTCGACCTCCTCGCGCGCCGACTTGGCGAGCGCGCCGAGGACCTGGCGCAGACCGGGGCCGCGCAGCTTCGCGTTGAGGATGAGGGCCGCCACGATGATGTCGGCGGAGGCGTCGTCGATCTCGTCGGCGAGGATCTGGAGGGCCTCGGGCAGCGGGGTGCGGGCCCGCAACCGGTCGACCAGGGCGTCGAGATGGGGCCGCAGCACCGGCGCGGCCGCGCGCGCCGACGCGGGGATGGCCTGCTCCAGGCCGACCGCGCCCGCGATGGTGTCGCGCAGCGACTCCGTCCAGGCCGCCAGGGCCTCGACGCGCTTCATCTGGGCCCGCTCCTCCTTGGCACCGCCGAAGAGCTTGTCCCAGAAGAAGACGAGTATCCCGGCCGCGATGCCCGCCACCGCCCACCGCGTGAGCAGCAGCACGACCAGGCCGATGC
Source organism: Streptomyces odontotermitis (assembly GCF_050510915.1). Lineage (NCBI taxonomy): Bacteria > Bacillati > Actinomycetota > Actinomycetes > Kitasatosporales > Streptomycetaceae > Streptomyces > Streptomyces odontotermitis. Next base: position 125,186 of record NZ_JBNJLS010000010.1, on the reverse strand, counting down.
CGACGGCGAGCGAGCCGCGCCGGCCCGCGAACCGCAGCAGTTCGTCGGCCCGCTCGCCGGCCCGCTGCTTCTCGTGCTCGGGCTTCGCGGGCAGACCGCGCAGCGCCACCGCGAAGAGCGCGATGCCGCCGCCGACGGCGACGCCGCACGCGAGCGCGTACAGGACGGGCAGGGAGAACAACCCGTCCATGGAGCCGAGTGAGTTCATGTCGTGCTCACCCCCACTGCCCGGCAGGGCGGTAGCCGAAGGCCGCGAGATCGTCGAGGCAGGCGATGGGCGCGTGCGAGACGACGCGTCCGTCCGGTGCCTCGGCGAAGACCTCGCTGGACAGCACCCGGCCGTCGACGCCGTTGACCTCGCGCACCGAGGTCACCATGCGCTGGAGGCGCCCGCCGGTCTGGTAGTTGTTGCGCCGCTGGATGAAGACGACGAAGTTCACGGCGCCGGCCACCAGCATCTGGCTGGCCTCGATCGGGAGGCGCTCGCTGGCCTGCAGCGCGTACGTGGAAATACGGTTGAAGACCTCGCTGGAGCTGTTGGCGTGGATCGTCGACAGCGAGCCGTCGTTGCCCTGCGACATCGCGTTGAGCATGGTGACGATCTCGTCGCCGAGCACCTCACCGACGATGACCCGCGAGGGGTTCATGCGCAGCGAACGGCGCACCAGCTCCGCCATCGAAATCATGCCCTGGCCCTCGGAGTTGGGCAGCCGCTCCTCGAAGGCGACGACGTTCGGGTGCAGATCGGCGAAGGTGTCGAGGCCGAGCTCCAGGGCCCGCTCCACCGTGATCAGACGCTCGTGCGGCGGGATCTCGTTGGCGAGGGCACGCAGCAGCGTGGTCTTACCGGCGTTGGTGGCTCCCGCGATCATGATGTTCTTGCGCGCCCGGACCGCACACGCCAGAAAGTGCGCGACTTCCGGCGTCAGCGTCCCGTTCCCCACCAGGTCGGACATGAAGACCTTGCCCATGCGCGCACGCCGGATGGAGAGCGCGGGCCGCCGCGTCACGTCCATGACGGCCGACAGTCGCGAGCCGTCCGGGAGACGCAGGTCGAGCTGGGGGTTGGCGGAGTCGAAGGGCCGGGACGAGAGGCCCGAGTAGGCGCCGAGCACCTGGATGAGCTCGATCATCTCCTCGTCGGACTCGGCGACGGGGTCGGCCTTGACCTCGCGCCCGTCGGCGTATCCGACGAACACCTGGTCGTAGCCGTTGATGTCGATGTTCTCGACCTCGGGGTCGTCGAGCAGCGGCTGCAGGCGCCCCACGCCGAAGAGCGCCGCGTGCACGGCGGACGCGTACTGCTCCTCGGTCTCGGCGTCGAGCGGGGTGCGCCCGGCGCTGATCTCGATCCGCGCGTACTCCTCCAGTATCTGGGCGATGACGGCGCGCGCGTACTGCCGCTCGTCCTCGCCCGACATCGGGGTGACGCCGGAGACCTGGTCGAGTCTGCGCTGCTCGGCGATGCGGTCACCGGCGTCCTGCCGGAACCGCTTGACGAGCTGGTGGTCGACGGTGGTCATCGGCCCGCACCCGCCGCCGGGTTCGGGTTCGCCGCGGGGTTGGCCCAGGCGGCGCCGTACTGCTGGGAGAGGTCGACGGTGACCTTGCGGGCGGACCGGATGAGCATCGACTTGTCGAGCCGCCCGCGCCTGCGCCCGGCCAGCTGCTCGGCGCCCGCGAGGTCGTCGGCGAGGGTGCCGACGACCCGGGCCCCGGTCTGCGCGGCCACCAGCATGTCGTTGACCTGGTGGACGAGCTTGGCGGATGTGCCGGGGTCGGCGATGAGCAGCACGCCGATGAGCGGCATGGCGAGGGAGGCGGCGCCCCTCGGCCCGCCGTGCAGCTTGGCGGAGAGGGCGGCGGCCCGGTCCCGCACCCGGGCGATGGCCTCGGGCTCGGTCCGCGACACGAGGAGGACGAGCGAGGCGTGCGGGAACAGCTCGACGGCAGGGGTGTCCCCGCTGATCCGCCCGCAGTCGGCGATGACGTCGGCCGGCGCGTTCGGGGACTCCCCGAGCTGCGCGAAGGCGTGCCCGAGCGTCGGCCAGAGCCCCACGAGCCCGGCGGCCTGCTCGGCCACTCCGAGCCCCACGAGCACTTCGAGTCCACCGCTCAACGGCTGGGCGTGGTCCCAGAGTTGATCCGGTACGAGTCCCCGGCGCGCGGTGGCGGCGATGCTGAGCATCCCCGTGTTCGGGTTGAGCGGACCCCCGTGGGCGGCGGCGCTCCGGTACACCAGGTCGCCGCCCGCGGGGTCGGTCTCCGCGACCAGGACGCGACGCGGCCAGACGGCGGCGAGCGCCACGGCGGCGGTGGTGACCCCCGGGGACCCCTTGTCGGCGGCGAGAGCGATAAGCGCCATATCCGTGCCTCTGTCCCTGTCCCTGTCTCTGTGTCTTCTCGGCTGCCTGCGGCTACTTCTCGGCGTGCCGCTAGTTGCCGGCAGGAGTGACGTAGACGACGGAGACCTCGTTGGCGGCCGCGGCCGAGGTCAGTGCCCCGGCGTCGGCCTCGTCGACGAGCAGCGTGATGCTGAGGTTGCCGCTGCTGACCGTCGAACCGTCGCTGCCGCCAACGGTGTTGACGCGGGCCTTGGCGACGATGGGCTCACCGGCGGCGGAGGACCCGCCACTGGCCCCGCCCTTGCCGCCGGAATTGCCGGAGTTGCCGGAGCTGTTGGCCCCGACGTGGTAGGCGGCGACGGTGTCACCGACCTTCAGACCTGCCGGGAACTGCCCCTCCTTCAAGGACAGCCCGACCGCGGCCTTGCCCGCCGGGATGCCGCCCTTGTCGGAGAACATCTCACCGACGGCGACGGCGCCCTTCGGGATGGTGTTGGTGGCCTTGAGCTTCGCGAGCGCACCGACCTGCGACCACTTGACGTAGTTGATGCCGGTGCCATCGGCGACCATGACCGAGTCCACGTTCACGCCCTTCTTGACGGACTCCCCGGCCGGGATCTCCTTGATGACCTTGACGACCTCGACACGGTCACCGGCCCGCAGCACGAGCATGGTGGCGCCGAGCGCGCCGATCAGAATCAGCAGAACGGCCAGCGCGGCGAGCGCGGGTTTGCGCTCGCGAGGCGGCGCGGGAAGGCGCTCACCGACGGCACCCTGAGCCGGTGTGGCGGAGCGTCCACTGCCCGCCCCCGTACGCTCTTGGATCTTCACGCAACTGCTCCCCGCACGCCCAAGAAAATTCGGTCATTTGAGACACTTCAGTGCGCTGCTCGCGCACTCTGAGGTGGGCTTCGAATCGCCCCTTCGCCCCCAGTCATGGTGTCAAGTCATCGCACCGTATCAGCAGCACATAAGCCCCTCAAGGCGCGTTCCGAATCGCGAACCGCACCGCGACCTGGCACCTCTGGAGCCGCCCGCCATCGTTATTCACGCGCAATCCGCACTCAATGGTTCCGACATCTGGTTCGGGGCTGGTGGACGGGGGCGAGTGTGCGAGAGCGAACAGAGAGTGTTTGCAGCGGGACTGAACGAGGGGCGAATTCGGGCCGTAAGGGCCCTTCTCCGGCTGAACCCACAGGTGCGCACACCCCTCTATCAGGCGAAAGCATCAACTCCTGCTACGTGAGAGTGACTTAGCCCCCCCATGCGTGGAATGAAGCAGTACAAGATAGCGGCAACAGGGACAAAGAGAGGGGCGTCGGCCACCACGGCAGCGACCGTGGCGACGACCCTCGCGGTGCTCGCGGGGACGGCGATCGCGGGGACGGTGAACGCCCCGGCGGCCCACGCGATCATCGGCGGCACGGCGGCGCCGAACGACGCGTACCCCTTCATGACGGCCCTCCTGGAGAAGGGCCGCGGCACCCCGCAGGACCGCCAGTTCTGCGGGGCGAGCCTGGTCAGGCCGGACGTGGTGATGACGGCGGCGCACTGCCTGGTGGACGAGGAGACGGGCAGGCCCGTCAGCCCGAAGACCCTCCAGGCGGCGGTGGGCCGCACGGTCCTGTCGTCGACCGGCCAGGGCGCGACCCGCAACGTGGCGAAGGGCGGGGTGGTGGTCCACCCCCGCTACCTGAAGGGCCAGGAGGCGTACGACATCGGCTTCGTCCAGCTCTCGAAGCCGGTACGGGGCGTGGCCCCGGTCACCCTCCCCACCCAGGGCACGGACGCCCTGATCCGCCCCGGCCAGAAGGCCACGGTGACGGGCTGGGGCAACACGGACTCGGCCCTCCCCCACACCCCGGACCGCCTGCGCCAGGTGAGGGTCCCTGTCTTGTCGCACGCGGAATGCAAGGTGAGCTACAAGGAGTACGACGCGAAGGTCAACTTCTGCGCGGGAGTCGAGGGCAAGGACTCCTGCCAGGGCGACAGCGGCGGCCCCGCCTTCCGCAAGGTGCCGGGCCGGGAGGCCCCCATCCAGACGGGGGTCGTGTCGTACGGGGACGGGTGCGGGGAGCAGGGGGCTCCGGGTGTGTACGTGTCGCTGAGCTCGTCGAAGCTGTGGAAGACGTTGGGGGAGTCGGTGGAGGGGGAGAGGGTGCGGGGGGTTTTGCGGAGGGGCTGAGGGTTTGGGGGTGCTGGCCGCCGTGGGGGCCCTTCCTCCCCGGCGGCCGGTTTCCGGCGAGAGATGTCTCGTTGAAGTAACAGCTTCCCCTGCCCGAACTCGACACTTCCCGCCCGAACTTGCCCCCTTTTGTACTGGGCATTTACACGGTCGAGACCCTTGACACTTCAGGGGCTTGACCCTGGTGCTGAGGATGTCCACTTCAGTACCTTCGGATGGCTTGAGGAACTGTCGCCCCACCGGGAGTCGCTCGTGAACCGCAGTCGTGCTCTGTCCGTCGCCGTCTCACTGACGGCTTCCGCCGCTCTGTTGCTCACCGGGTGCGGGGGCGGGGACGACAAGGATTCCGGGGACAAGATCGCGGGGGCGGGGGACGGGAAGAAGAAGGAGTCTCCGAGTGCGAGTGCGAGTTCGGGGGCGAAGATCGATCGGCCCGACATCAAGCTGCCGTCGGACCTGAAGCTCACCGTCAAAGACTCGAACTTCTCAGACCCGGACCAGTCAGCCGCCTGGAACGACGCCCGGAACTACACGCAGTCCATCGCGTACGGGATCGTGAAGCAGGACGCGGAGGACGCCGCGTACAAGTTCTACTCGGAATACGGTGGCCCGTCCTTCGTCTACGCGAAGGACCAGATCAAGAAGAACGTCGCCGCCGGCTTCACCATCACGGGTGAGCGCAGCGTCGAAAACGTGACAGCCAAGACCATCACGAAGCACAAGAACGTCGTCGTCACTTTCTGCACCGATGACACCAAGTACTTCAGCAAGGAAGTGAAGACCAAGAAGGTCCACCAGACCAAGCCCAGCGTCAAGGACTACTCCTTCTGGCAGGTTTCGATGAAGGCCGCCAAGTCGAACAAGGGGCTCTGGCGGGCAGACCGGATCAAGGTGGAGGCCAACGCCCAGCAGTGCAAGGGATAACGGGGATGAACATGCGCAAGTCGCTCATAACATCCGCTTTTTGCGGCGCACTGATCTTGTTGTCCAGCACGCCGGCACTCGCCGGTGGAGAGATCAGCACCGACAGCGGCGCCACCAAGGACTCCGGCAGCGACCGCGACGTCGGCGCCTACGCCAAGATCTCCTTCCGGTCTTCGGGGAACGCCAAGGGCGGCGGCCCCATCACGTCCGTGGACACCAACTGGACGCCGCCGCCGTGCTGGTACGCACCCGAGTGGAAGGCCAGCGAGTTCCGCGGCTACCGCGACCGGCTGTACTACGGCGCGCGGCACGATCCGGGTGCCCCTCGCGACGCCCTCAATGAAATGTCGGACGAGAACCAGAAGTACGCCAAGGACAACTACAACATCGACAAGGAGAAGGAAGGCATGTGGTGGGGCGCCCAGTTCAGCCCCGACGCCACGCTCGAGGAGCAGCAGAAGTGCAGCAAGCCTCCCTTCTGGGTCAAGAACGGTGAGAAGCCCGACGTCGAGAACGTCATCGACGCAGAGGTCCTCGCCAATCTCGCCTACAACCACATCAAGGTCCCCGGCACCAAGGTGACCCTCGCCCCCAACGGTCCCTCCAAGGTCAACATGCCGACCTGGGCCTGGCTGGACAAGACGAACTTCAAGCCGGTCTCGGTGACGGCTTCCCTCGACGCGGGCGACCTCCACATCGAGGCGACCACCACCGCCACGCCGTCCTCCCTGACGTTCAAGCCGGGCACCGAGGACGCCACGATCCACCCCGCCTCGGGCGAGTGCGCGGTGAACAAGGACGGTTCGATCGGCGAGCCGTACGCGAAGGGCAAGGCCGACCAGACCCCGCCCTGCGGCGTCACCTACCTCCGCTCCTCCGGCAACGGCACGTTCAACCTCCAGGCCACCGCGGTCTGGAAGATCTCCTGGACGGGCACGGGCCAGGCCGAAGCGAAGAACCTCCCCGACGGCGAGTACGGCAACAACCAGCCGGTGAAGGTCGAGGAGGCCCAGGCTGTCAACCGCTGAGGCGGCCGCACGCCGGCTGAGCCGACACCAGCACAACGCGGAGGGGCAGGTCACACGGACCTGCCCCTCCGCTCATCTCTGCCCCAACTCCCCCACTCCGAGGAGCCCTCAGTGCCGCACCGCCACCCCCTCGCCACTCTCATCGCCGCCTCCCTCGCCACGGCCGCCACATTCCTCACCCTGACGGCATGCGGCGGCAGCGAGGAAGACAGCAAGAACGACAAGGGGAGCAAGACCTCCGACTCCGCCCCTGCCAAGGGGCAGGAGGAACCCCAGAAGGAGAAGCGGGCCACGGCGGCCCAGCTCTCCCTGGCCGGCAGCGAGGTGGCGGGCTACAGCATCCGCAAGCCGTCCACCGACTACGTCTTCGCGAAGTCAAGGGACAACATCAAGCTCTCCAAGCCGGTCTGCGCCCCACTCGGCCACGCGATGAGCCAGTTCCCCGTCGGCACCCCGGCCCCGCAGGACGACCAGGTCCGGGTCCACATCGCGGAGGCCAAGAAGTTCAGCGGCGTCTTCACCTACATCACCATCGCCACCTACGCACCGGGCAAGGCCCAGGCCGCCCTGTCCGACATGAAGAAGGCTGTCGGCGCCTGCAAGGACGGGTTCACCGCGAAGGGCGACAAGCAGTCCAACCCGTACGACTCCATCGCCCCCGAAACCCCTGGAACCCCCGATACCGTCCCCACGAAGACCGCCGACGACTCACTCGCCTTCAGGGCCACGGCCAAGTACCAGGGCCACACCCACACGTTCCACACCCAGGCCACCCGCCACGGCGACACCCTCGCGATCTACTTCTCCACGGACGGCTCCGCCTTCACCGAGTCCCGCCCGGGCGACGGCAAGCTCTTCCCGGCGGTGGTCAAGGCCCAGGAGAAGAAACTCGGTTGAGCCATCACGCGCGGCCTTGGCGATCTTCTCGGCGTGGCCCCACGATGGGATTCCCGGCGAGCGCCGCTGCGACCTGCTCCTGAAAGAAGTCAAAGTTGGACAGGGCGAACGAACCGCAAGGATCCGCGCGCTCGGAGATCCGCTGATCGTTCTCGTCGACGTAGTCCTTGTAGTACGCGTCGTAGAAACAGTGCTGCTTCAACAGATCATCCGGAGTCAACTCCGCATGCTGCACGGTCCGGAAGTATCCCTTGTTCCAGACCCAGTTCATGGTGAAGAACGGCGGCATCAGCAGTCGATCGGGGGTGAGGCGATCCAGGTCCGGCTTCTGATCGACCGAGGGGATGTCGTAGATGTACGCGAGGATACCGCCGGGAAAGCGAGCCTCAGGGGTGCTTTCCCCCACCTTGACGATGCGACCGAATCGGTAGCTGTCATCTTCCAGTTGAAGGACGAACACGTCACCGGGGACGTGCTGCCTGCGCTGTCCCTTCATCTTCTTCAGCTGCATGGAACATCGTCGGGCTTGGGGACGTCTCCCTTGCCCCCGCCGCCCTTGTCCTTGTACTTGTCGGCCTCCTTGCCCGCCCGATCCACCCACGAGTCGGCCGAGGACAGCTTGGACTTGGCGTCGGTCAAGTCGCCTTGGGCCTCACGCCCCTTGGCGAGGGCCTTGTCGGCCAGCGCCTGCGCGCGCTCCAGCTTGGGCCAGTAGTCCGCGAGCGCGTCGCCCGCCATCTCGTAGCTCTTCTTGAGCTTCTTCAGCTTGCCCGGAGCGTCCTCGAACTCGGCGGTGAAGGACTCGGCCGTCTTGCCCGCCCAGGACAGGATCGCGTCCTCACCGGCCATGCCCTTGATGTCACGGAGCACATCCGACACGTCGTCCGCGAAGTCGTGCAAGTTCTTGGCGAGTTGGCGAACCCGCTGCGGATCGCCCGGAGTCGGATCCTTGTCCAGGTCCAGAACATGCCAGTCCGCCGGACGGTGCCCTCCCATGGTGCCTCCCCCGTAACAGCCACCTCGTAAATGCCGTACGCGGGTGCGAAGTTACTAGGTCGCCGGACAGGCAGGAAGCGGTTGACGCGCGGGGGACCTACTTGGCCTGATCCTTTGATCCGCCGCCCTTCGGGTCCGCGACGAACGAGCCCATGCCGGGAGTCGTGATGATGAGCTCCTCCGCGCGCAGAGCCGCAGTCGCCTTGCGCACGGTGACGCGAGAAACGCCGAATTCGCCCTCAAGCTGCACTTCGGAGATCAGACCGTGCACGGGGTACGCGCCGTCGGCGATCCGCTGACGGATCACTTCGGCGATCTGCACCCACTTGGGCCTCGTCGGATTGAATTCGAACACAGCTGAACTGTAGTGGGCCGCCTTACAGGTGCGAGGGTGCGGCCACGACACTCGGCTTCCCGTACGACTCCCGGCACAACTCCCCCTACAAAGCGATCCACTTGACGTGCTCCTGGGTGTCGGCGTAGGCGGCGTCGGCCTACCAACAAGAGCGCGATGAGCGCCCGGCCACCCGTGCGGATGTGCGCCCGGTGCCGGCGCACCACCGACGCCCCCGTCCTCGTACACGAAGTGCACGCCGCCACGGGTCCGGGGTTCAACGTGTACGCGTGCGTAGGGTGCGCGCCTCTCTATCCGCCAGATCAAGATGCGCTTGAGCTGCTCGGAGCCGCTGCGCAGTCACGTCACACTGACCAGCCATAAGTGAAAGTCGATGCCCCGGTTCCACATTGCGGGACCGGGGCATCAGAATGCCCATCAATTCCCGGTTCACCCCCATTAGGCCACCCCCGTAAGCCAATTCACTCTGGTGAAACCGCACACCCCACGGTTACCGTCATTGCCCTTGACGGAAATCGTGCCCCACCTCGGCCCGGCCCAGCCCACCAGGAGTCCATCGTGAACCGCCGCACTCTGCCCGTCGCTGCCGCGCTCGCCGCGACCGCAGCCCTGTTGCTGACGGCCTGTGGAAGTGGGGACGACGGCAAGTCCAAGGACAACGACAAGATCGCCGGTGCCGGTCAGGGGTCGGAGAAGCCGAAGAAGTCGGGCGAGCCCGCGGGTGGTTCGGAGGAGGACGCGTCGGACGGCGTGGACCTGTCCCTGCCCAAGGACATGAAGCTGGTCTTCGACTGGGACAAGCCGAAGGACAAGAATGAGGCGGCCGCGATGGGCGACGCGGCCAACTACCTGCGCGCCGTTTACCGGGGCGTCGACAAGCGGACTACGAAGGACGCGGCGCTGACCGCGTACGCCACGGACGACGGTCTGCGTTACGCGAACGTGCAGATCAATGACCGCGTCAAGGGCGGCTGGACCTCGACGGGCACCCTGCGCCACTACCAGGCCACCACGCGCTCCACCGCGAACGGCAATTCGGTGGAGGTCGCATTCTGCGCGGATGCCACGAAGTTCTACAGCAAGGAAGTGAAGACCGGAAAAGTCCTGAAAACCAAGCCCAGCATCTCGGACTTCGACTACTACAAGATCGTGATGGTCAAGTTCCCGACCGGCAAGGGCCTGTGGCAGGCATCCAAGGTGTTCGTGGATACGAAGGCGGCGAAGTGCCAGTGAACGGAAGACGACGTACGGCTCTCTCCACCGCAGCCCTGGCTCTCGCCCTGGGCACCACCGCGCTCGCACAACCCGCCTACGCGGGAGAACAGCCGAGCAAGGGCCATGGCTCCACCAAGGAAGAGGGCGGCGGCGACAAGGGCGGCATCTACGCCGCCGCCCAAGTCCACTACTCCGGCTCCGTCGCCGAGGGCGGCAGCAAGGGCAACGTCGAGTCCACCGACGTCAATTGGAACCCTCCTCCCTGCTGGTACGCCCCTTACCTCGGTGCCAAGGACTTCAAGAAGAAGATGTCCAAGAGCATCAAGGACCAGATGAACGCGCCCGGCATGACCGGTCACGCGGGCTCGGCCCTCAGCGAGATGCAGCGCCACTACGAGGACGACTACGGCTGGACCGACCACCCCGGCTACAAGGACTACAACACCGACAAGGACGGCAAGGGGATGTTCTGGGCCGGGGTCGAGAACCCCAACGAGCCCGACTACCTCAAGCGGACCGGGTGCAGCGAGCTGCCCTTCTGGGTGGACAACGGTGAGCCCGCCCCGCCCCAGTACGAAGAGGCCATCACCCCGAAGATGCTGGCCGCCCTCGCGTACCAGCACATGCAGCTCCCTGACACCAAGGTCACCCTCGCCCCCGACGGCAAGTCCAAGGTGAACCTGCCGACGTGGATCTGGCTGGACAAGGCCAAGTTCGACGAGGTCCAGGCGACGGCGGAGATCAACGTTCCCGGCTTCCACCTCCAGGCGACGACGACCGCGAAGCCCAAGTCGCTCACGCTCAACCCGGGTACGGAGAACGCCACCACCATCCCCGCCAACGGCGAGTGCCCCATCGTCGGCGGCAAGATCGGTGAGCCGTACGCCAAGGGCAAGGCCGACAAGACCCCGCCGTGCGGCATCACGTACCTCCGCTCTTCGAACGGCGGCACGTTCCCGCTGAAGGCGACCCTGACGTGGGAGATCAGCTGGACGGGCACGGGACAGGCGGGAGCGCAGCCCATGCCCAACGGCACGATCGAGGCCGTCCAGGAGATCGCGGTCGAGGAGGCCCAGGCGGTCAACCGGTGATCCAGCAATCCACCGGTGATCCAGCAAATCCACCGGTGATCCCGTGATCCGCTGACGGTCCAGCTCTACGCAGCAACTGCGAAGCCCCGGACGCCGCCCTCCACGAGTGGCGTCCGGGGCTTCGTCACGTCAAGACGGGCTACTCCGCGAACCGGAACGTGGACGTCACCGCGTCGAAGATGTCGAAGAAGGAGTCCGCGAGGTCCAGGATCTGGCTGCTGCCGGACACCAGCGCCACCTTGCCCTCCTGCCCCGGCACGGGGATGAAGGTCTGCATGAGCACGACCCGCACCGTCCGGTCGTCCCCCGGCACGGACACGTCCTCGATCCCGTACGTACGTGCTGCGAGCCCGACCCCCGGGATGTCGACGGTGGTCACCTTCCGCCAGGCGTCGCCCTCGCGCTTGGCCTCGCGCACCGCGAGCTGGGCGACGATCTGCGCGGGGTCGGTGGGCAGGAAGTCGCCCTTCTCCGTCCGGGCGCCGACCAGCGACACGGTCACGGATCCGGTGATCGGGGTGTCGCCGCCGAAGCTCTCGGCCATGCAGCCGCAGTACAGCGCCCCGGACTGCCACGCCTCCTTGGACGCCTTGCGCAGGAACGCCTCGAAGGTCTCCCGGTGCGGGGCCAGCTCCGGCCGCTCCCGCACCCGGTCGTTGATCATCTGCCGAATGCTGGCGTCCCGCGACTCGGGCCGCACGTCGAACTCCCACCAGGTCTCCGGCACCTTGATGCTGAAGCCACCGCGCGCGATGGTCTGCGCTTCCGTGTAGCGGGCCATGGTGTCCCCGTCCCCTCGGTCCCGTGTGAGCCTTGCCGGCGTCGGCTCGGCGGTCGTGGGTCGTCAGCCTAATCGGCCGGGGTCAGCCTTTCGAACGATGGCTGTCGCACACGTCACCGCACGTCCATCTCAATGAGCGCACCCCAAAGCAAGTAAATGGAATCCCAAGAGGGAACCAATAGGACTTCAACCGCTCTGTCGCCAACCCGCGATCTTCACCCCCTGCACACCTTCGCCTCATATCACCCACCCCGGTCCCCTCAGTCACCCCTAGCGCAATCTTGACCCCCCTAATATGTTTTTCCACCTCGGCGATACGCTCTTCGCACGGAAGGTCACAACGGGGCCGTAGTCGACACCACCGTGAACTACCCCTGCACAGACCCCAGTTGGCGATGCCCGCCGCCAGCACCAGCATCCACTTGCTCGCTCAGGGGAACCGGACCACGACATGAGTGACCTACGGCTCGACGACACGATCTTCGCGGAACTGAAGAAGACGTTCTCCACGGTCAGTGACCGGATGGACGCCGTGCGACGCACGCTCAAGAACACGGACGGGTCGGTCGTCGGCGCGAAGAGTCTCGTCGAGGACGTGCACGACTTCTCCGACGAGTGGAGCTACGGAGTCAAGCAGCTCGGCAAGCACACGCACGGCGCCGTCAAGATGATCGACAAGATCGACACCGAGTTCAGCAAGCTCGACCAGGACCTGGCCGAGTCGCTCAAGTCGACGAAGAAGAAGGGCAAGTGACGTGGCGGGCAAGCGTCCGGCCTTTCCGCACATCGGCTGGGACCCCACCCCGGGGGACGTGGAAGACACCCGGGATCTCGCGAAGAAGCTCGGCGGTCTGGCCGGTGAACTCGGCGACGCGCTGAAGAACTTGGAGCGCATCGAGTGCGGAGCCTGGAAGGGCAAGACCGCGCTCGCCTTCACCGAGTACATCGGGGAGGACGTCACCCCGCTCATCCGCAAGAGCCACGACTCCTTCGACAAGGCTTCGCGCGCGCTGCACAAGTGGGCCGGCGAGCTCCACGAGTTCCAACGCGAGGCGGACCTCCTGGAGAAGAAGGCCGGGGAGAAGCTCGAAGAGCGGGACAAGGCCAAGTCCAAGTCCGAGGAAGCCAAGGCCAAGGGCGGCAAGGAAGCGGAGAAGGACAAGGGCTTCGGCGAGGAGTCCTCGGCCGTCGACCAGGTCACCAACGAGGTCCACGACCTCGAGGACCGCTACAACAAGGCCGCCGGCCAGATCAGCAAGGAGCTCGACAAGGCGGACGACATCGCCCCGGACGAGCCCGGCTTCTGGGACAAGCTCACCAAGGGGGTGGCAGACGCGTGGGACGCCGCCGGCAAGTGGATCAAGGACCATGCCGATCTCATCAAGCTGATCGGTGATCTGCTGAGCGACCTGACGGCGGTGCTCGGTCTGCTGGCCATCATCACCCTTCCGTTCCCGCCTCTTGCGGCGATCTTCGGCACGGCCGCCTTGATCACGAGTGGACTCGCGCTGGCGGCGCATGGGCTGGCGAAGGCCGCCGGGGCTGATGTGAGCTGGATGCAGATCGGGATGGATGCGGTGGGGCTGATGCCGGGGATCGGCATGTTCAGCAAGGGGATCAAGGTTGCCGGTAAGGCAAAGGCGGCAACCACCGTGACCAATCTCGGCAAGGGGTTCAAGGCCACCAGGATCGGTGAGGGGAAGATCCTCATGAGCTTCGGAAAGAGCTCTCAGGGTCTCACTGGTGGTTTCGGCAAGGCCGGGCTGGTGAAGATCGGCGGCAAGTCCGGGGACGTCTGGGAAGTCTCGCATGCCACCAGCGGATTGAAATCACGCATGGGCGGATTGGCCTATGCGGGGTACCACGAAGGGCAGTGGCTGGGTTCCAAGGGGCTGAACATGATCCCCAAGGTGAACATCAATCCCATGGGCGCCGGTATCGCCATCGACGCCGGAGCGAAGATCTTCCCCAAGATCACGAGCATCCACCAGCACGTGGGAGAAGCTCTCTTCCCCGGCGACCGGTTCGAGAAGTCCGCCACCGCGGGCTGAGTCTCCATGGCGCAGTGACAGAGTGGAGAACGCACGACATCGGTCCCGGAGTCGCCACGCAGGAAGAAGCGTACTGATATGAGCATCTGGCTGCCCGAACCGGGGGAAATTCTCTACACCCGTGAACCGATCACTTTCGCGACGGGCGAGGCGCCGCGTGTCAGAGGGATGCGCTGGTTCCGCGACACCGAGCGCAATGACATCCAGGGCGAGTTGGAGGGATGGCCCGAAGGGCCGGAGTACACAGCTCGCTCGACCAGCGGCTCGGTTGCGCGCACCGTCGGCAGAGGCGGGGTCATGGCTCTCGGCGCGGCGGTCATGGCGGTCCTCAGCGCAGCCGGAGGCAACCTCAGCGGCGGCTCAGGAGAAGACTCTGGCTCCGATACGCCTGACAGCCCCGCAGACGAGGTCGAAGACTTCCCCGTGATGTGGGCGGCCGAGGGCACCATCGCCCGAACCTTGCCATGGCAGTTGGATCCCGGCCGGTCGAACGAGAAGCACTACCAAACGCATATGAGCATCACGGACCGACGGCTGGTCGTTGTCGGGCTCCCTCTCTATAAGAAGGACGAGGACCGCATCGAGGACGAGGTCCTCTGGGAGACCCCCCGATCCACCATCGACAGAGCCGAATCCCGGAACTTCAAAGACGGATTTGACCTGCAGATCGTCTTCACCGACGGCTCGTGGTGCAGGATGCGATCGACTTCATATGCTCGGCGGAGGATTCTCCGATACCTGGCCAAGCAGCTCGACTTCGTCCCACTCGACGCGCTCACACCGTCCCAACAGGCCACCGTGGAAGCCTTCGTCACGGATTACGAGCCGGACGCCGGTCCTCCCCTGATCACCCAGAACTCCTGCGGCTGCTACCGCGTCGAAGTAGTGCTGCCGAGCAAAGTCAACGCGTACTTCGGCGCCAGGGACTGGGACATGGTCATGGATACCGACGGAAAGAAGTTGGAACTGACGGAGTACCACCCGGAAGACCTCTCCGAGAACAACCTCTGACCCCGCCCAGGACGGCCCCCTCGTGACATCCCTTGCCGATTCCGTGAATGCCCTGCCCCCCGCCTCCACGGACGAAGAGCCTCCACCGATCTGGTTCCTCTCCCCTGAAGGCTTCTTCGCGCTTCCCCTGGCCGCCACTCCCGAAGAACGCACCGAACGCGCCCATTCCTTCGTACGAGAGCTGTACTCGCGCGGCGACGACAGCATCTGGGAACCCGCCGCCCCCTACTACTCGGCGATCGCGGAACTCATGGCGGACACGGGCGTCTCGTACGCGGCGATGGGGCTGTTCTCCACGGCGGAGGAGACCGAGGGCACCGAGGAGAACACGGGAGAGGACGACGTCTTCCGGGCCGCCGGGTCCGACGGCGTGGCCCAGTGCGCCTTCACCGTGGCCGCCGTCCCGACGGACCAGGCGCGGGCCGACACCGACGTCGTCGCCCAGGGAATTCTCGCGATCCTCTCGCGTGATCCGTACAACGACGCCCGCTGGCTCGATCTGCCCTGCGGTCCTGCGGTGTCGTGCGTCACCCTCAAGGAATTCAAGCTCAATCCGGAAGTGACCGAGAGCGGCGAGGCGGTGGAGCTCCTCACCGGACAGATACAGGTCCATGTCCCCTTCCCCACAGGTCCGTTCACAGCGGTCTTCACGCTCTACACCGCTTCCACGGATTACTGGGGCGAGTTCTGCGACATGATGGCGTCGATCCTCCAGACGGTCAGCTTCACCGAGCCCTCAGGGGTGGACACGGAAGAGGACGCGGAAGGAGACGCATAAGAGGAGGACGTCGCGGCAGGCTGACTCGCCGCCCTCGGCTCACCAGAGGCTCGACTCCATGGGCGCCATGCGCAGTCCGCGCTTGGTCAGCAGCGTCATCTCCGTCTCGACCCCGTGTTTGGGATGCACGGGCTTGGCGCGAGTGGTTTCGACGAGGAACTTGCCGTTGGGGCGGCGCGTGACGATGGGGTCCACCGTGGGATCACGGTCTGCCTCGGTCACGACGTGCTTGGCGATGTAGGCCCGATGACGCCGCGGCAGTGACTCGACGGCGACCAAGCCCGTCGGCTGCACAAGATGGATCGGCACTCGCCATGCGAAGCGCTCCTCGGGCGGAGCCAGTCGGCACCAGGAGCCGTCCGCGAAGCAGATCTTCACGTCCCCCCACACCTTGCTGTACGGCATCCTCTCCACGCTCGCGATGTGCTCCCGCCCGATCTCCCAGAGGACTTCGTCCTGGTCGGGGTCGTCGCCGGGAAAGCCGAGGACGACGATGCGCCGGTCGGTGACGACCAGGTGGGTGCGGTAGTCGCCGTCGGGCCGGCGGGCCGGGTCGAGCTGCCAGGGCAGGGTGCGGGCCATGCTCCCCGGCGCGGCCCACATGACGGGGAAGTCATCGACCTCGTCCTCGGGCTTCCTGGGGCGGCCCGGCCCTCTGCTGCCACCGCCGGAGCCCCCGCTGGGACTGGCCCCGTCGAGTATGGCCGCGAGCACGACGAGGACGACGGCGGCGAGGGCCCCGAGCCCGAAGAGGCCGGCCTTGCGGAGGGACTTGGGTGCCCTGCGCTTGGAAGGGGGCGCCGGGTTAGGGGTATAGACGGGCCCCTTCGGCCAGCCGGACAGCACCAACTCGCCTTGGATGTCCCTGCGTTCCGTATCTCGGAACCAGCGCATGCCGTCGACGGTGTCTGCCGTTCCACTGGCGAAGGCGATGGAGTCACGGGCGAGGAGGGTTTCGCCCGGGGCGGGGGTCCACGGTGCCATAGAAGCCGCTCCACTGTTGTTCTCTGAGAAGACCTGTAGGGCTTGTAGAGCTTGCAGGGCTTGCAGGGCTTGCAGGGACGTACGGCAGGCTAACGAAGCCCGCTGTGCGGTACACACCCGAGGGTGTGAACCCCACCACGGCATCGGCGGCTCAGCAGCTCCTCAGCCCTCTCCCCCTCCCCTCCCAATTCCTCAGCGCCCCAGCGCCTTCCGAGCCTCCCCCAGAGACATCTCCAGGTCCCTGCGCCCCGGGTCCGACTCCGGTAGGTGCGCTCGGCAGCGTTCGAAGAACGTCCTCGCCGACCTGTACGCCGCTTCGAGCACCCCGGTGGCCGAGGATGCGTCGATGATGCGAGCACCATCCTTCGTCGTGATCCGGTCGTCCTTGCCGAGCGTGAAGTTCAGCTGGAACGACGAGTCCGTCCCCACGAAGTGGAAGGACCCACTCCCGCCCACGGCGAGGGCCCTCAGGCCGTCGAGGAGGTCGCTCAGCGCGACGGAGATCATCATCGACTGGTCCGGGATGTGTCCCCGCGACGTCGCCCGCCCCTCGCCGCCCATCACTTCCATGTCGCCCAACGCGAAACCCGGCGAGGGAGGTTCGAGCTCGGACGGGTCCACGTCGAACGAGAAGCGGATCATTGGCGGCTCTTTTCCCCTGAGGGCGACCGCCCGCTCGGTATCGCGACGGCACGCCGATGCTACGACCTGAGCACCTCGTCCTCGCCGTGGCCCAGCTCCTCGTCGTAGCCAAGCTCCTCCTCGATGCCCAGCTCTTCAGCCGCGTGCCAATTCACGGGGTTCGGCCGGTCAGCGCCGGTGGCGAGCCTGCGGAAGTCACCGCTCCACAGCACCTCAGCCCCCTCTCCACCCCCCGGCGCCCCCAACGCATCAGCCCCACCCCGCAAAACCCGCGCCCTCCGACAGAGCACCAGCCCCGGAGCCCCCGCCTCTCCCTCTGCCCCGCCCCCTCCCTGAAGGGCAAAGGCCACGTCACGGAAACCCCCATCAGGCTGTGCGCCAGCAGCCAGTTCCAGTAGAGCCGCCCGCTCCCGTGCCGTGCCGTGGCGGAGCTCGGGGGCCACGTACCGCGTGCCGACCTGCATCGCGGTGACTCCCTCGAAGTGCAGGTCGAGGCAGGTCTCGTGCTCGGCGTCGGGGACCGCCCGGAACAGCAGTTGCGAGTGGCCCACTCCGTAGCGCCACAGGCGGAAGGTGCGTGGCGAGCGGAAGGTCTCCCACCCCTTCACTCGAGGTCCGCCCCTCCGTGCGAGAGATCCCTCAACTCCGAGCGAGCCGAGTCGAGTTGACGGCAGTCAGTCGGCACGAGGTCCACGACCTCCACCACCGTGCAGCCCGCCCCCACACACGCAACCGCCAGCCGCCGCACAATCCGTTCCAGCTCCGTCCGCATAAGCCCCCATCAGCACGGCATCAACACCCCATCAGCAACTCATCAAACCCGAACTGATCTTCCCCCTCCCCCCATCGCCCCAGGTTCAACTAATCCCATGAGTGACCTCTACATCGACTACGACATGCTGGAGAAGACCCAGCACGACATCGCCAACATCTCCGACGTCATGCGGAAGCCCTGCCGCGAGATGGACGACGTCGACGGCAAGTCGATGGGCGTGTTCAAGCTCGCCAAGCGCATGGACGACTTCGGGGACGAATGGTCGTACGGGATCAAGCAGTTGGCGAAGTTCTCGAAGTCCGCCTCCAAGGCGCTCGGGAAGATCAAGAAGAGCTTCGAGGACCTGGACGACCAGATCGACCACGAGCTGCGCAAGAAGCCCGCACCGGCGAAGGGGCACGGAAAGTGAGCGGCTGGGACTCCGACGCCCCGTGGCTGCGGCCCGACCCCGCCGCCGACGCCCGCTTTCCCGCGATCGGGTTCTGCCCCTGCCCGGGCGACCAGCGCACCGCCGAACACGTTGCGGCCATCGTGCGCCGCACCGCGAACTCTCTGCGCGACATCGCTCACGTACTGAACGGAACCGGGCGCGGTGACTGGCGCGGCAAGGCAGCCGAGGCGTTCCGGGAGCAGTTCCACGACGACTTCCGGCCCAAGGTCGAGGACGCGCGGGACTCCTTCGGCCAGGCCGCGCAGGCGTTGGAGGACTGGACGTCGTACATGGAAGGGCGGCAGCGCGAGGCCGACAAACTCGAACAGCTGGCCCAGGAGGCGAAGGACCGGGCGGGCGCCGCCCAGAAGGACCTCGACGGGATGCCGCCCAAGCCCGGCACCGGCTTCCCCGGCGGACCCGGCGGCCCGCCGCCGAAGGACGAGTCCCACGAGGACAAGGCCAAGCGCGAGAAGCTGGAGGCCGACCGGAGCGGCAAGGAGAAGGCCCTGCACTCCGCCAACGGGGAGCTGGAGGAGCTTCGCGGACAGGCCGAGCGGCTGCGGAACAAGTACACGGAAAAGGGCGAGTCCGTCGCTGACCGGCTCAAGCACGCCATGGACATCGCGCCCAACGAGCCCGGCATTTGGGACCGGATCGGCGACGCGATCAGCGAACTCGCCGACACCATCGGAGAGATCAGCGATGCCATTCTCGACGAGATCAAGTCCGTCTTGAAGGAGCTCGCGCCGCTCCTCAAAGTGCTCGGCGACATCGCCGGGTTCGCCAGCACCGTGCTGGGTCTGCTGTCGCTCATCCCCGGACTCCAGTTCCTCGCACTCCCCGCGCTGATCCTGGGCGGCGTGGCGCTGGCCAGTCACTACCTGTCCGCCGTCGGAACGACCGGCAGCTTCATGAAGGCCCTCACCGACCCGACCGTCATCATCGACGCCGTCACCCTCGCCTTCGGCG
Organism: Streptomyces odontotermitis; assembly: GCF_050510915.1. Classification (NCBI taxonomy): domain Bacteria; kingdom Bacillati; phylum Actinomycetota; class Actinomycetes; order Kitasatosporales; family Streptomycetaceae; genus Streptomyces; species Streptomyces odontotermitis. The sequence goes on along the minus strand of NZ_JBNJLS010000010.1, from coordinate 105,726 downwards.
GTGCCGCCTTCGGCGCCGGGCTGAAGCTGATGAAGGCGGCAGGCGCCACGGGCAGCTACGCGAAGATCGCCGGCGCCACGATGAAGGTCGGCAGCAAGTCCGGGCTGCCCAGCGTGCCGGGATACTTCCGGTTCTGCGCCGGGATGGGCAAGGGGGGCCTGCAGACGACGGAGTTCGGCTTCCAGGCCGCCCGGTTCACCAACACCATCGGCGGCAACTTCATGGGACTCGTACCGGGTGGTGGCGCGGCGGCTCTGGGGCAGATCTCCCAGGGGCAGTCGCCATGGTCCATGCCCAAGATGCCCAACCTGGGGAAGTTCCCGACCCCCACCGGTCCCTTCCTCATCCCCCGACAGAGCGGCAACTGATCAGAGATGTCCTCCCCTGCCTCCTCCGCCTCCCCTGCTTCCTCGGCTTCCCTCTCCTCCCCTGCCTCCCTCTCCTCTCTCTCTTTCGAGGGGTCCTCTCACGCCCCCGGCACGAGCGACACAGGCGGCACGGGCGGCACGGGCGGCACGGGCGGCACGGGCGGCACGGTCAACCTCTACGCTCCCGAGGACTGGTTCGATCTCGTCGCCGGTGACAACGAGACCCTCGCGCACGCCCGCTGTGCCGACCTCATCGACAAGAGCTACCCGCACCGCGAGCCCGGTCTGCGGGCCGACCTCACCGAGGCCCTCATGGTCTGGCGCAGCACGCTCCGGGAGCAGGGCGCCATCGCGTACGGTCTCGTGTCGCTCCCCGAGACCGAACTCGGGCCCGCGGTCTGGCAGATCATGGCCGCTGTCGTCGATCTGCCGGTGGCTCAGCCCGACATCGACCTGGGAACGGTCATCTCCCGTCTGTTCGGTGAGGAGTTGGCCGACCGTGAGGTGTACGTAGAGACGTACCCGACAGCCATGGGCATCGGGCTCGGGGTCATTTCCCGGCCGGTCATGTCCGACGAGGGCGCGCTCCTCCTCTTTCCCCCCGCCCAGGAGGGGGTCGATGACCGAGAGGGGGGCGATGACCGAGAGGGGGCCGATGACCGAGAGGGGGGCGATGACCGAGAGGGGGGCGGAGCCGGACGCATCGGGCTCGCCATCTCCCTCTCGTGCACGCCCGGCTCCACCCACGGGCTCCTCGTCGTCGGCAACTGCCTCGACCCTGATCAAGTCCTGCCCCTCGCGGGCGCGGTCGCCCTCATCGGCGGCAACTCCACGTTCGCCGAAGTCGATGACGCGGACGAGAGCAGCGGGACGGACAGCGCCGCGTGAACCATAGAGGAGGGCCCATGAACATCGGTGACGGCACACCCGGCCCCGGCACGCCCGGCCCCGGCGAACCCTTCGCCGTCCACACCCTCAGCCACCGCCTCAACGGCATCCAGCACCGCCTGTCCCGCGCCGCCCTCACCCGCCTCGGGCTCCTCCTCGGTCTGGCCGCCTGCGCACTGCCCTTCGCGCTCCGTCTGCTCCTGCTTCTCGTACGCGGGGACAGCTGGGTGGCGTACGCGATGCTGGTCGTCGTGGCCGGCGGACTGCTCGTCCTCCTCACCGAGGTCAACTACTTCGGCGGGACCTGGTACTTCACCCTCGGGTACGCCGTCGCCGCGGTCGCTCTCACGCTCTTCTGCTGGAACGGCCACTCCGCCGACGTGCTCGCCGCCCGTGGCCGCTGGACCCCGGTGACCGTGACGGAGCTCGTGACGCAGCCCAGGCAGGACCCCGCATGCCGGCTGAGCCGGGTCTCCGGCGGCAGCCGGATCGCACCCGACCTGGACAACTGCGGCGGCCTCGCCCGCGGCGACCGGCTCACCGTGCTCGAAGACCCCAAGGGCGAGGTGGGACCGGAGCGGTCGGCACCCAGCACGGTGGGCACGTATGTCGCGGCGGGGATCTCCGGTGCGGCGCTCGTGGCCGTGGTGACCTGCGCGTTCGCCGTAGGCCGCCGCACCCGACCCACGAACCCGAACGCGAACCCGAACCCGAACCCGACTGCTTACCCGAACCCGTACCAGCGATGAATCTCCGCCCCCGTGCCCGCCCTCTCCCACCCGCCCCCCACCCCCTCGCCTGGCCCGACCGGGCCTCCCTCCTCACCACCCGCGCCGCGGCCGTCGCGGAGCTGACCCGGGGCGCCCTGCGGCTGCGCGATCTCGGCTGGGCAGCGCTCACCATCCTGGTCGTCGGGGCGAGTTGGCTGATCCTGACAGGGGCCGTGACCTGGCTGGGCGACCTCGCAGACCTCGGTGTTCCCGACTCCCCCGACGCCGTCGAGTGGGGCGTGGGCACCACGGCCGCCGCTCTGGCACTCGCCGTCGCGGGACTGGCCCTCGCCGGATTTGCACGCGTACTGCGCCGCGGGCGCCTGACCCGGCGGCTGCTCGCGGAGTGGACGGCGCTGGACCGCGACCCGGCGGCCCGTTCGCTGCCGCCGGGGGCGATCCCGGACGAACTCGCCTCCCCCTGGGACCTGCTGCGGGCGGACGGCCTTGGCGGGACAAGGCCGCCGTGTACCACGCGCGCCGCGGTCACCTCGTCCATGTCTCCGGCGCGGTCATCGCGTGGCTGACGCTGCCCTCAGCGCCCCTCATGTTCGGCCTGGTGGCAGTCGCCACGGCGGCCTCCTCCGGCTACCCGGTGGCGCTGGTGCTCGCGGGCCTGGGAGTGATGTTCACCGCCGTGGGCGGCTGGGCACTGGGGACGGGACTCCGGCACTGGTTCTGGGCGGTACGGGAGGCTCGGGGCCGGGTGAAGGAGCAGCGGGGGTGGGGGTAGTCGGGCACGTCGGCGACGGCCTGACCCCCGTTTCGCCGGAGCGAACCGGCCAGTAAAGTGCGGCGGGTCAGCCGACGGGCAGCAGGGGGAGACAGATGAGGCACATACGGGCAAGCCACTACAGCCCTCCCACCTCTCCCGTCACCCGGCGCGGGATACCCCTCCTCACCGTCCTCGGCGCCCTCGTGGCGCTCCTCTTCGCAACCGCCATCCCGTCGTCAGCCGCCGACGACAGCGAGAGCGACAGCACCGGCACTGGCACCGGCACCTCCCAAGCCGCCACCCTCGCCGCCCACCTCCGCAAGAACCCCGTCTACGTCACGGACCAGCTCCCCCGCAAGCTCCCCCGCTCCACCGCCCCCGATTTCGCGAAGCTGGCGAAGCGGACGGGCGTGCCGACGTACGTCCTCGTCCTGCCCGACCAGGTGACGAGCGACGGCGGGCGGCTACTCGGGGCCGTGCACGACCGGCTCGGGCGGGACGGCCTGTACGTCCTGGCCGACGGGGACGGCGTGGCCGACGCCGCCGCCTTCGGGGTGCGCGCCCCGGCCGACGACGCCATGACGGTCACCATCTACGAACTCCCTTACGACGCCGACACATTGACCGTCTTCGAACGCTTCGCGGACGTCATCGCGCAGGGCAGCACCAAGGCGGCCGCCCGCGCCGAGGAGGCCCGCGAGAAGCACGGCGGCGACAACGGCGACGAGCCCGAGTCCCAGTACATCGGCGCGACCGACCGCGACAACCAGTCCTTCGTGACGGGCATCGCGCTCGTCGGCGTCCCGCTGCTGATCCTGCTGCTCAGCCCGTACGTACGGAGGTGGGTGCGGCGGAACAGGGGGATGGGCCCCGCGTCGACATCCGGCACGACAGCCGGGACGGCGTCCGGCTCGGCATCCGGCACCGCATCCGGCACCGCATCCAACAACCGCCGCATGACCACCGGTTCGAAGGCCATCGCCTGGTCGAGGTCCCGAGCGGGCCGCGTCGAAGTCAGCGCCGCGCTCCTCTCCGTCGTCGCGGTCGCCGTCACCGCCCTGCTCCTCTTCGACCAGAAGCCCCCGGCCACGGACGCCTCGCCCACGCCCACCGCCGCCGACCTCTCCGCCCGCATCGACCGCGTGGCGGACGGCCTGAAGCGCGACCCGGTCTACAGCGACCCCGAGAGCCCCCGCGTCCTGGACGCCGATCAGCTCGCGCAACTCCACACCCGCATCGCCAAGTTGAAGCAGCGTCTGCCTCTCCACGTCGCGCTCGTACCGCAGTTGACGGAGGACGAGTCCGCCGGCGACGCGGATGCCTTCACCCAGGCGGTGCGCGACAAGCTCGACAATCTCGGCAAGGGCAGCGAGGACGGCAAAGACAGCAAGCCCGGCAAGGCCAGCGAGGACGGCAAGGCCAGCAAGGACGGCGTGTACATCGTCGCCGATCCGCTCTCCGGCACCATCGACACCGTCTCGTACGAGGCGCACGTCGACGCCAATCTCGTGGCCTTCGACGTGCCGGACAAGATCCGCTACGGCACCGACAAGGACGACGAAGCGGTCGACCACCGCATCGGAGAGCGCCTGGACGACCTGGTGACCTTCCTCGGCAAGGCCCCGCGCATCGACGCCCCGGAGACGTCCTCGCTCGGCTCGTCCGGCCCCGACCCGACCGACTCCCAGAAGGAGGACGTCCACGGAGTCTTCTTCGCCGGGGACTTCTGGCCGGGCCTGATGATCGGCGCGCTGGCCGCCGTGCTGGTCTTCATGGTCGCGGCGGCGGTGCTGGGCATCGTGCGCCTGTCCGTACCGTCACTGCGCCGCAGGAGCCGTATGACATCGGCCCTCGGCACACCGACAGGCACCGGCGGCAACGGCGGCCCCTCCTTCGAGGCCCCCGCCGACCCCTCCCCCAAGTACCTGCGCCGCACCGCACGCGACGAACTCGACACACTGGCACGCGAGTTCGCCACGGCAGACTCGCCTTCGCCCTCGCCCTCGCCCTCATCCCCGACCACCCCCCTCCGCGACCGGATCAGAACCCGCGTCTGGGACTGCCTGGACGCCGCGACCCTCCTCGCCGACCGCGCGGGCGGCGGCCCGGACGGCCGCGTGGACGACGACGCGGCCCCCGCCGACCTCGCCGCCGCCATCGTCCTCGCCCGCTCGGCCCGCGCCCTCCTCGCCACCGGCACCGACAAGCCGTCCTGCGCCCTCAACCCCCTGCACGGCCCGGCGGTGAGCTGGCGCGACGCCAAGTTCACGCCCGAGGACCGCAGGCGGAGCCACATCCCCGTCTGCGCGCGGTGCCGTCCGGCCGTCGAGGAGTGGCCGGACCTCGCGCACACGCTGCGCCTCACGCTCCCGGGCCCGGGCCCGAGGTCGCGTTCGTCCCGTACGCCGTACGTGGACGCGCCCGGCCCGATCTCCGCGGCACGCGCCGGAATCCCCCAACTCATCCGCCAGGCAAGGGAGTACGCCGGTGTCCAGTGACTTCAAGCGCCACAAGCGCCCCGCCACCCGCCCCCTCTCCCCCTTCTCGACGGCAACGGCACTCCTCCTGAAGGCGCTGACGGCGCTGATGACCCTGACGGCCCTGACAGCCCTGACGCTCCTCACGGCCCCCACGTCCACGGCGGCACCCGAGCCGAGCCCCGGCGCGAAGATCGCCAAGGCCCTGCGCACCTCCCCGGTGTACGTGGACCCGGCGTACGCGTCGGCCGTCCCGCCCGCCCGCCAGAAGCAACTGGCCCGCCAGATCGACCGAACGGGCCTGCCCATCAAGGTCGTTCTCATCCCCCTCACCAAGGGCGACGCCTTCGACGGCGAAGCGGTAAACCTCGGCTCGGTCCTGCGCGACCGCATCGACCAGCGGGACCTGATCCTGGTGACGAGCAGCGAGACGAGCCGGGACGACCTGAAGGGCTTCGAGTGGCCCGACGGCAAACACCAGGCGAGTGACGCGGCCAACGCGGTCTACTTCATGGACGAGTTGGACGACGCCCCGCTCGGTGACCGTACGGCGAAGGCCATCGACATCATCAAGCAGGGCAACGGCAAGGCGGTCTACGAGAAGGAGACGGAGAAGCTCAACGGGCACACGGCCGGTTCCTCCTCCGGCTCTTCCTCCGGCTCTTCCTCCGGCTCCTCGCTCTCCCAGGGCCCCACCGCACCCGACCGCAACAAGGGCGAGGGCACTCCTTGGCTCCCCCTCCTCCTGGCCCTGGCAGCCCTGGCGGCCATCACCACCACAGGCACCCTCTACTACAGGCGCCACCGCAGGACACATGCGTCGTCCGCATCCCCCTTCGCCTTCCCCCAGGCGGTGTTCGCGGCGGCCCGCGCGGCGGACGAGGCGGAGCTGCGGCGCCGCGCGGAGGCGGAGATCCTGGCACTGGGCGAAGCGGCCCAATCGGCAGACTCCTCTACAACACCGGGACTGCAGAAGGCGCTTGACGCCTACGACGCGGCGGGCACGGTCCTGGACGGAGCGCGCGGCCTCGCGGATCTCGCGGGGGTCCTGGCCCTGGTGGCGGAAGGCCGCGACGCCCTGTCCCCCACACCCCACAAAACCCCCCGCCCCCTACCCCTCTGCTTCTTCAACCCCCTGCACGGCCGGGCCACCCGCACAGTCCGCTGGCGCCCCCTGGGCCACCGCACCCACCTCAAGGTCGCGGCCTGCCCCGACTGCACCCAGTCGGTCCACGCCCACAAGCCCCCGGAGGTCCTCACCGACACGGCCACGAACACGGGCGGCGGCACCAGCACCGGCAGGACGTCGTCGGGCCCCCATGAGGTCCCGTACTTCGAGGTCGCCCCGGACCGGAGCGTCTGGGCGGCGACGGGCTACGGCTCCCTGCTCAAGGACCCGGAGGACAGCTTGGCGTCGCGGGTCGGGCGGGGGGACTTCTCGCGGGGACGAACCGCGTAGCGAACCCGCCCGGCCGTGATCCCGGGATCACGGCCCGGGATCACGGCCCGGGATCACGGCCCGGGATCACGGCCCGGGATCACGGCCCGGATCCAACCAATCCCGGGCGACTTCTCCTGACTTACGGGAATCAGTCCAGCCTCCGCGTGAGGTTCGCCCTGGCCAAATCGGCTCCCCCGCCATTACGGTCATCCACTTGACTGTTCCATTGCCTGGGCATTGCCCGGGCATGCCCTCGCACGCCCTGTTCCGAGAGGCCACCACGCATGGCGAATGACGCCGACCTCAAAGTCAACGTCGACCTGCTCGTGAACTCGGAGTCACGGCTCAAGAGCCTCCGGCGGGAGTTCAGGAACCTGGGCAACCGCAACGAGGACATGCACCCGTACTGGGGAAGCGGCGAAATCACCGACGCCATGGACGAGTTCGTGGACAACTGGGACGACTACCGGGGCAAGATGCTCGAAAGCATCGACACGGTGGGCAAGTTGGTCAAATCCACCATCGACGGTTTCGAAGGACTCGACGCCGACCTCGCCAAGGGGCTGCGGGAGGGCAAGAAGAAGTGACCGCTTCCTCCAAGCACCGCCCCCGCGACTGGCACCCGATCGCCGAGTCCGACCCGGTCCCCGGCGACCCCGAGGAGATTCGCGCCGAGGTCAAGCACATGGTGGGCGTCGCCTCGTCCCTGCGCGAACAGGCCCGCCTGCTGCGGGGCATCGACGACGACAACGAACTGAAGGGCAAGTACGCGAACTCCCTGCGCGAGGAGTCCGGCGTGCTGGAGAAGCACCTGCGCGAGGTCGCCGGCCGCTACGAGCGCGTCCACGGACACCTCACCAACTGGGCGGACGACCTGGAGGACTTCCAGTCCCGCGCCGACAAGGTGCTCACGGAGGCCAGGCAGCGGCAGGACGAGGTCGAGGCCGAGAAGAAGAAGCAGGAGAACGACGCCAAGCACGGCTCGGGCGACGGTGACAAGGGGAAGGGGAAGGGGGACAAGGGCAGCGGGGACAAGGAGTCCGGGTCCTCCGGCGGCGACTCCGACGCCGACCCCCTGCGCGAGTTCCGCGACCGGCTCGAGACGATCAAGGGCGAGCGCGACGACCGCGCCCGCCACCACGCCGGCAAGATCCGCGACCAGCTCGACGACGTCATCGAGGACAGCTGGTGGGACAACGTCAAGGGCTGGATCCACGAGAACGTGGAGGCCATCAAACTCGTCCTGGACGTCCTCGGCTGGGTGGCGACGATCGCCGGCATCCTCGCCCTGTTCATCCCCGGCCTCAACCTCCTGGTCATCGCGCTCTCCGTCGCCGTAGCCCTGACCAGACTCGTGATGTTCGCGGCCGGTGAGGCGAGCCTCGCCGAGGTCCTCGTCGACTGCATCGGCCTCGTCACCATGGGCGTGGGCGTGCGGATGCTGTCGAAGCTGAAGGTCGCCGACAAGGTGCTCAAGGGCGCGTCGAAGGCTCAGCGCCTGAGCCGCCTCAAGTCCGCGGTGCGCGCGAACAAGGCGGCGCGCGAGGAGATGGCCCGCGTCATCGCGACGACCGGCGACGACGGCCTGCGCTCCTTCGCCCGGCAGTCGATGAACCGCATGCGCCGGGAGATTCTCGACAACGCGGGCCGCGTCTCCGACGAGGCACCGGTCCGCCTCAACCGCCTGGAGCGGATGGGCCTCGGCGACAGCGACGCGCGCGCGGCGGTCGAGAACATCCGCAGGAACGCCGGCACCTTCCCCGAGTCCGGGGCGCAGGTCATCGGCAAGTCGGAGAACTACTACAAGGTCGCCGTCGGCGCGGCCGCCACCGGCACGGCGGCCGACGTCACCGACAAGGCGCTCGGCGAAAGCCCTACGCTTCCCGACAAACCCTTCTACGCGCCTTACGAAGACGGCAAGGGCGAACTCTGGAAACTGCCCGCAGACACCCACTGGTAGAGACTGATAGAGAACGCGATGACTTCAGACGCACCCGACCGCGACCGGACCTCCACCGGCCCGCCCGGCCGCCTCGGCGGCGGACACATCGCCCTGGCACGGCTCTGCCTCATCGTGGGCCTCGGCTCGATCGTCCTGGTGGCCGTGGCCGCCCGGCTCGACGACCCGGCGAAGGACATCGCGTACTGGATCCAGCGCGGCATCGTCTCGGCCGCGGTCCTGACGCTCCTGTGGCTGTTCACGAAGCACCCGCGCCACTCCGAACGCCCCGCCGAGCTGACGCTCCCGCTCGGCGTCTCGGCGACCCTCGCCCTCGCGGCCCTGGCGACGGGCTTCTGGCCGGGAGCCGTAGCGGCGCTGGTCACCCCGCTGCTCGTGGCGGGCTCCTGGCTCGCGGCGAAGCGAGGCGACGGACGTGGCTGAGGGAACGGCCGAGGAAGCGGCCGAGGTAACGGCCGAGGTAACGGCTACGAGAACAGCCACGGCGGACGCAAAATCCCCCACCGGCTACAACCTCGTGCCGCCGCCCGGCTGGGACAGCATCCCGCTCCAGGACGGCTCGGCGGCCAACGACACCATTCTGCGGATCGTCGACCGCGCGGTCCGTGAACTGCCGCAGGACCTCCCCCGCGACGACGTGAGCAAGGCCCGCCTGGAGCTCTTCAAGCGCCTCAAGCAGGCCGCGGGCCAGGCGGCCAAGGGCCACGGCCTGACGCTCTACCTGCCGGTGGAGCGCATCCACGGCACGTACGTCCCGGCGTCCTTCGTCGTCTCCGAGGCGCTCGCGGGGCCGGGCATCGACGCCCCCGCCGACGAGGTCATGCGCCTCGTCACCGCCGGTCGCGGCGAGTCCGAGTCGGTGGAGGTCGACGGCGCCCAGGGCACCCGTATCGACAGGATCGTGCCGCCGCCGAAGGACGCGGAGTTCGCGTACGCGTCGCGCCGGGTCGAATACGTGATCCCGGTGCCGGGCGCGCCCACCCCCCGCTGGCTGACCGTCGCCTTCAGCACGATCGGCGGCGGCCACCCGGACGGGGAGCTCTCCGATGTGCTGGTCGACGTGTTCGACGCGGTGATGACGACGTTCCGCTGGAGCTACGGCACAAACGACGCGCCCGCCGCCCCCAGCCATCGGAGCAGCAACGCATGATCTTCTACGAGACGGAGGCCGACCCCGAGGAGTGGTTCCCGCTCCCCCTCCATTGGAAGGCCGCGGACGTGCAGCGGATCGAGGAGTGGGCGAGGACCTGCGCCGAGATCATGTACCGCCGCCACAAGGGCTGGTGGAAGCGCCCCGACCGCAAGGCCCTCACATCCCGCTTCCGCCTCCTCCAGGAGGCGCACCCGCACCCGGGCATCCCCGCGGACCAGGTGTTCCTGTACGGCGGCGACCCGCGCCGTGTCCCGCAGCCCGTGTACGCGCTCTCGGTGACCCCCGACGGCGAGGACCGCGAAGCGGGCCTGCGCACACTGGTCCAGGCCGACGAGAAGCACCCCGTCCGCCCACCCGACGTCACCCCCTTCACCTTCACCCGCGCGGGCGCGAAGGGCCTCCGCTGCCTGCGCTACTTCGGCGACGGCGACCAGCTCTGCGTCTCGGTCAACTACGCGTGGTGGTCCGAGGAACACCAGGTCTACGCGTCCCTGCGCACGGTGAGCGGCGACCTCGGCTGGCTCTTCGCACACGACGACGTGTTCGACGAGTTCGCGCAGGGGGCCTGGCTGAAGACGGCTCCGACCTGACGCACCCCAATCCCCCTGCCCCTGCAACCTTGAGCTCCCCTACCCTCTCGCCCCCTCGCCCCCTCGATCGTCACCCACGGTCTGCGCGCGCAGCCGCCGCCCGGCTCTTCCCCTTCCCCTTCTTCCGCAACTTCCGCATGCGCGCCCGCCGTTCAGCGGCGGCGCGCTCGGATGACGCCGCACTCCTCCGGTAGAGGATCCACCCCACCACACCCACCGTGAGCAGATACATGAGGAACGCGCTGCCGCTCCCCGGGATGTAGGTACAACCCGGCTTGTACGAGCGGCAGTTCTTGCCGGGCAGCGCGGCCAGGACGTAGAGCCCCGCGCCGATGGCCACCCACCAGCACGCCAGCGCACTGGCCCAGGTGACCCGGCCCCTGCCCCCGGTCCGATCCGAGGCGACCGCACTCAGCCACAGCCCGGCCACCACCCCTCCCAAGGTGACAAGCCCGCAGACCGCCCCGAACGTCCACCCACCCCCGGGCCACTCCAGCACCACCGGCGCGGTACGCCGCACCATCCACTTCCAGCCGCCCAGGGCCAGCACGGTCACGGAACCAAAGGCCAACACCAGGGCAAGCGCACCCACCACGGCAGCAACCGGGCCCCCGAGGCTCCGCCATCGGTCTGTCATTCCGCCCATCACCGGCCATCACCGGCCATCAGCATGCGCATCATCAGCAGTCACCTGCAGTGAAGGCATCATCTCGTCCACCATCCGGGTCAGTTCGCCGGAGTCAGAAGCAGTGCCCCAGCGGCCTGTCACAACTACTGCGTCATCATTGATGGTTGGGCAAACCGCGTAACGTATGAACTCCACAAGCCGACCACCGAAGCCCAGAACACCCTTCGTCTTCACTGTCGCTTGCACGCGGACCGCCGGGCCGGCGGGAAGCTCCAGGTAGCTCACTTCGGGCTCAGAGACGACCTGGGCGTCCTTCCATTCCAGGAGAAGAGGCTGAAGCTCTTCGGGCGTAGGCCGCACCCCTTCCTCCCCATACACCTTGACGTCCAGAGTGGCCGCTTCCACGCCCGAGTCGGCATAGAAGGCGCCCTTCAGGACGACGGCGTCCCCCTCGGCGAGTGCCGAAGCCGTCAGGCTCACCCAGCCGGGCAGAAAGTCCAGCGAGTACGTAAAAGCACACTCGTCACGGTGTGGCTCAGTCATGGGCGATCCGCTCCCCTGCATGCTCGCTCACCGTCATTCCCAGTAGAGCGTCCCCGCCACTACGTCGAACAGCTCCACCATCTTGTCCGCCAAGGGATCGATCGGGGTGGAGAAGTTCATGAGCAGCCAGGAGGTGGTGGCGGGAATGGGGACGTAGTAGGCGAGCTTCGTGGTCGGGAGCGTGTTGCCCAACTGCCGTTCGGGGTCTGGTTCTTCCCTCGTTCTCTGGCGGACGGCTTCGCCCGCGGCTTCCAATTCCACGACGCCGATCTCACTGCCGGACCCGTTTCGGCCGTCCAGCACAGTCACATGCTCGGCGAGAGCGGCCACGTCCAGGTCCTCCGGCCAGGTGCCGGGCGGTGGCATGCTGATCAACAGGGACGAGGCCAGCGGAATCGGCCCGACGGTCAGCGTCGACAGGTAGAGCTCCATGCCGCCCGCCTGATACGACTCTCTCGCCTTCCGCTGCAGTTCCCGCATGAACTGTTCCTTGGCCCGTGGAGCGTTGTCCACACCGCGGAACTGGCGCTCGGCCAGGGCAATGATGGAACGGTCCCGGTCGTCGGGATCGAGCGCGAGCTGGAACCAGCCGTCGGGAACGATGACGTTGTAGTTCGATGGCGGGGAGGTGAATTCGCTTGCCTTTTTCATCAGTTCCCCATCAATTCGCCTGACTGCCAGAGATCTCGTTTCCTCCGGCGTCGACATAGACGAGTGACATGGTCGCCACCAGTTCGTCAGCCAGCTGTGTGAGCTCGTCGGAGTTCGCAGTACTGTCCCAGTTGAAGGTGACCACGCTGATTGTGTTGAAGCCCTGCGGAAATATGGCGTACTTGATGAACTCGCCGAGCTGGCTGCCCAGGCCGAGGCGCCGCTTGGTCTTCACCACTCCCTGGACGCGCACTGCGGCACAGTCGGCCAGATCCATATATGCGACATCCGGTTCCCCGACGACCACGGCGTTCGACCAACTCAGGAGGAGCGGTGTCACCTCTGCGGGCTCCGGCTGGGGCACCCCTTCATCGCCGTACGAGTCGAGCATCATGTCCGCCAGCCTGACGCCTCCACGCGTGTAGTAGGACGCGGCCAGATTCGGTTCGTCGTTGTTCAAGTACAGCGCACGGCTGACCATGTCGTCGACCAACTTGCGGGAACTGACCGTCAGTTCGAGATCATTGAATTCGTTGGCGGCCCGAGCGGCGACGGCGAGGGCTTCGGACTCGTCCCGTTCGTCAAGCGTCAGATCCACCCAGCCGTCCTGGAATTCGAAACGACACTTGTAGTCTTCGGCCGTCGGCGGGCGACTGGATGGCATGTTCACTCTGAATCCTCTTTAGTCGAGGAGGGGATTGAGGTTGCTGTCGATGGCAAGGCCACCAAGGGTAACTCCAGAGCCAACGAGCGACACTCCTGTGGCCGTGCGCGAGATCCTGTTGATGCTTATTGAATCACCCAGTCCCTGGGTAGCGAACTTAATGTCCTTGAGATGCGATGCAACCCCCGGATCGGCCATGGAGAAAGATCTGCCCGCCCCTAGAACCGCATTCCCTTCACCTCGCATGGTCACTGCTCGCCACGCATCGCGATAGTTTCCACTACCGGGCTTGAGAGTTCGCAGACTATCCTTCCAAGCCGCACCGGAGAACGGCTCCGTAAAAGGTTCCCTTACCGAAGACCAGCCGTCCCCCTTCTGCAGCTTGAACTTCTCCATCTTTCCCGCTACAGACTCTTTGAACGACCCCCAGGGCCTCGACTTCAGGACCTTGAATTCCTTTCCAGCAGTCTTGTTCAGGCCCTTGAGCGCACGCTGGGACTGCTTGGCGGTGCGCGCAATCCCTGCTTTACCCAGCTTCCCCAAGGCGCCTTTCGCATATCGCCCGGCAACCTTGGAGAACGCCTTCCCGACTCCCATCATCATGAACCCGAGCGCCGAGAACCCGAGATCCATCAGGCTCGCGTCCCCTCGCATGAACTGAATCAGCGTGGTGACCGTACTGATCAGCGTCGCAAGCATCGCCAAGGACCCCAGAACTCCGGCCAATGCCTGTCCGATGATGGGAATCCACCCGACCACGAGCGAGGCCACTCCCAGCCAGGTCGCGGCCTGGCCGAAGAACTCACCGATGCTGTCGACCCAGTCGTCGAACTTGTCCCAGAAGCCATCCTTCAGCGAGTCACTACTGATGACCGCACCGATCGCCTCACGCGCCCGCCTCGCCGCCTCGTCACGGATCCGCTTGGCCTCGCCGATCTTCTCCCGGGCCGCCTCGATCTCGTCCCCGGCCGCGTCCCGCTGGTCCTCGATCTTCTTGCGCTCGGCCTTCTGGTCGCCCTCGTCCCCGGCACCCTTGCCGGCGCCCTTGCCGGCGCCCTTGCCGTCGCCCGTGCCGCCGCTCCTGCCCTCGCCCTTTCCGCGCAGGCCGTCCAGGCTCCGCTGCGCCGCCCCCTTGCGGTCGTCCGCGTCCTGCGCTTCCTTGCGTGCCGCGTCCGCGATCTCCTGCGCGCGGTGCAGGTCGGTCGCGTAATTCGTGGGCTTGGCGTGCAGTTTGTCCTGGTAGGTGCCGCCGATCTCGTCCACCCGTGTGCCGATGGCATCGGCCGCCGTGTCGTAGCGCTTGAAGGCGGCCTCGAGCTTCTTGACGTTGCCGTCGGCCTTCTCGCGGAACTCCTTGCCCGCCTTGCTGTCCCAGGCGTCGACATCGGCGACCGCCTTGAGGTTGCGGATCTGGCGGCCCAGTTCGTCGGCGGTCTTGCGCAGCTGTCTGCCCAGGGACGCCATCTGGTCGGGGTCGCCGGGAACGGGGTCGGTGTCCGCGACCGGGTGCCAGTCGCGCGGTCGTCCTGCCACGGGCTACGTGCCTCCCTCGGCCTGCGGGGACGCCTTGGGTGCCTTGGGTGCCTTGGGCCCCACGGGGTCCTGCGCGCCCCTGATCGCCTCGGCGAGTTGGTGATCGATGTCCTCGTACGCCTTGCCCGCCGCCTTGGCGATCTGGGCCAGGGAGTCGACCTCCGCCGTCAGCTCCTTGCGCTTGTGCTCCCAGTTCTTGGCGAAATCCTCGAACTTGTCCGCGAGGTCGCCGTCCCCGAAGTCGTCGCCGTACTTGCCGCTGAGCTTGTCCAGGCCCTCGAACGCCTTCTTGATGTTGCTGAGCCCGGTGCCCATGCCCTTGATCACCTCAAGGTCGAGCCTGGTGTGATCGCCCTCATCGCCCATGCGGTCCTCACAGTGGTGGCACAGAAAAAAGCAGAGTGCGGCAGGGCATGCATCGCACCCCACCGCACTCCGAAAAGCAAACCGCGACAGAACCCAAGGGCTACTTGCCCTTGACGCCCCGAGCCAGCTCGTCATCCAGGTCCTCGTACGCCTTCGCGGCGTTCGTCAGGAACTTGCCCATGCCCTCGAGGCCCTCGATGGTCTCCTTGGCGCCCTTCTTGAACTCCTTGAAGGAGTCCTCGAACGCCTGCGAACCCTTGCGGGTCGTGTAGCCGTTCTTGACCAGGCCCTCGATGAAGCGCTCCAGAGCGTCGAGCTTCTCGTCGATCTTGTCCTTGGCGTCGGTCAGCTTGCCCGCCGCGTTCCGCATTTCCTCGTATGTGATATCTGCGTCTTTGGCCATGAGGCTTCACATCCAATCCAACTCGCCGCAGGGCCATCCCCCTTGGCTCCCCTTCGCGGATGCGATCGATCGTGCGATCGTCCGCTCTTGAGCCAGCAGCTTACGGGTGGGGCCGTTGGGATCACACCCCGGTTGAGTTACAGGACTGCTATGACCCGGACGGCACCCGTGCACAAGTCAGCACACAAGAGGTCCATGAGGTCCCCCACAGCCCGTTGCCTCTGGGAAGGGGGGAGCAGATATCGTCACAGGGATTGGCCGGGGTGGTTGACTCGGCCGGCTTGGCTGAGGCTGTGGTGAGCCCTCGGGGCTCTGGGGAGGACGATCGTGCGCCTGACTCTGACCGTCGTCGATCCGCTCGGCGGCGCCCACGCCGACGTGGTGCTCGACGCCGATCCTGAGTCCTCCGTGGGGGACATCGCCAAGGAGCTCGCCTCCCAGGTGGGATACGGGGGCGGCGACGCCCAGATCATTCCGCTCGGCGGGCACCAGCACCAGCAGCAGGGAGCCGGTGGGGGCGCGCCCGTCGTGTACGTCGACGGGTATCCCGTCGATCCCTCCGCGACCATCGGGACCTCCGCCCTGCGCGAGGGCGCCATCGTCAGCCTGCACGATCCCGCCGGCTGTCTGACCGGGGAGCCCACGGGCCTCGTCGAGCTGCGCATCGCGGGCGGCCCCGCGGCCGGGGCCGTGCACCGGCTCGGGATCGGGCGCTACGACATCGGCAGCGGCCCGGCCTCGTACATCCGTATCGACGATCCGGAAATGCCCGCCCGCGCGCTCACTCTGGCCGTCGCCACCGACGGAACCTGCCAAGTCCATGTGCATACGGACAAGAAGGACGCCACCCTCGACGGGAAATCCTTCGCCGACCTCGAAGAAGAAGAGAAGAAGAGCAAGAACAAGGGCGCGGATGACGAGAGCGGCAATGGCCGCAAGCGGCGCAAGAAGCGGAAGAAGAGGGACATTGAAGAAGGCGCCAGCGGGAGTCGTGCGAGTGGCGCCGCTCCGGCCGTTCCCAAGCGCAAAAAGGATGAATGGCCTCTCGGCGCCCAAGTCGCCGTAGGAAATACCCTCCTCGAACTCGACCGTTACTCGCCGCCCAACGCCGCCCTCAAGTGGTCCGAGGACGGCGGCGGGCTCGACTACAACCGGCCGCCGCGGCTGCGGCCGCCGGACCGGCAGACGAAGTTCCGGCTGCCCTCGCCGCCCCGTGACTACGAGGCCCGGCCGCTGCCCTGGCTGATGGCGATCACGCCGGTCGTCGGCGCCGTCGTGTCCGTGGCGATCACCCAGCGCTACTACTACCTCTTCATGGCCGCGCTGAGCCCGATCATCCTCTTCGGCAACTACTTCATGGACAAGAAGCACGGGCGCAAGTCCCATGCCAAGCAGAAGAAGGAGTACGAGGAGCACAAGGCGCGCATCGAGAAGGACGCCCAGGAGGCACTTGTTGCCGAGCGGGTTGCCAAGCGGCAGGCCATTCTTGATCCGGCCGGGATCCTGTCCCTGAGCACCGGGCCTCGTACGCGGTTGTGGGAGCGGCGGCGGACCGACGCCGACCATCTGCTGCTGCGCGTCGGCACCGGGCGGCTCGACTCCGAGGTCGTGCTCGACGACCCGGAGCAGGACGAGCACAAGCGTCAGGTGACGTGGAAGATCGAGGACGCGCCCGTCGCGCTTTCCCTGCGGGATCTGGGAGTTGTCGGCATCGCCGGGCCCGGGGACTCCGCGCAGTCGCTCGGGCGGTGGGCCGTCGCGCAGACGTCCGTGCTGCACAGCCCGCTCGACGTACAGTTCTATGTGCTGACCGAGAACAGCGGGCAGCAGAGCTGGGACTGGATGCGGTGGCTGCCGCACGCGCGGCCCGCCGGGTCCCAGGACGTCAACATCCTCATCGGGACCGACGCCGAGACCGTCGGCGCGCGCATCGGTGAGCTCACCCAGCTCCTCGACGCGCGGCAGAAGGCCGCGAAGGAGAGCGGGCAGCGGGAGAAGGCGTCCTTCGGGGACCCCGACATCGTGGTCATCTGGGACGGGTCGCGGCGGCTGCGGTCGATGCCCGGTGTGGTGCGGCTCCTCAAGGAGGGCCCGGCCGTCTCCATGTACGCGCTCTGCCTCGACTCCGAGGAGCGGTTCCTGCCCGGCGAGTGCCAGGCCATCGTCGTCGCCGAGCCGCGCCCCGAGGAGATCGCCCTGCCCGGGCGGCCCCCCGTACCCGCGTCGCCGCCCGCCGGCGCCCCCGTGCCGCCCAACGCTCCCGGTGGCTTCCCCTCCTTCCAGGCGTGGCACACCGCCGAGCCCGACGACCACGCCGCCGGGGACGAGAAGCCCCTCGAACTGCGGCTGCGCGTCGAGCAGACCGGGACCGCCCGGATCCGCAAGGTCCGGCCCGATTTCGTCTCTCCTGCTTGGTGCGGACGCCTCGCGCGTGCGCTCTCTCCGCTGCGGGACATCAGTGGGGAGACAGAGGACTCCGCCCTCCCGGGGTCGTCCCGGCTGCTCGACGTCCTCCAGCTGGAGCCGCCGACCGGTGACGCGATCACCGCGCGCTGGCGCATGGGCGGGCAGTCGACGATGGCTGTCATCGGTGAGTCGTACGACGGGCCCTTCGGTATTGATATGCGGCGGGACGGGCCGCACGGACTCATCGCCGGTACCACCGGTTCCGGTAAGTCCGAGCTCCTGCAGACCATCGTGGCCGCGCTCGCCGTCGCCAATACGCCCGAGAACATGACCTTCGTCCTCGTCGACTACAAGGGTGGCTCGGCGTTCAAGGACTGTGTGAAGCTGCCGCACACCGTCGGCATGGTCACCGACCTCGACGCCCACCTCGTCGAGCGCGCCCTGGAGTCGCTCGGCGCCGAGCTGAAGCGGCGCGAGCACATCCTGGCCGCCGCCGACGCCAAGGACATCGAGGACTACCAGGATCTGGTGCGGCGGGATCCCTCGCACGCGCCCGTGCCCCGACTCCTCATCGTCATCGACGAGTTCGCGTCCATGGTGCGTGACCTGCCCGACTTCGTGACGGGGCTCGTGAACATCGCTCAGCGTGGTCGTTCGCTCGGCATCCACCTGATGCTGGCCACGCAGCGGCCCTCCGGTGTCGTGTCGCCCGAGATCCGCGCCAACACCAACCTCCGCATCGCCCTGCGCGTGACGGACGGCGCCGAGTCCAGCGACGTCATCGACGACCCGGCGGCCGGCCACATCGCCAAGAGCACGCCCGGACGCGCGTACGTGCGACTCGGGCACGCCTCCCTCGTCCCCTTCCAGTCGGGGCGGGTCGGTGGCCGCCGTCCCGGGCAGACCGACCCGGCCGTCCTCGCCCCCTGGGCGGGCTCCCTCGACTGGGCCGACCTGGGCCGCGCCGCCCTGGTCAAGCCCAAGGCCGAGGCCCGCGAGGAAGAGGAGATCACCGACCTGAAGGTGCTCGTCGACGCGGTCAACGACGCCAACCGCGCCATGGGCATCCCGCCCCAGCACAGCCCCTGGCTGCCCGCGCTCTCCGAGACGCTGCAACTCGACGAGATCGACGCGCTGCCCGTACCGGCGAAGGCCGGTGCGCTCGCACCCGCCCCGTTCGGCCTGGAGGACATCCCCGCGGACCAGGCGCGGCGCGCGGTCGCCGTCGACTTCGCGTCGTTCGGGCACCTGCTCATCGGTGGTGCCCCGCGCTCCGGCCGCTCCCAGGTGCTCCGCACCATCGCGGGCTCCCTGGCGCGCACGCACTCCAGCGCCGACGTCCACATGTACGGCATCGACTGCGGCAACGGCGCGCTCAACGCCTTCACGCGCCTGCCGCACTGCGGCGCCGTCGTCAGCCGCAACCAGACGGAGCGCGCGGTCCGCGTCATCACCCGCCTCAAGGACGAACTGACGCGCCGCCAGGACCTGTTGGCCGACAAGGGCTTCGCCGACATCGGCGAGCAGCGCTCCTCGGTCGGCGAGGAGGAGCGGCTCCCGCACATCGTGATCTTCCTCGACCGCTGGGAGGGCTGGCTGCCCACGCTCGGCGAGTACGACCACGGCGAGCTGACCGACACCCTGCAGGCGATGATGCGCGAGGGCGCGAGCGTCGGCATCCACCTGATCATCACGGGTGACCGGCAGGTCCTCATCGGGCGCATGGCCTCGCTCACCGAGGACAAGTACGGCCTGCGGCTGGCCGACCGCTCCGACTTCTCGATGCTCGGCATCAACGCCCGCAAGGTCCCCGAGGAGATCCCGCCGGGCCGCGGCTTCAAGAACGAGCACGGTACGGAGACGCAGTTCGCCCTGCTCGCCGAGGACGCCTCGGGTCAGGGCCAGGCCGCCGCGCTCACCGCGATCGGCGAGGCCGCGGCCGCGCGGGACGCCGATGTGCCGCGCGCCCGCCGCCCGTTCCGGGTGGACGTGCTGCCGAGCCGGATCTCCTTCGCGGACGCCTGGGAGATGCGGGACCCGGAGGTCGCCGCATCCAAGCTGTGGAGCCTGGTCGGCATCGGCGGCGACGACATCATGGGCTTCGGCCCCGACCTCGCGCAGGGCGTGCCCACGTTCGTGGTGGCGGGCCCGGCCAAGTCGGGCCGCAGCACCACGCTGATGAACATCGCCCGTTCGTATCTGACGCAGGGCGTACGGATCGTCGTCGCCGCCCCGCGCCCCTCGCCGCTGCGCGAACTGGACGGCCAGGACGGCGTGTTGAAGGTCTTCACGGGCGACGACATCGAGAGCGACGAGTTCAAGGAGGTCGTCGAGTCGGCGACGCCCGAGGAGCCCATCGTCTGGATCATCGACGACGGCGAGGTGCTCGAGGACTGCGACGCCGAGCGGGAGTTCAAGCGGCTCGTGCAGCGCGGCACCGAGCGGGGCCTCGCCCTGGTGCTCGGCGGCGACGAGGAGGAGGTGTGCGGCGGCTTCTCCGGCTGGCAGGTCGAGGCGAAGAAGGGCCGCCGGGGCATCCTGCTGTCCCCGCAGGACTCGTCGAGCGGCGAACTCATCGGCGCCCGCACCACGCGCAGCATGGTCGGCGGCCCGATCGCCCCGGGCAAGGGCATGCTGCACCTGGGCAACGGCGAGGTCGTCACGGTCACCACGCCGATGTAGGGCGGCTTGCCTACGGCCGCGGCGCCCGCTACGGCCGCGGCGCCCGCTACTGCCGCGGGGCTCGCTACTGCCGGGACAGCGTGGCCCGGGGGTCTCCCGCCCCCGGGTCCTCGGACGTGTAGCGGAGCTGCGTGCCCTGCTTGCCGCCGTGGTCCACCGGGCGCAGATACACGGTGTGTTCGGACTGCGAGCACTGCCCCCCGTTCCCCTCCTTGCCCTTGCCCGTCGCGACGAGTTCCTTCTTCGTGACGGACTTGAGGGTCAGGACGTCCTCGCAGGTGTTGCCGATCGGGTCGTCCTGGAGGACGGTGCCGACGCGCTCGCCGGGGGCGGCGTCCTTCAGGGTCACGGTGAAGGTGCCCAACGGGATGACGGTGGCGCCGTGCTTGGCGGTGGCCTCGCCCTTCCAACTGCCTTCGTACGCCGCGGGGATGCCCTGCGCGTCACCGGAACCGTCACCGGCACCGTCGCCGTCGCCGGATCCGCTGGAGTCGGCCGTGGGCTGCGCCGTCGGCCGGCCGCCCGCCTCCTTGTGCCCGTCGCCGTCACCGCTGCCGGGCAGCAGGTTGAACACGAACACCGAGCCCACCGTCACCGCAGCCAGCGCCCCCGCGACCGCCAGGGCGACCGTGCAACTCACCCTGCGGCCGCGCCCGTTCGGCCCCTCGGGGACGGACGTCGCGGCCACCGAGACGGAGAGCTTGCCGGGGGGTGGGGCGTCCTGCGGGGACGAGGCATCCTGAGGGGACGGGGCCTCGGCCGGGGCCTCAGGAGGCACAGTCACAGCCGGGGTTACGGAGGGAGGGGCGCCGTACGAAGCGTCCGGAGGCCCGAACACCCCCTCCACGGAAGGGGAGTTGAAGGCGACGAGACCCGACTGGACCCCCTCCGGCGGCGCCGCATCCTGCGCGCCCCCCGCCCCCGTATCCATGTCCAGCAACCGCACCGCGCTCCGGCTCACCCGCTCCACCACCGCCCCCGGCAGCCACCCGGCCGCCACGAGCCGTTCGGCGCCCTCGGGGGCGAGGCGCTCGGCGAGCTCCTGAGGGGTGGGCCGGGCGCCCGGCTCCTTCGCGAGGCAGGCGGCGGCGACCGACCGCAACTCCCCCTCCAGCCCGCCCAGTTCGGGCTCCTCGTGGACCACCTTGTAGAGGAGGGCCGCCGAGGAGTCGCCGGGGAAGGGGGACTCCCCCGTCGCCCCGTACGCGAGGACCGCGCCCAGCGAGAAGACGTCGGACGCGCCCGTGACGCCCTTGCCGAGGATCTGCTCGGGGGCCATGTAGCCGGGTGAGCCGATGGAGACGCCGGTGGACGTGAGCGAGGCCGTGCCGTCCGTGGCGCGGGCGATGCCGAAGTCGATGAGGCGGGGGCCGTCCAGGGTGAGCAGCACGTTCGACGGCTTCACGTCGCGGTGCACCAGGCCGAGGCCGTGGACGTGGGAGAGGGCCTCCGCGAGGCCCGCGCCGAGGACCCGTACGGAATGGGCGGGCAGCGGGCCGAGGTCGCGGACCGCCTCCGCGAGGGAGGGGCCGGCCGCGTAGCCGGTGGCGACCCAGGGCACGGAGGCGTCCGGGTCGGCGTCCAGGACCGGGGCCGTCCAGTCGCCGCCGACGCGGCGGGCCGCGGCGACCTCGCGCCGGAAGCGGGCGCGGAACTCCTCGTCGAGCGCGAAGTGCGGGTGGACGATCTTGACGGCGACGGTGCGGCCGCCGGAGCTGCGCCCCAGATAGACCCGGCCCATGCCGCCCGAGCCGAGCCGGCCGAGGAGTCGGTAGGGACCGATCACGGTCGGTTCACCGGATTCGAGCGGGTGCATGACGAAGGCCCTCCCCCAGGCGTGGTCTGCCGAACTGCCGACCGTCCTCCACGGATCAGCGTAGACCGGGAACGGTCCGGCCCGTTTGCCCCTCTTCATGGGAGTAATCGCCCAAACAACCACTTACCTAGCGAGATCACAATGAATCGTCGTCGACTGACCACGGTCACGGTCGCCGCCGTGGCCACCTCCGCGCTGGCCCTCTCCGCCTGCTCCAGCGACAAGGGCGACCCGGTCAGCTTCGACAACCCGAAGCAGGGCCAGGAGAAGGGGCAGGGCCACGCCCCGAGCGGCTCCGCGCAGGCCCGGAAGACCCGCCTGCCCACCGGCCCGAAGTCCGCCTTCACCACCGAGAGCACCCTCGACGACGGCACCAAGATCGGCGTCACGACCCTGAAGGGGAAGAAGTCCGGGTTCACCGGGAAGGTCTGGGTCTGGGCGCCGAAGCAGTACTTCGACCCGAAGTACGCGAACAGCGGCTTTCCTGTACTGATAGCCCTGCCCGGCGGCCCCGGCTACCCCAATAACTATTGGATGGGCACGGACCTGAAGCTGGAGAGCAGCATCGCGAAGTGGTCCAAGGAGGGAAAGAGCCTGCCGTTCATTGTCGTGATGCCGGTGCTCAACCCGGACGACAAGTTCTATTACGACGGCAGCGACATTCCGGGGCAGAAGAAAATGGGCACCTGGATGACCGACGACGTCCCGGATTTCGTGAAGGCGAATTTCCGTACGTTCAAGTCAAGGGACGGATGGGCCTTCATGGGGTCCTCTTCCGGGGGATTCGTGGGCCTGAAGTCCGTGCTGAAGTACCCGGACCGCTTCAAGGCCGTCATCGCCAGCGGCCCCGACACGGTGCCGGACTCCCCCCTGTGGCGCGGCCACGAGGCGGAGCGCCAGGCCAACAACCCGGAGAAGCTGGCGAAGGCCCTCGCCGACCGCAAGGGCCCCGAGGTGGACATCGCCTTCCAGATCGGCACGGCGGAGTCCGGCCAGGCGAACCTGCGCTCCTTCATGAAGAAGTACGGCAAGGGCCCGGTCAAGACGCGGCTCAACGTGATCCCGGGCGGCGGCCACAACGCCAGGAGCTACGTCCCCGCCATGGCCAACGGCCCCATCCAGTGGATCAGCAAGCACATGCAGGCCCCGATCCCCGACAACGGCTAGGGCCTGACGCCTAGGGCCTGTCCGGGAGCAGCTCCACCCGTACGTCCGCCGGGAAGCCCGTCGTCGCGCCGACCCGGCGGGCGAACTCGGCGACGCCCGCGAGCTGCGGCCCGCCGAAGCGGAAGTCGAGCGTCGTGAAGTACTGCTCCAGGACGCCCGCGTCGAAGGTCTCCCAGCGCGCCGCCTGCTCGGAGACCTTCGTGACCTCGTCCAGGGAGAGGTCGCGGGAGGCCAGGAACGCCTGGTGGACCTCGTGCACCATCTGGGGCTCGCGCTCCAGGTAGTCGCGGCGCGCGGCCCAGACCGCGAAGACGAACGGCAGGCCCGTCCAGTCCTTCCACATCTGCCCGAGGTCGTAGACGTCGAGGCCGAGGCGCGGGCCGTCGTGCAGATTGGCCCGCAGCGCCGCGTCCCCGATGAGCACGGCCGCGTCGGCCTCCTGCATCATCAGGCCCAGGTCGGGCGGGCAGGTGTAGTAGTCGGGCCGGACCCCGTAGCGCTCGGCGAGCAGCAGCTGGGCCAGGCGCACGGAGGTGCGCGAGGTCGAGCCGAGCGCGACCCGGGCGCGGTCGAGCTGGTCGAGCGGGACCTGCGAGACGATCACGCAGGACATGACCGGGCCGTCGCAGCCGACCGCGAGGTCGGGGAAGGCGACGAGCTCGTCGGCGTTCCTGAGGAACTCCACGAGGGTGACGGGCGCGATGTCGAGCTCGCCGCGCACCAGCTGTTCGCTGAGCTTCTCCGGGGTGTCCTTCGAGAGCTCCAGGTCCAGGAGCGCCCCGGTGCGGGCGAGCCCCCAGTACAGCGGGAGGCAGTTCAGGAACTGGATGTGACCGACGCGCGGCCGGGTGCTGCGGCGGGGGCCGACGGACGCGATGGCGTCCGAGTCGGCAACGGTGTCCACAGGAGAATTGTCCACATCGTGGAGGCTAGCCCCCATGCGGTACGGTCCTTGCGACCGGGGCCCCCGACCGCCCCGTCAACCCCGTAGAGGGCCTCATCAAACCTCCGAGTGACGTGATCTTGCCCCCTATTGCTTTCGGGTGCCTGCGTGCTAAGCTCGCCACAAGTTGCAGTTTGGTTTCCCTTGCAGTACAGAGCCTGCGGAGCATGTGACCCGCGGGCTCTCGTCGTTTTCAGACTTATGCAGTTGTTTAAACAATCGCAGGTTCTGGAGCAGGGCAACCCTTTGGCCCAAGGAGGGCTTATGGCTACCGGAACCGTGAAGTGGTTCAACGCTGAAAAGGGCTTTGGCTTCATTGCCCAGGAAGGCGGCGGCCCGGACGTCTTCGTCCACTACTCCGCGATCAACGCTAGCGGCTTCCGCTCCCTCGAGGAGAACCAGGCCGTGAGCTTCGACGTCACGCAGGGCCCGAAGGGTCCGCAGGCGGAGAACGTCACCCCTGTCTGAGCCTTCGAGTCCCTGACTCGCAAGCTCGGCACAGTGCCGTGATGCGGAACTGAGAGAAGTACCCAAGGAGCCCTGCCCCTTCGCCCAGCGCGAGGGGAGCGGGGCTCCTGCCTTTTGCCACGACGTTGCCACGACGCACCGCGAGGCGCGCCGCCTACGAGGCGTGCTGCATCACCAGGACGAACGTCGTGCCCGGTTCCAGGGCCTCGTACGCGTGCGGGACGTCGCCCCGGTAGGCCATGTAGTCCCCCGGCCCCAGCTCCACCGACTCGTCCCGCGGGCCCGCCAGGACCCGGCCCGTGCTGACGATCAGGTGCTCCACCGTGCCCGGGTTGTGCGGGTCCGACTCGCGCGCGGAGCCCGGCTCCATCGCGCCGTGGTAGATGTCGCGGCGCACGCCCGAGGGGCTCGCGGAGAGCAACGTGCCCGCGTACGAGGCGCGTTCGGAGTGCATCGTCGGGCCCTCGCCCGCGCGGATCACCGTCACCGCGGGGGCCGGTGACTCCACCAGGACGCTGAAGGGGACGCCGAGGGCCACGGCGAGGGCCCAGACCGTCTCGATGCCGGGGTTGCCCGTCGCCGCCTCCAGCTGGGACAGCGTGGACTTGGCGATGCCTGCGCGCTTGGCCAGCTCCGAGAGGGAGAGTCCGGCCCTGGTCCGCTCCCGGCGCAGCGCCGAGGCGATCCACTCGCGCGGCAGCCGGGACTCTTCGGTCGTCATCTGCACACCTCTGCTGTTCGCTACGGAAGGACGATCGTTCGGCTTGACGAACGCCACTCGTTCCGCCCATCCTACGACGCATGCGTTCGTCACACCGAACAGAAGACCCAGTAAAGCGAACAGGCGGGGAGGGCGGGGACGACGGCGGGGGGTTCGTGCGGCTCGCTCAGCTGCCGCCCGGAGTGCTGCGCGACATCGCCCTGGTCTGGCTCGCCGACGCCGTCGTCGGCGTCTCCTTCGGCGCGATCGCCGTCGCGGGCGGGCTGCCGGTCTGGGTGCCGGTCACCATGTCGCTGCTCGTGTACGCGGGCTCCGCCCAGTTCAGCGCCGTCGGGATCCTGACCGCGGGCGGCGGGCCCGTCGCGGCCGCCGCGACCGGGCTGCTGCTCAACTCCCGTACGGCGGCGTTCAGTCTGGCGCTCGCCGACGACCTCGGGCGGTCCTGGGCCGCCCGGCTGATCGGCGCGCACCTCATCACGGACGAGACCGCGGCCTTCGTGCTCGCCCAGGAGGGGCGGCGCCGGCGCAGGGCCGCCTTCTGGATATCCGGGATCGGGCTCTTCGTGGCATGGAACGTGAGCGTGCTCGCAGGTGCGCTCGCCGGGTCCGTGCTCGGGGACACCGACCGGTTCGGCCTCGACGCGGCGTTCCCTGCGGTGCTGCTCGCGCTGGTGCTGCCCGCACTGCGCGGGGACAGCAGGGCGCGGCGGGCCGCGGCTGCCGGAGCGGTGATCGCCGTTGCCGCGGCTCCCGTCCTCCCGGCCGGGGTGCCGGTGCTGCTCGCCCTGGTCGGGCTGCTCGCCGCGCGGCGCGGGCCCGTCCGTCCCCGTCGCAGGCCCGTTTCGAAGAATGCCCGATGAACGCGTATCTCGCCTGTGTCCTCGCCCTCGCCGCCGGGACCTATGTCTTCCGGCTCGCCGGGCCGCTCCTGCACGGGCGCGTGGAACTGCCCGTCCGCGTGCAGGAGTTGCTGGCCGTCGGCGCCACCGTCCTGCTCGTCGCGCTGCTCGCCACCGGGGCGCTCACCGAGGGGCAGGGGTTCGCGGGGTGGGCGCGGCCCGCCGGGGTGCTGGTCGGCGGGGTGCTCGCCTGGCGGCGTGCGCCGTTCGCCCTGGTCGTGGTGGGCGCCGCGGGGGCTACCGCGCTGCTGCGTCTGGCGGGGGTGCCGTAGCCGTGGCGTAGAGCTCGTCCACGACCGGCCCGAAGCGTTCCGTGACCGCCCTGCGGCGGACCTTCAGGCTCGGGGTGAGCAGGCCGTCCTCCACCGTGAAGTCCTCGTCCAGGACGGCGAAGGCGCGGATGCGGGCCGGGTGGGAGACCGTCGCGTTGGCCGCGTCGACGGCCTCCTGGACGAGGGCGCGGACGCGCGGGTCGCGGCCGGGTGCACCGGACAGCTCGACGCCCTCACGCTGCGCCCACCCCCGTATCTCGTCCGCGTCCAGGGTGATGAGGGCGACGGGGTACGGACGCTGGTCGCCGATCATGACCGCGCGGGAGACGAACCGGGACTGCTGGACGGCGAGTTCGCTCAGCGACGGGGTGAGGTTCTTGCCGCCGGACGTGATGATCAGGTCCTTCTTGCGGCCCGTGATGGTGAGGTAGCCGTCCTCGTCGAGTGCGCCCAGGTCGCCGGTGTGCAGCCAGCCGTCGGAGTCGAGCGCGGCGGCGGTGGCGGCCGGGTCGCCGTGGTAGCCGGGGAAGACGTTCGCGCCCCGGGCGAGGACCTCGCCGTCCTCGGCGATGCGGACCTCGCAGCCCGCGACCGGGCGGCCGACCGTGCCGTAGCGGACGGCGCCCGGGTGGTTGAGGGTGATGACCCCGGCCGACTCCGTCATCCCGTAACCCTCGTAGACGTCGATCCCGCAGGCGCGCAGGAAGTCGATGGTCTGCGGGGCGATGGGCGCGCCGCCCGTGAGCGCCCAGCGCACCCGGCCGCCGAGCGCCTGCCGGACCAGGCCGTAGAGGGCCTGGTCGGCGGCCTCGTACGCCTCCTTGAGCTCCGCCGGGAGCGCGCCGTCCGCCGCCAGGACGCCGATGCGCACCGCCTCCTCGAACCGCTCGCGCCCGCCCTCCTGGGACTCCGCGAGCGACAGGACCATCGCGTGCACCTTCTCGAACAGGCGCGGCACGGACGGGAGATGGGTGGGCCGGGCCTCGGCCAGCTCGGCGACGACGTTCTCGATGCGGCCGCCGAAGTAGCAGATCGCGCCGCCGTGGATGAGGGTCGTCACCTCGATGAGCTGGGCGAGCAGGTGCGCGAGCGGGAGGTAGAGATAGGTGGCGTCGCCGGGGCGGCTGTCGATCAGCGGGAGGGTGCTCGCCTGGACGGCGCCGAGGTTGCCGTGGGTGAGGCGGCAGCCCTTGGGGAGGCCGGTGGTGCCGGAGGTGTAGATGATGGTGGCGAGGTCGTCGGGGGTGCGGGCGTGCGCGCGCGAGAGCAACTCGGCGGGGTCGGCTGTGGCGTCGGGGGACTCCGGCGTCATGAGGATCACGTGGCGCAGGGCCGGGAGGCGGTCCCGCAGTGCCTCCACCCGTGCCGCCTTCGCCTCGTCCTCGCAGACCGCGACCGTCGCCGCCGAGTCGCTGAGCACCCACTCCAGCTCCTCGTCGCCCGCCGTCGGGTAGACCGGCACGACCACGGCGCCCGCCGCGAACACCGCGAAGTGCGTGTACGTCCACTCGGGCCGGGTCTCGGCGAGGATCGCCACGCGGTCGTCCGGGCGGACGCCGAGGGCGAGCAGGCGGGCGCCCGCGGACCGCACCTGCGCGCGCAGCCCCTCGTACGAGATCTCCTGCCAGGTGGCGCCCCTCTTGAAGCGGAGCGCGGGCGCCTCGCCGTAGCGGTCGGCCGCCCACTCCGTGAGCACGGACAGGGTGCTTGGCTGGTCGGGCTGCTCAGGCTGCTGCTGCATGCGTACGACGCTAAGGAGCGGACACGGCGCGGCGGGATGACGGAAAACGTCACCGGAGCTGGCCTACGCGCTCATGACCGCGGGCGCCCGGCCCGCTACCGTCGTGTTCATGGCGAGGCGGACGATCACCGTGCATCATGTGCGGGCCGTGCTGCGCGGGGCCGAGCGGCACGGCGTCGACACCGTGCCGCTGCTCCAGGCCGCACAGATACCGCCGCTGCTGCTCGGCGACGACCGGGCCCGCGTCACCCCGTACCAGTTCGCCCGGCTCTTCCGGGAGTTGTACCGGGTCACGGGCGACGAGTTCCTGGGGCTCGGCTCGGCGGTGAGCAGGCCGGGGACGTTCGCGATGATGTGCCACGCCGCGCTCGGCTGCCGGGACCTGGGGGCGGCGGTGCGGCGCGGGGTCACCTTCTACGGGCTCTTTCCCGGCGGGCCCGACCTGGCCCTGGAGCGGGACGGGGACGCGGCCGTCCTCGTCGTACGGGGCGACCTCGATCAGGACTACTTCCTCGCCGAGTGCCTGCTCATGATCTGGCACCGGCTGTGCAGCTGGCTGATCGGGCGCCGGATCCCGCTGCACCGGGCGGAGTTCGGGCATCCGCCGCCCCCGCACAAGGACGAGTACGAGCTGCTCTTCGGCTGCCCCGTGCGGTTCGGCGCCGCGCGCACGGAGGCGGCCTTCGACGCGCACTGGCTGGACGCGCCGCTGGTCCGGGACGAGTCCGAGCTGCGCGAGATGCTGCGCCGGGCCCCCTTCGAGCTCCTGTCGCGGCGCGAGTACGGCACGACGGTCGCCGAGCAGGTGCGCCGCGCCCTCGTCCAGTCGCTGCGGGACTCGCCCCGGCTGCCCTCGCTCGGGGA
Source organism: Streptomyces odontotermitis (assembly GCF_050510915.1). Lineage (NCBI taxonomy): Bacteria > Bacillati > Actinomycetota > Actinomycetes > Kitasatosporales > Streptomycetaceae > Streptomyces > Streptomyces odontotermitis. The sequence continues at coordinate 76,597 of NZ_JBNJLS010000010.1, read as the reverse complement.
CGTGGCCGGGCGGCTCGCGGTGAGCCCGGCGACGCTGCGCCGCCGGCTCGCCCAGGAGTCCACGTCGTACCAGCAGTTGAAGGACGCGGTGCGCAGGGACGCGGCGATCGCGGGGCTCGCCGAGGGGCGGGAGCCGATCGCGGACCTGGCGGCGCGGCTCGGGTTCTCCGAGGACACGGCCTTCCACCGGGCGTTCCGGCGCTGGACGGGGACGACGCCGGGGGCGTACCGACAGGTGAACACGGTCCTGGGCCCCGGCGGCGGGGTCAACGAAGCTGAGCGTTCCGGTCAGCGCTGATCTTACTCACCGGTCACTACGGTCGACGGGCGAACTACCGAGCCGCAGTGCACAGTTGGGAGAGCCGCATGCACGGACGCAAGGGACGCAACGTACGCACCAGCTTCAGAGCGCTGGCCGTCGTGGCCGCGCTCGGCCTCTCGGCCGCGACCCCCGCGCTCGCGCGGTCCGCCGGAGAACCCGCGACCGCCGGAGACTCCGCGGCCGCCGACGCCCCCGGCGACATCGTGAGCTCAGAGCCGAGCAGCTTCCACCCCCTGCCGGGGCAGCCCACCAACACCAAGGCGTGGAAGATCAACTACCGGTCGACCACGGCGAAGGGCGAGCCGAACACGGTCTCCGGCACGGTCATCGTGCCGCAGGACGGCAAGAAGGGACCGCGCCCGCTCATCACGTACGCCGTCGGGACGGTCGGCGTGGGCGACCGCTGCGCGCCCAGCGCGGGCTTCCCGAAGGGCACCACCATGGAGGCCAACCTCATCCAGCAACTCACCCTGCGCGGCTGGGCGGTGGCCGTCACCGACTACGAGGGACTCGGCACCCCCGGCGACCACACCTACACGGTGGGCCGCGCCGAGGGCCAGGCCATGCTGGACGCCGCGCGCGCCGCGATCCGGCTGCCCGAGGCGGGTCAGGCGGGTCTCTCCAAGGACTCGCCGGTCGGCATCATGGGCTACTCGCAGGGCGGCCAGGCGTCCTCGTGGGCGGCCGAGCTGCACGGCTCGTACGCGCCGGACCTGAACGTGAAGGGCACGGCGACCGGCGGCGTCCCCGGCGACCTGATGAAGGTCGCGAAGTTCAACGACGGCTCGTACGGGTCCGGGCTCGTCTTCATGGCGGCGATCGGCCAGAACGCGGCGTTCCCGGAGCTGAGGCTCGACTCGTACCTGAACGCGCGCGGCAAGGACCTGATCGGCAAGCTCAAGGAGAGCTGTGTGATCGACGGTTCGATCGGCGGCTCGTTCACGAAGATCGCCGACGTGACGACCAAGAACCCCCTCGAACAGCCCGACTGGCAGCAGCGGCTCAGCGAGTCGCAGGTCGGCACGCGCGCCCCGGACGCGCCCGTGTACCAGTACCACGTGATCACCGATGAGCTGATCCCGTACGGGGTGGGCAAGCAGGTCCGTGACGACTGGTGCGCGAAGGGCGCGAACGTCGAGTGGCACACGATCCCGGTCGGCGAGCACGTCAGCGGCGTCATCACACAGTCGCCGCTGGCCGCGAACTGGCTGGCGGAGCGGTTCGCGGGGAAGTCGGCACACGGTAACTGTCAGTAGCCATACGGCTGTTGCGGGTCCGGCGCCATGAGGTGGCGCCGGGCCCGCTCTCTTGGTGCGATGTGTGCGGCCATGGCCGAATAGGCGTTCTCCCTCCCGTCCCCACCGACCGCTAGCGTGCTCCGGCGCGGGGGCACTCCAAGCGGTTGAAGAGAGGGCTCATCAGGCATGTTCTATTGCTTGTTCAAGTGGTTGGTACTGGTGCCGCTGCTGCGCTGGGTGCTCCGCCCGCGCGTCGAGGGGCGCGGCCGGGTGCCGGGGCGGGGCCCGGTGATCGTCGCGGGGAACCACCAGTCCTTCGCCGACCAGTTCCTCCTGGGCGTGACGCTCCGTCGCCGGATCAACTTCCTCGCGAAACAGGAGTACTTCACCGGACCGGGGCTGCGGGGGCGGCTCACCGCCGCCTTCTTCCGGGGCATCAGGGCGATCCCGGTGGACCGCTCCGGGGGCGGCGCGGGCCGGGCCGGGTTCGCGGCGGGGCTCGGGGTCCTCGCCCGGGGCGAGCTGCTCGGCATCTTCCCGGAGGGCACGCGCTCGCACGACGGCCGCCTCTACAAGGGCCGGGTCGGAGTCGCCGCGCTGGCGCTCCGCACGGGCGCGCCGGTCGTCCCGTGCGCCCTGATCGGCACGTTCGAGGCGCTGCCCCGGGGGCGCAGAGTGCCGCGCCGCGTGCCGGTCACGGTGCGGTTCGGGCGCCCGCTCGACTTCTCCCGGTACGCGGACGGCCTCGACGGCCGGGAGCCGGACCAGGCCGTGCTGCGGGCGGTCACGGACGACATCATGGACGCCGTACGGGAGTTGTCCGGTCAGGACTACGTGGACACGTACGCGACCGAGGCGAAGAAGGCGGAGAAGGCGGGTACAGAGACCGAGCCGGTCGCGACGGCATGACGCGTGACGGCGTGACTCACTCCGCCGCGCACGAGCTCCCGTTCGCGGGCATCTCCCCGTACAGCAGATACGAGTTCACCTTTTCCCGTACGCACTTGGAGCCCAGGTAGCCGGTGTGGCCGTCGCCCTTGTTGTCCAGGAGCACGGCCTGGGAGCCGAGGCGCTTCGCGGTCTCCTCCGCCCAGCGGTAGGGGGTCGCGGGGTCGCCCCGGGTGCCCACCAGGAGGAAGCGGTGCGGGGTGTCGACGTCGCGGACGTCCTCGCGGATGTAGTCCGTGCCCGCGGGCCTGCCGTAGCAGAGCAGGACCGGGATCAGCATGGACCGGCCGAAGACGGGCGAGGTCTGCTCGAACTCCTCGGTGAGGCGCGGGATTTCGCGTTCGAGGCGGGCGGCGGCCGGGCGGTCGGGGTCGTCGGCGCAGTTCACGGCCATCAGGGCGGCGGTCATGTTGTCGGCGGGGATCTTGTCGGGCGAGACGGTGGGGCGAGCAGAGCTCGTGGGGGACGTCGCCTGTTGGGCCAGGGCGCCGCCCATGCGGATCAGGGCCCTCGGGTCGCCGTCCGCCATCAGGCCGCCGAGTGCCTGGGAGAGCGCGGGCCACGCCTGCCGGCTGTAGAGGGCCTGGCCGAGCACGCTCACCAGGTCCTGGCCGGTGAACTGCTCGCCGTCCAGGGACTGCAGCGGCGTCTCGTCCATGTCCTTGACCAGCTTGGTCATGGCGGTGCGGGCGGTGCGGGCGTTCGTGCCGAAGACGCAGCCCGCGTTGCCGGTGCACCAGGTGAGGAAGTTGTCGAGGGCCGTCTGCCGCCCCTCGGCGCCCACCCGGGCCTGCTCGGCCACGTCCTCGGTGAGCGTGTCCACGCCGTCGAGGACCACCCGGCCGACCTTCTTGGGGAACTGCGCGGCGTACACGGCGCCGAGCCGCGTCCCGTACGAGAAACCCAGGTAGTTGAGCTTCTTGTCGCCGAGCGCCTGGCGCATCACGTCCATGTCGCGGGAGACGTTGACCGTGCCGACGTACGGCAGGACCGGGCCGGAGTCCTTGGCGCACTGGGCGGCGGCCTTGCGCAGGTCGGCGAGGATGCCGGCGGGGTCGTTCCCGGCCTGCTCGCCGGCGTCGGCCGTGCCCGGGTCCGTGGCGTCGATGTCCGAGGCGGCGTCGCCGCAGCTCACGGGCGCGCTGAGGCCGACGCCACGCGGGTCGAAGGAGACGACGTCGTAGTCCTTGCCGAGGTAGGAGAACTCCTTCTGCGCGCCCAGCAGGGCGGAGACTCCCGCGCCGCCGGGACCGCCGAAGTTGAGCAGGAGGGAGCCGCGGGGCTTGCCGTGCGCGCTCGACTTGATGCGGATCATCGCGAGGTCGACGGTGTCGCCCGCGGGTTCGGCGTAGTCGAGGGGGACGGTGGCCTTGCCGCACTGCACGCCGTCACGTCGGCTCTTGGGCAGCCCCTCGGCCTGCTCGCAGGTGCCCCACTTGATCTTCTGCGTGTAGTAGCGCGAGAGATCGGGTCCCGTGGACGGTGCGGGCGTCGCGGACGGTGCGGCCTGGGCGGCCACCGGGAGCCCGGCCAGGGCCAGCGCGGCGACGACGGCGAGCACGGTGGGTCTACGCATCGGCAACCTCCAAGGGAGTGCCCTCTGGGTCACCCTACGGGCGCTCCCACCGCCTCGCCCGTTCAGCGGGGTCACTGTGCGTGACGGGAGCGGGGCAGCAGCCAGGCGGCGAGTGCGGCCGTCGCGCACAGGGCCAGGCCCACGATCAGCAGGCTCTCGTGCATCCCGGCGAGGGAGAATCCGGTGCCGGATCCCGTACCGGACCCCGTGCCGGATCCGGTGCCACCGTCCGCCGCGAGCAGCGAGCCGAAGAAGGCCACGGCGAGCGCGCCACCGGTCTGCCGCAGGGCGTTGAGCAGGCCGGACGCCGTGCCCGCCCGGTGCCCCGGCACGCTGTCCAGGAGCTGCGCGGTGAGCGCCGGGACCGCGAGGGCGCCGCCGATGCCGGTGGGGATCAGCAGGACGAGGACGAGCCAGACCGGGGTGGCGGCCGTCAGCGGGAGCAGCACGAACATCGCGAGGGCGAGGATCGCCTGGCCCGCCACGACGACCGGGCGGCGCCCGAAGCGCTGGGCGAGGCGCGGCGAGACGAGATTCGTGGAGGTGATGATGGCGGCGAGCGGCACGAACATCAGCCCCGCGGCCGTCCCCGACATCCCGCGCAGCTCCTGCAGATAGAGCCCGAGCAGGAAGATCAGCCCGTAGAAGCCCGCGTTGATGGCGAAGCCCGCCGCGAGCGAGACGCTGACCTCGCGGTTGCGCAGCATGCTCAGCGGAACCATGGGCGCGTGGTGGCGCTTCTCGACGGCGTAGAAGCCGAACCCGGCGGCGACGGCAACGGCGAGGGCCAGCAGTACGGGTCCCTGGGTCCACCCCGAGTGCCCGCCCTCGATCACTCCGTACGCCAGTCCGGCGAGCGCGGCGACGGCGGTGACCTGACCGGCGAGGTCGAGCGGGGCGGCCCGGCGCGGGGAGCGCGCGGTGCGGGTGAGGAGGGCGAGGATGACGGCGCCGACGGGCAGGTTGAGCAGGAACACGGCGCGCCAGGAGGCGACTTCGGTGAGCACCCCGCCGAGCACCGGCCCGGCGGCCATGGCGACGGAGCCGCCCACGGTCCACAGGGCGACGGCGCGGGCCCGGCGCCCCGGCTCCTCGTACGCCTGCCGGATCAGCGCGAGCGAGGCGGGCATCACGACGGCGGCGGCCCCGCCCTGTGCGACCCGGGCCGCGATGAGCGAGCCGATGCCGGGGGCGAGGGCGCAGGCGAGCGAGGCCGCCGTGAAGAGACCGATGCCCCACGCGTACGCCCGGCGCGCCCCCGCCCGGTCGGCGAGCGCGCCGGCGGAGAGCATCAGGGCGGCGAACATCAGCGTGTACGCGTCGACGACCCACTGGAGGCCCGCCATGCCCCCGTCGAGGGACGAACGGATCGCGGGCAGCGCGATGTTGACGGCGGAGACGTCGATGCTGATGACGGTGAAGCCGAGGAGGGCGGCGAGGAGGGCGTAGGGGCGGCGGGGCGCACCCTGCACCGGGGCGGGTGCCGGGCCGGTCCGCCGGGAAGGCCGTACGGCCGTGATCGATGAGGACATGGCCCCTACTTTCAGCGCGCTGCGGCCGCGGTGGCAGGCCGCTGTGTTCCTGGCCCTGACAGGGCCCCCCACCGCCGGGGCCCGGCTGGGAGAATCGAGTCCATGAGCGAAGGCACGGAGCTGGGCCGGTACCTGAGGGCGCGGCGCGCCCGCGTGACTCCCGAAGAGGTGGGCCTGCCCGCCGGGGCGGGGCTGCGCCGCACGCCCGGCCTGCGCCGCGAGGAGCTGGCGATCCTCGCGGGGGTGAGCGTCGACTACTACACACGCCTGGAGCGGGGCCGCGAGACCAACCCCTCCACCGCCGTGATCGACGCCCTCAGCCGCGCCCTGCGCCTGTCCGGGGACAGCCACGAGCGCCTGCACGACCTGGCCGAGCTGGCCTCGGGCCGGTTCACGGAGCCCCGCCCGACCGACGACCACACGGTGCGCGAGTCGGTCCTGCAGATGCTGGAGGCGCTGCGTCCGCTGCCCGCGTACGTGGTGAACGCGCACAGCTACCTGCTGGCCGCGAACCCGGCGGGCCGCCGCCTGCTGCCCGGCGTCTGGGACTGGCCCCCGGAGAAGCGCAACGTCGTCCGCTACCTGTTCCTGCACCCGGTGGGCCGCGTCCTGTACGACCCGTGGGAGGAGACCGTCGCCAAGTCGGTGGCGCATCTGCGGGCGGTCGGCGGCACCGACCTGGACTCCCCCGAGCTGACCTCTCTCGTCGGTGAACTCCTCCTCAAGTCACCGGAGTTCGCCAGCATCTGGGACCAGTACGACGTGTGCGAGCGCGGCGGCGGCGTCAAGTGCTTCCAGCACCCGAAGGTCGGCGAGATGACCCTCACGTACGAGGTGATGAAGCTGGCCCGCACCGCCGGACAGCGCCTGGTGGTCTACCAGGCACCGACCGGCGGCGCGGACGAGGAGGCGATGCTGAAGCTGGACGGCGCGGCCGGATCGCGTACGGACCGTGGGAACTAGTCGGCGTACAACTCCTCGATGACCTCGGCGAAGTCCCGCTCGATGGCGGCCCGCTTGACCTTCAGCGAGGGCGTGAGGTGCCCGCTGTCCTCCGTGAAGTCGTGCGGCAGCACCACGAAGCGGCGGATCGACTCGGCGCGCGAGACGAGCTTGTTGGCGTCGTCGACGGCCCGCTGCAGGGTGGCGAGCAACTCCGCGTCCGTCACCAGCTGTTCGACCGGCACGTCCTGCTTCTTCTTCATCTGCCGCCAGTGCGCGATCCCGTCCTCTTCGAGGGTGACCAGGGCGGTGATGTACGGGCGGTCGTCCCCGACGACCATGCACTGGCCGATCAGCGGGTGGGCGCGCAGCCAGTCCTCCAGGGGCGCGGGCGCGACGTTCTTGCCGCCGGTCGTGATCAGGATGTCCTTCTTGCGCCCGGTGATGGCGAGGTACCCGTCCTCGTCCAGGGCCCCGATGTCCCCGGTGGCGAACCACGCACCGGCCGCGGGCCCGCCCGCGACCCGCCCGGCCTGCCCGTCCCAGTACCCGCTGAAGACCTGCCCGCCGCCGAGCAGCACCTCACCGTCGTCGGCGATCCGCACCCGCGTACCGGGCAGGGGCCAGCCCACCGTCCCCATCCGGGGCTTGAGGGGCGGCGTGACGGTCGCGGCCGCGGTGGTCTCGGTGAGCCCGTACCCCTCGAAGATCTCGATGCCCGCGCCCGCGTAGAAGGCGGCGAGCCGCCGCCCGAGCGGGGAGCCCCCGCAGATCGCGTACCGCACCTTGCCGCCGAGGGCCGCGCGGATGCGCCGGTAGACGAGCGGATCGTAGAGCGCGCGGGCGAGCCGCAGCCCCACCCCGGGCCCCGGCCCGCTCCCGTGCTGCGCGGCCTCCACCGCCTCCCCGTACTTCCGGGCGATGCGCGCGGCACGGTCGAACGACGAGGCGCGCCGCATCCGTTCGGCCGTCGCCCGCCCCGTGTTGAAGACCTTCTCCAGTACGTACGGGATGGCGAGCAGGAACGTCGGCCGGAACCCGGCGAGGTCGCCGAGCAGGTCCTCGGTCCTGATCGACGGCGCGTGCCCGAGCCGCACCCGCGCGCGCAGACAGCCGATGGCGACCATGCGCCCGAAGACGTGCGAGAGGGGCAGGAAGAGCAGCGTGGAGGCGGGCTCCTTGCTGACGGACTTGAAGACGGGGTGGAGCAGCTCGATGGCGTTGTCGACCTCGGCGAAGAAGTTCCCGTGGGTGAGCACGCACCCCTTCGGCCGCCCCGTGGTCCCGGACGTGTAGATGAAGGTGGCGATGGTGTCGGGCCCCAACTCCCCTCTCCGCGCGGCGACTTCCTCGTCACTGACGCCCCGCTCCCGCCCGAGCTCGGCGAGCCTCCGCACGTCCCCCTTCTCGAAGGTCCACAGCAGCGCCAGGTCCGGGATCCGGTCCCGCTCCGGCCCGAGCGCGGACGCCTGCTCGGCGGTCTCGACGGCGAGGGCGACGGCGCCGGAGTCCTGCAGGATCCAACGGGTCTGGAAGGCCGAAGAGGTCGGGTACACGGGCACGGTCACCAGCCCCGCGGCCCAGGCGGCGAAGTCGAGCAGCGTCCACTCGTACGTGGTCCGCGCCATGATGGCGAGCCGGTCCCCGGGCCTGAGCCCCTCGGCGACCAGCCCCTTGGCGACGGCGAGCACTTCCCCGGCGAACTCCCCGGCACTGACGTCGGCCCACCGCCCACTGACGGGGTCCTTCCGGCTGAGGACGGCGTCGTGGGGGGCTTCGCGGGCGTTGTCGAAGGGGATGTCGGCGAGGGAGCCGCGTCGTGCGGGCGGCACGATCGGCAGCACGGAGGCTTCACGGACGGTGCCGTGTTCCAGCTTCAGCTCCGGCGGGACGAGGGGCGGTGGGGCAGACATGGGCAGCAGCTCCGGGGGCGGCGGGGGGAAGGGAGGTCGGTCGTCACCGTTGTGGGCAGGCGTTCCGCCACTACGGGCGCTCGAGAACGGCGGTCACCCCGAGGCCACCCGCAGCACAGATGGAAATCAGCCCCCGCCCCGAACGGCCCCGCTCAGCAAGCAACTTGGCCAGCGTGGCGACAATGCGGGCCCCCGTCGCGGCAAAGGGATGCCCCGTGGCAAGAGAGGACCCGGCGACATTGAGCCGGGAGGGGTCGACGGGCCCGAGCCCCGCCTTCTCCCAGGCGGCCAGCGTCGCAAGCACCTGCGAGGCGAAAGCCTCATGCACCTCGACGAAGTCGAAGTCCTCGATCCCGAGCCCCACCCGCTCCAGCATCCTCGGCACCGCGTACCCCGGCGCCATCAACAGCCCGTCCTCACCCCCCGCGACGTCCCCGCCCACAAAGTCGACGGCGGCCGTCTCGTACGCGGTCAGATAGGCCAGCGGCTCGAGCCCCCGCTCCCCCGCCCACTCCTCGCCAGCGAGAAGAACGGTCGCCGCCCCGTCCGTCAGCGGCGTCGAGTTCCCGGCCGTCATGGTCGCCCCGCCCGGCCCGGGGTCCTTCACCCCGAACACCGGCTTCAGCGCGGCCAGCTTCTCCGCGGTCGAGCCCGGCCGCAGGTTCTGGTCCCGCGCGACCCCGCGGAACGGCACGACGAGGTCGGTCATGAACCCCCGCTCGTACGCGGCGGCGAGCCGCTGGTGGCTGCGCGCGGCCAGCTCGTCCTGCGCCTCCCGGCTCACCCCCCACGCACGCGCGGTGACCGCGGCGTGCTCGCCCATCGAGAGCCCGGTGCGGGGCTCGGCGTTGCGCGGGATGTCGGGGACGAGATGTCCGGGACGTATCCGGGCAAGTGCCTTGAGCCGGGCGCCCGTCGAGCGGGCGCGGCGGGCGGCGAGCAGGATCTTGCGGAGGTCGTCGTTGACGCCGAGGGGCGCGTCGCTCGCGGTGTCGGAGCCGCCCGCGACCGCCGATTCGACCTGCCCCAGCATGATCTTGTTGGCGGCGGAGATGACGGCCTGGAGGCCGGTCCCGCACGCCTGCTGGATGTCGTACGCGGGGGTGCGCGCGTCGAGCTGCGAGCCGAGGACGGTCTCGCGGGCGAGGTTGAAGTCCCGGCTGTGCTTGAGCACGGCACCGGCCACGAACTCGCCGACGGCGCCCGGCTCCTGGAGCCCGTACCGGCTGACGAGCCCGTCGAGCGCGGCGGTCAGCATCTCCTGGTTCGACGCGGTCGCGTACGGACCGTCCGAGCGCGCGAACGGAATGCGGCTCCCGCCGACGACCGCGACCCTGCGGGTGGTGGGAAGTTTCGTCTCTGCCATCTCGACCGGCTCCTGACCCTTGAGTAACCTTACTCAGAAGTAAATTTACGACCGAGCAGGGAGTTGGACAATGGCCGACCGCTATCTGAACTTCACCGGTACCGGCCCCGGCCGGTTCCTGACCCGGCGCCTGGGTCTCCCGCAGCCGTCCGCGCTGCGTCGCTGGTCGGTCGAACGCCCCTCCCTGGAAGGGCCGTTGCTGCATCTCACCGTGGGCAAGGGGCTGCCGGGACTGGACGAGGTCCTGGTCCGCACCGGACTCACGCCGGGCGCCGAGCATCCCGCGGCGGTCGTGCTCGACGCGACCGGGGTCGACGGCGTCGCGGGCCTCGCCGAGGTGCACGCGGCCCTGCACCCCGTGGTGCGCTCGGTGGCGGAGTCCGGGCGCGTGGTCGTTCTCGGGGCACCCCTTTCGGCACAGGACCACCATCAGGCGGCGGCCCAGCAGGCGCTGGAGGGCTTCGTGCGCTCGCTCGGCAAGGAGCTCGGCCGGGGCCGCACGGCCACGCTGGTCCGGATCGCGGACGGGGGCGGGGCCGGGGGCGGAGGCGGGGACAAGGCCGGGGACAAGGCCGGGAGCGGGGCCGGGGCGGCGGCCGCCGAGTCGACGCTGCGCTTCCTCCTCTCCCCCAAGTCCGCGTACGTGAGCGGACAGGTCATCGAGGTGGGCGCGGCAGCGGAGGCCGAGGCCCCGGACGACGTGGCCCCGGACGACGTGGTCCCGGGCGACGCGGCCCCGGACGCCGATCCCCGTCCTCTGTCCGGCCGGACCGCGCTCGTCACCGGGGCGGCGCGCGGCATCGGCGAGGCCGTCGCGGAGGTCCTCGCCCGGGACGGGGCGCATGTCGTCGTGCTCGACATCCCCTCCGCACAGGGCGACTTGGTACGGGTCGCGGACCGGCTCGGCGGCACCGCGCTCCCCCTCGACATCACCGCCGACGACGCGGGCGAGCGGATCGCGGCGGCGCTCCCCGACGGGCTGGACGTCCTCGTCCACAACGCGGGCATCACCCGGGACCGCAAGCTCGCCAACATGGGCGCGGACCGGTGGAGTTCCGTCCTCGACGTCAACCTGGCGAGCGTGCTGCGGACGACGGACGCGCTGCTGGCGTCGGGGACGCTGCGGCGGGGCGGGCGGATCGTGGCGACGGCGTCGATCGCGGGCATCGCGGGGAACGCCGGCCAGACCAACTACGCCGCCAGCAAGGCGGGGATCATCGGACTCGTCCGCTCACTCGCACCGCGCGCGGCCGCGGAGCACGGTGTGACGGTCAACGCGGTCGCCCCCGGCTTCATCGAGACGAAGATGACGGCGGCGGTCCCTCTCTTCATACGGGAAGCGGGGCGCCGCATGAACTCCCTTGCGCAGGGCGGACTTCCGGTGGACGTCGCGGAGACGACGGCGTGGCTGGCCCACCCCGGGTCGGGCGGCGTGAACGGGCAAGTGGTCCGGGTGTGCGGGCAGTCGCTCCTGGGTGCGTGAGCCTTTGGGCCGTGTCCGTCTTGCCCCTACTCGGGGCCGGACTCCCCCGCCGCTCCGCGGCGGTCTCCCACCCTCCCCAAGCTCTCAAGGAGCAGGGGCCCCCTTCCCGTATCCCTCTCACGCGAGGTCAGACCCATGCCCGGCACCGTCTCCCTCACCACCCCACCCTCTCTCCCACCCCTCCTCCTCCGCGGCGCCCTCCTCTCCCCCCTCAAACGCCCCCGCCCCGACGCCCAAGTCCCGCACACCCGGCTGACGTTGAAGGGCACCCGGATCCGCGACAAGGACCTCACCTCGTACGAACGCGTCTGCGGCTTCCCCACCGACCGCGCCCCCGGGCAGGACGAGCTGCCCGTCACCTACCCCCACGTCCTCGGCTTCCCCCTCACCATGCGCCTCATGGCGGCCCGGGACTTCCCGCTCCCCCTCCTCGGCCTCGTGCACACCTCCATCGAGATCAGCCGGCACCGCCCCCTCCTCCGCACCGACGAGCTCGAACTCACCGCGTACGCCGAGCCGCTGCGCCCGCACCGGCGCGGCACCGAGGCCACACTCGTCACGGAGGTACGCGTCGACGGCGACCTGACCTGGGAGTCCCGCTCCACGTACCTGGCCCGGCACAAGACATCAGGCCCGGCACGGGAACCCGTACCGGCACAGGACCCCGTGAAGGAAGCGACGCCCGCAAAGGAAGCGGTCCCCGCCCGCGCCGAGTGGCCCCTCCCGGCCGACCTCGGCCGCCGCTACGCCACCGCCTCCGGGGACCACAACCCCATCCACCTGCACCCGCTGACCGCCCGCCTCTTCGGCTTCCCGCGCGCCATCGCCCACGGCATGTGGACGGTCGCCCGCTGTCTGGCCGAGTACGGGACGTCGGGCCCGGAACCGGTGCGCGTACGCGCCGAGTTCAAGGCACCCGTGCTGCTGCCGACCACGGTGACGTACGCGTCCGAGGGGTCCGCCTTCGAGCTCAGGGGCGGCAAAGAAGGCGAACGGATTCACGTACGAGGTGAAGTCCTACCCCTCGACGGCCGCCGCCCCGGCGGCGACCGGTGACCACCGCCGCCCCTCCATCAAGTTCCCCAGGCCCGCCCAGGCGAAGTTCATGAGCGTCGCCGCGGCCTCTTTCGCCGACACCGAGGGGTCCGTGTTGGCCCACCCGGCGAGGGACTCCGCGGCGCCGACGAGGGCCTGGGCGAGACCGGCGACCTCCCGCTCCCCGAGCGAGGGGTCGCCGTGCGCCTCCCGGGCCGCCGCCGCGATCAGCGAGGTCACGAACGCCACGATCTCCTCGCGCATCACGGCGACCTCGGCGGCGAACGGCTCGCCGTGCGTGCGCGCCTGGCTGTGCAGCACCGCCCAGGCGTCGGGGTGCTCGGCGGTGTGCGCGAAGAAGGCGGTGAGCCCGCCCCACAGCTGCCGGTCGGCGGAGCCGTCGCCCGTCACCCCGGCGCGCACGGCGGCCACGAGCGCCGCGGCCTCCCGCCGGATGCAGGCGGTGAAGAGGTCTTCCTTCGAGTTCAGATACAGATAGACCAACGGCTTGGAGACGCCCGCGAGTTCGGCGATCTCGTCCATGGACGCGGCCCGGTAGCCGCGCTGCCCGAAGGTCGTCACGGCGGCGTCGAGCATCTGCCGCTCCCGCACGGCCCGCGGCATCCGCTTCTGCCGCACCACCTGCTCCCGAGCCACCCCGACCGCCCCCTTGCTCCTGTACGTCCCGGCCTGTACGTCCCCGGTCAGAGCCAAGCGTACGGTCACCCCGCACCGCCCCGGACACGCCTGCGCCCCGCACCGGAAGTCCGGTACGGGGCGCAGCGCGGTGACGGCCGTGGCAGCGGCCGGACGGACTCAGGCGGCGGCCGGAGCAACCCCCGGCTCATCCACCGGCGAAGACGAGGCGTGCTCGTACGCCTCCTTGTCGAGGATGTTCTCGCGGGCCGCGACGATCACCGGGACGAGGGCCTGGCCGGCGACGTTCGTGGCCGTCCGCATCATGTCCAGGACCGGGTCGATCGCGAGGAGCAGGCCGACGCCCTCCATCGGCAGGCCGAGGGTGGACAGGGTCAGGGTCAGCATGACCGTGGCGCCCGTCAGACCGGCCGTGGCGGCCGAACCGACCACCGAGACGAAGGCGATGAGCAGGTACTCCTTGATGCCCATCTGCACGTCGAAGATCTGCGCGACGAAGATCGCGGCGATCGCCGGGTAGATCGCGGCGCAGCCGTCCATCTTGGTCGTGGCGCCGAACGGCACCGCGAAGGACGTGTACTCCTTCGGCACGCCGAGGCGCTCGGTGACCTTCTGGGTCAGCGGCATGGTGCCGACCGAGGAGCGGGAGACGAAGGCCAGCTGGATCGCGGGCCAGGCGCCCTTGAAGAACTGCAGCGGGTTGACCTTGGCGACCGTGGCGAGCAGCAGCGGGTAGACGCCGAACATCACCAGGGCGCAGCCGATGTAGATGTCGGCGGTGAACGTCGCGTACTTGCTGATCAGGTTCCAGCCGTAGTCGGCGATGGCGAAGCCGATGAGGCCGACGGTGCCGATCGGCGAGAGCTTGATGACCCACCACAGGGCCTTCTGCAGCAGCGCCAGGATCGACTCGCTGAGGTCGAGGATCGGCTTGGCCTTCTCGTCGCCGATCTTGAGGATCGCGATGCCCGCGACGGCCGCCATGAAGACGATCTGCAGGACGTTGAGCTGGGTGAACGGCGTGATGACGTCGGTCGGGATGATCCCGGTGAGGAAGTCGATCCAGGAGCCGGTGTGCTCCGGCTTCGAGCCGTCCTTGGGGGTCAGGCCGGTGCCGGCGCCGGGGTTGGTGACCAGGCCGATGACGAGGCCGATGACCACGGCGATCAGCGAAGTGATCATGAACCAGAGGAGCGTGCGGGTCGCGAGCCGGGCGGCGTTGTTGACCTTACGCAGGTTCGTGATCGAGATGAGGATGGCGAAGAACACCAGCGGGGCGACCGCGAGCTTCAGCAGGCCGATGAAGGTGTCGCCGACCTTGGAGAGGGTGGTGACGAGCCAGGAGACGTCCTGGCTGCGGGCGATCCAGCCGAGCAGGACACCCAGGACCAGACCGCCGAGGATCTGGGCCCAGAAGGGGAGCTTCAGGAACTTGGGTATCTGGAAGCCGGAGCCGCCGGACCCGGAGGTCTTGGGCTCGTCGGCAGGGGACGCGGAATTCGCGGACACGGAAACACTCCGGGTAAAGACGGGGGGCGTGAGAAGCGGGAGCGCGGCGACCGCGAAGGGTCACGGGCGCCGCTGCAGTGCAGATGTCGAAGTCGTTCAGATGACGCGACACGCCGCGGACATGCAGCGGCAGAGGTCGACATGCAGGCGCGCCACGAGCGGGGGGCTCATGGCGTAGCGGTGCGCTGCTGCTGTCTTCATGTCGAACACGTTAACACTTGAACTTTGAGAACATCAAAGGTCTTGTTTGAGGCAAGAGATGCGCCAGCCACACCGCAAGACGGCTGGAAACGCACGGTGCCCCGGCGCCGGAGCATCAGCTCCGGTGCCGGGGCACCGTGTGAGTGTGAGGAAGGTTACGACCGGGCGGCGCGCGCCGCGTCGTCCGCGACGTCCTCCTGGCTGCGGTTGGCCTCGAGGTTGGCCTTGGCGCGGTCCACGCGCGCGACGACGGTCTCGGAGGCGCGGTCGCGCTCCTTGCGCAGGGCGACGTAGCTGATGGGCGCGGAGATCACCATGGCGAGCAGCAGCACCCACAGAAGGTTGGAGTCGCCGAGGCCGCGCGGCAGGATCTCGGCGTAGACAAGGCCCCAGACGACCAGGAAGCAACCCGCGAAGATCCCGAGGCGCATCAGCGTGTAGCGGAGCATGTCAATCCACTCTTCCGTTCCGAATTGGGCCCGAGTTGGACGAGCCTCTCCAGTGAAGCACGCGAGCCGCCGTGCGCGGGAAGGGGGTGGGGGCTCTCACGCCGTGCGGCTCTCACGCCAGCGGCAGCAGGAACGTGATGTCGTCGCGGTCGTCGCCCGGCGCCACCCGGATCATGCCCGGTGCCCGCCCGACCTCCTTGTAGCCGCACGAGGTGTAGAAGCGGTCGACGCCGATGCCGCCCCGGCAGGTGAGCCGGATCGCCTCGATCCCGTCGAGTCCGCGGGCGGAGTCCTCGACGGCCGCCATCAGGTCCCGCCCGTATCCCTTGCCCTGGTGCCTGGGGTGGACCATCACCGTGTAGAGCCAGACCCAGTGGCGCATCAGGCGGTGCGTGTTGTGGGTGAGGAAGGCGGTCGCGGCGACGGCGCCGTCCTCGTCGTAGCCGACCAGGAGCCGGGTGCGGCCCTCGGCCATGGCGGCCAGGTGCTTCACGAACTCGGGCCGTATCTCGTCGGGCGTCGCGGGCGGTACGAAGCCGACGGCCCCGCCCGCGTTCGTGACGTCCGCCCACAGGGCGAGGACGCCGTCGCGCAGGTCGGGGCCGACGGGCGGGTCGAGCTGGAACGTCAGAGCCATGCGGTCCAGGCTCGCACGGCGCTCAGACGCGCATGGCCTGCGGGGTCTCGCGCAGCAGCGGGTCCGGGCCCTCGTACTCCCGGATCGCCTCGTAGCGGGTGTTGCGCTCGACGGGGCGGAAGCCCGCCTCGCGGATCAGGTCGAGCAGGTCCTCGCGGGTCAGCTTGTTCGGGGTGCCGAAGTTGTCCGCGTCGTGCGTGATCTTGTACTCGACGACCGAGCCGTCCATGTCGTCGGCGCCGTGCTGGAGCGCGAGCTGCGTGGTGTGCAGGCCGTGCATGACCCAGAAGACCTTGACGTGCGGGACGTTGTCGAAGAGGAGGCGGGAGACCGCGAAGGTCTTCAGGGCCTCGGCGCCGGACGCCATCGTGGTGCGCGCCTGGAGCTTGTTGCGGACCTTGCCGTCCTGCATGTCGACGAAGTCGTGCTGGTAGCGCAGCGGGATGAAGACCTGGAAGCCGCCGGTCTCGTCCTGCAGCTCGCGCAGGCGAAGCACGTGGTCGACGCGGTGGCGGGGCTCCTCGATGTGGCCGTACAGCATCGTGCACGGGGTCTTCAGACCCTTCTCGTGCGCGAGGCGGTGGATGCGCGACCAGTCCTCCCAGTGGGTGCGGTGGTCCACGATGTGCTGGCGGACCTCCCAGTCGAAGATCTCCGCGCCGCCGCCGGTGAGGGATTCGAGGCCGGCCTCGATGAGCTCGTCGAGGATCTCGCCGGCGCTCAGCCCCGAGATGGTCTCGAAGTGGTGGATCTCGGTGGCCGTGAACGCCTTCAGGGAGACGTTCGGCAGGGCCTTCTTCAACTCGCTGAGGGAGCGCGGGTAGTAGCGCCACGGCAGGTTCGGGTGCAGGCCGTTGACGATGTGCAGCTCGGTGAGGTTCTCGCCCTCCATCGCCTTGGCGAGGCGGACGGCCTCCTCGATGCGCATCGTGTACGCGTCCTTCTCGCCGGGCTTGCGCTGGAAGGAGCAGTAGGCGCAGGAGGCGGTGCAGACGTTCGTCATGTTGAGGTGACGGTTGACGTTGAAGTGGACGACGTCGCCGTTCTTCCGCGTCCGCACCTCGTGCGCCAGGCCGCCGAGCCAGGCCAGGTCGTCGGACTCGTACAGGGCGATGCCGTCCTCGCGGGACAGCCGCTCCCCGGCCCGGACCTTCTCCTCCAGCTCACGCTTGAGCCCTGCGTCCATGCCCTTACGCCCCTACTTCTCCGCTGCCTACTGCTACCGACACAACTGCGCCCACCGTACGCCTTGGCCGCTACACCTCTTCGGGCAGCTCTCCGACGCGGTTCTCCCACTTCGTGGAGAGGACGATGGTGGTGCGGGTGCGGGAGACGCCCTTGGTGCCGCTGAGGCGGCGGATCGTCTTCTCCAGACCGTCCACGTCGGTGGCGCGGACCTTGAGCATGTACGAGTCGTCGCCCGCGATGAACCAGCAGTCCTCGATCTCGTGCAGGTCCTTGAGGCGGCGCGCGACGTCCTCGTGGTCGGCGGCGTCGGAGAGCGAGATGCCGATGAGGGCGATGACGCCGAGGCCGAGCGAGACCGAGTCCACGGTGGCGCGGTAGCCGGTGATGACGCCGGCGGCTTCGAGGCGGTTGATCCGGTCCGTGACGCTGGGCCCGGAGAGGCCGACGAGCCGGCCGAGTTCGGCGTACGAGGCCCGGCCGTTCTCCCGCAGGGCCTGGATGAGCTGCCTGTCCACGGCGTCCATAGGTGCGATGCCTTTCATTATTCAGCGATACCGCGAGTCTATGTGTAGAATCTAAGGCGCGACAGGGTTTAAACCCTGCGATTCTCTCGAATTTTCAACCGATCAACAACGATCCTTCAGGAGTGAGCCACACCGTGTACTCGATCGAGATGGCCTACGCCCGTATGCGCGAGCTGCAGGACCTGGCCAACCGCTCGCGTGCCCACCAGACCGCCACCGCCGCGCGCAAGGGCCTCGGCCGCAAGCGCACCGCGAAGAAGCGGTAACCCCTTACCGGCAGGCTCCCTTGCGGGCCGCCCCCTCACGAGCTGCGCGGGCCTCCCCCCAGCTCTCCCTCCCACCGGCGGTACAGCCGATGCGGCACCCCTGCCGCATCCAGCACCCGCCCGGCGACGAAGTCCACCAGATCCTGGATGTGCGTCGCCCCCGCGTAGAACGCCGGAGAGGCGGGCAGCACGATCGCGCCCGCCTCGTCCAGGCTCACCAAGTGCTTCAGCGTCTGGCCGTTCAGCGGAGTCTCCCGCACGGCGACGACCAGCTTCCGCCCCTCCTTGAGCGTCACGCTCGCCGCCCGCTGGAGCAAGTCCTTCGAGAGCCCGAGCGCCACCCCCGCCACGCAGGCCGTGGACGCGGGCACGATGAGCATCCCCTTCGCCGGATACGACCCCGACGAGGGCCCCGCGGCCAGGTCACCGGCCGCCCAGTACCGCACGCCGCTCACGTCCACGTCGAACGTGCCCGGCTTCCCGTCCGCGCCGTGTCCCAGCCACTGGCCGAGATCGTCCTGCCAGTGGGCGTCGCGGAAGGAGATCCCCGTCTCGTCCAGCAGCGTCAGGCGCGAGGCGCGCGAGACGACGAGGTCGACGCTCTCCCCCGCCGCGAGCAGCGCCCGCAGGACCGCCGCGGCATACGGGGTCCCGGAGGCGCCCGACACCCCCACGATCCAAGGCTTACGCTCTGTATCTCCTGCGTTCACGCTGTGAGCCTAGACGGTCAGGCCGCGCACGAGCAGATCGAGCAGCGCGCAGACGAAGAGTGCGATGCCGATGAAGCCGTTGACCTGGAAGAACGCCCGGTTGAGTCGGGACAGGTCATGGGGCTTCACGATCGTGTGCTCGTACAGGAAGGCACCGGCGACGATCACCAGGCCGAGCCAGAAGAAGGCGCCCGCGTCCGTGGCGACCGCGTACCAGACGAAGAGCGCCGTGGTCACGAGGTGACAGCCGCGCGCACCCCGGACGGCGGCCGGGATGCCGAAGCGGGCCGGCACCGACATCACGCCGATCTCGCGGTCCGTCTCCACGTCCTGGCAGGCGTAGATCAGGTCGAAGCCGCCGATCCACACGCCGACCGCGAGCCCGAGGATCACCGCGTCCCACGACCACGAGCCGGAGATCGCGATCCAGGCGCCGACCGGGCCGATCGCCTGGGCGAGGCCGAGGATCGCCTGCGGGAAGTTGGTGAACCGCTTGCCGTAGGGATAGACCACCATCGGGATCACCGCGAGCGGCGCGAGCGCCAGGCAGAGCGGGTTCAGGAGCGCGGCCGCGCCGAGGAAGACGACGAGCGCGATGAGCGCCCCCGTCCACGCGGACTTCACCGACACGGCGCCCGTGACGAGTTCGCGGTGGGCGGTGCGCGGATTGCGGGCGTCGATCTCGCGGTCGATGATCCGGTTCGCGGCCATGGCGAAGGTGCGAAGGCCGACCATGCAGATGGTGACGAGCAGCAGCCGCCCCCAGTGGATGTTCCTGTCCACCTGGAACATCGCGGTGAGCGAGGCGATGTAGGCGAAGGGCAGCGCGAAGACCGAGTGCTCGATCATGACGAGGCGCAGGAAGGCGCGAACCTTGCTGTCCGGCTCGGCGGGACCGGACCCTCCGATGACTCCTTCTGCGGTACTCATCACGAGAGCCCGTACTCCTTCCACCGGCGGTCGACCTTCGCCGCCGTCTCCGGGTCGGACAGGACCATCTCGGGCCAGCCGCCGTCCCGGGTGTAGCCCTCCTCGGGCCACTTCTTCGTCGCGTCGATGCCCGCCTTGCCGCCCCAGAACTGCTGGTACGAGGCGTGGTCGAGGTGGTCGACCGGGCCTTCGACGACGGTGAGGTCACGGGCGTAGTCGGTGTTCCCGAGCGCACGCCACGACACCTCGTGCAGATCATGCACGTCACAGTCCTTGTCCACGACCACGATCAGCTTCGTCAGGGACATCATGTGCGCGCCCCAGATCGCGTGCATCACCTTCTGGGCGTGCTTGGGGTACTTCTTGTCGATCGAGACGATCGCGCAGTTGTGGAAGCCGCCGGACTCGGGCAGGTGGTAGTCCACGATGTCCGGGACGATGATCTTGAGGAGCGGCAGGAAGAACCGCTCCGTGGCCCGACCGAGCGGCCCGTCCTCCGTCGGCGGCCGGCCGACCACGATCGACTGGAGCAGCGGCCGCTTCCGCATCGTCACGCAGTCGATCTTCAGCGCGGGGAAGGGCTCCTGCGGGGTGTAGAACCCGGTGTGGTCGCCGAAGGGCCCTTCGGGGAGCATCTCGCCGGGCTCCAGCCAGCCCTCGATGACGACCTCGGCGTTGGCGGGCACCTGGAGCGGGACCGTCTTGCAGTCGACCATCTCGATGCGCTTGCCCTGGAGGAAGCCCGCGAGGAAGTACTCGTCGATGTCGCCGGGCAGCGGGGCCGTGGACGCGTACGTCACCGCGGGCGGACAGCCGAAGGCGATCGCGACCGGCAGCTTCTCGCCGCGGCGCGCGGCCACCTGGTAGTGGTTGCGGCTGTCCTTGTGGATCTGCCAGTGCATGCCGATGGTGCGCTTGTCGTGGCGCTGGAGGCGGTAGAGCCCGAGGTTGCGGATGCCGGTGTCGGGGTCCTTGGTGTGGGTGAGCCCCAGGTTGAAGAAGGAGCCGCCGTCGTCCGGCCACGTGAAGAGCGCCGGCAGCCGGTCCAGGTCGACGTCGTCGCCGTGCAGGACGACTTCCTGGACGGGGGCGTTGTCGGACTTCACCTTCTTCGGCGGTACGTGGGTCATGGCGCCGAGCTTTCCGAACGCCTCGCGGACGCCGACGAAGCCGTGCGGGAGCTCGGGCCTGAGCAGGCCGCCGATCTTGTCGCTGATCTCTCCGTACGACTTCAGGCCGAGGGCCTTGAGCAGGCGGCGGTCGGTCCCGAAGACGTTCATCGCCAGGGGCATCGCGGAGCCCTTGACGTTCTCGAAGAGCAGGGCGGGGCCGCCCGCCTTCTGCACCCGGTCGACGATCTCACCGACCTCCAGGTAGGGGTCGACCTCGGCCTTGATGCGCTTGAGATCGCCCTCGCGCTCCAGTGCGCGGAGCAGGGAGCGAAGATCGTCGTAAGCCATGCGTTCCAGTATGCCGGGGCGCTTATCGGCGCTGAACGCGCCTCGTCCTCAAACGCCGGACGGGCTGATCCCGGGACCCCGTAGGGTCGGCCGCATGCTTCTGTGGCTCAACGGACCCTTTGGCGGCGGCAAGACCCAGACAGCGCACGAGATCCTGCGGCGCCTGCCCGGCAGCGTCGTCTGCGACCCCGAAGAGGTCGGCTTCGGGCTCCACCGCATGACCCCCCGCCCCCTCCGCGCCGACTTCCAGGACCTCCCCGCCTGGCGCCAGGGCGTCTACGAGGTCCTCGACCTCGCCCTCACCAAGTACCCGGGCCCCGTCATCGCCCCGATGACCGTCGTGGAGCCCGGCTACTTCCAGGAGACCGTCGGCCGGCTGCGCGAACGCGGCCACGACGTACGCCACTTCGCCCTCCTCGCCGAACGCGAGACCGTCCTGCGCCGGCTCTCGGAACGCGGCTTCGGCCACGTCGCCCGCGCCCTGGGCGGCAAGGACGCGCCCCTGCGCCGCGAGAGCTTCGCCGTCGCCAAGCTCGACCTGTGCCTGGAGCGGCTGCGCGGCGCCGAGTTCGCCGAGCAGGTGTGGACCGACCACCGCTCCGTGCCCCGGGTCGCCGAGCACATCGCCACCGCCTCCGGCCTCACGCTCACCCCGAACACGGACGGCCCGCTGCGCGCCCGGGTCCGGCGGGCCTGGACCGGGGTCAAGCACATCCGGTTCCTCTGACGGCGAGAGCTACCCTGGCCGGAAGGCACACGAGGCACACACCGTCGTCGTCGAAGCCAGTCGAAGTCACCGGATCTCTGGGGGATCGCGCCACATGCTCCGCTACCTGCCGTTCCTGCTGGTCCTGGCGCTGTGGATCTATGCCTTCATCGACTGCCTGAACACCCCTGAGGAAGAGGTCAAGGGCCTGCCGAAGGTGGCGTGGGTCTTCATCGTGCTGCTCTTCGGGGAGGTACTGGTCGGGCCCGTCGCCTGGCTCGTGGCGGGCAAGAAGCGGGCCACCGCCCCCGGGGGCGGCAGCGGCGCCCGTGGCCGCCGCTGGGTCGCGCCCGACGACAACCCCGAGTTCCTCAAGTCGCTGCGGGACGACAAGCCCAAGCCCGAGGAGTCCTAGTGGAGCTGCGGCTTCTCGTCACCTTCGAGAAGGTCGCCACCGTCCTCAGCTTCACACAGGCCGCCGCCGACCTGAAGTACGCCCAGTCCAGCGTGACCAGCCAGGTCCGGGCCCTGGAGGCGGACCTCGGCACCGAGCTCTTCGACCGGCTCGGCAGCCGCATCCGGCTGACCGAGGCGGGCGAGCGCCTCCTCCCGTACGCGCGGCAGATCATCGAACTCGCCGACGAGGCACGGGCCGCGGCCGTCGGCACCGGGGAGCCGTCCGGCACTCTCGCGGTGGGCACGATGGAGTCCCTGACCTCCTACCGGCTGCCGCCGCTGCTGGAGCTCTTCCACCACCGCTACGCCGGCGTGCGGCTCGCGCTGCGCACCACCATCGGCGACGCGACGAAGGAGGCGCTGCGCCGGGGCACGTACGACGTGGGCTTCCTGATGGAGCGGGAGCGCGAGCACCCGGGCCTCGCGACCGAGGTGCTCGCCGAGGAGCCGCTCGCCCTGGTCGCCGCCCCCACGCACCCGCTGGCGGGGCGCGAGACGGTGACGGCGCAGGAGCTGACGCGAGTCGCGCTGCTTGCGACCGAGCCGGGCTGCGCGTACCGCGATCTCTTCGAGCAGGAGCTCAACTCCCTTGTCCCGCACGGGGTCTCCTTCATGGAGTTCGGCACGATCGAGGCGACGAAGCAGGGGGCGGCGGGCGGGCTCGGCGTGGCGCTGCTGCCCGCCGTGACGGTCGCCCGCGAGCTGGCGGACGGGACGCTCGTCCGGCTCGGCTGGGAGCCGCCGTTCACGCTGTGGACGCAGCTCGCGTGGCGGTCCGGGAAGCGTCTTCCGGCCCACGTGCGACTGTTCGTGGAGCAGGCCGTGCGGCTCGTGCGGGAGCAAGCGTCACCTTGAGGCTCGCCATGATGATCAGCGGGACGCCGAGCGCCTGGACGAGGCCGATGTGGTGCCCGTACACCGCCCAGTCGGCGACCGTCGCGACCGCCGGGTAGGTGAAGGCGAGCACCGCGATCTTCGAGGTCGGCAGCTTCGCGTACGCGGCGTACATCAGGACGTACATGAGGCCGGTGTGGATCACGCCGAGCCCGGCCAGCCACGCCCATCCCGCGCCCGTCCCGCCCATCGCGCCGAAGTCGGCGAAGGGCAGCAACAGCGGGATGCCGACGAGGACTTGGACGAGGGCGACCAGGTGCGGGCGCACCCCCGTGACGCGCTTGGTGACGAGCGTGGACAGGGCGTAGAGGACGGCGGCCAGCAGGGCCAGGCCGATGCCCGCGAGCGACGCCGTGTCGCCGGGCCGCACCCCGGAGACCAGGACGAGTCCCGCGAACGCGACGGCCAGCCAGCCGAGTTGGAAGCGGGCGAGGCGCTCGCGGAGGACCAGGGCGCTCAGCAGGACCAGGAAGAAGGGCTGCGTGTGGTAGACGACGGTGGCCAGGGAGATCGACGTCGCCTCGTACGCCTTGAAGAGGAACACCCAGTTGAAGACGGTGAACACGCCGCCGAGCGCGGCGAGTCCGGCCTTCTTGAGGGTGAGGCCGTGGTCGCGGAAGTAGCCGCGGGCGAACGCGTACGCGCCGAGAGCGAGGGCGCCGAACAGGACGCGGAAGAAGACGACGTTGAAGGCGGCGGCCCCGGACTCGACGACGAAGATGCCGAGGGTGCCGGAGAGGGCCATGGCGGCGGTGAGCTGGAGGGTGCCCGTGCGCTCACCGCTGGGGTTCGTTGGGGTCATGGCAGGAACGTACGAGCGGGCATATGTGCTGGTCCACGCGCCAGTGGGGCGTCCTGCCGATGGGGCGATCGGCGCCGTCGATGGGGCCTGGTCGGGGGTGACCGCGGCGGCGCCGGGGGTGACCGCGGCGGCGCTGGGGCCTGGTCCGGTGTGTGCGGGGGCAGCATGTCAGGCATGAGCAGCAGCCCCGCCCCAAGCCCGCCCCGCATCCCCACCATCGACCTGCGGCCCTGGCTCTCCGGTGCCGCGGGCGACCGCCGCGCGACCGCGCGGACCGTCGACGACGCCCTGCGCACCGCCGGGTTCCTCCTCGTCACCGGGCACGGCGTGGACCCGGACCTGCGG
Organism: Streptomyces odontotermitis; assembly: GCF_050510915.1. NCBI lineage: Bacteria > Bacillati > Actinomycetota > Actinomycetes > Kitasatosporales > Streptomycetaceae > Streptomyces > Streptomyces odontotermitis. The sequence continues at coordinate 52,508 of NZ_JBNJLS010000010.1, read as the reverse complement.
GCCCGCATCCGCGCCTGCGCCCGCTCCTTCTTCCACCTCCCGGAGGCGGCGAAGCGCCCGTACGCCGTGCGGGTCGGCGCCCGCGGCTGGCTCGGCCCCGGCGCCGAGGCCAACAGCTACGCGGAGGGCACGCCCGCGCCGCCCGACCTGAAGGAGTCCCTGTCCTTCGCGGCCGACGAGCCCACCGGGAACGCGGCGGTGGACGCGGAGTGGTTCGCGCCCAACACCTGGCCGCGTGAAGTCCCGCAGCTCCAGGGCCTGTTGACGGACTACCTCGCCCAGATGCGTACGCTCTCCGACCACCTCCTCGAACTGCTCGCCGCCGCACTCGGCGAACCCGGGGACTTCTTCACCCGACACACGGGCCACCCCACCTGGGGCTTCAACATCAACTGGTACCCGGGCCGGGAGCGGGTGGGCGAGCCCGAGCCGGGCCAGTTCCGGATCGGCCCGCACACCGACTTCGGCACGGTCACGGTCCTGGACCGGCAGGCGGGCCGGGGCGGACTGCAGGTGTTCACGGACGAGGGCGGCTGGGAGGACGCCCCGTACGACCCGGAGGCGTTCACGGTCAACATCGGTGATCTGATGGCCCGTTGGACGGGCGACCGCTGGCAGTCGGGCCGCCACCGCGTCCTGCCGCCCCCGGCGGAGCTGCCCGCGGAGGAGCTGATGTCGCTGGTCTACTTCTACGAGTGCGACCCGGGGACGGATGTACGGGGCGTGGACTCGCACACGTATCTGCGGGCCCAGCTGGACGCGATCGCGGTGGAGCCGGAGGGTTAGCGCGCCTCGTACTCGTCCCGCAGCTCCCGCCACCGCTCCAGGCTCCACGTCGACCAGTCCTTCGGGCGGCCCGCCAGCGCGTCCGCCAGGAACTCGAAGTGGTTGTGCCACCCGGCGAGGCAGTCGAGGCGGAGCGCGTCGTCGCCCTCGAACTCGTTGGTGAAGCGGACCGTGGTGCCCCCGGCGGCCGCCGGCTCCAGGTGGAAGCGGCAGCGGCCGTGCAGGTCGATCGTGTACTCGGCGACGCGCTCCACGTCCCAGGCCGTGACCTGGCCGCTGTGCACGCCGTCGCCGCCCTCCTGGTTCAGCCAGCGCAGCGTGACGGCTCCGCCGAGCCGCGGCTCCAGCACATCGGCGGCGGCCAGCCACTCCGGGAGCCCGCCCGGAGTGGCCACCGCCGCCCAGACCTTCTCCACAGGCTGGGGAAGGTTCAGCGTGAAGTGCAGGGTCTGGGTCTGCGTGCTTCCCTGTGCACTTCCCTGCGTGCGGCTTGTGCCCTTTTCGATGGTTTCGGTCATAGGCCAAGGGTGCCCCACAGGGGCGTCCTGTCAGGGGCGCTGACCCGCCTTGTCGACGATCGTGCGCTCCAGCACCGCGGTCGTGGCGAGAACGTCCCCCTTCTTGCCGAAGGGCTTGTCCTCGGTCAGGACCTCGCGCTCACCGAGGTACTTCTTCGTCTCCTTGTCGAAGAGCAGCTCCTGGCGCTGCCCGTCGTCCTCCCAGGCGATGGCGACCCCGTGCCGCCCGGCGGCGTCCACCGCGTCCTCGACCAGCTCGACGCCCGGGATCTCCGTCGCGGCGAGGTAGATGGCCGCGGCCTGCTTCGACGGCATCAGGGACTCGCGGATGAGGTCGCCCACGACGACGAACGGCTTCCCGTTCGCGTTCTCGTCGGCGATCCTGTTCAGCCAGTCCCGCATGTTGACCGGGTCGGTCGGCAGCTTCTCCAGGTTGCGGTAGTGGTCGTCGTCCTCCAGCAGCGGCAGCTCCGGCTCCACGCGGACGTTGTCGTGGTCGTTCTGCGGCTCGTTGAGCACCTCCGTGTGCTTGCCGTCGACGGACTCCCAGAACTCCCTCACGTGCAGCGGATCCCGCCCCTCGTCCGACGCGTAGCTCACCTTGCTCTTGATGTAGACGAACTGGTCGTCCCGGAGCTTGGGGTCGGGGTGCCGCTTCGCCGCCTCCGCGATCTCCTCCAGCATCTTCACGGTCTCCTTCGACGGCGCGGCCTGCGCCGACCGGTCGCCGAACGGCGAGGCGACGAGGACGCCCGCCACGGCCGCCGCGGCCAGCGCGGTCGCCGCGACGCCCGACCGCAGCCAGACCTTCCTGTTCCGCTGCGGCGACATGTACTTCTTCGGCGAAGCCTCGGACGTGCTGGCCTCGCTCTGCCGGATCTCGGTCAACAGGTGCTCCCTGAGCGCGCGATGACGGCCCGGCGGAAGCTCCCTCTCGGGTACGTCGTTCATCGGCTTCCCTCCCTGATGGGCCCGACCGCGGTGGTGCGGTCACCTCTCATCTGTCCGCGCCCGGAAGGCGGTTCCAGCTCTTTCGTGGCTTTCGCCAGCTTCTTCCGTGCCCGGGAGAGCCGGGATCTGACCGTCCCGACCGGCACCCCGAGCGCCTCGGCGGCCGCCGCGTAGTCGAGCCCCGACCAGACGCACAGCGCGAGCACCTCCCGCTCGGCGCGGCGCAGGGAATCCAGCGCCGCCCGTACGAGAGCCAGTTGCTCCTCGTCGTCGAGGCGCCCCGCGACCTCGTCCGCGAAGTCGTCGACGGACTCCTCGCGCGGCAGCCGGGCGACGGCGGCCGCGTGTCTGCGGGCGGCCCTGCGGCTGTTGCGCGTCACGTTCGTCGCGACGCCGAGCAGCCAGGGCCGCAGCGAGCCCCCGTCCGGCGCGACCCGCGCCCGCATCCGCCACGCCTCCAGGAAGGTCAGCGACACGATGTCCTCGGCCGCCGACCACTCCCCCGTGAGCCGGTAGGCGTGGTTGTAGACGGAGCGCGCGTACGCGTCGAAGAGCTCCCCGAAGGCGTCGGCGTCCCCGTCCCTGATCCGGGCGCGCAGCACCCGCTGGTCCCCCTGATTCATCTCCACACCCCCTTGCTGTCCGTACGACAAAGGCCGGTTCCCGTGACCTGAGTCACAGGAACCGGCCTCTCCCGTAAGGGAGTTGGGGCTACACGCCCGCGTACGAGTGCTTGCCGGTCACGAAGATGTTGACGCCGTAGTAGTTGAACAGCCAGCAGCCGAAGGCGATCAGGGCCAGGTAGGCGGCCTTGCGGCCCTTCCACCCGGCGGTGGCGCGGGCGTGCAGGTAGCAGGCGAAGGCCACCCACGTGATGAACGACCAGACCTCCTTGGGGTCCCAGCCCCAGTAGCGGCCCCAGGCGTCGCCCGCCCAGATCGCGCCCGCGACGATCGTGAACGTCCACAGCGGGAAGACCGCCGCGTTCACGCGGTAGGAGAACTTGTCGAGGGAGGCCGAGGAAGGCAGCCGCTCCATGACGGAGGTGGCGAAGGTGCCGGGCTTGCCGCCCTTCATCAGCTTCGTCTCGTAGCTGTCCTTGAAGAGGTAGAGCAGGGCCGCGACGCCGCCCACGTAGAAGACCGCGCCGCAGAAGATGGCCGTCGAGACGTGGATCCACAGCCAGTACGAGTGCAGGGCCGGCACCAGCTGGTCGCTGGCCGTGTAGAGGACGGTGACCGCGAGGCCGAGGTCGAGCAGGACCGTGGTGACCAGGGGCAGTCCGAGCCAGCGGACGTTCTTCTTCAGGGCGAGCAGGCCGAGGTAGACGCCGACGGCCACCGTGGAGAAGGTGATGTTGAACTCGTACATGTTGCCCCACGGCGCGCGCTGCACCGACAGGGCGCGGGTGAGGACCCCGCCGAACTCGACGAGGAACGCGAGCACCGTCAGCGAGACGGCGATCCTGCCGTACAGGTCGCCCTGCTCGTCGCCGCCCGCCGCGCCGGGCCCGTCCGGGACGTCGCCCCGGCTGCCCGCGGCCGCCCGCGTCACGACCTTGGGCCGCTCCAGGACGGCGGTACCGCCCTTGGCCGACTTCACGGTGACCGCGGGGCCCGCGGCGGCCTCCTCCGACGCGGCCGGGGTCAGCGCGGCCGCGGTACGGGCGACCTTGCTGCGACTGCCGAAGAGCCACTCCGCCATGTGCGCGAAGAAGGCCAGGAGATAGACGGCCATCGCGGAGTAGATCAGCACGTTGCTGATGTGCGCGAGGTTCTCGTTCGTCTCGGCGGCGAGGGTGGTGGCGAGATTCATTTCTCAGCCCCTTCGGCAGGAACAACTGGGGGGTTGTCGGGGGTGGAGTCCTTGGCGTCCTTGGAGCCCTTGGCGTCCTTGGCGTCCTTGGCTTCGGGCTCCTGCTCGGGTGCGCTCGGCGCCCGCTCATGGAGGTGCGCCGCGAGCTCGGACAGCTCCTCGGGGAGCTTCGCCGACTCGCTGCGGCCGAGCCCGGCCATCTCGACGACGGTCACGCCGTCATCGCCGGTGGTGGCCCGCACCCAGACGCGGCGGCGCTGGATGAAGAGCGACCCGGCGAGGCCCAGGATCGCGGCGACCGCGCCGGACAGCGCCCAGCCGGTGCCGGGCTGCTGGGAGATCTGGAAGGTCGCCCACTGCTTGATGTCCTTCTCGAAGGTGATCGAGCCGGCACCGTTCGGGAGCTTCAACGTCTCCCCGGGCACCAGCCGGTCCTTGAGCAGCTGGCCCTTGGAGTCCTTGAACTTCTCCATCTTCTTCGTGTCCAGCTGGTACACGTTCTGCGGCAGGCCCGAGTCCACGCCCAGGCTGCCGTGGTACGCGGACAGGGCGAGCACCGGGAACTTCAGGGCGGGGAACTGCGAGAACATCTGGCCCTTGCCCGAGCCCGCGAACGTCGGCACGAAGAAGGCGTTGAAGCCGAGCTGCTCCTCCTTGCCGTTCTTGTCCTTGTAGCCGTCGAGGACCTTGATGGCGCCGGTGGACGTCACGTTCGAGTCGATCGGCAGGAGCGGCACCGACGCCTTGTAGACGACCTTGCCGCGCCCGTCCCTGACGGTGACCGTGGGCGCGTAGCCGTGCCCGATGAGATAGACCTTCGAGCCGTCGACCTCGAGCGGCTTGTTGGACTCGATGGCCTTCTTCTTCTCGGTGCCGTCCGCGCCCTCGCTGTAGGAGACGTTGGCCCGGTAGGTGCGGGGCGTGCCGCGCTGGGGGCCCGACTCCTCGTACGTGCCCTCGAACTTGTCGAGCTTGAAGCTGAAGGGCGCGAGGTCCTGGGTGTCGAAGAGGCTGCCGGACTTGAAGTTGTCGTACTGGGTGAGGGTGTTGGAGAACCCGTCGCCCTCCACGACCAGCTTCTGGCCCTCGGACTTGAACAGCTGCCCGGCCGCGAAGGCGACCAGCAGCACGATCAGGGCGACGTGGAAGGCCAGGTTGCCGGCCTCGCGCAGATAGCCCTTCTCGGCGGCGACGGCGTCGCCGTCGGTGTGGGCACGGAAGCGGCGCTCCTTGAGCATGGTGAGCGCGGCCTCGCGGACCTGCTCGGGCTCGGCCTCGGTGCGCCACGTCGCGTACGCGGGCAGCCGCGTGAGCCGCTTCGGGGCGCCCGGCGGGCGGCTGCGCAGCTGGCCGACGAACTGCCAGGTGCGCGGCACGATGCAGCCGATGAGCGAGACGAACAGCAGGATGTAGATCGCCGAGAACCACACCGAGCTGTAGACGTCGAAGAGCTGCAGCTTGTCGTAGAGCGGCGCGAGCGTGGAGTGCGCGGCCTTGAAGTCCTGGACCTTGAGCTCGTCGACGCTGTTCTGCGGGATGAGCGAGCCGGGGATCGCGCCGAGCGAGAGCAGGAAGAGCAGGATCAGGGCGACCCGCATCGAGGTGAGCTGCCGCCAGAACCAGCGGACCCAGCCGACCACCCCGAGCGAGGGCAGCTTGACCTCTTCCTGGGGGGCGGTGGAGAGCTGGGCACCGGCGGCGCCGAGGTCGTCGGCGCTCTCGCCGGCGGCGCCGGTCTCGGGGGTGGTGTCGGTCTTGCTCATGGATCAGATCCCCACCGTGTAGCCGTTGGTCCAGACCTGCATCTGCTGCACGATGCTGTCCCACACCCCGGTGACGAGGAGCAGGCCGGTCGCGATCATCATGATGCCGCCGATCCGCATCACCCAGACGTAGTGCCGCTTGATCCAGCCGAACGCGCCGAGCGCCTTGCGGAAGGCGATCGCGGCGACCACGAACGGGATGCCGAGCCCCAGGCAGTACGCGACGCCGAGCACGGCCCCGCGCGTGGGGTTGGCGCCGTCCAGGGCGAGCACGTTGACCGAGGCGAGCGTCGGGCCGATGCACGGCGTCCAGCCGACGGCGAACAGCGCACCCAGTATGGGGGCGCCCGCGAGCCCCGCGGCGGGCTTCTTGTGGAAGCGGAACTCGCGCTGGCTCAGCCAGGGCATGAGCCCCATGAAGAAGACGCCGAGCAGGATCATCACGACGCCGAGCACCCGCATGATCGTGCTCTGGTGCTCCTTCACGGACTGCCCGAGGGCGCCGAAGAAGACGCCCGTCGGCACGAAGACCGCGGTGAAGCCGAGCACGAAGAGCCCGGCCCCGGCGGCCATCCGGCCCCGCTTCGCCTCCGCCAGGTCGGTGCCGCTGACCCCCGTCACGTACGACAGGTAGCCGGGCACCAGCGGAAGCACGCAGGGCGAGAAGAAGGAGACAAGGCCGCCGAGGACGGCGACCGGGATCGCGAGCAGCAGTGCGCCGCTGAGGATGGTCTGGTTCGGTTCGCTCACCGCGGCGGCGAGCGTCAGTGCGCCGGCCACGCCGCTCACTTCTCCGCGATCAGCGGGTCGATCATCTTGTGCAGCTTCTCCGCGTCGAGCGGCTGCTGCGAGCGCGCCGCGACCCGGCCGTCCCGGTCGAGGACGATCGTCGACGGGATGAAGTTCGGGTTGAGCGTGCCCCGGGGGAAGCGCAGCATCAGCTTGCCCATGGGGTCGTGCAGGCTCGGGTACGGGATGTCCTTCGCCTTCTCGAAGGCGAGCGCCGGGCCCTTGTCGTTGTCGCGGGTGTTGATGCCGACGAACTCGACGCCCTTGGCCTTGGTCTCGTTCGCCACCTTCGCGAAGTTCGGTGCCTCGGCCCGGCAGGGCGGGCACCACGAACCCCAGACGTTCAGGACGACGACCTTGCCCTTGTAGTCGGCGAGGTCGAGGTGCTTGCCCTCCAGGGTGGTGCCCTCGATCTTCGGGCCCGGGGTGCGCGCGCTCTTCTTGACGGTGGACAGACCGTCCGTGCCGGTCACGAAGTTGGTGTTCCCCGAGCCGCCCGACGTGCCGCCCGAACCGCAGGCGGACAGGGCCAGGGCACAGGCCGCGGCCCCGGCGGTCAGCAAGGCGGCGCGGCCGCGGCGACTCTTGCGGCTGCGGCTGCTACTGCGATGCGAGCTGTGGGGGGCGCGGCAGGCGGCACTCATGTGAAAAGTTTCGCATGCCCGTTTCGGGGATCTTCGACGCCCCCCGCACTAGCGGAAAGCCCCATTTCAGGCCGCGTTTTTCAGCCCGTTCCAGCCACCCGTGGGAGCGGTGCCGACCTCGAGCTTCTGCCAGGCCGCGAGCACCGCGGGGTCCTGGGCGTCGAGCCAGTCCACGAACTGCTTGAAGGAGACCATGCGGACGTCCTTCTTGCCGGCCATGCCCTTCAGCGCCTCCTCGACCGCATCCATGTAGATGCCGCCGTTCCACTCCTCGAAGTGGTTGCCGATGAAGAAGGGCGCGCGGTTCGTCGTGTAGGCCCGCTCGAATCCCTTGAGGTACGCCTCGGTGGCCTGCTTGCGCCAGCCCGGGTAGTTGGCCGGCGGGGCCTTCGTCGAGTTCTTCGACTGGTTGGCGAGGATGTTGTAGTCCATCGACAGGACCTCGAAGGAGTGGCCCGGGAAGGGCACCGCCTGCAGCGGCAGGTCCCAGACGCCCATCTTCTTCTCGGGCCAGCGCTGACGGCCGCCCGGCGAGGACGCGTCGTAGCGCCAGCCGAGCTTCTTGGCGGTCGGCAGCAGGTTGTTCTGCCCGAGCAGGCAGGGGGTGCGGCCGCCGACGAGCTCCTTGTCGTAGTCGAAGGGCAGCGAGGGCAGATCGCTCCAGCCCGTGTTCGTGCGCCACTTCTTGACGAAGGACTTCGCCTGGTCGATCTCCGACTGCCATTGCGCGGACGTCCAGTTGGCGACCGAACCGGTGCCCGCGCAGAAGTGCCCGTTGAAATGCGTGCCGATCTCATGGCCCTCGAGCCATGCCTGGCGCACGTACTTCAGCGTCTCCTTGATGTGACCGTCGGTGAGATATCCGATGTCGGAGGCGCCGACCGCGTTGTTCGGCGGACGGTAGAGGCGCTTCTTGGACTCGGGCAGCAGATAGAGCCCGGAAAGGAAGAAGGTCATCCGCGCGCCGTGGTCCTCGGCGAGCTTCAGAAAGCGCGGGAACAGGCCATTGCCGACCTCGCCGGCACCGTCCCAGGAAAAGATCACGAACTGCGGCGGTTTCTGGCCGAGTTCGAGGCGCTCCGGCTTGTCGGGCTGATTCGGCTGCTTGCCGGTGAAGGAGGTCGAGCCGTCCCCGATGGGCTTGCCCGAGCGCTCCTGGCCGCCCGCGCCCTCCTTGCCGCCGTTGGCCTTGCCCGCGGGGGACGCCGAGTCGCCGCCGCCGGAGCCGCAGCCGGCCAGGCCGAGAGCGGCCGCCGCTCCCACGCCGAGCCCGATCGCTCCCCGCCGGCTGACCACCCCGCGCTTCGCCGTGTGGTTGTCCCCGTGGTTGTCGCGCATTCCATCCCCATTCGTCGCGCCCCTGGGTCCGGGCCGACCGGCCTTTTCAGGCCATGCAAGCCGGACAACCAGTTAGAGGGCGCGACGAACACGGGGGTTCCGACAAGTCGCACATATTTAGCGGTAATTGGCGGTATGGGACGTTGAGTCGCCTTTTGGCTACACAGGGTTCACACAGTTAGACGTGCGTCACACGCATCGCACCGCGTATCCCACGGCACTCACGCGCCGAACGCCTTGCTCTTCCCCTTCACCGGCTTGGCACCCGCCAGAAGATGGGACGGCACGAGATCGCGTGCCGGTTCCGAGTATCCGACGGAGACAATTTTGTCGCCGCGGTACGTGAAGGTGGTCAGCGAGGCCAGCGTGCACTGCCGCTTGCGCGGGTCGTGCCAGAGGCGTCGCTTCTCGACGAAGCTGCGCACGATCCAGATCGGCAGCTGATGGCTCACGCACACCGCCTCGTGGCCGCGCGCCGCGTCCTTCGCCGCGTCCAGGGCGCCCATCATCCGGACGACCTGCTCGATGTACGGCTCGCCCCAGGAGGGCTTGAAGGGGTTGACGAGGTGCTTCCAGTTCTCCGGGTTCTTCAGGGCGCCGTCGCCCACCCCGAAGGTCTTGCCCTCGAAGACGTTGGCGGCCTCGATGAGCCGCCCGTCCGTGGCGAGGTCGAGCCCGTGCACCTTGGCGATCGGCGTCGCCGTCTCCTGCGCCCGGTCCAGGGGCGAGGCCACGACGTGCGTGACGTCGCGCTGCGCGAGGTGCTCGGCGACCCGGTCGGCCATCTGCCGCCCCAGCTCGGAGAGGTGGTAGTCCGGCAGGCGCCCGTAGAGGACCCCCTCCGGGTTGTGCACCTCGCCGTGGCGCATCAGATGGACGACGGTCAGATCGTCGCTGTTCGCCCCGCTCTTCGCGTCGTCGCTCTTCGCCCCGCTCATGCGGTGGCCTCCTCGGTGGCTTCGGCTGCCGCGCGGGCGGCGGCGGGCAGGGCGGCGGCGATGCGCTCGACGGCCCGCTCGTCATGGGCGGTGGACACGAACCAGGACTCGAAGGACGACGGCGGCAGATAGACGCCCTGCGACAGCATCGAGTGGAAGAAGGCGGTGAAGCGGAACGACTCCTGCTTCTTGGCGTCCTCGTAGGTGCGCACGTCCTGGTCGGTGAAGAAGACCGAGAACATGTTGGAGGCGTTCTGCAGCCGGTGCGCGACGCCCTCCTTGGCGAGCGCCTCCGTCACCAGCGTGCGGATCTGCAGGCTGACCGCGTCCACCTTCTCGTACGCGGCGTCGTCGAGCAGCCGCAGCTGGGCGAGTCCTGCGGCGGTCGCGACGGGGTTACCGGAGAGCGTGCCCGCCTGGTAGACAGGGCCCGCGGGCGCGAGGTACGCCATCACGTCGGCCCGTCCGCCGAAGGCCGCGGCCGGGAAGCCGCCGCCCATGACCTTGCCGAACGTCATGAGGTCGGGCGTGACCCCGTCGACGCCGAACCAGCCGGCCTTCGAGGTGCGGAAGCCGGTCATCACCTCGTCCGAGATGTACAGCGCGCCGCTGTCGCGGCACAGGTCCTTGAGCCCCTGGTTGAAGCCCTCGCCGGGCGGCACGACGCCCATGTTGCCGGGCGACGCCTCCGTGATGACGCAGGCGATCTCGCCGGGGTGCGCGGCGAACGCGGCGCGCACCGCCTCCAGGTCGTTGTACGGGAGCACGATCGTGTCGCCCGCCTGGGCGCCCGTGACACCGGGGGTGTCGGGCAGGCCGAGGGTGGCGACGCCGGAGCCCGCGGCGGCGAGCAGCGCGTCCACGTGGCCGTGGTAGCAGCCGGCGAACTTGATGACCTTGGCGCGGCCGGTGAAGCCGCGGGCGAGCCGGATCGCCGACATCGTCGCCTCGGTACCGCTGGAAACCAGCCGCACCTGCTCGACCGGCGCGATCCGCGCGACGATCTCCTCGGCGAGCGCGACCTCGCCCTCACCAGGCGTGCCGAAGGAGGTGCCGCGCGCGACGGCCTCCTGCACGGCGGCGATGACCTCCGGGTGGGAATGGCCGAGAATCATCGGCCCCCACGAACACACGAGGTCGACGTACTCACGACCGTCGGCATCCGTCAGGTACGGACCGGTACCGGACACCATGAAACGGGGCGTACCGCCCACCGCGCGGAACGCGCGCACGGGAGAGTTCACACCGCCGGGCGTCACGGCCGCCGCACGGTCGAAAAGAGTCTGCGAAACTGGGGCGCTATACGGGAAGCTCACACGGGCCATGGTCTCAGAGGGTCCGGGCTTCCTGCGGACAGGTGTTTCACCCCACGTTTTAGCGGGTGACGGTGGGGGAGGTCACTGACACGATGATCGGGTTGCACGGCGGGGGCCTCGCGGCCTAGAAAATGCAGGGGCCGCGCGCCCTGGAAAAGCAGTCGGGTGGAGATATGCATCGCGGTGGCGGCGGACTGGGCGAGGGGACCGACGACCTGGAACCGCGGCGTGCCCGGCGGGGAAAGCACCGACGCGACGCCGAGGCGGCCCAGGCCCCGCCGGCCCAGCCGTCGGCACAGGATCGCGGCGAGACCAGGCGGACCCGGGACGGGGAGCGCGAGCAGGAGCGGGACCGGCGAGGACGCCGTCACCGTGCGGACAGCGGGAGTGGCCGGGTGGGCGGGGTGACGTACAAGTACTTCGGAGCCCCGGACGGCGCCACCGCCGCCCGGGTACCCATCTCCATGCGTCCCGAGGAGCTCGGCGGTGACGAGCTCGGCATGGGCGGCATGTTCACGAAGATCAAGCCGGAGACGATGGCCGCGATGGTCCTGACCGGCATCGAGGGCATACCCCTGCACAAGGTCCCCCCGCTGGAGCTGGTCGTGCTCCACCCCGACTACGCGGTGGTCAAGCTCCCCATGACGGTCGTCGACCCGCTGCGCGGCATCGGCGAGGAGTCGGTGGGCGCCGCGGCCTTCATCTGGTCGACGGTCCCCGACCGCGGCGGCCCCCGCGACGCGTTCAACGTGTACCAACTCCTGCACGAGTGGCAGGACTTCAGCCATCGCCTGCATGACGCGGGGCATCAGGCGTACTGCCTGGTGTGGCCCTGAGCAGTTCTGAAAGGGCCTGAGCGGGCCTGAGCGGGCCTGAGTGATGTGCCTAACGCACGGGCGCCCAGGCGGGATCGCGTCCGGTCACGGCCAGCAGCCGCTCGAAGTCCCCGGCACCCTCCGGCGCGGAGACCGACTCTCCGAAGACCCCCATCTCCCGTGCCATGGGCGCCATCCGCTCGACGGCCGGGCTCAGCACGGCGACGACCCGGGGGTCGGCCTCGTACGCCTGGCCCGTCGCCCGCGCCAAGTCCCAGGCGTGCACGGTCAGATCGAGCAGCACCATGCAGCCCACGGTCCGGGCGGGCATGTTCATCGCGCCGGTGGTGCCCTCCTCGGCGCCGGGCTCGGACCAGGCGGCGACGAGAGCGTCGGCCTCCTTGCCGAAGCCGGCCCGCCAGTCGGCGCCGGGCACGACGTACCGCGTCCCGGTGTCGAACTCGGAGTCCCGCTTGGCGGCCAGGTCCTGGAAGTGGACGACGACCTGGAAGAGGTGGTCGACCAGGTCCTTCACGTCGTACTCGGCGCAGGGGGTCGGGGCGGAGAGCCGGTCGTCGGGGAGGGCGCGGACGACGGGGGCGGCGCCGTCCGCGGCCACCGCGAGGAGGTCACCGATGCGGTGCGCGTTCTCGTGCGTAGTCATGGGCCGACCGTACGGAGCCGGGGACCTGGCGTCTTGAACGAACACGACACCCGCCCGGACGGCCCCGGACTCCCCGGACGGCCCCGGTATTCCGCGGACGGGCCCCGAACTCCCCCGTGCGGACCCGAAGTCCCCGTCGGACCCGGCCTACGATCGGTCCATGGCTGACGCCGCTCCCCGCCGCGACACCCGGGGCATCGTCGATCCGGCGGGGCTCCTGACCCGCGTACGCTTCCGCCGCCGCCTCCCCGCCGAGCCCCTGCGCGCGTACGTCGAGCACTACTGGCTGATCGACTGGGACCTCCCGGAGCCCTACGCCACCCATGTCGTGCCCCACCCGGCCGTCAACGTGGTCTTCCAACTCCTGCCGGGGCAGGCGCCGTTCGGGGAGGTGGCCGGGGTCGGGCTCGGGCTCTTCGGGAAGAAGCTGCGGGGGCGCGGGCGGGTGTGCGGGGCGCAGTTCAGGCCGGGCGGGTTCCGGCCGTTCGCGCCGGGGCGGGCGGTGGCGGAGTGGACGGGGCGGGAGGTGCCGCTCGCCGATGTGTTCGGCCCGCTCGCCGAAGACCTCGCCCCCGGAGTGCTCGGCCCCGATGACGAGCACGCGCGCGTGGCCGCACTCGACGCCTTCTTGCTGGACCTCGCCCCGGCGCCCGACCCGCGCGCGGACCTGGCCATGCGCCTCGTCGCCCGCGTCCGCGCGGACCGCACGATGCGGCGGGTCGACGCGCTCGCGCGCACGGAGGGCCTGTCCGTCCGCGCGCTGCAACGGCTCTTCGCCGCATACGTGGGGGTGGGGCCCAAGTGGGTCGTCCTGCGCTACCGGATCCACGAGGCCCTGGAGCGGGCCGGGTCGGCGGCGGACGGGCGGGGCGTCGACTGGGCGGGGCTCGCCGCCGCGCTCGGGTATGCCGACCAGGCCCATCTCGTACGGGACTTCACGGCGACCGTGGGGGTGCCGCCGACCGCGTACGGATTGTCGGACCCCCCGCCTACCGTGAGGGCATGAGCATCCGACTCCGTCTCGAACCCTGGTCCGAGGGCGACTTCGAGCTGCTGGTGCGGAACAACGCGCCGGAGATGACCGACCACCTCGGCGGCCCCGAGAGCGACGAGAAGCTCGCCGACCGGCACCGCCGCTACCTCGCGCTGCGGGAGAGCGAGGGGCGCGGCCAGATGTTCCGGATCTCGGCGGGGCCCGACGCCCCCTCGGCGGGGTCGATCGGGTACTGGGAGACGACGTGGCAGGGGGAGCCCGCCTGGGAGACCGGGTGGGGGGTGCTGCCGGAGTTCCAGGGGCGGGGCATCGCGGCGGCGGCCGCGCGCCTGGTCGCCGAGCGGGCCCGGGAAGCGGGCCGCCACCGGCACCTGCACGCGTTCCCGTCCGTCGACCACCCCGCGTCGAACGGGGTGTGCAGGAAGGCCGGGTTCACGCTCCTGGGAGAGTGCGCCTTCGAGTATCCGAAGGGGCACTGGATGCGGTGCAACGACTGGCGGCTGGAGCTGGCCTAGCCGAGGTCGCGGGCCGCGACTCCCGTCATCCGCCTTGACAGTTCCGGGGGCCCTCCCGCACATTTATCTGCGTCACGCAGTTTCTGCACAGCGCAAGATAATTCCTCCCGCTGTGGCTGCGCCCCACCCGAAAGGCACCTCCCATGAGCACGTCCGCTCCCACTCCCGCTCCCACTCCCGCTCCCGCTCCCGCCGAGCCCAGAGCCGCTCCCGAACCCCCCTTCACCCCCCGAAAACGCTGGGCCGTCCTCGCCGTCGTCCTCGCCGCCGACGTGCTCGACCTCGTCGACGCGACCCTCACCAACATCGCCGCCCCCACCATCGCCAGGGACCTCGGCGGCGGCCCCGCCCTCGTGCAGTGGCTCGGCGCCTCGTACGCCCTCGCCCTCGGTGTGCTGCTCGTCCTCGGCGGGCGGCTCGGCGACAAGTACGGCAGGCGGCGGCTCTTCCTCGCCGGTCTTGGCGGGTTCACGCTCGCCTCCGTGGTCTGCGGGCTCGCACCGAACCCCGAACTCGTCGTCGGCGCCCGGCTCGTGCAGGGCGCGTTCGGCGCGCTCGTCATCCCGCAGGGCTTCGGCATCCTCGGCGCGGTCTGGCCCCGCGACCAGCTCGGCAAGGCGTTCAGCTTCTTCGGGCCCGTGATGGGGCTCTCGGCCGTCGGCGGACCCGTCCTCGCCGGGTTCCTCGTCGACGCCGACCTCGGCGGACTCGGCTGGCGCCCGATGTTCCTGATCAACCTCGTGCTCGGCGCCGCCGCCGTCCTCGCCGCCGCCCGGCTGCTCCCCCGCGACACCGGCGACCGCGCCACCGCCATCGACGGCCCCGGCTCCGCCCTCCTCGGCGGCGCCATGCTCGGCCTGCTCGGCGGCCTCATCGAGGGCACGGCGAACGGCTGGAGCGCGGGCCCCGTCCTGCTCGTCGCCGCCGGACTCGCCCTCTTCGCCGCCTTCTGCCACCGCCAGCGCACCGCCCGGAACCCGCTGATCCAGCCGTCGTTGCTGCACAACCGCGGCTTCACCTCGGGCCTGCTCCTCGGCGTCTTCTTCTCCGCCGCGGTCTCCGGCCTGCTCTACGTGATCTCGCTCTTCCTCCAGCAGGGCCTCGGCCGCTCCCCGACCGGCACCGCGCTCGGCCTGATGCCGTTGTCCGCGGGCATCGTCGTCGCGTCCCTCGCCTGCTACCGCCTCATCGGCCGGTTCGGCCGCACCCTCGTCGTCGCCGGTCTCCTCATCACCCTCACCGGCACCGGCTACCTCCTCGCCCTCGTCACCGACACCGGTACGGATACGGGCACTTGGGCCCTCGTCCCGCCCCTGCTCATCGTCGGACTCGGCATGGGCACGTGCTTCGGCACCATCTACAACGTCACCATCGGCGACATCGCCCCCGCCGAGGCGGGCAGCGCCAGCGGCTCACTCACCGCGGTGCAGCAGCTCGCCAACGCGATCGGCGCCGCCACCGTCACCACCGCCTACTTCAAGACCCTCGCGTCCGGGTCCGCCCACGCGACCGCCGTCAGCCTCGGCACGGTCGGCGCCGTCACACTCGTCTGCCTGAGCCTCGTCCGGCTCCTGCCCCGCGAGGCTCCGCAGGACGACCACCACTGAGCCCGCCCCGGGCTGCTAGCCGAACTCGCCGTCCCGCAGCCGTGTCACCTGCTGCGCGCTGAACTCCACGGTGCGCCTCATGTGGCCGACCAGGACGGCGAGTTCGTCGTTCCCGAGCTCCTCGAAGATCCCGTTCCAGCCCTCCGCCATCCTGTCCCACAGCCGCCCGAACTCCTCGATCTTCTCCGGCACCGTCGCCACCAGGACGCGCCTGCGGTCTGCGGCGTCCCGCTCCCGTACGACGTAACCGGCCCGCTCCAGACGGTCCACGAGCCGCGTCGCCGACCCCGTCGTGAGCCCGGTCAGCTCCGCGATCCGTCCCGTCGTGACCGGCTTCGCCTCCAGGCTGAGCAGGTTGAGGCACTGCAGGTCGGTCGGGTGCAGCCGCAGGTGGTCGGCGACGGCCTGGTTGAAGAGGGCGTACGACGCCATGTAGCGGCGCGAGGCGACGGACAGCTCGTCGAGCAGCGTCGCCCGCTCGCGCTCGGCCTTCTTGCTCCCGGTCATGGACGCCCCCTTCGGAGAAGCCGGTCTCTGCGTCAGACAGAAAGCGTACGACGCAGAGAAGCCGGGTCGCGGGCGAGCGCCCGCCTCGGAAGGAGCCCCATGGGGAGCCCAAGAAGGAGGGGTCCTGGGACGAGGGGTCCTAGAAGTAGTACGCGTCCCCTGAGTCCAGGACCAGCACCTCATGCTCCTGGTTCGCCGGGTTCAGATCCGAGGCCCCGCCGTTCCAGACCGTGTCGATGCGGACCCGCACCTCCGGCACCCGCCCCGCGAGCCGCACTCCCAGCTCCACCGGCTCCCCCCTGCTCCCCGCCGCCAGCTCCCCGGCGTCGCACAGCACCTCCCGCTCACCCCCGCGCACACAGCCCCGCGGCAGCCGCTGGCCGTCCGCGAGCGGCACCGACCAGCGCAGCCGGACCGTGGCGTCGGAGACGTCGGCGGGGCCGTGGTTCTGCGGGGCGAACCGCACCCGGACCCGCTCGCCGGAGAGGGAGACCTCCCCGTGGTAGGCGAGGTCGGCCTCCGGAGGGGCAGCGGGCAGGGGGACGGGCTCGCGCACGGCACCCGGCACCGGGCTCGGCTCACCCGCGGCACCGGCCGCCATGGCGCCGCCCCCGCAGAGCACCACCCCCATCACCCCCGCCACCCCCATCCCCGCCACCACACCCCAGCGAAGCAGCAGCATGCGCACAACAGCCTCCACACAGCACTCGGCCCGGAACGTCGCCCCGATACATGCCACTCGCCCGCCCCGTGCACAGCACTCCCACACCTCATGCCACCCTCATGCCACCCTGAGGCCCATGCTCATCGCCCGCTCCGCCGCTCTCTTCGTCCTCGCCGCGCTCTTCGAGATCGGTGGCGCGTGGCTCGTCTGGCAGGGGGTGCGGGAGCACCGCGGGTGGGCGTGGATCGGCGCCGGAGTGCTCGCGCTCGGGGTGTACGGCTTCGTCGCGACGCTCCAGCCGGACGCCGAGTTCGGCCGGATCCTCGCCGCGTACGGCGGGATCTTCGTGGCCGGTTCGATCGCGTGGGGCATGGTCGCCGACGGCTACCGGCCGGACCGCTGGGACGTCGCCGGGGCGTTGATCTGCCTCGCCGGGATGGCGGTCATCATGTACGCGCCGAGGGGCCGCTGATCGTGCGCCCCGCCCGGCCTATCCTGGCGGCAGGACAAGGACAAGAACGTACGTACGCCCAAGGAGCCACCATGACCGCCGGGAACGCCGGGAACGGGGCGAACGCCGCCCGCCGCATCGCCATCGTCACCGGCGCGAGCAGCGGCATCGGCGCCGCCACCGCGCGCGGACTCGCGGCGGCCGGCTACCGGGTCGTCCTCACCGCCCGCCGCAAGGACCGCATCGAGGCCCTCGCCGCCGAGCTCACCGACGCCGGGCACGACGTGGTCCCGTACTCCCTCGACGTCACCGACCGCGCCGCCGTCGACACCTTCGCGACCGCCTTCCGCGAGATCGCCGTCCTGGTCAACAACGCGGGCGGCGCGCTCGGCGCGGACCCCGTCGCCAGCAGCTCCCCCGAGGACTGGCGCCAGATGTACGAGACGAACGTCATCGGCACCCTGAACGTCACGCAGGCGCTGCTGCCCGCCCTCACCGCGAGCGGCGACGGCACGGTCGTCGTCCTCTCCTCGACGGCCGGGCACGGCACGTACGAGGGAGGCGGCGGCTATGTGGCCGCCAAGCACGCCGAGCACGTGCTCGCCGAGACGCTGCGCCTGGAGATCGTCGGTACGCCGGTGCGCGTCATCGAGATCGCGCCCGGCATGGTGAAGACCGACGAGTTCGCCCTGACCCGCTTCGGCGGTGACCGGGAGAAGGCCGCCAAGGTCTACGCGGGCGTGGCCGAGCCGCTCACCGCGGACGACGTCGCGGACACCATCACCTGGGCGGTGACCCGCCCGCCGCACGTCAACATCGACCTGCTCGTGGTCCGCCCCCGGGCCCAGGCGTCCAACACCAAGGTCCACCGGGACGCGTGAGCCGCCCCCGATGACCTACGCCTCCGACGACCCCGGCGCACCGGCCGGGTCACCCGACTCCGCCGACCCGGCCGAGCGGCTCACCCACGAGGTCGAGTCCCGCCGCCTCGCCCAGGAGAAGAAGAACGAACGCCTTGTGTGGTGGTACCTCGCGTACTTCCTGTTCGGGATCCACCTGGTGGCCTTCATCATGATCTTCGCGATCAAGAACGCGAAGTAGGCGCATCCACCGGGGAGTTCACCGAACGCGAGTCAGCCACATCGGTGAACGCGTCCTATCGCCATGAGAGTTGATGTACGGCCTGCCCAGGGTGGAGTTCCCTCGTCGTGACTATCTGCGGGGCCTCGTCGATGCAGACGGCTCGATCGGCCACACCGGCCAACAGCTCCCCTCATGGGGGCGGAGCGGCTGATCAAACGCAACCTGTCTCTGGGGGCCCAGGCTGACAACAGCCTGGGCCCCACGGCCAGTTCAGCCCTTCACGCACACAACCTGCTTCAGCTTCGCCACGACTTCGACGAGGTCGCGCTGGTTCTCCATCACCTGCTCGATCGGCTTGTACGCGCCCGGAATCTCGTCGACGACACCCGAGTCCTTGCGGCACTCGACGCCCCGCGTCTGCTCCTCCAAGTCGCGCGCCGTGAACCGCTTCTTCGCCGCGTTCCGGCTCATCTTCCGGCCGGCGCCGTGCGACGCCGAGTTGAAGGACTTCGCGTTGCCGAGGCCCTTCACGATGTACGAGCCGGTGCCCATCGAGCCCGGGATGATCCCGTAGTCACCGGAGCCCGCGCGGATCGCGCCCTTACGGGTGACGAGCAGATCCATGCCCTCGTAGCGCTCTTCGCTCACGTAGTTGTGATGGCAGCTGATCTCCGGCTCGAAAGTCGGCTTCGCCTTCTTGAACTCCTTTCGGATCACATCCTTGAAGAGCGCCATCATGATTGCGCGGTTGTACTTCGCGTACTCCTGCGCCCAGTAGAGGTCGTTCCGGTACGCCGCCATCTGCGGGGTGTCGGCGACGAAGACCGCCAAGTCGCGGTCGATCAGGCCCTGGTTGTGCGGGAGGCTCTGAGCCACACCGATGTGGTGGTCGGCCAGCTCCTTGCCGATGTTGCGGGAACCCGAGTGCAGCATGAGCCACACCGAATCAGACATGTCAACACAAACTTCCGCAAAGTGGTTGCCCGACCCGAGCGTTCCCATCTGCTTACCGGCCCGCTCCTCCCGGAACTTCACCGCATCGGCAACCCCGTCAAAGCGCGACCAGAAGTCACCCCACCCCGCCGTCGGGAACCCATACAGCCGCCCCGGATCCACAGCCTCCTCATGCATCCCCCGCCCCACAGGAATCGCCGCCTCGATCTTCGACCGCAGCCGCGACAGGTCCCCCGGCAGATCGTTGGCGGTCAGCGACGTCTTGACGGCGCTCATCCCGCAGCCGATGTCGACCCCGACCGCCGCCGGGCACACCGCGCCCTTCATGGCGATCACGGACCCGACCGTCGCACCCTTGCCGAAGTGGACGTCCGGCATGACGGCGAGGCCCTTGATCCAGGGCAGCGTCGCCACGTTCTGCAGCTGCTGCATGGCGGCGCCCTCGACCGTGGACGGGTCGGTCCACATCCGGATCGGTACCTTCGCCCCCGGAACCTCTACGTAACTCATGGCGTCCTCTTTCCCCCGTACTACTGAAACAACTGGTAACGCAACAAATGACCTTGAAGCGCAAATACCGGTGCCAAGGTCGACGAAAGGGATGAGGGACCGGCAGCCGGAGCAGCGCGTGCGATAGACATTGTGTCCACCGGCTGACCACCACCGGCAACCGATTAACCCGTCGAGCATCCGTCGAGAGGAGCCCCAGCGTGCAGCGGAAGGCCAGGGCAAGGGCCGCCAAGGTCTGCGTATCAGGCGTCGCCGCCCTCCTCTCGGTCGTGCTCGCCGGCTGCTCGGGCGGCTCGGGCCTCGGGGACGACTCCGACGACTCCAAGCCCGGCGACCCGGGCTCCACCACGCGCGCCGCCGAGCCCGGCAAGTTCCGCACGCTGCCCGAGCCCTGCGGCGCGGTGGACCACGGCACCCTCGACGAGATGCTGCCCGGGATCCAGCAGATCGAGGACGAGGACCAGCAGGAGAAGGCGTACGCGGGCACGGCGACGAACACCTTCGACACCGACCGCCGGGTGGGCTGCCGCTGGAAGGTCGACTCCCCGGACGCCACGCACCACCTCCTCGTCGACTACGAGCGGGTCGTCTCGTACGACGGCGACGTCAGCGACGACGCCCGCGCCCAGGAGCTCTACCAGCGACGGGTCACGGCCGCGGACCTGCCCGCGCCGTCGGCGTCGAGCGGGGACAGCACCTCGAAGGAGAGCACGTCCGGCGGCGGCGCCTCCGACGACCCCGGCTCCGGCAAGGACAAGGACAAGGACAAGACCAAGGACACGGACAAGTCGGGAGACAAGGGCGAGCAGGACGGCAAGGGAGGCAAGGGAGATAAGGGAGGCAAGGGGGACAAGGCGAGCCCCTCCGGGTCGCCCTCCGGGAACGCCGCGCCGCCCGCCAGCCTCCTGCCCCGCGTCCTCGACGACCTCGGTGACGAGGCGTACCTCGACGACGCCCTCGCGGCCTCCGGTTCGGCGGCCCGGCACCGGACCGTGACTGTGGTGTTCCGCACGTCCAACGTCCTGGTGACCGTCGAGTACGACGAGCAGCCGGGGCGCGGCAGCGACATCCCCGACAGCAAGGAAATGCAGGACAAGGCACAGGAACTGGCCGAGTCGCTGGCCGGGAAGTTCGACTCGTAAGGGCTCCGTGAAGGCGGTCCGCCGGGTGGCCGGGGTGATGTGCGGCTCACTCGAAGCGGGACCGCTCAGGTTCCTCAGCGCGTACCGTGGCCCCTCGGAACGACGACGTCATGAATGAACACATGAGTGAACATGAGTGAAGGAACCATGCACCGACCTGCACAGCGACAGCGACTGACCCGCCGCCTTCTCGCCTGCGCGGCCGCCGTACCGGTGATCCTCGTCGCCTCCGGCTGCTCCTCCGACTCCGGCGACTCGGACGGCGCGAAGAAGGACTCCGGCTCGAAGGCGTCCGCCTCGGCCTCCACCGGCGGCGACAAGGCCGCCGAGGTGCAGAAGGCGGCGTACGCGAAGCTGCCCGAGCCGTGCGACGTCCTGTCGAAGAAGACCCTCGGCGACCTGGTGCCGAAGGCGAAGGACAAGACCGGCAAGGCCGGCACGTCCGACGACACCTCGGCGCGCGGCACCTGCTCCTGGGACAGCCTCGACAACAACGGCGTCGACGGCTCCCAGTTCCGCTGGCTGCGGGTCTCCCTGCTGCGCTTCGACTCCGAGGCGTCGCTGGGCAGCGGCGAGAAGCGCGCCCAGCAGAGCTTCACCAAGCAGGTCACGGACGCGCAGGCCACCAAGGACGCCAAGTCCGTGAAGACCCAGCCGGTCTCCGGCGTGGGCGACCAGGCGACGCTCGTGACGTACGACCTGAAGAAGGACAAGGACACCTTCAAGCAGCAGACGGTCGTGGCGCGCGTGGAGAACGCGGTCGTGACGATCGACTACAACGGCGCGGGCCTGGCGGGCGACAAGTCCCCGAAGGCGGAGGACCTGTCGAAGGCCGCGGAGAAGGCGGCGAAGGAGGCCGCGGCGTCGGTCACCGACGCCAACAAGGCGGGCTCGGGCGGCAAGTCGTCCGACAAGCCTTCGGAGAAGCCCTCGGAGAAGTCCTCGGAGAAGTCCAAGGACGACAAGAAGAGCAGCGACGACAAGAAGAGCGACGAGAAGAGCGACGACAAGTCCAAGTCGTAGCCGCGGCGCAGCAGTCGACGGAGCCCGGCCCCCTGGGGGCCGGGCTCCTGTCGTTCTCCGCGGGCTCATGTGCCAGGCTGTCGCTCGCAACAGACCGAACAGGGAGGGGTTCGCGGGTGGCCGCGATGCAGCTGACACGCACACACCGGATACTCATCGGGGTGGTCGTCGCCGGTGCGGTGGTCATCGCCGGAATCGGCTTCGCCGGCTCGTACGCCGCCGTGCGCGAACTGGCCCTCAAGAAGGGCTTCGGCAACTTCAGTTACGTCTTCCCGATCGGCATCGACGCGGGCATCTGTGTGCTGCTCGCCCTCGACCTCCTGCTGACCTGGATCCGCATCCCCTTCCCGCTGCTGCGCCAGACGGCCTGGCTCCTGACGGCCGCCACCATCGCCTTCAACGGCGCGGCGGCCTGGCCCGACCCGCTGGGCGTGGGCATGCACGCCGTCATCCCGATCCTCTTCGTCGTCTCGGTCGAGGCCGCCCGGCACGCGATCGGGCGCATCGCGGACATCACCGCCGACAAGCACATGGAGGGGGTGCGGATGATGCGCTGGCTGCTCTCCCCGCTCCCCACGTTCCTGCTGTGGCGCCGCATGAAGCTGTGGGAACTGCGCTCCTACGAGCAGGTCATCAAGCTCGAACAGGAACGTCTCGTCTACCAGGCCCGGCTGCGCTCCCGCTTCGGCCGCGGCTGGCGCCGCAAGGCCCCCGTCGAGTCGCTGATGCCGCTGCGCCTCGCCCGCTACGGCGTCCCGCTCGCCGAGACCGCCCCCGCGGGGCTCGCGGCGGCGGGCATCGAGCCGGTGCTCCTGCCGCCCGCCCCCGCGGCGGTCACGACGAAGGAGCAGCAGCACCCCGAACTCACGGCCCCGGCCCCGGTGACGCCCGCACCCGCGCCCCCGGCGGCCGCCGCCGAGGAGCCCGCGCCCCACCCCCCGGAGGAGACCCTTCCGGTCGGCCGGCACGAGAGCCCCTGGTTCGCCGCGCACAGCGCCTCGTACGCCCCCGTGGCCCCCTACGACGAGTGGTACGCGGAACAGGAACAGGGCCAGCCCCAGCCGCAGGCCCAGCCCGAGTTCCCCGTCCCCAACGGCGCCGGCGGCACCCGCCCCCTCGGCGACGGCGCCCCCCAGGCCGAGCCCGAGCCGCTCCCCGAAGCGGTGGCGGAGGCGCTCCCCGAAGCGGCGCCCGAATCAGCGCCCGAACCCGCCCCCGCCCCCTCCGACGAGGACCTCTACCAGGTGTTCCGGCACTCGATAGAGGGCGAGGGCATGCCGACCCCCGGCGCGTTCGCGGCGAACGTCGAGGCCGCCTTCGGGATCCGCCTCCAGTCCCGCGAACTCAACCACTACATGGACCGGTTCACCGCTCGCCTGGACAGCGAGCTGATGGAGGACCACATCGCCTAACCCCGGCTCCTCGCCCGCTGCTTGGACGTCTCGCCCCAGATCGCCAGCGCGGCGCCGAGGACGAACAGGACGAGGTAGCCGGGGGTCGGGATGTCCCACCACTTCTGGAGCAGACCCCAGGAGTCCCCGGTGAAGAGGCGGCCGAGGACGCCGAGGGCGCCCTGGATGCCGACGACCCAGCCGATGATGGTGATGATTTCCTTCATGCGTCCATGATCGGCGGCGCCCGGCCCGCACGCCTCGTGCGGCTGAGCGAGATCGCCGCCGTCGCCGTAGTCCGAAAGATGCAGTACGTACGGGTGAGGGGGCGCCGTCCGCGCGGACGGCGCCCCCTCACCCGTAAGCCGACAGCTAGACCGACAGCAGCTTCCGCACCCGGTCCGCCCCCACCGCGAGCAGCAGCGTGGGCAGTCGCGGCCCCGTCTCACGGGTCACCAGGAGCCGGTAGATCAGCGCGAAGAACGTCCGCTGCGCCACCTTGATCTCCGGCGGCAGCTCCTTCGCCGTCGCGTCCGCCGAGAAGCCCGCCCGGACCTTCGGGACGCCGTAGACGAGGTGGGTGAGGCCGTCCAGGGACCAGTGCGAGTCCAGGCCCTCCAGGAGGAGGCGGAGCGACTCGCGGGCCTCGTCGTCCAGGGACGAGAGCAGCTCGGTGTCCGGCTCGGCGCGCACGATGGTGCGGGCGTCGGCCGGGACCTGCGTGCTGATCCAGTTCTCGGCGCGGTCGAGGCGCGGGCGCACCTCGTCCAGCGAGGCCAGCGGGCTCGACGGGTCGAGCTCGCTGAGGATGCGGAGCGTCTGGTCCTCCGCCCCGGCCGTGATGTCCGCGACCGACGCGAGCGTGCGGTACGGCAACGGGCGCGGGGTGCGCGGCAGTTCACCGGCGGCGGTGCGGGCGGCCCGGGAGTGCGCGGCCGCGTCGGCGGGCAGCACCGAGCCGTCGGCGACCTTGGCCTCCAGCTTGTCCCACTCGTCGTAGAGCCGCTGGATCTCCTGGTCGAAGGCGATCTTGAACGACTGGTTCGGCCTGCGGCGGGCGTAGAGCCAGCGCAGCAGCTGCGGCTCCATGATCGCGAGGGCGTCGGCGGGCGTCGGGACGCCGCCCCGCGACGACGACATCTTCGCCATGCCGCTGATGCCGACGAACGCGTACATCGGGCCGATCGGCTGCTTGCCGCCGAAGATCCCGACGATCTGCCCGCCGACCTGGAACGACGAGCCGGGCGAGGAGTGGTCCACACCGCTCGGCTCGAAGATCACGCCCTCGTACGCCCAGCGCATCGGCCAGTCGACCTTCCAGACCAGCTTGCCGCGGTTGAACTCGCTCAGCCGGACCGTCTCGGTGAAGGCGCACTCGCCGCACACGTACGTGAGCTCGGTGGTCTCGTCGTCGTACGACGTGACCGTCGTCAGGTCCTTGCCGCAGCCGCCGCAGTACGGCTTGTACGGGAAGTAGCCCGCGCCGGAGCCCGAGCCGTCGTCCTCGTTCGCCGCGCCCGAGCCCTCGGCGGCCTCCAGCTCGGCCTCGTCGACCGGCTTCTGGCCCTGCTTCTTCGGCGGGGCCTTCTTGGTGCGGTACTGCGCGAGGATCGCGTCGATGTCGCCGCGGTGCTTCATCGCGTGCAGGACCTGCTCGCGGTAGACACCCGCCTGGTACTGCTCGGTCTGGCTGATGCCGTCGAACTCGACGCCCAGCTCACCGAGGGAGGCGACCATCGCGGCCTTGAAGTGCTCCGCCCAGTTCGGGTACGCGGAACCGGCCGGGGCGGGCACCGACGTCAGCGGCTTGCCGATGTGCTCGGCCCACGACTCGTCGACGCCGGGGACGCCCGCCGGGACCTTGCGGTACCGGTCGTAGTCGTCCCAGGAGATCAGGTGCCGGACCTCGTACCCGCGCCGCCGGATCTCGTCGGCGACCAGGTGCGGGGTCATGACCTCGCGGAGGTTGCCGAGGTGGATCGGGCCGGAGGGGGACAGGCCGGAGGCGACCACGACGCGTTTGCCCGGGGCACGACGCTCCGACTCGGCGATGACGTCGTCCGCGTAACGGGAAACCCAGTCCGCATTCTCGGCGGGCTCCGTGCTCGTGCTCTGGGCCACGGTCAGTCGGTCCCTTTCGCTTCAGGTCTTCGGCTTCAGGTTCTTCATGGGGCGCGCTTGCTCTCCATGGGGGCACGATCGCTCGCTGTGCCGCTGCCATTCTCCCAGACGGAAGCGACCCCTCCGGGGTTGCGCTTATCCAGAAGCGACGGCCTCTCTCCTCATGGGACACTTGGCACCCAGCACGGTGCATCCCCATTACCAGAACGGAAGCTCATGGCCTCGGTCCCGTCCCTCGCCTCTACCGTCCAGCAGCGCCTCGCGGACGCCCTCTCGGCAGCCCTGCCGGAGGCCGGCTCCGCCGACCCGCTGCTGCGACGTAGCGACCGGGCGGACTTCCAGGCCAACGGCATCCTGGCGCTCGCCAAGAAGCTGAAGGGCAACCCGAGGGAGCTGGCGGCCAAGGTCACCGACGCCCTCGACGCCGCCGACGTGCTGCAGGACGTCGAGGTCTCGGGGCCGGGCTTCCTGAACATCACGGTCACCGACAAGGTGATCGTCGAGACCCTCGCCGCCCGCGCGGCCGACGACCGGCTCGGCGTCCCGCTCAAGGAGCAGCCGGGCACCACGGTCATCGACTACGCCCAGCCGAACGTGGCGAAGGAGATGCACGTCGGCCACCTGCGCTCGGCGGTCATCGGCGACGCCCTGCGCGGCATGCTCGACTTCACCGGCGAGCGGACCGTCGGCCGCCACCACATCGGCGACTGGGGCACCCAGTTCGGCATGCTCATCCAGTACCTGATCGAGAACCCCGGCGAGCTGGCCCCGGCCGAGGACGTCGACGGCGAGCAGGCCATGTCGAACCTGAACCGGGTGTACAAGGCGTCGCGCGCGGTCTTCGACTCGGACGAGGAGTTCAAGGAGCGGGCCCGGAAGCGGGTCGTGGCGCTCCAGTCCGGCGACAAGGAGACCCTCGGGCTGTGGCAGCAGTTCGTCGACGAGTCGAAGGTCTACTTCTACTCGGTCTTCGAGAAGCTCGACATGGAGATCCGGGACGACGAGATCGTCGGCGAGTCCGCGTACAACGAGATGATGCCGGAGACGGCGCGGCTCCTGGAGGAGTCCGGCGTCGCCGTCCGCTCGGACGGCGCGCTCGTGGTCTTCTTCGACGAGATTCGCGGCAAGGACGGCGAGCCGGTGCCGCTGATCGTGCAGAAGGCGGACGGCGGCTTCGGCTACGCGGCCTCCGACCTCTCGGCGATCCGCAACAGGGTCGTCGACCTGGACGCGACGACGCTCCTGTACGTGGTGGACGTGCGCCAGTCCCTCCACTTCAAGATGGTCTTCGAGGCGGCCCGCCGGATGGGCTGGCTGAGCGACGAGGTCACGGCCCACAACATGGGCTACGGCACGGTGCTCGGCGCGGACGGCAAGCCGTTCAAGACCCGCGAGGGCGAGACGGTGAAGCTGGAGGACCTCTTGGACGAGGCCGCCGAGCGGGCCACGGCGGTCGTGCGCGAGAAGGCCGCGGAGAAGCCGGGCCACCTGACCGAGGAAGAGATCGTCGAGAACGGCCGGTACGTGGGCATCGGCGCCGTGAAGTACGCGGACCTGTCGACGTCGGCGAACCGCGACTACAAGTTCGACCTGGACCAGATGGTCTCGCTCAACGGCGACACGAGCGTGTACGTCCAGTACGCGTACGCCCGGATCAAGTCGATCCTGCGCAACGCGGAGGACGCGGCCCCGACCGCGCACCCGGAGCTCGAACTCGCCCCGGCGGAGCGGGCGTTGGGCCTGCACCTGGACGGGTTCGGCGATCTGCTCGCGGAGGCGACGGCGGAGTACGCCCCGCACAAGCTGACGGCGTACCTGTACCAGCTGTCGTCGCTGTTCACGACGTTCTACAGCCAGTGCCCGGTGATCAAGCCGCGCCCGGCCCAGGAGATCGTCGAGAACCGCCTGTTCCTCTGTGACCTGACGGCGCGCACCCTGCACCAGGGGATGGCGCTCCTGGGCATCCGCACCCCGGAGCGCCTCTAGCCGTCGGCCATGGCCCCGCCTGGTCGGCTCAGCTCAGCGCGGCGCCGGTGAACGCGGTGCCGAGCCTCCGCAGCCCCTCACCGATCTCCTCGGGCGTCTGTGTGACGAAGCACAGGCGCAGGGTTGCGGGGTCCGGCGCCCCCGCGTAGAACGGCGCGCCCGGTACATAGGCGACGTCGTACGTGATGACCTTCCGCAGCAGCTCCGTGGTGTCGTGCCCCTCCGGCAGCGACGCCCACACGAACATGCCGCCCTCCGGCCGGATCCACCGCGACCCGGCGGGCAGCGCGTCCCCGAGCCCCGCGAGCAGCGCGTCCCGCCGCTCCCGGTAGGCGCCCGCGACCCGCGCGACGTGCGCGTCCAGGTCGTTGTCCGCCAAGTACCGTGCGGCGGCGAGCTGGTTGACGGTCGGGGTGTGCAGATCGGCGGCCTGCTTGGCGACGGCGCAGGCCCGCCGCAGCGCCGCCGGGGCGCGCAGCCAGCCCAGCCGCAGCCCGGGTGCCATCACCTTGGAGAAGCTGCCGAGCAGGACGGTCCGGTCCTCGGCGCCGGGGTACGTCGCGATCCACGGCACCCGCTCACCCTCGAACCGCAGCTCCCCGTACGGGTCGTCCTCGACGATCCACAGGCCGTGCCGCCCGGCGACCTCCGCGACGGCGGCCCGGCGCTCGGCGGGCAGGGTGCGGCCCGTCGGGTTCTGGAAGGTGGGGACGGTGTAGAGCAGCTTGGGCCGGTGCAGGGCGACGAGCGCGTCGAGCGCGGCCGGGTCGAGGCCCTCGTCGTCGCCCGGCACGGCGACGATGTCCGCCCCGGCGAAGGAGAAGACCTGAAGTGCCGCCAGATAGCAGGGCTCTTCGACGAGGACCGTGTCGCCGGGCTCGATGAGCGCGGTGGCGAGCAGCGAGAGCGCCTGCTGCGAACCGGTGGTGACGAGCACGTCGTCGGCGTCGGTGGGCAGTCCGCGTGCCGCCGTGCGCCCGGCTATCGCGGTACGGAGGGTGGGCTCGCCCTCCGTCGTCGAGTACTGCAGCGCCGTCCCGGGCGTCCCGGTCAGCACCTGCTGGAAGGCGGCGGCCACCCCGGCGCCGTCGAAGAACTCGGGCGCCGGGAGCCCGCCCGCGAAGTTGATGACCTCAGGGCGGGCGGTGACCGCGAGGATGTCCCGGATGGGCGAACCGCCCACGGCGGTGGCCCGGGCCGCGAGGGCGGGGGCGGGGGCGCGGCCCTGGCCGGTGGGGACGGGGGCGTCGGTCACGGTCATCTGCGGCTCCTTGGCTCCTGTGTTCCCCGCAGCGTAAGGATCCACGTGCCCCCCACAAGCACCATTCCGAGATGCGGACGCCCCCTCTCCTACTGCTCCCCCGCCTCCGCCGAGTCCGCCGAGTCCGCCGACACCTGGTCGTTGTCGCGGTTCGTCTTCAGCCACTTCTTCTTCTCGGGCGAATACGCGTACACGGGACGGCTCTTGTCGCCGCTCGTGGCGAACGGCTTGTTCTTTTCGTCGTGGATGCGGATCGTCCCGCGCTCACCCCCGCTCGACCACTCCAGCTCCAAGTACCAGTCCACATAACTGGAGTTGGCGGTCCCCTTGATGAAGAACGCCTCCGGGTCGCTCTCGCTCACCTTGTAGGGGAAGCCGCTCTCCTTGGGCTCGGCATCGGGGTCGGGAGTCAGCCGCGGCGCCGAGGAGTCCAGGTCGACGTTGAAGGAGTGCGTGGGCACCCTGCCGCCGCAGCCGTAGCCGAAGTACCCCATCTTGTAGGTGGTCCAGTCGAGCGCGGCGGCCCGCTTGACCACACGGACGTTCATCGACTCCAGGACGACGGTGTTCTTCCCCGTCCCCTGGACCGTCACCTTCACGGTCTGGTCCCGCGAGGCGACCCCTCGGTTCGCCGACACCCAGCTGGTGGCGTCCTGTTCGCCGGGGGGCGGCGAGAGCTCGCCGGGGCTCTTGTCGACGAGGTAGGCGGGGGTGCAGGGGTCGTCCCAGTACTGGGGCTGGACGGAAACGGTCACGGGAGGGGACCCCTTGCCGGTGCCCGCGCCGCCACCCCCCTTGCCACCGCCTCCGGTGGCGGGCGCCGAGCCCTTGCCCCCGGCCTCCTCGCCTCCCCCGTCCCCCTTCGACTTCCCGGGCCCCGCGGCGTCCCCGTCGCCCTTGCCCTTCCCGGGCCCCTTTCCGGAAGGCGAAGCGGAACCGTTGACGTCCGGATTCCGCTTCCGCGCCCCGCCGTCGGCGGAAGGGGAGTTGGCGGAGGCACGATCGTGGTTGCGCCCGCCGTCGTCGGAGGAGGCGGCCTGCACGGCGAAGACGGTGGCCCCGAGCGCAAGCACCACACCAGCGGCAACGAGCACCCGCACCCGCGACATCCGCCCACCGTCACGCTGCTTCACCGCGTCGCCGACGGGCCCGATGACGACGCCGGGCGCGTCGCGCTCGGATCCCTCGTCAGCATCCGCCCAGGCCGGGCGGCGCCGCTCCTCCGTGGGCTGGCGTCCCGCACGGCCGGTCCCGTCTTCGAGATGGACCCCGTCGCCGGGTGTCCCTGCCTCGAAGTCCCGCTCGGCGAGAGCCGGCTCAGCAGAGACGTCGGGCGCCTCTCCCTCGAAGTCCCGCTCGGCGCGCCCCGGTTCAGCAGACTCGCCGGGCACAGCAGCGCCGGAGGCCGGAGCAACCGACCCGTCGGGCACCGAAGAAGAAGAGGGCGCCCCCTCCCTCCGCTCCCCCCGACTCGCATCGGCGAGTATCCACCGCCGATGCGCCTCGACCATCTCCTCCCGAGACGCCCCGCACACCCGGGCAAGCCGCTCCAGCGGAGCGAACTCCGTAGGCACGGCAGTCCCGTTCACATACCGGTGCAGTGTCGAGGTCGACACATGCAATCGCTTGGCCAGCGCCCCGTAGCTGAGCCCCGACCTCTCTTTCAGCTCCCGCAGCAGCTCCGCGAGATCTCCCGCCCCCACGTTCCCCTCCATCCCATTCGTCCGTTCCATGGAACAGCGTTTCCCCAGGCCACACCCTTATGGGTGTCCCAGCGTCCCCGACTCCCCCGTCACGCTGGCCCTGAATTACATCGCTGTACATGCTGCGACCCATACAAGCACGCCGCCTCCAGGAGCCTCTCGGCGCGGCGCGCGTAGGCCACGTCACACCGAAAGAGACCAGCCATGCGACTCATCACCAAGGCCGCCACCGCAGCAGCGGCCCTCACGGCCACCCTGTCGCTCACTGCACTCGGCGGCGCCGCGTCGGCGGCACCCTCAGCCACGTCGGGCCCGTCGACGGCGGCCAAGAGCTGCACCGCCGCCACGACGAAGATGACCGTGAAGGAGGTCGGCCGCCCGCTCAACCACCTGCTTCTTTCCGCCAAGAACACGGGAACGGAGACGTGTTACGCGTACGGCGCCCCGTTCCTCCGCTTCGACGAGGCCCAGGCGGCCACGGCGTGGCTGGAGGAGAGCCGGCCCCAGGCGGTGGTCACCCTCCGGCCGGGCGAGACGGCGTACGCGGCGATCGGCACCTCGTCGCCCGAGGGCGTGGAGGGCTACCGGGCCCACAAGCTGGGGGTCCACTTCTCCAACCGCGCGATGAACGGCAGCGTGGGCGCCCCCGCACCGGCCAGGCTCCCCAAGGGGGGCGTGTACGTGGACAGTTCGGCGTATGTCACGTACTGGCAGACGTCGGCGTCGGACGCGCTGATGTGGTGACGGCGTGGGGGCGGGGCGAGGCCACGCGTACGTGTCCTCGCCCCGACTCCCCGTCCGGACACACGAGTTCGGGGCACCGGTCACCACTGGTGTGCACCTCGGCGCGCAGAGAGCGTGTGCCTTCGCCCTCGGCGTCGTAGCGGAGGCAGAGCTGGAACCCACGTCCGGGAGGGACGCCCGGGAGGAGGGAATTGGTTGCACGTTCGATGACACAGCGGACGGCGCCGTGCCCGCCGCACGAAAAACGCCCCCGGCCTCGCGTGGGGGCACAACGAGGCCAGGGGCAGCTGGAGGGGGGTCGGGTCAGCAGAGGTGGGCCGGCTCAGCAGAGCTGGGGGCGGGTCCGCAGAGGGGGCGGGTCAGCGTCAGTTGTGGTTGCCGCTGGCCTTCCCGACGGGGCCGACCTTCACCGAGGAGCCGCCGCCTTCCGTGACCGGCAGCGAGTCGGCGGCCGGCCACTCCATGCTGAACGACTTCGTCTCGTCCGGCGGGGTCACCACAAGGCCCGTGATGCGGACGCCGGAGCCGCCCGAGTCGTTGAGCGGGAAGGTGATGTTGAAGGCCGCCGACTCCCCGTCCTTCAGGATGTCCGGGTGGATCTGCTCACCCGAGCGCTTCGCGGACAGCGTGCCCGAGTTGGTCTTCAGGTCGGCGCCCGCGTACCCGGAGATCGCGCAGTCCTGGCCACTGCCGTTCTGCATCTGCACCGTGACGACGCCCTCGGGGTCGCCCGTGATCGTGTTGTCCTGCGCCGTGATGTCCAGGTCGTCCGTGCGGCACTTCTCGACCTTGCCGTTCGCGTCGGAACCGTTCCCGCCGGACGTGCCCTGACCGCCCGAGTTCCCCTTCCCGCTCCCGGAAGAGCCCCCGCTGGACGAGCCGTTGTCGGACGAGCCACCACCGGAGGACCCGTTGGAGCCGCCCGAGGACCCGTTCCCGCCGGAGGAGCCGGACGAAGCGGAGGACGACGAGTCGCCACTCGTGTCGACGCCCGTGCCGTCGTCCCCGTTGCACGCGGTGAGCGTGAGCGCGGCGACAAGAGAGATACCGGCGAGGACCGTACGGGTTGAGGTACGCGTGAACTTCATGGGTGCCCCCGAGTAAGGAAGTTGAGGAAGTGGGCGGGCCGGTCCGTGGCCCTGGAAGGCGTGCCGCAGTGGCACGGCCAAGAGCGAAACAGCCCCGGCCCCACCGCCACAAGAAATCCCGGCCGATCTGGCATGCTGGAACGCTTTCAAGCCACTGACCTGCGGGAACGCGCCTCTCTGGAACGCCTCCCTGGGACACCGGAATGCCCGCCTCCCCCACCCCCGTAACAACCTCCGCGCCCTCCTGGAGCCGGAGCTCCTGGACCGCGCGGTCGAGCAGGGAGACGGTGCGGACGGCTTCTCCCTCCTGGTCACGCGCTCAAGAAGGACTGAACGGCACAAGCCGGGACAGGGCACCCTACGGAACTACCGAACCCCGGGATCACGGGATCACGGGATCACGGGATCAGCAGCACCTTCCCGGTGGTCTCCCGCCGCTCCATCGCCGCATGGGCCCGCGCGGCCTCCGCCAACGGGAAGGTCTGGTGGCTGGGCGCCAACTCCCCCCGGGCCAGCGCCTCCAGGGCCTGCTTCTGCTGCCCGGGCCCGTCCTCCGGCCGCCCGAGCAGCTCCAGCAGGGCGTTCACGTACGAGATCCCCCGCCCCGCCAACACGTCGTCGCCCGGCACGAACGCCTCCTGCGAGGCCCACCCGATGACGACGTACCGCCCGCCGTCGGCGATCAACTCAAAGGCGGCGGCGGCCTTTTCCCCGCCCACCCCGTCGAGTACGGCGGTGACCTTCCGTCCTCCGAGGTGCTCGCGCACGACGCTGCCCCAGCCGGAGTCGTTGTAGTCGACGGCGAGATCGGCCCCGAGCTCCCGCACGGCGCGGACCTTCTCCGGCCCACCGGCCGCACCCACGACCGTCGCGCCCAGTGCCTTCGCGTACTGCACGACGAGCCGCCCGACGCCCCCGGCGGCTGACGTCACCAACACCACATCGTCAGAACGGAGTTGAGCGACCTCAAGAAGCCCCATGGTGGTGGCCCCGGTGACCACCATGGAGGCGGCATCCTCGAACCCGACCCCCTCCGGCAGCGGATGCACCCCGCTCACATCGGCCACGGTCAACTCGGCGTACCCACCGGGGGTGCTCCGGGCGGTGACGACCCTCCGCCCCACCCAGTCCGCATCGACCCCGGCCCCGACCAGATCGACGACTCCGGCGACCTCTCCCCCGAAGACGGCGGGCAGTTCGGGCGGAGGCGGGGCCATGTCACCCGCCTCCCCGGCCCGTACGACGGTCTCCACGAAGTGGGCCCCGGCGGCACGGACGGCGATCCGCACCTGCCCCGGCCCGGGAACGGGGTCGGGCAGGGACTCGTACCGCAGGTTCTCGGCGGGCCCGAACTCGTGCAGGACAACGGCGCGCATGGCGTGCTCCTCCCGGCGGCGGAACACCCGTCCGCCGCCACACACCACACTCGGACCTGAACCGGACTTGAGGTCAAGCCACCGAGCTGATCAGAGCCGCCCGGGATCAGAGCTGCCGGGCAACCTCGGTCGCCCAGTAGGTGAGGATCATGTTGGCCCCGGCGCGCTTGATGCCGAGCAGGGATTCCATGATCGCCTTGTCCCGGTCGATCCAGCCGCGCTCGGCGGCGGCGGTGATCATCGCGTACTCGCCGCTGATCTGGTACGCGGCGACCGGCACATCCACCGAGTCGGCGACCCGCGCGAGGACGTCGAGGTAGGGCCCGGCCGGCTTGACCATCACCATGTCGGCGCCTTCCTCCAGGTCGAGCGCCAACTCCCGCAGGGACTCACGGGTGTTGGCCGGGTCCTGCTGATAGGTCTTGCGGTCACCCTTCAGCGACGACCCGACGGCCTCCCGGAAGGGCCCGTAGAAGGCGGAGGAGTACTTCACGGTGTAGGCGAGGATGGCGACGTCCTCGTGCCCGACCTGGTCCAACGCGTCGCGGATGACACCGACCTGACCGTCCATCATGCCGCTGGGCCCCACGATGTGGGCACCGGCGTCGGCCTGGACCTGAGCCATCTCGGCATACCGCTCAAGAGTCGCGTCGTTGTCGACGCGCCCCTGCTCGTCGAGCACGCCGCAGTGCCCGTGGTCGGTCGTCTCGTCGAGGCACAGATCGGACATGACGAGCAGGTCGTCCCCGACCTCGGCCCGCACATCGCGGAGGGCGACCTGCAGAATCCCGTCCGGGTCGGTGCCCGGCGTCCCCTGGGCGTCCTTCTTGCTCTCCTCCGGCACCCCGAAGAGCATGATCCCCGCGACCCCGGCCTCCAGCGCCTCGACGGCGGCCTTCTTCAGGCTGTCGCGGGTGTGCTGGTGGACCCCGGGCATGGACCCGATCTCGACGGGCTCACTGACCCCTTCCCGCACAAAGGCGGGAAGGATCAGATCGGCAGGGTGCAGCCGGTTCTCGGCGACCATGCGGCGCATGGCGGGGCTGGTCCGCAGTCGTCGCGGGCGCGCGCCGGGGAACGATCCGTAGCTGGTCACAGGTTGCCTCTCACGTCGTACCGTCACAAATCGCCCCTGTCCCGCCCCTTCCCGAAACTCAGTCACCGGACGGGCTCATCAAGCCCGTCCGGCGTTCGAGGACGAGCCGTTCAGGCGACATCGGGTGCCCCAGGGCCGCGGAGCGGCAGTTTCGGGAAGGGGCGGGATCGGGGAAGGGAAACCCTACGGCGCCGCACGCCGCCTGCGCGCCCCCGGCCTCCGCTCACTGGGCCGGGTCACAGGATCCCCGGCCTCGATCGCCGCCGCCCGCCGATTCGCCCCGAACTCCGCAAGCGCCTCGGCCAACTTGTGCACCGACGGCTCCGGAGCCATCACATCCACCCGGAGCCCATGCTCCTCGGCGGTCTTCGCCGTGGCGGGCCCGATACAGGCGATCACGGTCACGTTGTGCGGCTTCCCGGCGATACCCACCAGGTTCCGCACCGTGCTCGACGACGTGAAGAGCACGGCGTCGAAGCCGCCGCCCTTGATGGCCTCCCGCGTCTCCGCAGGCGGCGGCGAGGCCCGCACAGTCCGGTAGGCGGTCACGTCGTCGACCTCCCACCCGAGGTCGATGAGCCCGGCGACCAGCGTCTCCGTGGCGATGTCGGCCCTGGGCAGGAACACCCGGTCGATCGGGTCGAACACCGGGTCATAAGGCGGCCAGTCCTCAAGCAACCCCGCCGCCGACTGCTCCCCACTGGGCACCAGATCAGGCTTCACACCAAAGGCGACCAGCGCCGCAGCCGTCTGCTCGCCCACAGCCGCGACCTTGATCCCGGCGAAGGCGCGCGCGTCGAGCCCGTACTCCTCGAACTTCTCCCGCACGGCCTTGACGGCGTTGACCGACGTGAAGGCGATCCACTCGTAGCGCCCGGTGACGAGCCCCTTGACCGCCCGCTCCATCTGCTGCGGCGTCCGCGGCGGCTCGACGGCGATCGTCGGGACCTCGTGCGGCACCGCGCCGTACGACCTCAACTGGTCGGAGAGCGAAGCCGCCTGCTCCTTCGTGCGCGGGACGAGCACGCGCCACCCGAAGAGCGGCTTCGACTCGAACCACGACAGCTGGTCGCGCTGGGCGGTGGCGGAGCGCTCGCCGACCACGGCTATCACTGCCTGACCGCCGTCCGGCGAGGGCAGCACCTTGGCCTGCTTGAGGACCTGCGCGACCGTGCCGAGCGTCGCGCTCCAGGTGCGCTGCCGCGTCGTCGTACCGGCGATGGTGACGGTCATCGGGGTGTCGGGCTTGCGGCCCGCGGCCACCAGCTCACCAGCCGCCGCGGCCACCGTCTCCAGCGTCGTCGAGACGACCACGGTCCCGTCCGACGCACCGACCTCGGTCCAGCAACGGTCCGACGCGGTACGGGCGTCGACGAAGCGGACGTCCGTGCCCTGCGCGTCCCGCAGCGGGACACCCGCGTACGCGGGGACGCCCACGGCGGCCGCGATGCCGGGCACCACCTCGAAGGGGATGCCCTCGGCGGCGCACGCCAGCATCTCCTCGGCGGCATCCGTGTCCAGGCCCGGGTCGCCCGCCACAGCACGCACCACCCGCCTGCCGCCGCGTGCGGCCGCCATGACAAGATTGGCCGCAGCCCGAACCGAAGAGGCGTCAACTGAAGCCTCATCAGGACCGGCCGGCTGAGGTGTGTCCACACCTCCCCGGGCATGTGCGCGGACGACCTCCAGCACTTCGGGCTCGGCGACCAGCACGTCCGCGCGCGCCAGCGCCTCGACGGCGCGCAGAGTCAGCAGTCCCGGATCTCCGGGTCCGGCACCGAGGAAGGTGACGTGCCCGTGTGCGGGAGGGGCGGGAAGGTTAGAGGTGGGGCTCAAAGTGCTCGCTCCCCCATCAGACCGGCCGCGCCCTTGGCGAGCATGTCGGCCGCGAGTTCGCGGCCGAGCGCCGAGGCGTCGTTCTCCGTCTCGGGCACGGGACCGGTGGTGGACAGCTGCACCAGCGTCGCGCCGTCGGTCGACCCGACGACGCCGCGCAGGCGCATTTCCTTGACAATCTGCCCGTCGGCCAGCAAGTCGGCCAGTGCGCCAACAGGCGCGCTGCAACCGGCTTCCAGGGCGGCGAGCAGGGACCGCTCGGCGGTCACGGCGGCCCGGGTGTACGGGTCGTCGAGCTCGGCGAGCGCGGCGGCGAGTGACGCGTTGGTCGCGGCGCACTCGATCGCCAGTGCCCCCTGGCCGGGGGCGGGCAGAACGGTGTCGACCGACAGGAAGTCGGTCACCTCGTCGATCCGGCCGACGCGGCGCAGGCCCGCGGCGGCGAGGACGACGGCGTCGAGCTCTCCCTTGTGCACGTATCCGACGCGGGTGTCGATGTTCCCGCGGATCGGCACGGTCTCGATGCGCATGCCGTGGCTGCGGGCGTACGCGTTCAACTGGGCCATGCGGCGCGGCGATCCGGTGCCGACACGGGCCCCGGCGGGGAGCTCGGAGAAGGTCAGGCCGTCGCGGGCGACGAGGACGTCACGCGGGTCCTCGCGCAGCGGCACGGCGGCCAGGGTCAGGTCCGCGGGCTGCGCGGTGGGCAGGTCCTTCAGCGAGTGCACCGCGAAGTCGACCTCGCCCTTGGTGAGCGCGTCGCGCAGGGCGGTGACGAAGACGCCGGTGCCGCCGATCTGCGCGAGGTGCTCGCGGGAGGTGTCGCCGTAGGTGGTTATCTCGACCAGCTCGACGGGGCGTCCCGTCAACTGGCGCACAGTCTCTGCCACTTGCCCGGACTGGGCCATGGCCAGCTTGCTGCGCCTGGTCCCGAGCCGGAGTGCCTTCCCGGTCATGCTCGGCCTCGATTCGGGTCTATCGGTTGGTTCGTGGACTGCTGGTGGTTCGTGAGCTCCCGGCCCGGCGGCTGGTCCGCGCCCGCCGGCCGCTCGGCCCTGCTGACGGCGGCCACCGTCTCCGGGTCGAGGTCGAAGAGGGTGCGCAGCGCGTCCGCGTACCCGGCGCCGCCGGGCTCGCTGGCCAGCTGCTTGACCCGGACGGTGGGTGCGTGCAGGAGCTTGTCGACGACGCGGCGCACGGTCTGGGTGATCTCCGCCCGCTGCTTCTCGCCGAGTTCGGGCAGCCGCCCGTCGAGCCGGGTGATCTCGCTGGCGACGACGTCGGCGGCCATGGTGCGCAGCGCGACGACGGTCGGCGTGATGTGCGCGGCCCGCTGCGCGGCGCTGAAGGAGGCGACCTCTTCGGAGACGATGCCGCGCACCTGGTCCACATCGGCGGCCATCGGGGCGTCGGCGGACGCCTCGGCGAGCGACTCGATGTCGACGAGGTGCACCGCGTCGAGGCGGTGCACGGCGGCGTCGATGTCCCGGGGCATGGCGAGGTCGAGCAGCGCGAGCAGCGGGGTGCGCCGGTCGGGCACGGTCTCGTCGGCGGGGCCGCGCCGCTCGGGCACCCGGCCCACGGCGGCGAGCGCGGCGATGGCCTCGGCCTCGGCGGCCGGGTCGACGGCGTGCGTGACCTGCTCGCCGGGGGCGTTGTCGACCCAGGCGCCGTGCTGTTCGAGGGCGGCCGCGTCCATCCCGGCGACGGCGGCCTCACCCATGACGGAGAACCCGGCGCCACCGCGTGCGCCGAGGCCCACGGGGCAGCCGTCGTCGTCGGACTTCTGCGGCTGTACGGGGGCGTGGGCGGGCGCCGCGGTCACGGCGACCGGACCGTCGGCGCGGCCTTCGAGCGCGGCGGCGACGGCGTCGGCGCGCAGGACGAGGCCGGTGGCGCCGGTGCAGGAGACCGCGACATCGGCACGTGTCAGTTCGGCGGCGACGTCGGCCATGGCGACGGCGCGGGCGGAACCCGTGCCTCCGCCCTCGTTCAGGATCTGCGCGAGCCGCTCGGCCCGGTCCAGCGTCCGGTTGGCGACCACGATCTCGGCCACCCCGGCCCGCGCGAGCGTCGCCGCGGCGAGCGAGGACATGGAGCCCGCGCCGATCACCAGGGCCCGCTTGCCCGCGGCCCACGCCTCGACACCGGCCCGCCCGGCGAGCTGCTCGAGCCCGAAGGTGACGAGCGACTGCCCGGCCCGGTCGATGCCGGTCTCCGAGTGCGCCCGCTTGCCGACCCGAAGGGCCTGCTGGAACAGGTCGTTGAGCAGCCGGCCCGCGGTGTGCAGCTCCTGCGAGCGCGCCAGGGCGTCCTTGATCTGCCCGAGGATCTGTCCCTCGCCGACCACCATCGAGTCGAGACCGCACGCCACCGAGAAGAGGTGGTGGACCGCCCGGTCCTCGTAATGCACGTACAAGAAGGGGGTGAGCTCCTCCAGGCCGACGCCGCTGTGCTGGGCGAGCAGCGTGGACAGCTCGGCGACGCCCGCGTGGAACTTGTCCACGTCGGCGTAGAGCTCGATGCGGTTGCAGGTGGCGAGCACCGCGGCCTCGGCGGCGGGCTCGGCGGCCAGGGTGTCCTGGAGCAGCTTGGCCTGCGCGTCCGGGGAGAGCGCGGCGCGCTCCAGGACGCTGACGGGGGCGCTGCGGTGGCTGAGGCCGACGACAAGGAGGCTCATGCCGGCATCACGGCGGGGACGTCCCCGTCAGGTCCCTTCCGGTCCTGCTTGGCGGCGGCGGGCGCGGCGGCGGCCTCGGCGGCCGCGTCCTCACCGGCCTTGCGCTGCTCGTGGAAGGCGAGGATCTGCAGCTCGATGGAGAGGTCCACCTTGCGCACGTCGACGCCGTCCGGCACCTGCAGGACGGTGGGCGCGAAGTTCAGGATCGAGGTCACACCGGCGGCGACGAGCCGCTCGCAGACCTGCTGGGCGGCGCCGGCCGGGGTCGCGATGACGCCGATGGAGACGCCGTTGTCCTCGATGATCTTCTCGAGGTCGTCGGTGTGCTGGACCGGCATGCCCGCCACGGGCTTTCCGGCCATTGCCGGATCGGCGTCGATGAGGGCCGCGACGCGGAAACCGCGCGAGGCGAACCCGCCGTAATTGGCAAGCGCCGCACCGAGGTTACCGATACCGACGATCACAACCGGCCAGTCCTGGGTCAGGCCCAGTTCCCGGGAGATCTGGTAGACGAGATACTCGACGTCGTAGCCGACACCACGGGTCCCGTAGGAGCCGAGGTAGGAGAAGTCCTTGCGCAGCTTCGCGGAGTTGACCCCCGCGGCGGCCGCGAGCTCCTCGGAGGAGACCGTGGGTACCGAGCGCTCCGACAGCGCGGTGAGGGCTCGGAGGTACAGCGGAAGCCTGGCGACGGTGGCCTCGGGAATTCCTCGGCTGCGGGTCGCCGGTCGGTGAGTTCGGCCAGTTGCCACGGTGCTCCTGCGGGTAGAGCGGGGCTGCAGGCGGTCACACGTCCCCAGACCGCCCCGTCGAATGCAGGCTATGTCTTTGTGAACGCGTGCACAAAGATGGTGTCCGATTTGCCCGGCCAACGTGACCGGGGTCACGCGCCCCCGGCGCGCAGAGGTGGAACCGGCGCGCAGGCAGCGGCGTTGCACACATGAGGGGGGCAAAACCGCACACTCTCCTTAACGATCCACGCCCCCGAGACCAAAACCGCACACGATCCTAAGGGACCTTACGGACGAGTTGTACTGATCAGTCAGTGACGTTCGGAACTCTCCCGAGCCCTTGTGATCACTGATCACTCACTCAGGGCGCGACGCAGCCGTTCTTCGTTCACGCGCCAGAAGGTGTGCTGCTCCCCGTCCACCAGGACCACCGGAATCTGCTCCCAGTAGGCGCGGTTGAGCTCCTCGTCCTGCGTGATGTCCTTCTTCTCCCACGCGACGCCGAGCTCGCCGCAGACCTTCTCGATCACCACCTGTGCCTCATCACACAGATGGCATCCGGGCTTTCCGATCAAGGTGACCGTCCGCTCGGCCGCGCTCTTCTTCGTACGGCGAAAAATCGGGCTCATGTCCTCATTCTCACCCCGCGCGCACGGTGTCCAGGACACCCGACAGAGACCCGGCAGGCACCCGGCGCGCCGCTCCGTTTTACGGCGCGGACGCGCAGAGTTCACAGGGTCGAACCCTGCCGACTCGGGAAGTACCGAACAGACTGGCTATGCTCACGCCATGGCCGCTCTCGGATGGCTCACCCCCCGTAGGCGCTCCGCCACGGCGCGGAGCGTGTTGGCAGGCGAGGCCGCTGCTGAGGCCGCGCGCAAGTCCTCCCAGGAACAGGAGGAGGAACTCGCGCGCGCGGCGGAGGCTGCCGCACAAGCCGAGGAGCAGGAGCCCGCGGAACCGGAGTTCCCGGTCGTCGGCGACGAGAAGGCCGCCGCCTTCTTCGACCTCGACAACACCGTGATGCAGGGCGCCGCGCTCTTCCACTTCGGCCGCGGCCTGTACAAGCGGAAGTTCTTCGACCGCCAGGAACTGGTCCGGTTCGCCTGGCAGCAGACCTGGTTCCGGCTGGCCGGCGTCGAGGACCCCGAGCACATGCAGGACGCCCGCGACAGCGCCCTGTCCATCGTCAAGGGCCACCGGGTCGCCGAGCTGATGTCCATCGGCGAGGAGATCTACGACGAGTACATGGCCGAGCGCATCTGGCCCGGCACCCGCGCCCTCGCCCAGGCCCACCTGGACGCGGGCCAGAAGGTCTGGCTGGTCACAGCCGCCCCGGTGGAGACGGCGACGATCATCGCCCGCCGCCTCGGCCTGACCGGCGCGCTCGGCACCGTCGCGGAGTCCGTGAACGGCGTCTACACCGGCCGCCTCGTGGGCGAGCCGCTGCACGGCCCCGCGAAGGCCGAGGCCGTCCGCGCCCTCGCCGCCGCCGAGGGCCTGGACCTCGCCCGCTGCGCCGCGTACAGCGACTCGCACAACGACATCCCGATGCTCTCGCTCGTCGGCCACCCGTACGCGATCAACCCGGACGCGAAGCTGCGCAAGCACGCCCGCGAGCGGGACTGGCGGCTGCGCGACTACCGCACCGGCCGCAAGGCCGCGAAGGTCGGCATCCCGGCCGCCGCCGGGGTCGGCGCGCTCGCGGGCGGCGCCGCCGCGGCGATCGCCCTGCACCGCCGCCGCCACTGACGCACCCGGCCGACCGACGCACCTGGCGCACCCGGCGCACCCGGCCGGCGGCGGACTCACGGGCCACGCCGTCGGCCACGGACCGTCACGGGGGCGAAGTGTGCCGCTGACACGCGGCAATTGCTGCCTCCTACCCCGCCCCGGCTCCCGCCAGTCCCGTTGGTTCAACTCGACCACAACACGCCCCGCGCTCAGACGGAATGCGAGCTAATCCGATCAACAACTGCTCACGGAGCGGTACTTGATCAGGCGTCAATCGGTTACAGAAGCGACGTAATCGATGATTTGAGCAACTGGGTGTAGCGCTGCCTGTACGAAGCGTTATTCTCCTCAGACGCATAACGGACCCCGCCTTTCGCTACGACGGGTGAACGGTCCCGCACTGCACGTGATGGAAGCTCTGCCTCTGGGAGTCCCGTGTACTCACACGTCGGGGTTGACACCTCGGGCCTGGCTACGCTGCGCGCAACGGTCGCCGACCGCTTGCGCGGCTTCGTCCCCACCGCGTACGCCGGCCCCGCCGTCCCCGCCTTCGCCGTCCCCGCGCCCGCCGGGCCCTGCTATGCCCTGGCGGACGGCGGTGCGGCCGTGAACAGACGGACCCGTTCCGCCAGCGCCGCCACGACCCCCGCCCCCCGCCGTCCCGCCGCGGACAGCGACAGCGCGCGCATGATGGACCTCGTCGAGCGCGCCCAGGCGGGCGAGGCCGACGCCTTCGGCCGCCTCTACGACCAGTACAGCGACACGGTCTACCGCTACATCTATTACCGCGTGGGCGGCAAGGCGACCGCCGAGGACCTCACCAGTGAGACCTTTCTGCGCGCCCTGCGCCGCATCGGGACCTTCACCTGGCAGGGCCGCGACTTCGGCGCCTGGCTGGTCACGATCGCGCGCAACCTGGTGGCCGACCACTTCAAGTCGAGCCGCTTCCGCCTCGAAGTCACCACCGGCGAGATGCTCGACGCCAACGAGGTCGAGCGCTCCCCCGAGGACTCGGTGCTCGAGTCCCTGTCGAACGCGGCGCTGCTCGACGCCGTCCGCCGCCTCAACCCACAGCAGCAGGAGTGCGTGACGCTGCGCTTCCTCCAGGGCCTCTCGGTCGCCGAGACCGCCCGGGTGATGGGGAAGAACGAGGGCGCGATCAAGACCCTCCAGTACCGCGCCGTGCGCACCCTCGCGCGCCTCCTCCCGGACGACGCGCGCTAGCGCTCCGTAGCGCTCAACTCACCTGCTGTGGCGGCCAGATGGCCGCCACGGCGGCTTCCTCATTTCCTCGCGGTCCGATCATCCTTCGTCCGTAACCCAAGTGCCGCGACGCTCGTTGTGCGGGATGCAGGCTCCCTGTGGTCGCTCCCTGGCCCTTCCTCAAGCTCTGAATGAGCATGGGGATGCCCCATCCGCTCACCCGATCGTGTGGATGCGGCCAGATCGTGCAACCCTCAGGACC
Organism: Streptomyces odontotermitis; assembly: GCF_050510915.1. NCBI lineage: Bacteria > Bacillati > Actinomycetota > Actinomycetes > Kitasatosporales > Streptomycetaceae > Streptomyces > Streptomyces odontotermitis. Next base: position 9,509 of record NZ_JBNJLS010000010.1, on the reverse strand, counting down.
CCCTGGGGAGTCGACCGTCATGACGAGAGGAGGTGCCGCCAGTGATCGCGAATGTATCGGCCCACCGGCGGGCGAACGCCTTCGCCCAGGCCCTGGAGGAGCATTCCGGCCAGGACCCGGCGGCCGAGCAGCCCGACGATCCCACGGCTACCGTCCCGGCGGCAGCCAGGACCGGCCCGTCCCAACAGGACGAGCAGGAGCGGATGTTGACCCTGGCGACCGGACTCGGCGAACTGCCGAAGCCGGACCTTGACCCCGAGGTCAAGGTGGTCCAGCGAGCCCAGCTCGTGGCCGCCATGGAAGCGATGCTCTTGGAGGGCACGGCGGCGGGCGAGGCGGGGGGCCCTTTGGTGCCCGAGCAACGCGCGCGCGGCAAGGGCACCCACCGGGCCACCGGACTGCGGAAGTTGAAGCCGCGCTCCCGGCTGTCCAAAGGCATCGCCGCGGGCGGGCTCACCGTCGGTGTGGCCGCCGGGGCGTTCAGCGGAGTCGCCGCCGCCAGCTCGGACGCACTGCCCGGTGATTCCCTGTACGGGCTCAAGCGCGGCATGGAAGACCTCAAGCTCGGCATGGCGGACGGCGACTCGGACCGCGGCCAGCTCTACCTGGACCAGGCGTCGACCCGGCTCAGCGAGGCCCGCCGCCTGATGGAGCGGGGCCGCGCGGGCGACCTGGACCACGAGTCGGTCGGCGAGGTCAGGCGCGCCCTGTCCGGCATGCGGCACGACGCGACGGAGGGCCACCGCCTGCTCCACGAGGCGTACGAGCGGGACGGCTCGCTCGGCCCCATCCAGGCCCTCTCCGCCTTCTCGCAGTCGCACCGCGAGAGCTGGAGCGCCCTGCAGAGCCGGCTCCCGGTCCAGCTGGGCGACGTGGGGCAAGAGGTCAACTCCGTCTTCGACGCCATAGACGACGAAGTCGGCCCGCTGCGGGGACTCCTGCCGAGCGCCCCGGAATCGGGCCGCGACGGCGGGCAGTCGAGCCAGGACAGCACCGGCACCGCGAACACCGGCAAGGCCACCCCCTCCCACCCCCGCGGCACGCACCAGGAGGGCACCGGCAGGCACCGCAAGCCCAGCTCCTCCACCCCGCGCGACAGCGGCAGCGAGGGCGGCGGCCTGCTCGGCGGCAACACCGGCGGCCTCCTCGACCCGCCCGACGAGCAGGCGAGCCCCACCCCGACCGACAGCAACAAGGACGACACGGGCGACTCCACGACCAAGCCCGACGTCACCCTGCCCCCGATCCTCCCCGGGCTCCTGCCCGGCCTGGGCATCGACGGCGAGGACACCACGAAGTAGCAGAGTTTTTCCCTACGTTGATGGGGCGCCCTCCACGTGGAGGGCGCCCCATCAACGTATGCACGAGGTCGGAGAACCGGTCAAAAAAACACGAACGGTCAGAAGAACACCGACCGCCGCTGCACCAGCAGCTTGTACAGCGTGTGCTGGATCTGCTCGCGCACCTGGTCCGTCAGGTTGAACATCAGCATCGGGTCCTCCGCCGCCTCCGGCGGATATCCGTCCGTCGGAATCGGCTCGCCGAACTGGATGGTCCACTTCGTCGGCAGCGGCACCATCCCCAGCGGCCCCAGCCACGGGAAGGTCGGCGTCACCGGGAAGTACGGGAAGCCCAACAGCCGCGCCAGCGTCTTGGCGTTGCCGATCATGGGGTAGATCTCCTCGGCCCCGACGATCGAGCACGGGATGATCGGGGTGCCCGCGCGCAGCGCCGTCGAGACGAAGCCGCCCCGGCCGAAGCGCTGCAGCTTGTAGCGCTCGCTGAACGGCTTGCCGATGCCCTTGAAGCCCTCCGGCATCACCCCGACCAGCTCCCCGCGCTCCAGGAGCCGCTCGGCGTCCTCCGCACAGGCCAGGGTGTGCCCGGCCTTGCGGGCCAGCTCGTTGACGACCGGGAGCATGAAGACGAGATCGGCGGCGAGGAGGCGAAGATGCCGTTCGGCGGGGTGGTTGTCGTGCACGGCGACCTGCATCATCAGGCCGTCGAGCGGCAGCGTCCCGGAGTGGTTGGCGACGATCAGCGCCCCGCCGTCCGCCGGGATGTTCTCGACGCCCTTCACGTCGACGCGGAAGTACTTCTCGTACAGCGGCCTGATCATGGTCATCAGGACCTGGTCGGTGAGCTCCTTGTCGTAACCGAAGTCATCGACCTCGTACTCCCCGGTCAGGCGCCGCCGCAGGAAGGCGAGGCCGCCCGCGATGCGCCGCTCCAGGCCGCCGCCCTCGGCGCGCGGCCCCGGCACGTCCGGAGCCTCCCGCTGTACCCCGGGCCGGTCCGGCTCCGGTGTCCCGGCCGCCGCCTGCCCGGGCAGCGGCTGCACCTCGCGCACCGCCGCCGGTTCGCTCGTGCGCCGGGGCGCGGCACGGCGCCGCGACGGGCGCTGTGCGCCACCGCGCGACCGGTCGGCCGCGCCTTCGTCGAACGGAATGACCTTGGCGTCCGCCATCGTTGATGCGCTCCTCAGTCGGCGCTCTGGTTGGCGCCCCGCGTCGTGGCACCCTGCTGTGTGTGCGCGGCCCCGTCCGCGCCCCCGTCCGTGCGCCGGCCGCCCGCGAAGGGCAGCGCGGCGATCCGGTCGACGACGTCCGCGACGACCCGGGGCGGCAGGAGCCCCGGCCCCCGGCTGCGTACGAAGTCCGCGAAGGTCTCCGCGGTCGTGTACTTCGGCCGGAACCCCATTGTCTCGCGCATCTGCCGGGTGGCCACGACCCGCCCGTGGGTGAGCAGCCGGATCTGCTCCGGCGAGAAGTCGCTGACACCGAGCGTCCGCAGCGTGGAGCCGGCCCAGGTCACCGTCGGCAGGAACACCGGGACCGTCGGCCGGCCGAGCCGCCGCGAGCACTGCGAGAGCAGCAGCTGCCCGTCGCCCGCGATGTTGAACGTGCCGCTGTTGAGCGTGCCGCGCTCCGGGTCGTGCGAGGCCAGGCGCAGCACCTCCACCGCGTCCTCCTCGTGCACGAACTGCAGTCTCGGGTCGTAGCCGAGGACGGTCGGCAGGACGGGCAGCGAGAAGTACTGGGCGAGCGGCGAGTCCGCGGTCGGCCCCAGGATGTTCGCGAACCGCAGCACACACACCGCGACGTCCGGGCGGCGGCGCGCGAAGCCCCGCACATAGCCCTCGACCTCCACGGTGTCCTTGGCGAAGCCGCCGCTGGGCAGGGACTTGGGCGGCGTGGTCTCGGTGAAGACGGCGGGGTCGCGGGGCGCCGAACCGTACACATTGGTGCTCGACTTCACGACGAGCCGCTTCACGGTCGGCGACTTCTGGCAGGCGCCCAGGAGCTGCATGGTGCCGATGACGTTGGTCTCCTTGACCGAGCCCCGGCTGCCCCCGGCGAGCGCGGTGCCCGTCACGTCCATGTGCACGACGGTGTCCACGCGGTGCTCGGCGAGGATCTTCGCGATGGCGGGCTGCCGGATGTCGGCCTGAATGAAGTCGGCGCCGCCCAGATGGTGCTCGGGCGGGACCGCGTCCACGGCGAGCACCCGCTCGACCCCTGGATCCCGCTGAATCCGCCGGACGAACCGGCCCCCCAGCTGCCGGGCCACCCCGGTCACGAGCACGACCTTGCCCAAGATCACGCCTGCCTTTCGCCCCCAGTCACATCCTGCGCACACGTTATCGGGTGGATGTTGCGCTGTGATGACCTCGAGCCCATCGCCCGGACTCCGTTGTCCGGAACTGGTGGCCCGGGACTCGCGGCCCGGAACCCTCGGCCCGGAGCAGCCCGAGCAGCGCGGAACCCGAGCGGCGCGGAGTCCGAGCGGCGCGGAGCCCGAGCGGCCCCGAAACGGCCGAAGCCCTCCCCCCGTACAGATCCGTACGGCAGAAGGGCTTCGGTGCGCGCTGTTGCAGCGGCCGCTTACTTCTTGTTGCGACGCTGAACGCGGGTGCGCTTGAGCAGCTTGCGGTGCTTCTTCTTGGCCATCCGCTTACGCCGCTTCTTGATAACAGAGCCCACGAATTCCCTCGCTCACTTCTCGGACAACCCCCGCGTGGTGCGGGGGTATCACACGGTGCGGGGCAGACTGGGCCCACACGACCTACGTCGGCCTAGCCTACCCGTCCCCGCGTGAGGGACGTAATCGAGGTCTTCGAGGGCTCTGCCCTCAGCCTGCGTCCACCCCCACATAGGACTCGCGAAGGTACTCGTGAACCGCCTGCTCGGGAACCCGGAAGGACCTTCCGACCCTGATGGCGGGCAGATGACCGCTGTGCACCAGCCGGTACACGGTCATCTTGGAAACTCGCATCACCGAGGCGACTTCCGCCACGGTCAGGAACACGACCTCGTTCAGAGGCCTCTGGTCAGCAGCCATGACACACCCGAACCTTCCGCACATGACGGGCACCGGCTTCCCCTTCCGGTGACGCTTCGTCGCTGCGCGCTCACTCCCCAGACTAGGGGCGGGTGATACGAGTGGGGAAGAGGAGCTGCCAACGGCCGCCTACTGTGACAGACACGCTCGATTGAGTACATAGCGAGTAAGCGGTCGGTAGTAATCAGACCGCACAGCGTCATCAAGTGGAACGACGACGGACACCAGCCCCTCGGCCTCTCCGACGAACAGCGCCGGATCGTCCGTATCCGCCAGACCGATCGCCTCAAACCCCAGCTGACCTGCTCCGCAGACCCACCCGTGGTCCCCGATGACCAGCTCGGGAAGCGGTCCCCCGGCCTCCGCCAGGGCCCCCAAAGCCACCCGAACCGGGAGCGGAGAGTGCGTATGTGCGCCGGTCTCACTCCCGGTTGAGCGTGCGCCGGGTTCCCGCACCAGCGCGACTCCTTGTACGTAGTCAAGGTTGTACGTGCGTAGGCCGAACCGGGTCGTTATGTCGACACTGCTGCCCTGCGCAGGGGTGAGAACAGGACATCCCGCCGCCGACAACGCGTCCGCCAACGCGGCGTAGAACCCGAGCAGTCGGTGCGGATGCCCGGTTCCCAGAAGTACCGGAAGCCCCCGCCGAGCCACTTCCGCCACCCGCTCGGCAAACGCGTCGAGCGCCGCCAGCGTCCGCTCGGGGTCGATGACATCGGCACCCGTGGTATGCCCCGGATCCGCGGACACCCCACACTTGTCGGCCATGAGCGAGAGCAAGTCCCGCTGCCCCCAGCTCCATTCGGGATCGAGCCCGAGCAGTATCCGGGGGTCCCGGGCCGCGAACAGCCGATAACTCCGCAGGCTCTCCTCCCGCGACGTCGCCACGGGACCAGCAAGCCTGGCCGCCAACAGATGCGCCCGCAACGCTCCGGTGCTCAACACGCCCCGATGCTGGCGCATTACACGGGTCCCGACCCCCAAAACCCCTAAAACACCCCACAGTTGGGCTAACACCAGCTAGCAGGCCCCACTCAGCCCGTCCGGAGGGGCGCCCTTCAGCCCGTCCGGCGTTCGAGGACGAGGCGCGTTCAGCGCCGATACGGGGGTCTAGGGCCGAAGCCCCAGGACGAGTGCCCCAGGGGCGACGAAGTCGCTGTATCCGGGAAGGGGCGGGATCGGGGAAGAGAAACCTCAGGCCAACAACCCCCGCAAGGGAAACGCCGCCCTCCGCGCAGCCAACACGGCCTGATCCACCCGATCCGCAGGGTCGTACCCCGCCTCCCAGTCCTGGAAGGACACAGGCCACCGCCCATCAGTCATCCGCGAAGGCGCCAACTGCCGCGCCCGAGCGAACACTTCGGCCCGCCAAGCCTCAGGAACCCCGGCCTCCGGCTCCACCGGAGCCCCCGCCGCGATCCCCACCAAGTGCGTCCACGACCTGGGCACCACATCCACCACGGCATACCCCCCGCCCCCGAGGGCGACCCACCGCCCGCCCGCATGCTCGTGCGCCAGCTCATGACAGGCCACCTGCACGGCCCGCTGCGCATCCAGCGACACGGCCAGGTGCGCCAGCGGGTCCTCGAAGTGCGTATCGGCCCCGTGCTGCGTGACCAGCACATCCGGCCGGAAGTCCGCCAACAGCTCCGGCACCACCGCGTGGAACGCCCGCAGCCACCCCGCGTCCCCGGTCCCCGCCGGCAGCGCCACATTCACGGCGGACCCCTCCGCTGCCCCGGCGGCCCCCGTCTCCTCGGGCCACCCGGTCTGCGGGAACAGCGTCCGCGGATGCTCGTGCAGCGAGATCGTCAGGACCCGAGGGTCCTCCCAGAACGCGGCCTGCACCCCGTCCCCGTGATGCACGTCGACATCCACATACGCGACGCGCTCGGCCCCCAGCTCCAGCAACCGCGCGATGGCCAACGCCGCATCGTTGTACACACAGAACCCCGAAGCCGCCCCCGGCATCGCATGGTGCAGCCCGCCCGCGAAGTTCACCGCGTGCAGCGCGTCCCCGGCCCACACCGCCTCGGCGGCACCCACCGACTGCCCCGCGATCAGCGCCGACGCCTCGTGCATCCCGGCGAACGCGGGGTCGTCCTCCGTACCGATCCCGTACGCCGCCGCGTACCGGGGATCGACGGCCGCCGCCCTCGGATCGGCCGAGACGGCCTTCACGGCCTCCACGTAGTCCTCGCGGTGCACCAGGCGCAGCGTGGAGTCCCCGGCCCGCTTCGCCGCGACCACGTCCAGCTCGCGATCGAGCCCGAACGCCCCGATGAGACCCCTGGTCAGCGCGAGCCGCACCGGGTCCATCGGATGTCCGGGCCCGAAGTCATAGCCCGTTACTGCCTCGTCCCACATCAGCTGTGCGCGGCCGCTCATGCCCGTCACCGTATCGGGCCTCCTTCGGCGCGAACGAACGGGCGTACACCAGCGTGACGAGGACGAGCGCCATCGGCACCAGCATCGCCCCGCGGTAGTTCCAGGCGTCCCCGATGGCGCCCACCAGCGGCGAACCGATCAGGAAACCCACGTAGTTGAAGACATTGAGCCGCGCGACCGCCGTGTCCGAGGCCCCGGGGAAGAGCCGCCCCGCGGCGGCGAAGGTCTGCGGCACGATCACACAGAGCCCCGCGCCGAGCACGGTGAAGCCCAGGATCCCGATCCACGCCCCGGGCGCCACCGCCACCACGGCGAAGCCGAGCGCCGCGACCACGGCCCCGGCCCGCACCACCGCGACCGCCCCGAACCGCCGCACCCCGGCGTCCCCGAGGCCCCGCCCGATGAGCGTCATGATCATGTAGACGTTGTACGGAACGGTGGAGACCTGCTCCGAACTCCCCAGCACGTCCTGGAGGTACTTCGCGCTCCAGTTGGAGACCGTGGAGTCCCCGATGTACGCGAAGGTCATCACGAGACACAGCGGCAGCAGCAGCTTGAAGACGACGGCCCCGCCCTCACCGGTCTCCGCGCCCCCGTCCCCGCCTTCCCCTTCCCCTTCCCCCTTGCCGGCGTCCACGTACCACCGGCTGCCGATCAGCGCGGCGGGCAGCAGCACGGCCACCACCGGCAGATACGAGACGAACAGCGAGAGGTCCCAGTGCGCCCCCGCCCACGCGAGCGAGGCACCGACGATGCCGCCCAGGCTGTACGCGGCATGGAAGCCGAGCATGATGCTCCGCCCGTACGCCCGCTGCAGGCTCACCCCGAGCATGTTCATCGAGGCGTCCAGGGCACCGACCGCGAGCCCGAACGCCCCCAGGGACAGGCCCACTTGCCACAGCGCGTCCCCCGCGCCGACGCCGAGCAGCGCGAGCAGCACCACCGGCTGGGACCAGCGGAGCACCCGGCTCGGCGGGATCTGCTTCACCAGGTGCTCGGTGGTCACGCTCCCGACCCCGGCGAGGATCGGCACGGCCGCGAGGAAGACGGGCAGCAGCCCGTCGGATATCCCGTACCGGTCCTGGATCGCGGGTATCCGCGTCACCAGCAGCGCGAACGTGGCGCCCTGCACGAGGAAGCCGAACGCCAGCGAGGCCCTGCCGCGCCGCAGCACATCTGTCATGGCTGCAGAGCGTAGGGCCCCGGGCTACCCGTGGGTAGGTAGATCACTCAACCAATCTCGGCGACCTCACGGTCGACCATCTTCTCCATCGGGTCGACGAGCCGCCCGCCGCTGACGAACACCGCCAGGGTGATGGTGACCGCCGCGATCACACTGCCGAGCCAGACCATGGTGTCGACGGGCAGCGTGTAGGCGCCCACGATCCGCAGCACGGCCTCACCGAGCAGGGCCCCGCCCCACACCACGGAGAACATCCGCTCCATCCGCGCGAACCGCCCGCCCTGCGCCATCAGCCGCCCCCAGGCCGCGTCCCGCGCCGCGTTGCCCTTGGTCACCCAGGGCTTGAGGGCCGCGGTCATCATCGGCCGCCCCGAGGCGACGGTGCCGAGGACGACGAGCCCGATGGTCCCCGTGATCCCGCTGTCCTTGGCCAGCATGAGCCGCGCGTCCCCGGAGAGGAGGCTGAGCAGCAGCCCCACGATGTTGGCGGTGAGGATCAGCGCCGCGAACCCGTTCACCCGCCGCTCCTTGACGAGGCTCCAGAGGGTCCGCCCGGCGGGCACCACGCTGCTCCAGGCGAGCGCGCTGAGGGTGCTCATCCCGAGGCCGTTGCTGAGCAGGTAGTACATCGCCATGGGCACGGCGGCGTCGAGGACGAGCGGCTTCAGCGACTCGAACCGCGACGCCTGCTCCGTCCCGGCCTGGTGGTCGGTGGCCTGGGTGGCGGTCGGACCGGCCTGGGTGGTGGTGGCGAGCTGGCTCATGATCGGGTTCCCTCCGTGGTCGCTGTGTACGTCCCGTTCTCGATGTACTCAGCTTCGCGGTCAGGGCCCGTCGCCCGACAGAAACGATCGTCCGGACAACGCCATGACAAATGTCAGGGTGCCTCCGCTGCCCCTGTCATACGAGCAGGTCAGCCAACTCCCGCATGCTGCCGAAGAGTTGGGTGGCCCCCGCGTCGGCGAGCCGCTCCCCCGGCGTCATGGCCGTGAACCCGTACACGTCCATCCCCGCAGCGACGGCGGCGCGCACTCCCAGCGGACTGTCCTCGACGACGAGACACCGCCCCGGCTCGACCCCCATGCGCTCGGCGGCGTACAGGAACAGATCAGGCGCGGGCTTCCCCCGTCCCACGTCCTGGGAGCTGAAGATCCGCCCATCATCGAAGAACTTCGTGAGCCCGGCCTTCCGGTGCCCCACCCGAATCCGCTCGTGGCTCCCCGAGGAGGCGAGACAGTACGGCACCCCTTCGGCCACGAGCTTCTCCAGCACGTCCACGGCCCCCTCCACGGGCTCCAACTCCCGCTCGAAGGACGCGAATACGCGGGCGTGCAGCGTGTCATCGAAGTCCGTGGGCAACTGCTGCCCGCTGCGCTCCATGACCAGGTCGTGCACGCGGTGCACGGCGGCCCCCATGTAGTCCCGCAGGGATTCCTCGTACGAGGTGGGGTGCCCCAGCTCGGTCAGGTAGCCGGCGAGGATCGTGTTGGAAATCGGCTCGCTGTCCACGAGGACGCCGTCGTTGTCGAAGATGACCAGGTCGTATCGCATACTTCGACCCTAAACGCGAGTCTCCATAAACGCAGAAGGGACCCGT
>NZ_JBNJLS010000009.1:0-303354 GCF_050510915.1 Streptomyces odontotermitis | reverse complement strand
CGCGGTCTCCTCGCTGCGCTCCGACGACGTGGCCTGGTCCGAGGAGGACCAGGCGGAGCTCCTCGAAGGCATCGAGGCCGGCGCCGACCGCCTCGACCACCTCGTCGGCAACCTCCTGGACATGTCCCGCCTCCAGACCGGCACGGTCACCCCGCTCATCCGCGAGATCGACCTCGACGAGGTCGTGCCGATGGCCCTCGGCGGGGTGCCCGACGGCAGCGCCGAGCTCGACGTGCCCGAGACGCTGCCCATGGTCGCCGTCGACAAGGGCCTCCTGGAGCGGGCCGTCGCCAACATCGTCGAGAACGCCGTGAAGTACAGCCCCGAGGACACCCCGGTCCTGGTCTCGGCCAGCGCCCACGGGGACCGGGTCGAGGTGCGCGTGGTGGACCGCGGGCCCGGCGTGCCGGACGAGGCGAAGGACCGTATCTTCGAACCCTTCCAGCGCTACGGCGACGCCCCGCGCGGCTCCGGAGTGGGCCTCGGGCTCGCGGTCGCGCGCGGCTTCGTCGAGGCCATGGGCGGCACGATCAGCGCGGAGGACACCCCGGGCGGCGGGCTCACCATGGTGCTGACCCTGCGCGCGGTGCCGGGCGGCGACCGCAGGCCCGCCGAGAGCGCGGCCGGAGCCGCCACATGACCCCCCGACCCCCCACAGCCCCCCACGTCCCCCTCCCCAGCAACACCGACAAGACGGAAAGGCAGGTCCGCATGACCCGGGTGCTCGTGGTCGACGACGAGCCGCAGATCGTACGCGCCCTCGTGATCAACCTGAAGGCGCGCAAGTACGAGGTGGACGCGGCACCCGACGGCGCGACCGCGCTCCAGCTCGCCGCCGCCCGCCACCCCGACGTGATCGTGCTCGACCTCGGCCTGCCCGACATGGACGGCGTCGAGGTCATCCGGGGTCTGCGGGGCTGGACACGGGTGCCGATCCTGGTGCTCTCGGCCCGGCACAGCTCGGACGAGAAGGTCGAGGCCCTGGACGCGGGCGCCGACGACTACGTGACCAAGCCCTTCGGCATGGACGAGCTCCTGGCCCGGCTGCGCGCCTCCGTCCGCCGGGCCGAGCCCGTCGGCGCGGGCGAGGACGACGTGATCGTCGACACCGACGACTTCACCGTCGACCTGGCCGCCAAGAAGGTCAACCGCGGCGGCCGCGACGTCCGCCTGACCCCCACGGAGTGGCACCTCCTGGAGGTCCTGGTCCGCAACACCGGCCGCCTGGTCAGCCAGAAGCAGCTGCTCCAGGAGGTCTGGGGCCCCTCGTACGGCACGGAGACGAACTACCTGCGGGTGTACATGGCCCAGCTGCGCCGCAAGCTGGAGACGGATCCGGCGCATCCTCGGCACTTCATCACGGAGCCGGGGATGGGGTACCGCTTCGAGCGCTGAGTCTCCGTACGGGCCGTTTCGGTCGGTGATGCCGGGTTCCGGTTCGGGCGGGGACCCGGCGGGTACGTGGCCGTCAGAGCCCCCCGGGTAGGCTTTCTGTATGAGTGCTGTTTCTGGTTCCGCGAAGCCGGCAGGCCGCTTCCGGCGCATGCTCGACCGGCTCTCGTCCTCCCAGGAGGACCTGGAGTCGGAGGAGCTGCGCGAGGACGCGGAGACGGCGGGCTGTACGCGCATCGGCGACTGCCACGACCGCCAGATAGTGACGGTTACTGGTACCTTGCGCACGGTCACTCTGCGGCCACGCGCCGGGGTCCCGGCCCTTGAGGCGGAGCTCTTCGACGGCTCCGCCGCACTGGACGTGGTGTGGCTCGGCAGGCGTTCCATCGTGGGCATCGAACCGGGGCGCAAGCTGATCGCGTCCGGCAGGGTCTCGATGAGCCGGGGCCGCCGGGTGCTCTTCAACCCGAAGTACGAACTCAGACCGCTCGGACGGGAGTAGCCGGTGACGTCCCTCGACAAGCAGCCGACGGACCACGGGAGCACGGACCAGGACGGCGCGCCTTCGGGGGCGGACTCCAGAACCGTCACCGAGGCCGCGCTCTTCGAAGCCTTCGGCGGCGTGCGGGGCATGGTGGAGACGGTCGTTCCCGGCCTGCTCTTCGTCACGATCTTCACGGTCAACAAGGACCTGCACATGTCGGCCATCGCGGCCCTCGCGGTGTCCCTGGTGCTCGTCGTGGTCCGCCTGGTCATGAAGGACACCGTGAAGCACGCCTTCAGCGGTGTCTTCGGCGTCGCCTTCGGCGTGGTCTTCGCGATGATGACCGGCAACGCCAAGGACTTCTACCTGCCGGGCATGCTGTACACGCTCGGCCTGGCCCTGGCGTACATCATCACGACGCTCGCGGGCGTGCCCCTGATCGGCCTGATCCTCGGCCCGGTCTTCAAGGAGAACCTCTCCTGGCGCACCCGCAACCCCGGCCGCAAGAAGGCGTACGCGAAGGCGAGTTGGGCCTGGGGCCTGATCCTGCTCGCGAAGTGCGCGATCCTCTTCCCGATGTACTGGTGGGCCGACACCACCAAGTTCGGCTGGGTCCTCATCGCCCTGAAAATCCCGCCGTTCCTGCTCGCCGTCTGGCTGACCTGGGTCTTCCTGGCGAAGGCGCCCGCGCCGATCGACGTCTTCGCCGAGATGGAGGCCGCCGAGAAGGCGGAGGAGGAGCGGAAGGCCGCCACCGCTGCCGCGGGGGACGGTCAGGGTGCGCGGCACCGCCGTGAGACCTGAGCCTCTTCGACCGTACGAAGAGTGGGGGCGTCCGGAACCATCCGGGCGCCCCCACTCACGTAACTGCGGCTACACCTACGCCTCGCGCCGCACCGACAGCAGGTCCTCCAGCTGCTCCTCGCGGGCCTGTGCGGCCACGAACAGGAGCTCGTCGCCCGCCTCCAGCGAGTCCTCGCGGGTGGGGGCGAGGACGCGGGTGCCGCGGATGATGGTGACCAGCGAGGTGTCCTCGGGCCACTCGACGTCCCCGACCTGGGTGCCCGCGAGGGCGGACTCGGGCGGGAGCGTGAGCTCGACGAGGTTGGCGTCGCCGTGACTGAAGCGGAGCAGGCGCACCAGGTCGCCGACGCTCACCGCCTCCTCAACCAGGGCCGACATCAGGCGCGGGGTCGAGACGGCGACGTCCACGCCCCACGACTCGTTGAACAGCCATTCGTTCTTGGGGTTGTTGACGCGGGCGACGACCCGCGGGACCCCGTACTCGGTCTTCGCGAGCAGGGAGACGACGAGGTTGACCTTGTCGTCACCGGTGGCCGCGATGACCACGTTGCAGCGCTGCAGCGCCGCCTCGTCCAGCGACGTGATCTCGCAGGCGTCGGCGAGCAGCCACTCGGCCTGCGGGACGCGCTCGACCGAGATGGCGGTCGGCGCCTTGTCGATGAGCAGGATCTCGTGCCCGTTCTCCAGGAGCTCACCGGCGATGGAACGGCCCACCGCACCGGCTCCGGCAATGGCGACCCTCATCAGTGACCGCCTTCCTCGGGGCCCTCGGCGAACGCCGCTTCGACCTTGCTGACCTCGTCGGTGCGCATCATCACGTGCACCAGGTCGCCCTCCTGCAGCACCGTCTGCGACGTCGGCAGGATCGCCTCGCCGAGCCGGGTCAGGAAGGCGACGCGCACGCCGGTGTCCTCCTGCAGCTGGCTGATCTTGTGGCCGATCCAGGACGGCGCGGTGTGCACCTCGGCGAGCTGGACGCCGCCGGTGGGGTCGCGCCACAGCGGCTCGGCGCCGGACGGGAGGAGGCGGCGCAGCATCTGGTCGGCGGTCCAGCGGACCGTGGCGACCGTGGGGATGCCCAGGCGCTGGTAGACCTCGGCGCGGCGGGGGTCGTAGATGCGCGCCGCCACGTTCTCGATGCCGAACATCTCGCGGGCCACGCGGGCGGCGATGATGTTGGAGTTGTCGCCGCTGGAGACGGCGGCGAAGGCCCCGGCCTCTTCGATGCCGGCCTCGCGCAGCGTGTCCTGGTCGAATCCGACGCCGGTGACCCGGCGTCCGCCGAAGCCGGAGCCCAGGCGGCGGAAGGCGGTGGGGTCCTGGTCGACCACGGCGACCGTGTGCCCCTGTTGTTCCAGGGTCTGGGCAAGAGCGGAACCCACTCTTCCGCAGCCCATGATGACGATGTGCACGACCGTCCTTCCGGCTGTGTCAATACTTTGTGCTCAGGCTGAACGGTAAAAGCGTCTCAGACCGAGCCCCAAGCTACACACGCGCGGTCCGCCGACGGCACCCCCGTGCAGCTCCGGTTGCGCACCGGAGGCGGCCGACCCCGCTCGGCGACGCCGGGACGGTGTCCGTGCCGCTTGGCGCGTTGCTCGGTCCCCTCAGTCCACGCTGAGCAGGAGCTTCTCCAGGGCCTTGACCTGGTGGCTCATCTCCACGAGCTGGAGCTTGGTCGCCTCCTGCTCCGTCCGGGCGCGCTCCACCACCACGCGGTACTGCTCCATGGCGTCGGCCCACTGCCGGTCCCGCTCGCGATTGCGCAGCGACTGGAAGTACGCGACGGCCACGACGGCGCCGGCGAGTATGAGGAAGAAAGCGACCGGGATGATCACGTCGTCCATCAGGGCGTCCCCTTGTCTGAGTGCTGTCCGGGCGTGCCCGCTGGATCCTGGCGGACGGCCGCGGTGATCGCAGCCACGTTCAACTGCACGTCGAACGGTGCCAGTTCGAAGTATTTGAGGGCCTTGCCGTCCTCGGAGAGCGCCAGGTTCCCGGTCACCAGACCGGCCTTCTCCAGGCGCTCCAGGTGCATGTAGAGCAGCGGCCGGGACACGCCGAGCCGGCGCGCCAGCTCGCTGACGTAGAGCTGGCCGTCCGCGAGTTCGTTGATGATCCGGATGCGCTGCTCATGGCCCACGGCGGCGAGAAAGGCCAGCAGCTCGGTGCTGTCCATGGTCTCGTCCGCCTCGCCCACCGCTCGCCCTCGCGCTTCTCCGGAACCTGTCAGCCAAGGCTTACGCATGGCGGGTTTCGCTGTCAATCCACGTCAGCCCTGACGTCCGGCCCCGACGCCCCCGAAAGATCTCAGGGTTGACGGTCCGAACCTTCACCTGTCAGCCTCCACTTACATGTAAGTCCGAACTGACACATGAAACGCGGGAACGAATGAGGGGCGGGGCTGTGAGAGCGGTGACGAGGAAGCGGTCGGCCACGGTGCGCGTGGCGCGGTGGAGCGCGCTGCACCCGGGGCGCGCGATCGTCGGGTGGCTGGTGTTCGTGGTGCTGTGCCTGGCGGGCGGGATGGCACTGGGGACGAACTCCGCGACGTCGGCGGACTTCGGTGTCGGCGAGGCGGGGCGCGCCGAGGCCATGGCGACGGAGGGCGGCCTGCAGACCAGGTCCACGGACCAGGTGGTGATCCGAGCCAGGTCGGGGCCGCTGGACCAGACGGCGGCCCGGGAGGTGGCGCGGGACGTCACCGCCCGGATGAAGAAGCTGCCCGAGGTCGCCGGGGTGGAGGCCCCGGTGCGCTCCGCCAATGGCAAGGCGCTGCGGGTGCAGGTGGCCCTCACGGGCGAGGAGCAGGACGACCGGATGAAGGTCCCCGCGCTGCTCGACGTGACCGAGAAGGTGCAGCGGGCCCACCCGGACCTGGTCGTGGAGGAGGCCGGGAACGCCTCGGTGAGCAAGGGCGTCGAGGACCAGCGCGACGACGACCTCGCGTTCTCCGAGAAGATCACCCTGCCCATCACGCTGATCACGCTGGCCCTGGTCTTCGGCTCCGTGGTCATGGTGGGCGTGCCGCTGCTGCTCGCGATCACCTCGATCATGGCGGCCATGGGGCTGTCGATGGTCGCCTCGCACCTGGTGCCGGACACCGGCGTCGGGATGAGCATGATCCTGCTGATCGGCATGGCCGTCGGCGTCGACTACACGCTCTTCTACCTCAAGCGCGAGCGTGAGGAGCGGGCCCGCGCGGGCGGGCGGCTGAGCTCCGAGGCGCTGGTGGAGGCCGCCGCCGCGACGGCGGGCCGGGCCATCGTGATGTCGGGCCTCGCCGTGGCCGTGTCCACCGCGACGCTCTACCTCGCCGACGACGTGATCTTCTCCTCGCTCGCCACCGGCACCATCCTCGTCGTGGCCGTCGCCGTGGTCAGCTCCGTGACCGTGCTGCCCGCGCTCCTCGTCCGGCTCGGACGGAGCGCGGAGCGCCGGTCGGCCCGCCGCGCCGCCAAGGGCAAGCCCCCGAAGCCGTACGCGAAGAAGGGGGAGATGCGGAACGGCAAGGTGTGGACGGCGCTCCTCGCCCCGGCCCGCAAGCACCCCGCGGCCACGCTCCTGGTCTCCGTCCTGGCCATGGTCGGGCTCGCCCTGCCCGCCCTCGACCTGCACCTCAAGGACCCGTCGCGGGACAGCTTCTCGCGCGAGATCCCGGCGATGAAGGAGTACGACAAGCTCCTCGCCGACTTCCCCGACCTGCGCATCCGGCACCAGATCGTGGTGCGCGCCGACGCCTCGAAGTCGGCCGTGGTCGACCGCCAGCTGCGCGAGCTCGACCGCAAGACCCAGGCCGACCCGCTCTTCGCGCACCATGCGGGCGAGCCGCGGATCCGCAGGTCCGACGACCGCCGCGTCACCACCCTCGAGGTGTTCGCGCCGCACGTGACGTACTCGAAGAAGGCCACCGAGTCGCTCGACCGCATCCGCGAGGACTATGTGCCGGTCACGGTCGGCGCGGTGGCCGGCGCCGAGACCGCCGTCACCGGCGACGTCCCGCGCGGCATCGACTACGTCGCCCACCAGAACGAGAAGATGCCGCTCGTCCTCGGGCTGCTGCTCCTGGTGACCTTCGTGATGACGGTCCACACGTTCCGCTCCGTGGTGCTCGGGCTGCTCGGCGCCGTGCTCAACCTGCTCTCCGCCGCCTCCGCGCTCGGGCTGCTCGTCCTGGTCTTCCAGGGGAGCTGGGCCGAGGGGCTGCTCTCCTTCGTGTCGCTCGGCGGGATCTCCTCGCGGGTGCCGCTCTTCCTCTTCGTGATCCTCTTCGGGCTCTCGATGGACTACCAGGTCTTCGTGGTCAGCCGGATCCGGGAGGCGGCGCTGAACGGGGTACCGACGCGGCAGGCGGTCCTGGACGGCATCGCCTCGTCCGCGAAGGTCGTGACCAGCGCGGCGCTCGTCATGGTCACCGTCTTCGCGAGCTTCGTGATGCTGCACATCCTGGAGATGAAGCAGATGGGCTTCGTGCTCGCCGCGGCCGTGCTGCTCGACGCGTTCGTGATCCGCGTCATGATCCTGCCCGCGGCGCTGTTGCTGCTCGGCGAGCGGACCTGGTGGCCCTCGCGCGCGGTGCGGCGCGCCAGTGAGCGTCTGACCAGGCAGTTCGCGACTCCGGTCGCCGCCGAGGAGCGTCCGCTCTCCGGATACGGCGCCCCGGACCACCGCTGAATCGAGCAGTTGGGGGAGCGGGGTGGGCGGCGCCCGGAGGGAACGCTTACGATCCTCTGCGTGTCCAAACTGACCGACGTGCCCAAACGGATCCTCATCGGGCGCGCCCTGCGCAGCGACCGGCTCGGCGAAACGCTTCTGCCCAAGCGCATCGCGCTTCCCGTGTTCGCGTCCGACCCGCTGTCCTCCGTGGCGTACGCGCCGGGCGAGGTCCTCCTCGTCCTGTCCATCGCGGGTGTGTCGGCGTACCACTTCAGCCCCTGGATCGCCGTCGCGGTCGTGGTGCTGATGTTCACCGTCGTCGCGTCGTACCGGCAGAACGTGCACGCGTATCCGAGCGGTGGTGGCGACTACGAGGTCGCCACCACCAACCTCGGTCCCCGGGCCGGGCTCACCGTCGCCAGCGCCCTGCTGGTCGACTACGTCCTCACCGTCGCCGTCTCGATCTCCTCGGGCATCGAGAACCTGGGCTCCGCGGTCCCCTTCGTGGTCGAGCACAAGGTGCTCTGCGCGGTCGCCGTCATCGTGCTCCTGACGCTGATGAACCTGCGCGGCGTCAAGGAGTCCGGGAAGCTCTTCGCCATCCCCACGTACGTCTTCGTGGCGGGCGTCTTCATCATGATCGCCTGGGGTGCCTTCCGCGGCCTCGTCCTCGACGACACCATGAGGGCCCCCACCGCGGACTACGAGATCAAGCCGGAGCACCAGGGCCTCGCGGGCTTCGCCCTCGTCTTCCTCCTGCTGCGCGCCTTCTCCTCCGGCTGTGCCGCGCTCACCGGCGTCGAGGCCATCTCCAACGGCGTCCCGGCCTTCCGCAAGCCCAAGTCGAAGAACGCCGCGACGACCCTCGCGCTCATGGGCGGCCTCGCCGTCACCATGTTCTGCGGCATCATCGCGCTCGCCATGGTCACCAAGGTCCGCATGGCCGAGAACCCGGCCCACGACCTGGTCCACAACGGCTCGCCGGTCGGCTCGGACTACGTGCAGAACCCGGTGATCTCACAGGTCGCCGAGGCCGTCTTCGGCAACGGCAGCTTCCTGTTCATCATCCTCGCCGCCGCCACCGCGCTGGTCCTCTTCCTCGCGGCCAACACGGCGTACAACGGCTTCCCGCTGCTCGGCTCGATCCTGGCGCAGGACCGCTACCTGCCGCGCCAGCTGCATACCCGCGGCGACCGGCTCGCCTTCTCCAACGGCATCGTGCTGCTCGCGGGCGCGGCGGCCCTGCTCGTCGTCATCTACGGCGCCGACTCGACCCGTCTGATCCAGCTCTACATCGTGGGCGTGTTCGTCTCGTTCACGCTCAGCCAGACCGGCATGGTCCGGCACTGGAACCGGCACCTGCGCACCGAGACGAGCCCCGACAAGCGCCGCCACATGATCCGCTCCCGCGCGATCAACACCTTCGGCGCCTTCTTCACCGGCCTCGTCCTGGTCGTCGTCCTCGTCACGAAGTTCACCCACGGCGCCTGGGTCGCGCTGCTCGGCATGGTGATCTTCTACGCGACGATGAGCGCGATCCGCCGCCACTACGACCGCGTGGCCGAGGAGATCGCCGCCCCCGAGGGCCCCTCCGACGACAGCGTGCGCCCCTCGCGGGTCCACTCCATCGTCCTCGTATCCAAGATCCACCGCCCGACGCTCCGTGCCCTGGCCTACGCGAAGCTGATGCGCTCCCACACGCTGGAGGCCGTCAGCATCAACGTCGACCCGGCCGAGACGAAGGCGCTCAAGGAGGAGTGGAACCGGCGGCACATCGACGTGCCGCTGAAGATCCTCGACTCGCCGTACCGCGAGATCACGCGCCCGATCATCGAGTACGTGAAGGGGCTCCGCAAGGAGTCCCCGCGCGACGCGGTGTCCGTGATCATCCCGGAGTACGTGGTCGGCCACTGGTACGAGCACCTGCTGCACAACCAGAGCGCGCTGCGCCTCAAGGGCCGCCTGCTCTTCACCCCCGGCGTCATGGTGACCTCCGTCCCCTATCAGCTGGAGTCGTCCGAGGCGGCGAAGAAGCGGGCCCGCAAGAGGTCGGAGTGGAACGCTCCGGGCTCGGTGCGACGCGGGCCGGTGGAGAAGCAGCGGGCGAAGGAGCCGAGCAAGCCCGCGTAGACTGGTCGGTCGTTGTCCGACCGCCCCCTCTCACGTAGTGGAGTCACCCCGCCATGCAGGCAGAACCGAAGAAGTCGCAGGCGGGGTCGCGGGCCGAGTCGTCGGCCGAGTCGTCGGCGGGGGAGAAGAAGTCGCTGGTCGGGGCGGAGTACGAGGTCGAGGTCGGCCCCGTCGCGCACGGCGGCCACTGCATCGCCCGTACGTCCGAGGGACAGGTCCTCTTCGTACGGCACACCCTGCCCGGCGAGCGGGTCGTGGCCCGGGTGACCGAGGGCGAGGAGGGCGCGCGCTTCCTGCGCGCCGACGCGGTGACCGTCCTGGACGCCGCCAAGGACCGGGTCGAGGCCCCCTGCCCGTATGCCGGCCCCGGCCGCTGCGGCGGCTGCGACTGGCAGCACGCGAAGCCGGGCGCCCAGCGCCGCATGAAGGGCGAGGTCATCGCCGAACAGCTGCAGCGCCTCGCGGGCCTCACGCCCGAGGAGGCGGGCTGGGACGGCACCGTCATGCCGGCGGAGGGCGACAAGCTCCCCGCGGGCGAGGTCCCCGCCTGGCGCACGCGCGTGCAGTACGCGGTCGACGCGTCGACCGGCAAGGCGGGCCTGCGCCGCCACCGCTCGCACGAGGTCGAGCCGATCGAGCACTGCATGATCGCCGCGCCCGGAGTGACCGAGCTGGGTGTGGAAGAGCGCGACTGGACCGGCATGGAGTCGGTCGAGGCGATCGCGGCGAGCGGCTCCCAGGACCGCCAGGTGATCCTGACCCCGCGTCCGGGCGCGCGCCTTCCGATCGTCGAACTGGACAAGCCCGTCTCGGTGATGAGGGTGGGGGAGAAGGACGGAGGAGTCCACCGCGTCCACGGCCGTCCCTTCGTCCGCGAGCGCGCCGACGGCCGCACCTACCGCGTCGGCAGCGGCGGCTTCTGGCAGGTCCACCCGAAGGCCGCCGAGACGCTGATGCTCGCGGTGATGCAGGGCCTCACGCCCCGCAAGGGCGAGACGGCCCTCGACCTCTACTGCGGCGTCGGCCTCTTCGCGGGTGCCCTCGCCGACCGCGTGGGCGACAAGGGCGCGGTCCTCGGCATCGAGTCCGGCAAGCGCGCCGTGGAGGACGCCCGCCACAACCTCGCCGCCTTCGACCGGGTCCGCATCGAGCAGGGCAAGGTCGAGGCGGTCCTGCCGCGCACCGGGATCACGGAGGTCGACCTGATCGTCCTGGACCCGCCGCGCGCGGGCGCGGGCAAGGCGACGGTGCGGCATCTGTCGGGGCTGGGTGCGCGGAGGATCGCTTATGTGGCGTGTGATCCGGCGGCGCTGGCGCGGGACTTGGGGTACTTCGCCGAGGGTGGGTACAGGGTGCGGACGCTGCGGGCGTTCGATCTGTTCCCGATGACGCATCACGTGGAGTGCGTGGCGATTCTGGAGCCTGCGGAGAAGAGTCGCTAGCCCGCCGGTCGAGAAGGCCCGTCAGCTCCTCGGCCGAGAAGGCCCGTCAGCTTCTCGGCCGAGAAGGCTCGCTGAGCCGCTCGCCCCTCAGCCGAGGACACCCCCGGCGGCCGTCTCGAGCAGTTCCTCGGCCGTCACTTCGCCCGGCTTTCGGTTCAGGCGGGTGCTGTGGCGGGCGGCGCGCTGCAGGGTTGCGTTCACCGGGGTGGGGACGCCGTGTTCGCGGCCGAGCAGCACCATCTCGCCGTTGAGGTAGTCCGTCTCGATCGAGCCCGCGCCGCGGGCCAGGCTCTGCCAGGTCGAGCTGCGGGCGCGTGCGCCGGGGATCGGCTGCGGATCGACCGTGCCGCTGCGCAGCTCGGTGAGCTCGGCTCCGCTCGCGTAGGCGATGCCCGCGGCGTCGA
This sequence comes from Streptomyces odontotermitis, assembly GCF_050510915.1. Taxonomy (NCBI): domain Bacteria; kingdom Bacillati; phylum Actinomycetota; class Actinomycetes; order Kitasatosporales; family Streptomycetaceae; genus Streptomyces; species Streptomyces odontotermitis. Next base: position 292,042 of record NZ_JBNJLS010000009.1, on the reverse strand, counting down.
GGACCGCCGCGCCCTCGGCCTTCACCCGGGCGACCAGGTCCTGCGCGGCGGCGTCCGAGGCCGAGCCGCACACGGCCTCGACCACGTTGGCGAGGTTGCCGAGGAGCTTGCCGTACTTCCAGCGCATCACGTCCTTCGCCACCGGGGCAAGGAAGTTGGCCTTCTCCAGGTCGTCCGCGATGCGGCGGGCGGTGTCGTCGGAGCCGGATCCGTAGCGGCCGATGACCAGGGCGCCGGTGTACGGGCCGCAGGGCGCGACGACCTCGCCCGGGTTCAGGTGGCTGCTGGGCAGGATCACGCAGACGCCGTACACCTCGCGGAAGCGGCGCAGCGCCAGGCGCTCGTTCTCGACGCCGTTCTGGGCGCAGACCAGAGGCAGGCGTTCGCCCGCGGTGCCGCCGCCCGCCACCGGCCGCGTGGCCCATGCGTCCAGGGCGGCCACGCTGTCCTGGGTCTTGACGGCCAGGACGAGGACGTCGTCGGCGCGCAGCTCGACGTCCTCGGGACCCACCACGACCGGCACGTCCAGGGTGAGCGTGCCGGTGGGGACCGTGAGGCGCAGCCCGTTGTCGCGCAGCGCCTCGAAGTGCGCGCCGCGGGCGACCAGGACGACGGGCAGGCCGCTTTCGTGCAACCGGCCCCCGATCGAACCGCCGACCGCTCCGGATCCGATGATGATGTAGCGCATTCCGCTTCCGCTCCCTGGCTCTGCGCACTCGCCGCGGCGAGCTCGATCTGTTGTCGCGAGCTTGATCTATTGTCAGTTGTCCGTTGTCAGGCGGGGGTTGCCAGGTCGTCCTCGTCAGGGCGTCCGGTCCACCGCACCCCCGCCGCGTACCACCGGGCGAGCTCCGCCGCGTGCCGCTCGACCTCCTGGTCGTCCGTGCCCGTCAGGACGTAAGCGGCCAAGTAGTGGGCCGACTTGACGCCGCCTTGGTAGGTCGCGCCCACCGTGGCCCGCAGGCGTTCCTCCACCACGAAGGGCGGGGGATCCTCGGGCAGGGCCGCGAGCGTGCCCCGTTCCGGGTAAAAGACGACCCAGCCCGCGCTCCGTCCGGGCGCGACGCCATGGATCCTGGCATCGGTCAGGGAGTCCGGGGCGACCTGGGCGCGGAACCACTGTTCGTCGAGGTCGAAACCGGTGGCGGCGCGGACGGTGGGGTTGGTCAGTGCGCCGCCGGTCCTGCTGCCGACCTCGCACAGCACGAGGCGGTCGTCGGGCGTGTGCCAGACCTCCAGGTGGAAGGTGGTGCACTCGGGGGTGGGCAGTGCGTCGAGGACCTTGAGCGCGTAGGTGATCAGGCGGGCCGTCAGGGGGTGGTCGCGGGTGAGCTGGGCCGAGCCCAGGTAGATCCCGTCGTGGAAGGACAGGCAGTCGTTGAGGTAGCGCGAGACGAACGTGGCGACCGGTGCGCCCGCCGCCACCAGGCCGTCCACCACGTACATCTGCCCCTCCACGAACCGCTCCACCTCGGCGTGTTCGGGCAGGCCGTCGGCGAGGAGGCGGGTCAGGTCCGCGGGGCCGTGCAGGACGCGGGTGCCGGTGGAACCGGAGCCCAGGGCCGGTTTCACCACCACGGGGTAGCCGTGCTCGCCGATGAAGCCGAGCAGGTCGAGGACCACGCGTATCGGGGCGAACTCCGGTACTTCCAGGCCGCTTTGCCGCGCCAGCGTCTTCATGTGGATCTTGTCGCGGAACGCGAGGGTGCTGGCGAAGTCCTGGCCCGGCACACCGAGGAGCTCCCGCAGCCGGGCGGCGCGCAGCAAGTCGCTCTCCATGCGGGCGATCACGGCGTCGGGCGGCATGCGGGTGGCGAGATCCAGGGCGGTCCGCTCCGCCTCGCCGCCCTCGCGGTAGTCGGGGACGGAGACGGCGTCCGGCACGTGCCGGTACTGCGGGAATTTGGCCTCGGAGACCAAAAGGTGCGGCCGTACGCCCGTATCAGCGCCCCACTTGTCGTACGGGGTGTCCGCGTAGTCGCTGTCCACAAAGGCCAGAACTCGCCGTTCCGCTCCCGATTCCACCAGCACCTCCCAGGGCTCCTGAAAAGCACGCACCAAGGCGCGTGCGGGATCAAGGCTAGGTGCGTGAGCCCAGGTCAGGGCGGTCTTCGGACATACCTTGGCTTTACCTCGGAAAGATTGTTCTGCTCATTCTGACCAGGTAGGAAGAGCAAGGAACTCAAGATCTTGGTCTTGCGCATGTACTGGCCATGTATGGGGGGAAGTTGAAGAACCAACGGATTCTCGCCGCGACCGCGACATCACCGGCTCGTGACCACGAACTGGCGAATTACCTGCACACCCTCGCAGGGCTGCTGGATCTGGAAATGTACGCGCGGGCACGGCAGTTCGTGGCGGAGCTCTCCGGTGAACTCGCGCCGCAGCGCGCGCCGGAGCCCGAGCCGCCGCGGGAAAGACCGTCGGAGCCGCTCCTGCGCGCCCTTCTCGCCGGAAAGCGGGCGGCCGCCGCCGAGCGGGGCGTCACCCTCCGGATCGCCGACAGGCCGCCACCACCGTCCCGCCCCGCCGTCGACCCGCGCGACCTGGTGACGGTGCTCGGCAACCTCATCGACAACGCGGTCGACGCGGCGGCCGCGCACCCGGCGGCCTCACGCACGGCGGCCCCGCACTCGGCCGCGAAGCCCTTCGCCGAGGTCGGCATGTGGTCGGAGCCCGGTGCCACGGTGCTGAGCGTCGCCGACAACGGGCCCGGTGTGCCCGCCGCCCTGCGCACGGCGGTGTTCCGCGAGGGCTGGTCGACGAAGAAGGCGCCGCCGCACCGTGGCCGGGGAGTCGGCCTCACGCTCGTCGACGGCGTCGCGCGGCGCTACGGCGGATCGGTCCGGCTCGGTGAACGGCCGGGCGGCGGGGCCGTGTTCACGGTCCGGCTGCCCCGGAACCTGCCCGTGGCCGCGGGAGCCGCGCCGTGAGCGCAGTGATCGACGTGCTGGTCGTGGACGACGACTTCTACGTCGCCGAGGTCAACTCCGCCTATGTGTCCCGGATTCCGGGATTCCGTGTCGTGGGCCGGGCCCACACGGCCGCCGAGGCGCTGCGGGCCGTCGAGCGCGGCAGCGTCGATCTGCTGCTGCTCGACCACTACCTCCCCGACGAGGACGGGATCGAGCTGGTGCGCAGGCTCCGCCGCCTCGGCCACGAGACCGACGTCATCATGATCTCGGCGGCCCACGGGGCGGAGCTCGTCCGCTCGGCGCTGCGCAACGGCGTCCTGCAGTACCTGGTCAAACCGTTCAGTTTCGCGGCGCTGCGGGCCAAGTTGACGTCGTACGCGCAGATGCGGAACCGCCTCGACCGCTTCGACTCCCTGGGGCAGGGCGAGGTGGACGAGATCTTCGGCGCGCTCCACACGCCGGTCCACGCGGAGGCGCCGCCCAAGGGCTACTCGGCGGCGACCACCGAGAGCATCCGCGACGTGCTGCTCGGAGCCGGCAAGGCGCTGTCCGCGCAGGAGGTCGCCGACCTCACCGGAGTGAGCCGCTCCACCGCTCAGCGCTACCTCAAGCACCTCCAGGAGCGCGGCAGCGTCCAACTCGCCCTGAAATACGGGGGTGCGGGCCGCCCCGAGCACCACTACGAGCCCGCGCACGGCGTCTCCCGCACGCGCCGTCCCCGCTAGCGTCCCCCTGAGCGCCCCCACCACGAGGGTGCCCTCCGTCCGCGTCGTCACCCGGCCCCGCACCGCTTCCCGAAGGTGCGGGGCCGCGCCGTCGCGACCCTGCCACCGGACCGTTGCGCCGCGGTCGTCAAAAGGAGCAGAAGGAGCTTTCCGCGGTTAAGCCACAGTGCACGCAGAACCGTGTCCGCACTCCGCGGCTGATCTAGTGTCCGACTCGATCCAAAGCCCCTCACCTGCAAGGACACCGGAGACCTGCCATGGGCGTGACACGCCGTACGCTCCGTCTGGGAGCCTTTCTCCTTTCCCCCGGCTATCACGTGGCCTCCTGGCGGCACCCCACGGCCCCCGCGGACGGCGGCCATGACTTCGCCCACTACCGCGAGCTCCTGCACACCGCCGAGCGCGGCAAGTTCGACATGTTCTTCGTCGCCGACGGGGTGGGCATCCGCACCCCGTACCGCAACGCCGACGACCTGAGCCGCTGGGGCCGCTTCCTCCAGTTCGACCCGCTGACGCTGCTGTCCGCCCTCGCCGTGCACACCACGCACATCGGCCTCGCGGCGACCGCGTCGACGACGTACAACGAACCGTTCCACATCGCGCGGAAGTTCGCCTCGATCGACCACCTCAGCGCGGGCCGGGCCGCCTGGAACATCGTCACCTCGGTGACGGACGCCGAGGCGAAGAACTTCAACCGCGACTCCCAGCCCGACCATGGCTCGCGCTACCACCGGGCCAGGGAGTTCATGGAGGTCGTCACCGGCCTCTGGGACAGCTGGGACGACGACGCGTTCGGTTACGACAAGGAGTCGGGGCGCTACTTCGACCCCGACAAGCTGCACGTGCTCGACCACAAGGGCGAGCACTTCTCGGTGCGCGGCCCCCTCAACGTGGCCCGCTCGCCGCAGGGTTACCCCGTGCTCATCCAGGCCGGCGCCTCCGCGGACGGCCAGGACTTCGCCGCCCGCTGGGCCGAGGTGATCTTCACCGCCGCCCAGAACCTGGACGAGGCACAGAAGTTCTACCGCGGCATCAAGCAGCAGGCCGCCGCCTACGGGCGCGACGCCGACCAGCTGAAGGTGATGCCCGGCCTCTTCCCCGTGATCGGCCGCACGCGCGCCGAGGCCGAGGACAAGTACGCCGCACTGCAGGAACTGGTCGACCCCGTCGTCGGGTTGGGCCTGCTCACGCAGCTCCTCGGCGACATCGACATCTCCGGCTTTCCCCTGGACGAGCCGCTGCCCGAACTGCCGCCCACCCAGGGCAGCACCAGCCGCCAGCAGCTCGTCTACGACAAGGCGCGCCGCGAGGGCCTGACGATCAGGGAGCTGTACCAGTCGCTGACCGGCGGCCGCGGCCACCGCATCGTCATCGGCACCCCCGAGGACGTCGCCGACCTCATGGAGGAGTGGTTCACCGGCGAGGGCGCCGACGGCTTCAACGTCATGCCGCCCGTGCTCCCCGAGGGCCTGGACGACTTCGTCGACCTCGTGGTGCCCGAACTGCAGCGCCGCGGCCTGTTCCGCACCGAGTACGAGAGCACCACCCTGCGCGGAAACCTCGGCATCGACCGGCCCGCACGGGGCGCGGCGGCCGAACTCCCGCCCGGCACGGGCCCGTTCCACGTCCAGAAGTGAGTACCTCTCATGCCGTCGTTCGGTAGAACCCTCCATCAGATACCGCCCTCCCCGCTGGTGACCGTCGACCGGCTGCTGCGCTCCGGCGCGCACGCCGAGCCGGTCCCGCTGCAGCAGGGCAAGACCGTCTTCGAGCCGTGCGCGCGCCCCGGCACCTGGGACCGCGCCGAGTTCGGGATCGCGGCCCACGAGCACGCGCCGCCCGCCGGAGTGCCCGCCCTGCGCTCCGCGTTCGCCGATGCGGCGAGCGCGCGCCGGGGCACCGCCGTCGACCCCGGGCAGATCCTGGTCACGAGCGGCGCCACCCACGCCATCGCGGTGACCCTGCACGCGATCCTGACCCCAGGCGACGAGGTCCTCATCCTCTCCCCGCAGTGGCTGTTCGCCACCGGCCTCGTGTGGGCGGCCGGCGGGACGCCGCGCGAGGTGCCGGTCTTCCTGGAGCTCAGCGAGGACCCGGACTTCGACTTCATCGCGGAGATCGAGCGGGCCGTGGGCCCGCGCACCCGCGCGATCTACTTCAACAACCCCAACAACCCGACGGGCTTCCGCCTGGACGAGCGGGCCCTGGGCGCGCTCACCGAACTCGCCGCACGCCACGACCTGTGGCTGATCGCCGACAACGCGTACGAGAACTACGACTTCAGCGACGGCGGCTTCCTCGACGCGGCGACCGTTCCCGGCGCCGCCGAGCGCACCTTCTCGGTGCACAGCTGCAGCAAGACGTACGCGATGCCCGGCGCCCGCGTGGGCCATCTGATCTCGCCGCCCGGCGCGGAGGAGATCCTCACGAAGTGGTCGCTGCACACGCTGTATTCGGTGTCCACGGCCGCGCAGTACACCGCGTTCCGTGCCCTCGCCACCCCCGCCGACGAGCTCGCCCGGCGCCGCGCGGAGGCGGAGCGCGCCTGGCATCTCGCCGACGGCGCCCTGGAGATCCCGCACACCCGCATCACGGGCGGGCTCTACACCTTCCTCGACCTCTCCCGGTACGGCGACGGCGAGGAGTTCGTGCGGCGCTGCGCCGAGGCCGGGGTGGGACTCGCGCCGGGCCGGGTGTTCGGCGCCCACTGCGAGGGCTGGGCCCGGCTCTGCTTCACCGCCGCGCCCGAGGAGCGGGTCGTGGACGCCATCGGCCGTATCAACAAGATCTATGGGGAGGGCGGCCATGACCGTTGACACCTTCGCGGCCAGGCCGGGCGCGGCGTCCGCGCTGGCCCCGTACCTGCACAGGTACGACAGTCCGGCACAGCTCGGGCTCAAGATCAACGCCTATCGGGGCTACGAGGTGGAGGGCCTCGCCGAGGCGCTGCGCGCACCGGATCTGCAGGGCGCCCCCGTCGAGTGCGTGATGGTCGGCGACTCGTACTTCATGACCCACCTGGGCCGCGGCGGCACCACGCTGACCGGCGCCGACGAGCAGGAGTGGGGCCTGGCCACCCTCATCGGCCTGGTGGCCGAGGTGCGCAAGGCGTTGGACGCCGAATTCCCTTCGGACAGGCGGCCGTTCCTGCTCGCCGACCTGCCGGACGGGACGACGCACAGCCCCGCCACGGCCCGCGTCGCCGCCGACCGGTTCCTCGCGGCGGGCGCGGACGCGGTCAAGATCGAGGTGGCGGGCGAGGGCGAGTTCGACTGCATCGAGGCGGTGGCCGCGACCGGCACGCCCACCCTCGCCCACCTCGGCTACACCCCGCAGAGCGGCGGCCTGACCCGGCACGGCGACGCCCTGGACGGCGCCCTCGCGCTCTTCGCGCAGGCCCGCAGGGCCCGCTCCGCGGGCGGCTGCGGACTGATCGTCGAGATGGTCAGCGAGGCCGTGAACCAGGCGCTCAGCCGCCCGCACCCCGAAGGCCTGCCGCTGTACTCGGTGTTCAGCGGCCGGGCCCGCTGGGGCGGCCAGAGCCTCAACCTGTGGGACGCCGTCGTGCGCCCGGTGCCCGGCGGCCGCTACTTCCCGCCGACCCCGGTGATCGACGCGGCCGAGGTGCCGGAGCGCTACACCCCCGAGCTGATCGCCGACCGCATGCGCGAGCTGGTGCGGCTCAGCCTCGCCGGCTGGTTCCCGCTCTCCCCGCGCACCGCCCTGACCCCCCGAGAGACGGCCGAGATCACCGGCATCGACCCCTGGAGTGCCTCATGACCACCGCCGAACCGGTCGCCGCGCAAGCCGTGACCCCCGGATCGGACACAGCCGTCTTCGACGAGCTCGAATCGGCCGTACGCACCTACTGCCGGCGCTTCCCCGCCGTCTTCACCCGGGCCTCGGGCCACCGGATGTGGGACGCCGACGGCCGCGAGTACATCGACTTCCTGTCCGGCGCGGGCGCGCTGAACTACGGCCACAACCCGGCCGAGGTGCGCGCCGCCCTCATCGACTACCTCCAGGCCGACGGACCCGTCCACGGCCTCGACCTGCACACCGGCGCCAAGGCCGCGTTCCTGCACCGCTTCCGCGAGGTGGTGCTCGCGCCGCGCGGGCTCGACCACCGGGTGCAGTTCACCGGGCCGACCGGCACCAACGCCGTCGAGGCGGCCTTCAAGACGGCCCGCAGGGTCACCGGACGCACCGACGTCATCGCGTTCACCGGCGGCTTCCACGGCCTCTCGCTCGGCGCGCTCGCCGCGTCCGCCACCTCGTTCAAGCGCGGCGCCGCGGGAGTGCCGCTCGGCCACGTCACGCGGATGCCCTACGAGGGGTACGCGGGCGAAGGCGTCGACACCATCGACTACCTGACCCGGATGCTCGACGACCCGGGCAGCGGCGTCGACCTGCCCGCGGCCTTCGTGGTGGAGACCGTGCAGGGCGAGGGCGGCCTCTCCGCGGCGAGCGCGCCGTGGCTGCGCAGGCTCGCCGACGTCGCCCGCGAGCGCGGCATCCTGCTGATCGTCGACGACATCCAGGCGGGCTGCGGGCGCACCGGCACCTTCTTCAGCTTCGAAGAGGCGGGCATCGTCCCGGACCTGATCTGCCTGTCCAAGTCCATCAGCGGCTTCGGCCTGCCCATGGCCCTCGTCCTGGTCCGCCCCGAGCTCGACCAGCTGGGCCCCGGCGAGCACAGCGGCACCTTCCGCGGCAACAACCTCGCCTTCGTCACCGCCACGGCGTGCCTGGAGCGCTGGGCCGACGCGTCCTTCACCGACCAGGTGCGGCGCAACGCCGACGACTTCGCGTACCAACTGTCCAAGCTCGCCGCCCAGTTCACCGAGCTGGGCTGCACGGTGCGCGGCCGGGGCCTGATCCGCGGACTCGGCTTCACCGACCCGTCCCTCGCCGACCGGGTCTCGCGGGCGGCCTTCGCGCGCGGGCTGCTCGTGGAGACGTCCGGGGCCACCGGCCAGGTCCTCAAGATCATGCCGCCGATCGTGGCGGACGCCGACGACCTCGCACCCGGCCTCGCCCTGCTGGCCGACGCCATCACCGCGGCCGCACAGGACGCCGCAGACGAAGGGGAGTTGCGTTGAGCATCACCGAGCACGAGCACACCGTCGAGGACGGGTTCGACCACATCGACGAGACCGTGTTGCGCCGGATCGCCGACTCCTGGCCCCGGCGCGCCACGATCCGCACCGACCTGGACCAGATATCCGAGCCGGAGGAGTACGACGAGCGGCTGCCGGACTACCCGGAGCGGCTGCTGCCGTTCGCCGACCACCCGCTGTACCTCGCGGCCACGCCCGAGCAGCGCCAGAAGGTCCTCACCATGGCCTGGCTCGTCTACAACGAGCGGGTCATCGCGGCCGAGGAGTACGTCGCCAACCCGACCTTCGCCATGATCATGCACGGCGCCTTCCCCGGTGCCGACAGCGTCCAGCTCAAGCGCGCCGTCCAGCAGACGCACGTGGACGAGGTCTGGCACACGTACATGCACATGATCGCGATGCAGCGCACCCGCGAGGTCCGGCAGATCACCGGCGAGCCCGCCTACCCGCACACCGTCACCTACCGCCGCCTCCTGGAGGCCGACGCGCAGGCGTCGGAGCGCTGGGAGCGCGACCTGCTGAAGCTGGTGTGGACGACGGTCTCGGAGATCAGCGTCAACGCCTATCTGGAGCTGCTCTCCCGCGACAGGACCGTCCAGCCGCTGCACGCCCTGGTGCCCCGGCTGCACGCCCGCGACGAGTCCGCGCACTCCTCCGTCATGGTCGAGGTCGCCAAGGCGCTGTACGTGCACATGAACACCGAGCAGCGCCGCTCCTTCGTCGACTCGCTGCCCAAGGCCCTGCACGCCTTCGTGGAGCAGGACTTCGCGGTGTGGCCCGGCATCCTGAAGGCGGCGGGCTTCGAGAAGGCCGAGGAGATCGTCGAGGACTGCCGCCGCCAGGCCGGCACCGGCCTGCTGGTGCGCGACTTCTCCGGGGTACGGCGCATCGTGCGCGAGATGGAGCTCGAGGACCAGGTCGACTTCGACTTCGGGACCGAGTGACGTGAAGCTCACCGCGGGCGGCCGCAGGCTCGCCGCCGCAGCCCTCGTCCAGTCGCTCGGCATCGGCCTGTTCATGGCGAGCTCCATGGCCTACTTCACCCGGCAGGTGGACCTCTCCGCGAACCAGGTGGCCTCCGGGCTCGCCCTCGCCGGTGCCGTGGCCCTGGGGATCTCGCTGCTCGGCGGGGTCCTCGCCGACCGGTACGGGGCGCGGCGGGTGCTCGCCGCCGTGTACCTGGGGCGGGGTGTGTGCTGCGCGGCGTACGTCTTCGTCACGGACTTCTGGCAGTTCATGGTGGTCACGCTGTGCGCGGTGGCCTGCGACAGGGCGGGGCCGCCGGTGCTCCAGGCCCTGGTCGCCGTGGCCGTGCCGGAACGCCAGGAGCGCACGAGGCTGCTCGCGGTGGTCAACGTCGTACGCAACTGCGGCCTCGGGGTCGGCGCGATGGCGGCGGGCGTCGCCCTCGCCAGCGACACCCAGGCCGCCTACCGGGTCACGCTGTTCGCCATCGGACTCGCCTTCCTGGGCGGTGCGGTGCTCGTGCTGCGGGTGCCCGAGCCGGCCGCGTCCGCGGTCGAATCCGCACCGAGGACAGCGGCTGAACAGCCGGTCAGAAGACGGGTGTTGCCCGACGCGCGCTATCTGGCGCTGACCGGCCTCAACTTCCTGCTGTTCTTCTTCGACACCATGCTGCTCGTCGCGATGCCCGTGTGGATCCTGGAGCACACGGACGCTCCACGGGTCACCGTGTCCGTGCTGTTCGCGCTGAACACCGTGCTCGTCGTGGTGCTGCAGATCCCGGTCAGCAAGCTGGCGACGAGCCAGCGGCGCACCACGCGGATGCTGACCTGGACGGGCGCCGTGCTCGCGGTGAGCAGCCTGTGCTTCGCCGCGTCCGGCTCCGCCGGGGGCGGGCCCGCGGTGGTGTGGCTGGCCGCCGCAGTGGTGACGCTGTCCCTGGCCGAGGTGATCGCCAACTCCGCGGTGTGGGACCTGTCCATCGCGCTGGCCCCCGAGGAGCAGCGCGGGCGCTATCTGTCCGTCTTCAACCTCAGCGTGGCCGGACAGCGGGTCCTCGGGCCCGTGCTGGTCACCGGACTGCTGCTCGGCTCGGGGGCGCTCGGCTGGGTGGCGGCCGCCGCGGTGCTCGTGGCGGCGGGCGGCGCGGCCGAGCGGGTCGCCCGCGCGGCCGGGGAGCGGATGCACGCGGGGGGTACGGGGGGTACGGCGGGTACAGGGGTGCCCGTCGATGCCTGAACTGCCCGTCCTGGCCTGTGCGTCCGCCGCGGTGTTCCTCGGCGCGCTGGTCCAGGGCAGCCTGGGAGTGGGCCTCGCCCTGGTGTCGGCGCCGGTGGTGCAGATCGCCACGCCGGACCTCATGCCGGGGTCGCTGCTGCTCGTCGCCGCCGTCCTGGCCGCGCTCGGGGCGGTCAGGGAGCTCTCCCACACCGACTGGTACGGCGTCTCCTGGGCGCTGGCCGGGCGGATCGCGGGCACGGCGGTGGCCTCGTACGTGATCCTCGTGGTCTCGGGGCCGGCGCTCGACCTGCTCTCGGCGGGCATCACCCTGGGCGTCGTCTCCCTCCTCGCCCTCGACCCGGCCAGGCTCGCCAGGAACCGGGGCACGCTGATCGCCTCCGGTGCCGTGGCGGGTCTGACCGGGACGACGTCGTCCATCGGCGGGCCGTTCATCGCGCTCGTCTACCACCAGGAGCCGGGGCCCACGGTCCGCGGCACCCTCGGGGTCTTCTACACGGCGGGGACGCTGCTCTCGCTCGGCTCCCTCACCGCCGTCGGCCGGCTGTCGGGCGAGCAACTGGCCTTCGGGGCACTGCTGTTGCCCGCCGTGGTGGCCGGCTTCGCGCTGTCGGGGCCGGTCCGGCGGCAGGTGGACGAGAGCGGCCGGATGCGCGCCGCGGTGCTCGCCCTGGCCGTCGCCGCGGCGCTCGTCCTGATCGTCCGGGGGCTGGTCGCCATCTCCACGGGATGAGAGCGGCGGTACGCGCCCGGAGCGTGCCGCGGCACAGGCACCGAGAACTGAGCACACGTACAAGAAAGGAACGGATCATGCGGGTGGGCATTGCGGGACTGGGGTCGATGGGCGGAGGGATGTGCCGCCGCCTCGCGGAGCGCGGATTCGACGTCGTCGCGTACGACGCCGACGCGGGCGTCGCCGCGGCGGCCGCCGAGCACCCGGGCGTGCGCGCGGCGGAGTCCGTCGCGGACCTGGCCGCGCCGGTGGTGGTCACCATGCTGCCCGACGGTGCGGCCGTCCGGCAGGTCACCGACGAGCTGCTCCCGCACCTCGCCGCGGGCTCCCTGATCGTCGACACGGGCTCCTCGGCGCCCGAGGACACGCTGGACCTCGGCCGCGCCGCCGCCGCGCACCGAGTGGCCGTGGTGGACGCGCCGGTCTCCGGTTCCCCGGCCGCCGCGCGCGCGGGCGAGCTGACGCTGATGGCCGCGGGCGAACCCGGCGACGTGGAGCGGGCGGAACAGGTGCTCGGCGCGCTCGGCAGGGTGTACCGGGTGGGCCCCGCGGGCGCGGGCCACGCGCTGAAGGCGCTCAACAACCTGCTCTCCGCGGTCAATCTGGCCGCGGTCGCCGAAGTGATGCTCGCCGGGCGGGCGTTCGGCCTCGAACCCGCGGCGATGCTGGAAGTGATCAACGCGTCCACGGGCCGCAACCACGCCTCGCAGACCAAGCTCCCCGACCACGTCCTGCCCGGCACCTTCGACTCGGGCTTCGCGCTGCGCCTGATGCTCAAGGACATCCGCATCGGCACGTCGCTGCTCGACTCCGCGGGCGGCCCCGCCGCCTTCGGACACGCCTGCCGGGATCTGTGGGAGAAGGCGCACGACGAGCTGCCGGCGGGCGCCGACAACGTCGAGGTCGTGCGCTGGCTGGAGAACGCATCGGGACGGGAGCTGCGCGCATGACGCACGCATACGAGAACGAGAACGAGCACGAGGCAGCGCGCATGACGCACGGGAACGAGCACGGGAACGAGCACGAGAAGCACGAGAAGCACGAGAACGCACCGCGGATCGCGGTCATCGGCGGCCAGGTCGCCACCCTGAAGAAGGCGCGGCAGGCCGGCTTCGACATCGTCTGGGTGTACGGCCCGCACGAACTCGACCCGGCGGGACTGGAGTTGGTCACCGAGGCCCACCTCACGGACTACCGCGACCCGCAGGCCGTCACGGACCTCCTCGCCGCCGTGCACCGGCACCGGCCGCTGGCCCGGGTCATCTCGATGATCGAGGACGGCCTGGAGTCGGCGGCGGCCGCGACGACGGCGCTCGGCCTGCCGGGCACCGGCCTCGACACCGTCCGCGTGCTGCAGGACAAGCTGGCCTTCCGGGAGCTGCTCGCCGAGCGGGGCATCGAAGGGGTCGCCGCCCGCCTCGGGCACGACGAGGCCGACATCCGCGCCTTCGTCGACGCCTTCGGACCCGCGGTGATCAAGCCCAGGTTCGGCTCGGGAAGCCTGGGCGTGCGCCTCGTGGACGGACCCGGCGCGGTCGCCGAAGTCGCCGCCTGGGCAGCGGAGTTCGGGCTGCACACGTTCATCATGGAGCAGTATCTGCGGGGGCCCGAGTTCAGCGTGGAGGCGTTCAGCTTCGCGGGCGAGCACGTGGTCGTCGCGTACACGGCCAAGGAGAAGCTGGACTCGTTCGTCGAGGTCGGGCACGTCCAGCCGGCGGCCCTCGACGCGGACACCACGGCCCGCGTCGCGTCGCTCGTCGCCAGGATGCTGGACGCCGTGGGCGTCGAGGACGGCCCCTCGCACTCGGAGGTGATCCTCACCCCGGACGGCCCGCGCCTCGTGGAGTCCCACAACCGGCGCGGCGGCGACCGGATCGCCGACCTGGCCACCGAGGTGTACGGGACCGACATCGACGCGCTGGCCTTCCTCTGGTACGCGGGCCGCACCGCGCCCCTCACGCCGGGCCCGGCACGGTGCGGCGGCGCCATCCGCTTCCTGACCGCGGAGCCGGGCGTCGTCGAGTCCGTCACCGGAGCCGACGAGGTGCGCGCCGATCCGCGGGTGGTGATGCTGCAGCTCTCCGTCGCGCCCGGTGACACGGTGGCCCCCATCGCCTGGTCGTACGACCGGTCGGGCCTGCTCATGGTCCGGGGCGACTCGGCCGACGAGGCGCGCGCCCTGGCCCGCGAACTGGCCGACCGGATCAGCATCAAGACCCGGCCCGACCCGGCCGCGGCGGGCGCATCCCGCTCCATCGCGGCCGTGGCGCCCCGGCCCGAACGGCTGCTCGGCACCACGCCCTCCGGGACGGAGCAGTGACCACCGCGGCGCCCACGGTCGGCGCGGCCCGGCTGCGCACCGCACTGCGCGGGCACGCCTCCGGGGTCGCCGTGCTCACCGCGGCCGCGCCCTCGGGCCCCGCCGGGGTGACGATCACCTCCTTCACCTCGGTGAGCGCCGAACCGGCGCTCGTCTCCTTCGCGCTCGCCGAGACGTCCTCGACCTGGGCGAGGATCAAGGACTGCCAGAGGTTCGGGATCCAGCTGCTCGGCGCCGACCAGCGCGACGTGGCCGAGCGGTTCGCGGCCACGGACGTCGACCGGTTCGCGCCGCCCACGCGCTGGCACACCGGCCCGCACGGGGTGCCGCTGCTCGACGACTGTGCCGCGTGGCTGGTCGCCACGCGGCACCGTCAACTCACGCTGGGAGACCACGAGTTGATCGTCTGCGCCGTGGAGCACGTACGGACCGGCTCCCCGCGCGGCAGCCTGGTCCATCTGCACGGGGGCCTGCACGCCGCTCCGGGGACACCTTCCGCCCCGAGACCCTGAGGCGGCCGTGGGGCCCGGGGTCAGCGGCGGGGCTCGACCGTCAGGTCGCCCTGCGTCTGCGCGCGGGCGAGATCGCTCGCGAGATAGGCGTGCGGGTAGCCCGGCTCGATCGTGCTCGCCTCGTCGAGGCGGGCCAGTTGAGCGGGGGTGAAGGCGACCTCCAGTGCGCCCAGGTTGTCCTCCAGCTGGGCGGGGGTGCGGGCGCCGATGATCGGTGCCGTCACACCCGGGCTCTGCAGGGTCCAGGCCAGGGCGGTCTGGGCGGGGGTGCGGCCCAGCTCCGCGGCGACCTCCTTCACGACATCGGCGACGCCGAGGTTGCGTTCGGTGACCCAGCCCAGGTCGCGGTTGAAGCTCTTGCGGGTGCTCTCCTCCGGGCCGGTGCCGGTGCCGGTGCCGGTTCCGGTGCCGCCGCCCGTCGCGGTCAGGTCGTCGCGGCTGTACTTGCCCGTGAGCACCCCGCCGCCCATCGGCGAATACGGGACCACCCCGAGGCCCATCTCCCGCGCCATGGGGATCAGGTCGCGCTCCCCGGTCCGCTGGATCAGGCTGTGCTCGATCTGCAGCGCGACCAGGGGCGACCAGCCGCGCAGGTCGGCGATCGCCTGCATGCGGGACACCTGCCAGGCCGGGGCGTTGGAGATCGCCGCGTACAGGACCTTGCCCTGGCGGACCAGGTCGTCCAGGCCGCGCAGGATCTCCTCGACCGGCGTCGTGAAGTCCCACACGTGCAGGTAGAGCAGGTCGATGTAATCCGTGTTCAAGCGGCGCAGGCTCGTCTCCACCGACGCGAACAGGGGCTTGCGGTGATTGCCCCCGGAGTTCGGGTCGCCGGGACGGCGGAGCGTCGAGTACTTCGTCGCCAGTACCAGGCTCTCGCGGTGGTCGCGGGTGAATTCGCCCAGCAGGCGCTCGGAGTTGCCGTCCGTGTAGGTGGTCGCGGTGTCGATGAAGTTGCCGCCGCGCTCGACGTAGAGGTCGAACAGCTTGCGCGCCTCGTCCCGCTCGGCGCCCCAGCCCCATTCGTTGCCGAACGTCGCCGCGCCCAGCGCCAGGGGTGAGACGCGCAGCCCGGAGCGGCCGAGCAGCCGGTAGGTGTCGAGGGTGAGGGACGGGGATGACGGGGATGACGATGACATGGCGTGCTCCAGTGCTGGTGATCCGACTGCTGCTGATCCGATGTCGGCTGGAACAAGCCTGTGACCGTCGTGAGGCGGGGGTAAGGGAGGGATCTTCCTGGGAATGCCAGTCCTACCCTGGGCGTTGGGGCGGGCGTGACCACCTCCGCCGTGACCACCCCCGCCGTGACGCCCTCCACCGTGACGCCCTCCACCGTGGACGCGACCCAGGAGCTGGCCGCGTTCCTGCGGTCCCGGCGCGAGCGCCTGGACCCGGACGAGTTCGACCTGCCGTCGCGCCGGCGGTCCCGGCGGACCCCGGGGCTCCGCCGCGAAGAGGTCGCCGAACTGGCCGGGGTGAGCATCGACTACGTCGTGCGCCTCGAACAGGGCCGCGGGCTGCGGCCCTCGGCGGACGTGGTGGAGGCGCTGTCCCGCGCGCTGCGCCTGGCCCCCGGCGAACGCGCCTACCTCTTCGACCTGGCCCAGCAGCGTCCCCGCGGCGCCGAGAAGCCCGCCACCACGGCGCCGCCGGCGCTGGCCCGGCTGGTCACCGACCTGGCACCGCTGCCAGCCATGCTCTTCAACCACCGCTACGACATCCTGGCCTGGAACCGCGAAATGGCCAGGCTGCTCCTGGATTTCGACACCCTGCCGCCGGCGCAGCGCAATGTGATGTGGCTGTGTCTGAGGCATCCGCTGACGCGCGAGTTCTACGCCGACCGCGAACGCGTCGTACGGGAGGGAGTCGCCCACCTGCGTGCCGCGTGGGCCGCGCACCCGGAGGACCGGGCGCTGAGCGGCCTCATCGCCGAATTCACCGCCCACGACGCGGAGTTCGCGCACTGGTGGGCCGAGCGGGACGTCAAGGTCAACGGCCGTGGGCACAAGGTGATGCGGCATCCCGAGGTCGGTGAGGTCGCGGTGCACTACGAGGTCCTTGCGCCGCTTCAGGATCCGGATCAGCGGCTGGTGATCTACCGTGCGGCGGACGGGGAGAGCCAGGCGGCACTGGACCGGCTGGCTGGGCGCTGACGTTCTCTGGCTGGGCCGATCCGTGTCGGTGTTGGGCTGAACGGGTGAGTGGCGTAAGAATGGGCCGGTGCAGAAATTGAGTGCGAGTCAGGGCGGGGGGCTGCGGTGAACAGCCACGACGTCACCGACGAACAGTGGGAAGGGCTCGCCCAGGTCGTACCGTTGCGCAGCCGCAACGAATGGCCGTCCTGGCCGGGTCACCGGGCGCTGCCCGAGGCGGAGACCGAGGCGCGGCGGAGGTTCGTGGTGATACGGGTCAACGTCTTCGCGGACGCCCGTGAGGTCGCCGAGACCTTGATGGCGGAGATTCCGGTCCTCCTCGACCTGACCGGTGCCGAGAGCGACACCGCCAAGCGCGTCCTGGACTTCAGCAGCGGGGTCGTGCTGGGGCGGGGCAGTGCCATGCACCGGGTCGACCGCAATGTGTTCCTGCTGACTCCGCCCGGTACCGAGGTCCAGGGGCTGGTGGAGGCCGTCGCTCAGCCGTAGGACGTGGCGGGGCAGGGGCGCAGCGGGCTGTGCGGGCCCGTGGCGCCGTGGGCGCGCTGTAGCGCCCCGGTGGCCCGGTGTCTCTCTTATGGGTGGTCATCGCCCGTTCGTAGGAAGGTCACTTGGGCAAAACGGTTCGCCTTTCGGTGTCCGCCTACGGTCCGGGACATGACTGCGGCTCCCCTTGAGCGGCCCGAGGTCGCCGAACTGCGCCTGTCCGCCTTCGCCGGGCACCGGTCCGCCGTCCTGCCGCTCGGGCCGGTGACCCTGATCGCCGGGCCCAGCGGCAGTGGCAAGAGCAGCGCGCTGCGCGCCTACGCGGCCCTCGGCCGGCTCAGCGCGGGCGAAGAGCTCGCGGACGTCTTCGCCGATCCCGTCGCGTGTGTGCCCGAGCGGGCGCGGGCCGACGGTCAGCGGCGGCGCGGCTTCCGCATCGGCTGCACGGTCGACGGGCCCGCCGGCGCCGTCCGGCTCGACCTGGCCGTGCAGGCCGAGCCGGAACTCCGCGTCGTGGGGGAGCGACTGACGCTGGGGCCGCTCGTCCTGCTGGAGACCGCGCTGCGCGACCCGTCGCGGTCCGTCGTCCAGGCCGCCTGGTACACCGGGGGCAACGCCCAGGTCACCCGTGGTCCGCTGCCCGACGACCGGCTCGGCACCGCGCTGCTCCCACTGCGCGTCGCGGGCCGGACGGACGGGCAGCGCCTGGTGCTGGCGGCGGCGGAACAGGTCGTCGTCGCGCTGCGGTCGGCCTTCGCCTGTGACCCGAAGCCGGGCCGGATGCGTCGGCCGCTGCCGCCGGGGCGGGTGGGGGACGGGCGGCTCCTCGGGGGCTGCGAGAACCTCGCGGCGGTGCTGTGGCGCACCCGGGAGGAGTGCGTGAACCGGCACGCCCGGCTGGTCGCCGAGGTGCGCAAGGGGTGCGCGGGGCGGGTCGACGACGTGCTCGTGACGGAGGCCGACGACGGTTCGCTGCACGCCTTCCTCGACCGGGGGGAGGGGGTCAGGACCCCCGTCGGACGGCTCGGGGACGGGGAGTTGAGGCACCTCGCGCTCGCCCTGGTGCTGCTGACCGGGCCGGGGGTCCTTGAAGTCGACACCGTCGCCGAGGTGCCCGCCGCGTACCAGGCGTTCACGGTGCTCGGCGACCGGTTCGACCGCGCCCTCGACCGCCATCAGCTGCGGGCGCTCACCGCGCTCGCGGGGGAGATGTGCGAGCGCGGGCACGTCCGGTTCGTGGGCGCGGTCGGCGACGCGGCGGGGGCCGTGGGGCTCGACGGAGTCACGGTGGTAGACCTGGGGCGTGACGGAACTTGACGTAGCGGGACTGCAGCGCAGGCTGGCCGAGTTCGCGGCGGCGCGGAACTGGCAGCCCTACCACACCCCGAAGAACCTGGCCGCGGCGCTCAGCGTGGAAGCCTCCGAACTCGTCGAGATCTTCCAGTGGTTGACCCCGGACGAGTCGGCGCGGGTGATGGCGGACCCCGAGTCGGCGCACCGGGTGACGGACGAGGTCGCCGACGTCCTCGCCTATCTGCTGCAGTTCTGCGAGGTGTTGGGGATCGACGCGCTGGCCGCGCTCGACGCGAAGATCGACCGGAACGAACGGCGTTTTCCGGTGCCCGGACGTCCTGCCCACTCCTAGATCAATGTCACTCTCCGGAGTGGACGGCTGATCCACAATCGATTAATTGTCCACAGATTTCCGGCTTCCCCTGGCTTTTCTGCGCCCGGACTCTCACTGTGGGTAGTGAGCAGGCGAGTTCGGTGGACGTGCGGCGGGCGTGCGGTGTGCGCGCGGAGTGGATCGGGGACTGCACATGGATGCGATGCGGCTCATCGAGTCGAGCAGGCGCGCCCTGGAGCGGAGCCAGGAGCCGGCGGACATCGTGGTGGAGGTGTGGCAGGCGCAGGCGATCGCCCAGGCGATAGGCGCGCGCCTCGCGGTCGCGGGGCCACCGGAGTTGAGAGGCGAGGCCCTCGGGCTCAGCGAGCTCGGCGGCCGGGGCTGCGCGGTCCTGGATCCGCCCTCGCTCGGCGTCGAGGGCTTACGCGCCGCGCGGCTCTCCGAGGTGGGCGACGTCCCGGCGGTCCTGCACGGACTCGACCTGCTGCTCGGCGAGGTCGGCATCGCGCTGGTCGCCGTCGCGATGGGCGCGGACGAGGAAGGGGCCTACTGGCGGTGCGTGGAGGCGATCGACGCCGCCGACGAGTCGAGGGACCGGGTCCTGGAGATGCTGCGCAGACTCGCGGCCCGTGAACAGGGCCTGCCCGAGCCCGACTCGGCGGCGGGGTCGTCCTAGAGCTTGATGCGTCGGGCAGGTCCTGGATCCGTCGGTCAGGTCCTGGCCGGGGGCCGCCTGATCGTCAGTAGCGGCCGGGCTCGTCGCCGGAGGCGGGCGGGCGGCTGTCCGGGGACTGGGGCAGGGCGGTGGACGACGGCGTGGCGGCGGACTGCTGCAGGTCCGCGTCGAGCTGGGTCAGGTCGGCGTTGAGCGCGGCCATCAGCTCCTCCATCTGCTGCAGCAGGCCCTTGGGCCTGCCCTCCTGCTCGGGCGCGGATGCCATGGACGGCACCGGCGAGTCGTGCGCGGCCCCCTGCTCGGGCACGGCTTCCTGGGACATGACGGCCTCCTAGGCCCTCGCCCTCCCCCGGGGGAAGGCAGTTGATGCAGCACCACAGGGAAAGGATCAACGGGTGCGGGCGACGCCCCGGCCATGTGAACGCCGGTGCGGGTGCCGGGCGGTCCGGCTCCGCCCGAGCCAACGATCACCCCGGGAGCGGGTCACTGGGGCGGACGCCCGGCGCCCGCCGGGTTGACGGATTTTCACCCGACCGGGGAGGCGGGGGATCGGCGGGATCGGCGGGGTTGACGGGCGTTCGAGCGTGCAGGATGGAGCCATGGATCTTCGAATCTTCACGGAGCCCCAGCAGGGCGCCGCCTACGAGACGCTGTTGTCCGTCGCCAAGGCCACCGAGGACCTCGGCTTCGATGCCTTCTTCCGGTCCGACCACTATCTGCGGATGGGTTCCTCCGACGGGCTGCCAGGGCCCACGGACGCCTGGGTCACCTTGGCGGGCCTGGCCCGTGAGACGAAGCGGATCCGGCTCGGCACGCTGATGACGGCGGGCACGTTCCGGCTGCCCGGGGTCCTCGCGATCCAGGTCGCGCAGGTCGACCAGATGTCGGGCGGCCGGGTCGAACTGGGGCTCGGCGCGGGCTGGTTCGAGGAGGAGCACAAGGCGTACGGGATTCCCTTCCCCAAGGAGAAGTTCGCGCGGCTCGAGGAGCAGCTGGCGATCGTCACCGGGCTGTGGGGTACGGAGGTCGGCAAGACGTTCAGCCACGACGGGACGCACTACCAGCTCACCGACTCGCCCGCGCTGCCCAAGCCCGCGCAGGCCAAGGTGCCGGTCCTGATCGGCGGCCACGGCGCGCGGCGGACCCCGCGGCTCGCCGCGCAGTACGCCGACGAGTTCAACATCCCGTTCGCCTCGATCGAGGACAGCGAGCGGCAGTTCGGCCGGGTCCGGGCCGCCGCCGAGGAGACCGGTCGCAAGGGCGACGACCTGGTGTACTCGAACGCGCTGGTGGCATGCGTCGGCAAGGACGACGCGGAGGTCGCCCGGCGGGCCGCGGCGATCGGCCGCGACGTCGACGAGCTGAAGCTGAACGGGCTCGCGGGATCCCCGGCCGAGGTCGTCGACAAGATCGGCCGGTACGAGGCGATCGGCTCCCGGCGGATCTACCTCCAGTGCCTCGACCTGAAGGACCTGGACCACCTGGAGCTGATCTCCTCGCAGGTGCAGTCGCAGCTGGCGTAGGCATTCCTGCGCACGATGTCCTCCCTCGCCCCGGTCAAGGCCGAAAACCCCTGGTCGGGGCGGGCGAACCCGGTCATACTCGGACGCGTGTTCCTGACGATCAGCACCACCGGCTGCCCGGAGCGCCCCGCGACCGACCTCGGGTTCCTGCTGCACAAGCACCCCGACAACGCGCAGGCGTTCTCCACCTCCTATGGCACCGCGCACGTCCTCTACCCCGAGGCGTCCGCGGAGCGGTGCACGGCCGCGCTGCTCCTGGAGGTCGACCCCGTGGCGCTGCAACGGCGCGGCAGGGGGAAGAACGGCAAGGCGCGGGGCGGCGCCCCGGACGCGGCGCTCGCGCAGTACGTGAACGACCGCCCCTACGCCGCCTCCTCGCTGCTCGCCGTGGCGCTGAGCAGCGTCTTCTCCAGCGCCCTGCGCGGCCAGTGCCGGGCCATGCCCGAGCGCGCAGGGGAGCCCCTGCCGCTGCGCGTCGAGGTGCCCGCGCTCCCCGCACGGGGCGGCGCGAAGCTGGTGCGAGAGCTCTTCGAGCCGCTGGGGTGGACGGTGAGCGCGGAGGCCGTGCCGCTGGACGAGGAGTTCCCGGAGTGGGGCGACTCGCGGTACGTACGGCTGGTGCTTGAGGTGCCGGACGGGCGCCTCACGCTGTCCGAGGCGCTGCGCCACCTCTATGTCCTGCTTCCGGTGCTCGACGACGCCAAGCACTACTGGGTCTCCAGCGACGAGGTCGACAAGCTGCTGCGCGCCGGTGAGGGGTGGCTCGCCGAGCACCCCGAGCAGAAGCTGATCACCAGCCGCTATCTGGCGCGGCGGTGGTCGCTGACGCGCGAGGCGATGGAGCGCCTTGAGCTGGTCCGGCTCGCCGACGCGGACGACACGGACGTCGAGGAGATCGACAACGCCGTGGACGAGGAGAGCGCTGCATTTGATTTTGAAGAGGGGTCGGAGAAGCCGGTGCCGCTCGCGGTGCAGCGGCGTGCGGCGATCACCGATGCGCTGCTCGCGTCCGGCTCGGCCCGGGTGCTCGACCTCGGCTGCGGGCAGGGCCAGTTGGTGCAGGCGCTGCTCAAGGACGTGCGGTTCACGGAGATCGTGGGTGTCGACGTGTCGATGCGGGCGCTCACCGTCGCCTCGCGGCGGCTGCACCTGGACCGGATGGGGGAGCGGCAGGCCGAGCGGGTCAAGCTCTTCCAGGGCTCCCTCGCGTACACGGACAAGCGGCTCAAGGGGTACGACGCGGCGGTGCTCAGCGAGGTCATCGAGCACCTCGACGAGGAGCGGCTGCCCGCCCTGGAGTACGCGGTGTTCGGCTCCGCGCGCCCCCGCACCGTCCTCGTGACGACGCCGAACGTGGAGTACAACGTCCGCTGGGAGACCCTCCCGGCCGGGCACGTCCGCCACGGCGACCACCGCTTCGAGTGGACCCGCGAGGAGTTCCGCGCCTGGGCCCGGCGGGTCGCCGAACGGCACGGCTACGACGTCGGGTTCACGCCCGTCGGCGACGACGACCCCGAGGTGGGCCCGCCCACGCAGATGGCCGTGTTCACACAGACCGGCAACCCGAGGACCACCGACCCGAAGGAGGAGAAGGCGGCATGAGCGAGCAGACCCGGCAGACCGGTGCGGCACGCACCCTTCCCGTCACCGACCTCTCCCTCGTGGTCCTGATCGGCGCCACCGGCTCCGGCAAGTCCACGTTCGCGCGGCGGCACTTCAAGCCCACCGAGGTGATCTCCAGCGACTTCTGCCGCGGCCTGGTCGCGGACGACGAGAACGACCAGAGCGCGAGCCGCGACGCCTTCGACGTGCTGCACTACATCGCGGGCAAGCGCCTCGCGGCGGGCCGGCGCACCGTCGTGGACGCCACCAGCGTCCAGTCCGAGAGCCGCAAGCAGCTCATCCAGCTCGCCCGCCAGTACGACGTGCTGCCCATCGCCATCGTCCTGGACGTGCCGGAGGAGGTCTGCGCCGAGCGGAACGCCGCGCGCGCCGACCGCGCCGGGATGCCGCGCCGCGTCATCCAGCGCCACCAGAGCGAACTGCGCCGCTCGCTGCGCCACTTGGAGCGCGAGGGGTTCAGGAAGGTGCACATCCTGCGGGGGGTGGAGGAGATCGACGGCGCCGAGATCGTCACCGAGAAGCGCTTCAACGACCTCTCCCACCTCACCGGCCCCTTCGACATCATCGGCGACATCCACGGCTGCGCGAGCGAGCTGGAGACCCTGCTCGGCAAGCTCGGTTACGCGGACGGGGCGCACCCGGAGGGCCGTACCGCCGTCTTCGTCGGCGACCTCGTCGACCGCGGCCCGGACACGCCGGGCGTGCTGCGCCGCGTGATGTCCATGGTCGACGCGGGCACCGCCCTGTGCGTGCCCGGCAACCACGAGAACAAGCTCGGCCGCCACCTCAAGGGCAAGAAGGTCCAGCTCACGCACGGACTCGCCGAGACCGTCGAGCAGTTGGGCGGGGAGAGCGCGGAATTCCTCGGCCAGGTACGGAAGTTCGTGGACGGGCTCGTCTCGCACTACGTCCTGGACGAGGGGCGGCTCGTGGTCTGCCACGCCGGGCTGCCGGAGAAGTACCACGGCCGCACCTCGGGCCGGGTCCGCTCGCACGCGCTGTACGGGGACACGACCGGCGAGACCGACGAGTTCGGCCTCCCGGTGCGCTACCCGTGGGCCGAGGAGTACCGGGGCAAGGCCGCGGTCGTCTACGGCCACACGCCCGTGCCCACCGCGACCTGGCTGAACAACACCATCTGCCTGGACACGGGCGCCGTGTTCGGCGGCAAGCTGACCGCGCTGCGCTGGCCGGAGCGCGAGCTCGTCGAGGTGCCGGCCGAGCAGGTCTGGTACGAGCCGGTGAAGCCGCTCGCCACGGAGGCGCCGGGCGGCCACGAGGGGCGCCCGCTCGACCTCGCGGACGTGCACGGCCGCCGCGTCGTGGAGACCCGGCACGCGGGCCGCGTCTCGGTGCGCGAGGAGAACGCGGCCGCGGCCCTCGAGGTCATGAGCCGCTTCGCGGTCGACCCGCGCCTCCTTCCGTATCTGCCGCCGACGATGGCGCCGACGGCGACGTCGCAGCGCGAGGCCCGCGGCGGAGCCGCTGATGAACACTTCCTGGAGCACCCGGCCCAAGCCTTCGCGCAGTACGCCTCGGACGGGGTCGAGCGGGTCGTGTGCGAGGAGAAGCACATGGGCTCGCGGGCGGTGGCGCTGGTGTGCCGGGACGCGGACGCGGCGCGCGAGCGGTTCGGTGTGGACGGGCCGAGCGGTGCCCTGTACACCCGTACCGGACGGGCCTTCTTCAAGGACCCGGCCATGACGGAGGAGATCCTGGCGCGGCTGCGCACCGCCGTCACCGAAGCGGGCCTCTGGAAGGAATTGGACACCAACTGGCTGCTCCTTGACGCCGAGTTGATGCCCTGGTCGCTCAAGGCGTCGGGGCTGCTGCGCTCGCAGTACGCGGCCGTGGGCGCCGCCTCGTCGGCGGTGTTCCCGGGCGCGGTGGCGGCCCTCGAAGCGGCGGCGGCGCGCGGCGTCGACGTGGCGGAGCTGCTCGGCAAGCAGCGCGAGCGGGCCGTGGACGCGGCCCGGTTCACGGACGCGTACCGGCGCTACTGCTGGACGACGGACGGGCTCGACGGGGTGCGGCTCGCGCCGTTCCAGGTCCTGGCCGCGCAGGGCCGCAGCCTCGCCGGGATGCCGCACGACGCCCAACTCGCCCTGATCGACCGCATGGTGGAGCACGACACGACGGGCCTGCTGCAGACCACCCGGCGGCTCTTCGTCGACACCGGCGACGAGGCGTCGGTCCAGGCGGGCGTCGACTGGTGGCTGGAGATGACCAGCCGTGGCGGCGAGGGCATGGTCGTCAAGCCGGTCGAGGCGGTGGTCAGGAACGGCCAGGGCCGTCTGGTGCAGCCGGGCATCAAGTGCCGGGGCCGCGAGTACCTGCGGATCATCTACGGTCCCGAGTACACCCGCCCCGACAACCTGGACCGGCTGCGCGGCCGCTTCCTCGGCCACAAGCGCTCGCTCGCGCTCCGCGAGTACGCGCTCGGCCTGGAGGCGCTCGACCGGCTCGCGGAGGGCGAGCCGCTGTGGCGGGTGCACGAGGCGGTGTTCGCGGTGCTCGCGCTGGAGTCGGAGCCGGTGGACCCGCGCCTGTAGCCACCGGGGCGATCCATACGAAGTTGCACGGGCGAGAGCCGCCCGGCCGGGGAAAGATGGAACCCATGGGATTCCATGTCGACTCCGAGACCGGGCGGCTGCGCCGCGTCATCCTGCACCGACCGGACCTGGAGCTCAAGCGGCTCACCCCCACCAACAAGGACGCCCTCCTCTTCGACGACGTCCTCTGGGTGCGCCGCGCGCGCCAGGAGCACGACGGCTTCGCGGACGTGCTGCGGGACCGGGGCGTCGACGTCCATCTCTTCGGTGACCTCCTCACGGAGGCGATGGACGTCCCCGAGGCCCGCCTGCTCGTCCTGGACCGGGTCTTCGACGAGAAGGAGTACGGGCCGCTCGCCACCGACCATCTGCGCGCGGCCTTCGAGACGATGGACTCCGCCGAGCTGGTGGAGGCGCTCGTCGGCGGCATGACGAAGCGGGAGTTCCTGGCCCGGCACCCGGAGCCGACGTCGGTGCGCTTCCACGTGATGGACCTGGACGACTTCCTGCTCGGCCCGCTGCCCAACCACCTCTTCACCCGGGACACCTCCGCCTGGATCTACGACGGGGTGTCGATCAACGCGATGCGCTGGCCCGCGCGGCAGCGCGAGACCGTGCACTTCGAGGCGATCTACCGGCACCACCCGCTGTTCAAGGGGGCGGACTTCAACATCTGGTCCGAGGGCCAGGCGGACTACCCCTCCACCATCGAGGGCGGCGACGTCCTGGTGATCGGGCAGGGCGCCGTCCTCATCGGGATGAGCGAGCGCACCACGCCGCAGGCCGTGGAGATGCTCGCGCACAAGCTGTTCGCGGCCGGTTCGGCGCAGACGATCGTGGCCCTCGACATGCCGAAGAGCCGGGCGTTCATGCACCTGGACACGGTGATGACGATGGTCGACCGGGACACCTTCACGCAGTACGCGGGGCTCGGCATGCTCCGCTCGTACACCATCGAACCGGGCGTGGGGGACCGGGAGTTGAAGGTCACCGACCATCCCCCGGAGCACATGCACCGGGCCATCGCCGCCGCGCTCGGGCTGAGCGGGATCCGGGTGCTCACGGCCACCCAGGACGTGCACGCGGCGGAGCGGGAGCAGTGGGACGACGGCTGCAACGTGCTCGCGGTGGAGCCGGGCGTCGTGGTCGCGTACGAGCGGAACTCGACCACCAACACCCATCTGCGCCGGGAGGGCATCGAGGTCATCGAGATCCTGGGCAGCGAGCTGGGCCGGGGGCGGGGCGGGCCGCGCTGCATGAGCTGCCCGGTGGAGCGGGACGCGGTGGGCTCGTAGGGAGGCCCTGCCCCTGACCCCCCGGGGAGCCGGGGGACGAGGGGCTGTATAGAAATGTGGAGCGTCGTATACACTTCCAGTGTCCCCTTGATTCGACCGCCACCCCGGAGCCCGCCATGGCGAAAGACCGCCCCGCCCTCACCGGCCGCCACTTCCTCAAGGAGGTGGACTTCACCGCCGAGGAGTTCCGCGGTCTGGTCGATCTCGCCGCCGAGCTCAAGGCGGCCAAGAAGGCGGGGGCCGAGACGCCGGTCCTGCGCGGCAAGAACATCGCGCTGATCTTCGAGAAGACCTCCACCCGCACCCGCTGCGCCTTCGAGGTCGCGGCCGCGGACCAGGGCGCCTCGACCACGTATCTCGACCCCTCGGGCTCGCAGATCGGGCACAAGGAGTCCGTGAAGGACACCGCGCGGGTTCTCGGCCGGATGTTCGACGCCATCGAGTACCGGGGCGACAGCCAGCCGGGCATCGAGCAGCTCGCCGCCCATGCGGGCGTGCCCGTCTACAACGGCCTGACCGACGACTGGCACCCCACGCAGATGCTCGCCGACGTGCTCACGATGGCCGAGCACGGCGACAGGCCGCTCACGGAGACCGCCTTCGCCTACCTCGGCGACGCCCGCTTCAACATGGGCAACTCCTACCTGGTCACCGGCGCCCTGCTCGGCATGGACGTGCGGATCGTCGCGCCCCGGGCCTACTGGCCGGCCGAGGAGGTCGTGGCGCAGGCGCGGAAGCTGGCCGAGGCGAGCGGCGCGCGCGTCACGCTCACCGAGTCCGTCGAGGAGGGCGTCCGTGGCGCCGACTTCATCGCCACGGACGTCTGGGTCTCCATGGGGGAGCCCAAGGAGGTGTGGGACGAGCGCATAGCGGCCCTCGAGCCCTACGCCGTCACGATGGACGTGCTGCGCGCGAGCGGCAACGCCGACGTGAAGTTCCTGCACTGCCTGCCGGCCTTCCACGACCTGGGCACGAAGGTCGGCCGCGAGATCCACGAGCGGCACGGCCTGACCTCGCTCGAGGTCACCGACGAGGTCTTCGAGTCGGCGCACTCCGTGGTCTTCGACCAGGCGGAGAACCGGCTGCACACGATCAAGGCGGTCCTGGTCGCGACGCTCGGCGCGGAATCCTGAACCCCCTCGGCACGGAATCCCGAACCCCGTTCAGCACGGAATCCTGAACCACACCGCCTTGCCGGACTCCGTCGGCCGGTGCCCGCAGGCCGAGCTCAGGGTGCGGATGAGCAGCAGGCCCCGCCCGTGCTCCTGCCAGGGGTCGGGTTCCGCGCAGCCCGCCGTGGTGAGTTCGCCCGGCGGCAGTGGATTGCTGTCGTGCACCTCGACCCGGCAGCCGGTCGGCAGCAGCTCGATGACCAGCTCTATCGGGGCGTCGCCCGCCGTGTGCTCCACGGCGTTCGCCACCAGCTCGGCCGTGAGCAGCTCCGCGGTGTCCGTGTCGGCCCCCGACTCCAGGTCGGTGAGGGCGGTGCGGACGAGGGCGCGGGCGATGGGCACTGCGGCCGTGGTGTGCGGCAGGGCGATGCGCCAGGAGGCGAGAGGCCGGGGAGCTTCGGTCAAGGCGGGTCCGTTCGGGGAGCAGGCGCGGGCGGTCCTGCTTTCAACGGTACGAATCTTAAGCGGCCCGCCGACAGGGGCTCCCGTCGGGCGTGGGCGGGACGTAGTGCCCTAGGGCGGGCCCTGTCCACCCCATCGTGGTTGGCGAGATCTATCGCGTACTCATGACGACAGTCACAAACAAGTGATAACTTCGAAGAGTCGCCGCCCCCCTCCTGATTCCGGAGGCCGCACGTCATGAGTCCCTTCACCGGCTCCGCCCCGCGCACCCCCGACTGGCAGCACCTCCGCTACGAGGTCGAGGACGGCGTCGCCACCGTCACGCTCGCCCGCCCCGACAAGCTCAACGCGCTCACCTTCGGCGCCTACGCCGACCTGCGCGACCTGCTCGCCGAGCTCTCCCGCGAGCGCGCCGTGCGCGCCCTCGTGCTCGGCGGCGAGGGGCGCGGCTTCTGCTCGGGCGGCGACGTGGACGAGATCATCGGCGCCACGCTCGCCATGGACACCGCGCAGCTCCTCGACTTCAACCGGATGACGGGGCAGGTCGTGCGGGCGATCCGCGAGTGCCCGTTCCCGGTGATCGCCGCCGTGCACGGGGTGGCCGCGGGGGCGGGTGCCGTGCTCGCGCTCGCCGCGGACTTCCGGGTGGCCGACCCGAGCGCGCGGTTCGCGTTCCTCTTCACCCGCGTCGGGCTCTCCGGCGGCGACATGGGCGCCGCCTATCTGCTGCCCCGCGTCGTCGGCCTCGGCCATGCCACGCGGCTGCTGATGCTGGGCGACGCGGTGCGCGCGCCGGAGGCCGAACGGATCGGTCTGATCAGCGAGTTGACCGAGGAGGGCCGCGCCGCCGAGGCCGCGCAGGCCCTGGCGCGGCGGCTCGCCGACGGTCCCGCCCTCGCCCACGCCCAGACCAAGGCGCTGCTCACCGCCGAGCTCGACATGCCGCTCGCCGCCGCCGTGGAGATGGACGCGGCGACACAGGCGCTGCTGATGAACGGCGAGGACTACGCCGAGTTCCACGCCGCGTTCACGGCCAAGCGCTCGCCCAAGTGGCGGGGACGGTGAGGTAGTTGATGAACTCCCAGGAAGGCGGTGACGCCCGTGCCGTGACCGCCCGGCGCGTCGCCGTCGTCGGCGGCGGACCCGGCGGGCTGTACGCGGCGGTGCTCCTCAAGCGCCTCGACCCCACCCGCGAGATCACCGTCTGGGAGCGCAACGCGCCCGACGACACCTTCGGCTTCGGCGTCGTCCTCTCGGACGAGACGCTCGGCGGCATCGAGCACGCCGACCCCGCCGTGTACGCCGCGCTCCAGGCGGAGTTCGTGCGCTGGGACGACATCGACATCGTGCACCGGGGGCAGCGGCACACCTCGGGCGGCCACGGCTTCGCCGCGCTCAGCCGCAAGCGGGTCCTCGCCGTCCTGCACGAGCGCTGCCGGGAGCTCGGCGTGGACCTCCGCTTCCGTACGGAGGCGCCGCCCACCGCCGAACTCGCCGCGAGCCACGACCTGGTGATCGCCGCCGACGGCGTGCACAGCCTCACCCGCGCGGCGCACGCCGACGTCTTCAAGCCCACCCTCACCACGCACCGCTGCCGCTACATCTGGCTCGCCGCCGACTTCGCCTTCGACGCCTTCCGCTTCGAGATCGCCGAGACCGAGCACGGCGTGATGCAGCTGCACGGCTACCCGTACGCGGAGAGCGCCTCCACCGTCATCGTCGAGATGCGCGAAGAGGTCTGGGAGGCCGCCGGGTTCGCCGAGCTCGACGAGGCCGCCTCCGTCGAGCGGTGCGCCAAGATCTTCGCGGACGCCCTCGGGGGGCGCCCGCTGCGCTCCAACAACTCCTCCTGGATCAGCTTCCGCACGGTCGTCAACGAGCAGTGGTCGTACGGCAATTGCGTGCTCCTCGGGGACGCCGCGCACACCGCCCACTTCTCCATCGGCTCCGGCACCAAGCTCGCCGTCGAGGACGCCCTCGCGCTCGCCGCCTGCCTTCAGGAGCAGCCCGACATCCCGGCCGCCCTCGCCGCGTACGAGGAGGAGCGCCGCCCCGTCGTCGCCTCCACCCAGCGCGCGGCCGCCGCCAGCCTGCAGTGGTTCGAGGAGCTGGGGCTCTATGTGGACCAGGCGCCCCGGCAGTTCGCCTTCAACCTGCTCACCCGCAGCCGCCGCGTCACCCACGACAACCTCCGGCTGCGCGACGCGGGCTTCACCCAGGCCGTGGAGCGGGAGTTCGGCTGTCCCGAGGGCACCCCGCCGATGTTCACGCCGTTCCGGCTGCGCGGGCTGACCCTGCGCAACCGCGTCGTGGTCTCGCCGATGGACATGTACTCCGCCGAGGACGGAGTGCCCGGCGACTTCCACCTGGTCCACCTGGGCGCGCGGGCGCTCGGCGGGGCGGGCCTGGTGATGACGGAGATGGTGTGCGTCACCGAGGACGGCCGGATCACGCCGGGCTGCGCCGGGCTCTACACCCCGCAACAGGAGGCGGCCTGGCGGCGGATCACCGACTTCGCGCACGCCCAGGCCCCGGGCACCGCGATCGGCGTGCAGCTCGGGCACTCGGGCCGCAAGGGCTCCACGAAGCTGATGTGGGAGGGCATCGACGACCCCCTCGACGAGGGCAACTGGCCGCTCGTGGCCGCCTCCCCGCTCCCGTACAAGGAGGGCAGCCAGCGCCCCCGCGCCCTCACCACCGGTGAACTCGCCGTGCTCACCCTCCAGTTCAAGGCCGCCGCCCGGCGCGCCGCCCGCGCGGGCTTCGACCTCCTCGAACTGCACTGCGCCCACGGCTACTTGCTCTCCGGCTTCCTCTCCCCGCTCACCAACCTCCGCGACGACCAGTACGGCGGCTCGCTGGAGAACCGGCTGCGCTTCCCGCTCGAAGTCTTCGACGCGGTACGGGAGGTGTGGCCGGCCGAGCGGCCCATGACGGTGCGGATCTCCGCGACGGACTGGGCCGAGGGCGGCACCACGGCCGACGACGCCGTCGGGATCGCCCGCGCCTTCGCCGCCCACGGGGCCGACGCCGTCGACGTCTCCACCGGGCAGGTCGTCGCCGACGAACAGCCCGCGTACGGCCGCTCCTACCAGACCCCGTACGCCGACCGCATCCGCAACGAGACCGGCATCCCCGTGCTCTCGGTGGGCGCCATCTCCTCCTGGGACGACGTCAACTCGCTGATCCTGGCCGGTCGTACGGACCTGTGCGCGCTGGCCAGGCCGCATCTGTACGACCCGCACTGGACGCTGCACGCCGCCGCCGAACAGGGCTACAGCGGCCCCGGCGCCAGCTGGCCCGCCCCGTACCGCGCGGGCAGCAGGCGCCCCCAGACCGGTCGCACGGACGGCCCCAAGCCCCGGCTCACCCTGGGGGGGTTGAGCCCGTTCAGGCGGACGCGGTGAACTCCGCGGCCGCCTCGCGCAGCCGCCCGTGCAGCTCGCGGAAGACCGCCGCCGAGCGCGCCCCCGGCCAGTCCGCGGGCAGCAGCTCGGCGGGCAGGCCCGGGTCGGCGTAGGGCAGGTGCCGCCAGGAGTCCAGGGCGAGGAGATAGTCCCGGTACGCCTCCTCGGGAGGGGTGTCCGGGCGCGACTGCCAGGCGCGCAGGACCGGTTCGTGGCGGTCGAGGAACGCCTCGTGCTGCTTGGCGAGCGCGGCGAGGTCCCACCACCGGGCCACCGACTCGGCCGTGGCCGCGAAGCCGAGGTGCGTGCCCCGGAACAGGTCGACGTAGGCGTCGAGTTGGAGGCGCTCCAGGGTGTGCCGGGTCTCCTCGTACAGGTGCACCGGCGCGATCCACACGCCCGGCGCCGCCGTGCCGAAGCCGAGCCCCGCGAGCCGCGAGCGCAGCACGTGCCGCTTCTGCCGCTCCGGCTCGGGCACGGAGAAGACGGCGAGCACCCACTCGCCCGCCGTGTCCGGCTCGGGGGCGGCGTAGATGCGCCGGTCGCCGTCGTCCAGGAGCTGGCGGGCGTCGGGCGACAGCTCGTACCCGGCCGCGCCCGACTCCGTACGGGCGGGCAGGAGCAGTCCGCGGCGCTTGAGGCGGGAGACCGACGAGCGCACGGCGGGGGCGTCGACGCCCACGGGCGCGAGCAGCCGGACCAGCTCCGCGACCGGGACGGGGCCGGGCCGCGTACGCCCGTACGCGCCGTAGAACGTGACGATCAAGGACCGTGGGGTGCGCTGCTCGGACACGTGATCACTCTACGGTTCCGGGCGCGGGCTCCGGCTTCCGGTCGACGGGGCCCGCCCGCAGCCGGAAGCGCTGGAGCTTGCCCGTGGCGGTGCGCGGCAGCGCGTCGAGGAAGACGATCTCGCGCGGGCACTTGTAGGGAGTCAGCTCGGCCTTGACGAATTCCTGCAGCCGACCGGCGTCGCGCGGGGCGCCCGCGCGCAGCACCACGTACGCCGCGACCAGCTGTCCGCGCCGCTCGTCGGGCAGCCCCACCACCGCCGTCTCGACCACGTCCGGGTGGCGCAGCAGGGCCTCCTCCACCTCGGGGCCCGCGATGTTGTATCCGGCCGAAATGATCATGTCGTCCGCGCGTGCGACGTAGCGGAAGCAGCCGTCGGGGTCCCGGACGTAGGTGTCCCCGGTGACGTTCCAGCCGTGCCGCACGTACTCCTGCTGGCGCGGATCGGCGAGATAGCGGCAGCCGACGGGGCCGCGCACCGCGAGCAGGCCCGGCTCGCCGTCCGGCAGCGGGTGCCCCGCCTCGTCGACGACGCGCGCGTGCCACCCCGGTACCGGGCGGCCCGTGGTGCCGGGGCGGATCGCCTCGTCGGCGGCGGAGATGAAGATGTGCAGGAGCTCCGTCGCGCCGATGCCGTTGATGATGCGGTGGCCGGTGCGCTCGCGCCACGCCTCCCAGGTCGCGGCGGGCAGGTTCTCGCCCGCCGAGACGCAGCGGCGCAGCGAGGAGATGTCGTACGCGGAGTGCTCCGTGAGCTCGTCGAGCATCGTGCGGTAGGCGGTCGGCGCCGTGAACACGACGCTCACCCGGTGCTCGGTGACCGCGGCCAACAGCTGCTTGGGGCCCGCCTGTTCGAGCAGCAGCGTGGAGGCTCCCGCCCGCAGCGGGAAGATGACGAGCCCGCCGAGGCCGAAGGTGAAGCCGAGCGGCGGGCTGCCCGCGAACACGTCGTCCGGGACGGGCTTGAGGACGTGGCGCGCGAAGGTGTCGGCGATCGCCAGGACGTCGCGGTGGAAGTGCATGCAGCCCTTGGGGCGCCCGGTGGTGCCCGAGGTGAACGCGATCAGGGCGACGTCGTCGGCCGCGGTGTCCACGGCTTCGTAGGGCTCCTCGTGGGCGGCCGCCCGGGTGAGCAGGTCGTCGGGGCCCTCGCCGCCGTACGTGGTCACGCTCAGGCCCGCGATCCCCGCCTTCGTCAGGTCGTCGAGCGAGCGGGCGTCGCACAGCGCGTGCCGGACCTCCGCGATCTCGCACATCGTGGCCAGCTCGTGCGGGCGGTGCTGCGCCAGGACGGTGACCGCGACGGCGCCCGCCTTCATCACCGCGAGCCAACAGGCCGCCAGCCAGGGCGTGGTGGGGCCGCGCAGCAGCACGCGGTTGCCGGGGACGACGCCGAGCTCGCCGGTCAGGACGTGCGCGAGGGAGTCGACGCGGCGCCGCAGTTCGCCGTACGACCAGACCTCGCCGGAGCCCGAGCGGAACGCGGGCCGGTCGGTGCCGAACCGCGCTGCCGTGTGGTCCAGGAGCTCGGCCCCGCAGTTGAGCCGGGGCGCGTAGTGCAGCTCGGGCCGGTCGCGGACGAGGGCGGGCCACTGCTCGACGGGCGGGAGGTGGTCGCGCGCGAAGGTGTCGGTGTGGGCCGAAGGTGTCAGTGCGCAGGTGCCGCTGGCGTCCATGGAGGTGCGCCCCCTTGCCGAGGTCCTGTCGACCCGAGGTCTTGTCGACGGGGTGGAGAGCCAGGGCCTGCCCGGCGGATCCTGCCGCGGTCGCGGTCTCTGGTGCGCACATCTGCCGCGTTGTCGTCGGTCGCCAACGCTCCGCGTTGACTCCCTCCTCCGCCTTGCAGCTGCACGCACCAGAGACCGCTCACCGGCGACGTACTGGCGAGCTCGAAATTCTGCGGCCGGATCCGCCGGGCAGGCCCTGGCGCTTCGAGCGTATCGTGATGGTGACGACAGTCAATGGTGCGCGATAAAGGAGGGGTCCTGGGTGTCGGCATTCTCCCTCGAACCGGAACAAACCGCATGGGCGGAGGAGCTGCGCGTCCTGGCCGCGACGCGGCTGCGCCCACTGGCGGAGCGGGGCGAGCCGGGCCGGGTGAACCGTCCGCTGGTGGCTGAGCTGGGCCAACTCGGGCTGCTGGAAGCGCTGTTCACGGACAAGGAGGGGCCACGGAGCGGTGCGCTCGGGCTCTGTCTCATGCGGGAGTCCCTCGCCCGCTCCTGCACCGAGGCAGAGACCGCGCTGGCCCTGCAGGGGCTCGGCGCGCACCCCGTCCACGCCTTCGGCACCGCACGCCAGCGCGAGGAGTGGCTCGCTCCCGCCCGCGAGGGGCGGGCGGTCGCGGCCTTCGCGCTCTCCGAGCCGGACGCGGGCTCGGACGCGGCGGCACTCACGCTGCGGGCGGAGCGCGACGGCGCCTCGGGCTGGCGGCTCACCGGCGAGAAGCGCTGGATCTCCAACGCCCCCGAGGCCGACTTCGCCACCGTCTTCGCCCGCACCACCCAGGACGCGGGCGCCCGCGGCGTCACCGCCTTCCTCGTGCCCGCCGGCCGCCCGGGGCTCGGCGGCGAGCCGCTCGACATGCTCTCGCCGCACCCCATCGGGACCCTCACCTTCGACGGCGTGCGCGTCACCGGGGACGATGTGCTCGGCGAGGTCGACCGCGGGTTCCGGGTCGCCATGACCACCCTGAACCGGTTCCGCCCCAGCGTCGGCGCCTTCGCCGTCGGGATGGCGCAGGCCGCGCTCGACGCGACGCTCGCGCACACATCGCAACGCCGGGCCTTCGGCGGGGTGTTGAGCGACCTGCAGTCGGTCTCGCACCAGGTCGCCGAGATGGCGCTGCGCACCGAGTCGGCCCGCCTGATGGTGTACGCGGCCGCGGCGGCGTACGACCGGGGGGACCCCGGCATCGCGCGCCGCGCCGCGATGGCCAAGCTGCTCGCCACCGAGACCGCCCAGTACGTCGTCGACGCGGCCGTCCAGCTGCACGGCGCCCGCGCCCTCCAGCGCGGCCACCTCCTCGAACACCTCTACCGCGAGGTGCGCGCCCCGCGCATCTACGAGGGCGCCAGTGAGGTCCAACGGTCCATCATCGGCAAGGAGTTGTACGCCGACCACGCAGATTCGACCACCACGGAAGGGCCGCCCGCATGACCCTGCACCGCGTCAATCCCGCCGAACTCTCCCCGCCCACGGGCTTCTCGCACGCCGTGACCGCGACCGGCGGCCGTCTCGTCTTCCTCGCGGGCCAGACCGCCCTCGACGGGGAGGGCAAGGTCACGGGGGAGACGCTGCCCGAGCAGTTCGAGACCGCCCTCACCAACCTCCTCACCGCCCTGCGCCACGCCGGCGGCACCCCCGCCGACCTGGCCCGCGTCACGGTGTACGCCACGGACGTCGCCGACTACCGCACGCACGCCGCCGAACTCGGGCGCAGCTGGCGGCGGTTGGCGGGGCGGGACTACCCGGCCATGGCGGTGGTGGGCGTCGTCCGGCTCTGGGACGAGCAGGCGCTGGTGGAGCTGGACGGGGTCGCGGTGCTGGAATGAACCGCGACCCCGCGCCCCCGTCCTGAAACGCCGTCCCGCGGACTAGATGTCGCGGAACGTCTCGATCTGCGCGCCCACCGAGTTGAGGCGCTCCGCCAGGTCCTCGTAGCCGCGGTTGATCACGTACACGTTGCGCAGCACCGACGTGCCCTCCGCCGCCATCATCGCGAGCAGCACGACCACGGCCGGGCGCAGCGCCGGCGGGCACATCATCTCGGCGGCGCGCCAGCGCGTCGGGCCCTCGACCAGCACCCGGTGCGGGTCGAGGAGCTGGAGGCGCCCGCCGAGCCGGTTGAGGTCCGTGAGGTAGATCGCGCGGTTGTCGTAGACCCAGTCGTGGATGAGGGTCTTGCCCTGCGCCACGGCCGCGATGGCCGCGAAGAAGGGGACGTTGTCGATGTTGAGGCCGGGGAACGGCATCGGGTGGATCTTGTCGATGGGCGCCTCCAGTTTGGAGGGGCGCACCGTGAGGTCCACGAGGCGGGTGCGGCCGTTGTCCGCCGCGTACTCCGCCGAGCGGTCCTGGTCGAGGCCCATCTCCTCCAGGACCGCGAGCTCGATCTCCATGAACTCGATCGGCACCCGGCGGATGGTGAGCTCCGACTCGGTGACCACGGCGGCGGCGAGCAGGCTCATCGCCTCGACCGGGTCCTCGGAGGGGGAGTAGTCGACGTCCACGTCGATGGTCGGCACGCCGTGCACCGTGAGCGTGGTGGTGCCGATGCCCTCGACCTTGACGCCCAGGGCCTCCAGGAAGAAGCAGAGGTCCTGGACCATGTAGTTGGACGAGGCGTTGCGGATGACCGTCGTGCCCTCGGCGCGGGCGGCGGCAAGGAGAGCGTTCTCCGTCACGGTGTCGCCGCGCTCGGTCAGCACGATCGGGCGGTCGGGGGAGACGCCGCGCTCCACCTCCGCGTGGTAGAGCCCCTCGGTGGCCGCGATGTCCAGGCCGAAGCGGCGCAGCGCGATCATGTGTGGCTCGATCGTGCGGGTGCCGAGGTCGCAGCCGCCCGCGTACGGCAGCTTGAAGCGGTCCATGCGGTGCAGCAGCGGGCCCAGGAACATGATGATCGAGCGGGTGCGGATGGCCGCCTCCGCGTCGATGGCGTCCATGTCGAGCTTCGCGGGCGGCACGATCTCCAGGTCCACCCCGTCGTTGATCCAACGGGTGCGTACACCAATGGAGTTGAGGACTTCGAGGAGCCGGTAGACCTCTTCGATGCGGGCGACGCGGCGCAGTACCGTGCGGCCCTTGTTGAGGAGGGATGCGCAGAGCAGCGCCACGCACGCGTTCTTGCTCGTCTTGACGTCGATGGAGCCGGAGAGACGGCGGCCGCCGACGACGCGCAGGTGCATGGGACCCGCGTACCCGAGCGAGACGATTTCACTGTCGAGAGCCTCGCCGATCCTGGCGATCATCTCAAGGCTGATGTTCTGGTTGCCGCGCTCGATGCGGTTGACGGCACTCTGGCTGGTGCTGAGTGCCTCGGCGAGCTGCGTCTGCGTCCAGCCCCGGTGCTGCCGGGCGTCGCGGATGAGCTTGCCGATGCGTACGAGGTAGTCGTCTGCCATGTGACGAAGGCTATCTCAGATATGAGATGAGTCGCGCGGCGGGGTGGGCCGAACGGGAAGGATCCCTTCCGGGCCTGCCCGGACCGGGAGTTCGGCCCCGGAGCCAGGCCCGGACACCGGGACCGTCAGCCGCAGCCGCACCCACGGTGCCTGCCGCCGTGCACGGACGCGAAGGCCGTGGGCCGGGGCCCCGCCGACGCCCGCGCGAGCCGGGCCGCAGCCGAGCGGCCCGACGCCGTGGAGGCGTCGTGCACCACTGTGCCCCCGACGAGCGTCAGGCGCACCTCGGTGCTGCTGATATCGGCCACCGGACACCGCGTCACATCGCGGTCCAGCAGCACCAGATCGGCCGACTTGCCCCGCTCGACGGTCCCGGTGAGATGCTCCATGCGGAGTTGACGCGCGGTGCCGAGGGTGTGCATGCGCAGCGACGTCGTCCGGCTCAGCCCCTCCTTCTCGCGGTACAGATCGCCGCCCTCGCCGTCCGTGCCCGTGCGGTCGACGGCGGTGCGGACCTGGTTCCACACCTGCAAGGGGTCGACGGGCCAGTCCGAGCCGCCGGACAGCGGCGCCCCGTGCCGCTGGAGGCTGCGCGCCGGGTAGAGCAGGCGGTGGCGGGCGGCGCCGATGTAGGGGAGCAGGGAGTCCATGGTCCAGGTGTTGCGGGTGGCCCACTGGAGCTGCATGCAGGCGATGGCGCCGAGTTGGGCGAAACGGGGGAAGTCGTCGGGGTGCACCAGCTGGAGGTGGGCGGCGGTGTTGCGCAGATCGCGGCGCCCGGTGGCGCGCAGGGCGTACGCGTAGCCGTCGAGCGCGGTGCGCACGGCGCGGTCGCCGAGGGCGTGCGCGTGCATCTGCCAGCCCGCCGCGTTGAAGGCCGCGCTGAGCCTGCCGTAGTCGGCGGCGGAGACATAGAGCTCGCCGCGGTTGTCGGTCGGCCTGCCGTCCTTGTCGAGGTACGGCTCCAGGAGGGCGGCCGTCTGCGCCGGGTACTCGATGACGCCGTCGAGGAAGACCTTGACGGTGCCGAAGCGCAGGCCCGGCACGTCGTCGAAGTCGGCGCGCAGGCCGCGGGCGTAGGCGAGGGCGGCGGCCGGGTCCTTGGTCTTGTCGGTGTCGATGCGCAGCGCGGGCACGAAGCGCTGGAGGAGCTGCCCGGTCTCGGCGAGGGACCGGTAGACCGTCAACTCGTCGTGTCCGACGACGGCTTCCATGAAGGTGGTGATCCCGGACGCGGCGGCCTGGGCGAGGATCTTCGCGGCGGCCGCGTGCAGCTCCTTGGGGCTCGGCTCGGGAATGTGCTTCGTGACGACGGGCTGGGCGTCGTCCTTGAGCACGCCCGTGGGCTTGCCGTCCTTGCCCTTGACGATCTTCCCGCCGACCGGGTCGGGGGTGTCCGCGGTGATCTTGGCGATGTCGAGGGCACGCCGGTTGACCCAGATGTTGTGGCCGTCGCCGCCGCGCAGCGCGACGGGGCGGCGGGTCGGCAGGGAGTCGAGCATGTCGTGGTGCGGGGCGGTGCCGTGCGGAAGCAGCCCGACGGGATTCCAGTCCTCCACCACCAGCCAGCCGTCGGGCTCCTGGTCGGCGGAGTCCTTGAGGAACCCGGTGAGGGTCTTCTGCAGGTCCGCCACGGTCTGTTCGGCGCCCCCGAGGGAGGGTCGCAGCGAGCGGCTCGCGGCGTCCGTGGGGTGGGCGTGCCCGTCGTGGATCCCGCTCATCACGGTGGCGCCCTTCGCGTCCACGACCTCGGTGTCCCGCCCGGCGAACCGGCGCACCTCCGCGCCGCCGACGCCGAGGATCCGCCCGTCCCTGCCGACGGCGACGGCCTCGGCTAGGGGCGCCCCGCGGACCCCGGTGAACACCCGGGCGTTGTGGACGACGAGCGCGGCGGACCGCCGCCCGTGCGGGGCGGAGGCGACGGCGGGGGCGCCCGCGACGGCGGCGAGCCCGGTGGCGCCCGCAGCGGCGATGACGCCGCGCCGGGACAGGGGGGAGAGCGAACTCATGGGCACTCCAAGGGGGTTGGCTGTTGCCAGGGACCCTGGGTGAGTAACGGCTTAACCAGAAGCCGTCCCGGACGACGGAATCCGCAGCCCCCAACCGCTACCGCCGCGAGGAAGCGCGCACCTTCAGGCCCGCGGGCACCGTGACCGGCCCCGCCGGCACCCCGGCCGCCCCCTCGGCCAGCGCGACGAGGAGCGCCACCGCCTCGCGCGCCGAGCGCTCCGGGGCGAGGGTCACCGTGGTGACCGGCGGGTCGGTGCGCTCGTACGCGGGATCCTCGCTCGCGCACACCAGGAGCAGCTCGTCGGGGACGCGCAGGCCGTGGCGGCGGGCGGCGGCGAGGAGTTGGTGGCCGCCCGGGTCGTACACGGCGTACACCGCGTCCGCCCCGGCGTCGAGCAGCCCGTCGAAGGCGTGGCCCGCGGCGTCGTCCCGGTCGAAGTCGACGACGAGCGCGGGCGCCCCCTGCTCGGCGCACCACTGCTCGTACGCGGCCCGGATCGCCCGGGCGTAGTGCTCGCCCCCGCTGCCCGACTGGAGCACGATGCGCCGCGCGCCCGCCGCGCGCAGGTGGCCGAGGACCTCGCGGGCGGTCGCCGCGTGGTCGTTGTCGACCCAGTGGTCGCCGGGGCGTGCGTCGACGGGGGCGCCGTCGAAGACGAGGGGGACGCCGCGGGCGCGCAGGGCCCGCACCATCGGGTCGCCCGGCGGGCTGTCGATGACGAGCATCCCGTCGACGGCGAGGGTGTGCCAGGCGGCGTCCGCGACGCGGTCGGCGGGCAGCGTGGTGAGGGCGTAGCCGTGCGTGTGGGCGGCCGCGGTGGCGGCGGTGACGACGCGCGAGAAGTAGGCGATCTCCGTGTAGTTCCAGGGCCCGGGGAAGGTGGTGACCGCGACGCCGAGGGTGCGGGTGGGGGCGGTGCGGGGGGCGCCGTAGCCGAGCGCGGTGGCGAGTTCGCGGACCCGCCGCCGGGTGGCCTCGCCCAGCCGTCCCGTGCCGTTCAGGGCGTGCGAGACGGTCGCGGTCGACACCTCGGCGGCGCGCGCGACATCGGCGAGGGTCACGGGCGGCACGGCTGCGCGCTTCTGTGGCGGCACGGCTGCACGCTACCGCGCGCGCAGATGCCCGAACCGCTCCTCGACGACTCCCTCCTCGTCCTGGACGCCGCCCGCCCTGATGTGCCCCGTGCCCCACGGGACGGGGCAGGGCGAGGCGTGCCCGGGATCGGGGCAGGCGACGCGGGTGAGCCGGTCGCGCAGCTCCTCCATCTCCGCGTGCGTGACGACGACGCCCACGCGGATCTCGTAGTTCTCCCGCTCGCCCGGGTCCTCGCCGGGGTGCTCCACGCGCCACTGCTCGGGCAGCTCGTCGTAGAACTCGGCGATCGACATCCCGCCGCCGCTCCGCTCGCTTCCCTGCCCGG
Organism: Streptomyces odontotermitis; assembly: GCF_050510915.1. Lineage (NCBI taxonomy): Bacteria > Bacillati > Actinomycetota > Actinomycetes > Kitasatosporales > Streptomycetaceae > Streptomyces > Streptomyces odontotermitis. The sequence continues at coordinate 251,250 of NZ_JBNJLS010000009.1, read as the reverse complement.
CGACCTTCAGCCCGTACGGCCGTCCCCGCTCCTCCAGGACGCGGGTGCAGCCCTCGACGAGTCCGCGCAGTGCCTCCGGGGCGGCGAAGACGCCGAGCTGGATTTCATAGAGATCTTCCACAGGGGTACCAACGACGACGGGAACCCTCGCGGTTCCGTGGTTCCGTAGCGGGGACGCCCGGGCACGCCTCGTCGCCCCGCGGCGTGATGTACTAGGGTTATCTCGACATCGAGATATCTGCCGAGGCGCACCGCAGCCACACGCATCCGTCGACCCTGACGGTAAGGCAACCCTAACTAAGCCTTACCTTAGCGGATCGGCGGCGGGGCGTGGCGGCACGATGTGGTGGAACGCGCACATATATGAAGGAGACTGTCGTGTCGGCGAACAGCTTCGACGCCCGCAGCACGCTGCGCGTGGGCGACGAGTCGTACGAGATCTTCAGGCTGGACAAGGTCGAGGGCTCTGCTCGCCTTCCCTACAGCCTCAAGGTTCTGCTGGAGAACCTGCTCCGCACGGAGGACGGCGCGAACATCACCGCCGACCACATCCGTGCCCTCGGCAACTGGGACTCGCAGGCCCAGCCCTCCCAGGAGATCCAGTTCACGCCGGCCCGCGTGATCATGCAGGACTTCACCGGCGTCCCCTGCGTGGTGGACCTCGCCACCATGCGTGAGGCCGTGAAGGAGCTCGGCGGCGACCCGGCGAAGATCAACCCGCTGGCCCCGGCCGAGCTGGTCATCGACCACTCCGTCATCGCCGACAAGTTCGGCACCAAGGACGCGTTCGGCCAGAACGTGGAGCTGGAGTACGGCCGCAACAAGGAGCGCTACCAGTTCCTGCGCTGGGGCCAGACCGCGTTCGACGAGTTCAAGGTCGTCCCGCCCGGCACTGGCATCGTCCACCAGGTCAACATCGAGCACCTGGCCCGCACGGTCATGGTGCGCAATGGCCAGGCGTACCCCGACACCCTCGTCGGCACCGACTCGCACACCACGATGGTCAACGGCCTGGGCGTCCTGGGCTGGGGCGTCGGCGGCATCGAGGCCGAGGCCGCGATGCTGGGCCAGCCGGTCTCGATGCTCATCCCGCGCGTCGTCGGCTTCAAGCTGACCGGTGAGCTCAAGCCGGGCACCACCGCCACGGACCTCGTGCTCACGATCACCGAGATGCTGCGCAAGCACGGCGTCGTCGGCAAGTTCGTCGAGTTCTACGGCGAGGGCGTCGCCGCCACCTCCCTCGCCAACCGCGCCACCATCGGCAACATGTCGCCCGAGTTCGGTTCGACGGCCGCCATCTTCCCGATCGACGGGGAGACGCTGAACTACCTGAAGCTGACCGGCCGCTCCGAGCAGCAGGTCGCGCTCGTCGAGGCGTACGCCAAGGAGCAGGGCCTCTGGCTGGACCCGGCCGCCGAGCCCGACTTCTCCGAGAAGCTGGAGCTGGACCTCTCGACGGTCGTCCCGTCGATCGCCGGTCCGAAGCGTCCGCAGGACCGCATCGTCCTCGCGGGCGCCGCGCAGCAGTTCGCCGTCGACGTGCGCAACTACGTCACCGACGACGAGGAGGCCGGCAAGGAGTCCTTCCCGGCGTCCGACGCCCCGGCGCACACCAACGGCGTCCCGTCGAACCCGGTCACCGTGACCGCCCCCGACGGCTCGACGTACGAGATCGACCACGGTGCGGTGACGGTCGCGGCCATCACCTCCTGCACCAACACCTCGAACCCGTACGTGATGGTCGCCGCCGCGCTCGTCGCGAAGAAGGCCGTCGAGAAGGGCCTGACCCGCAAGCCGTGGGTCAAGACCACCCTCGCGCCCGGCTCGAAGGTCGTCACCGACTACTTCGACAAGGCGGGGCTCACCCCCTACCTCGACAAGGTCGGCTTCAACCTCGTCGGCTACGGCTGCACCACCTGCATCGGCAACTCGGGCCCGCTGCCCGAGGAGGTCTCCAAGGCCGTCAACGACCATGACCTGGCGGTCACTTCGGTCCTCTCCGGCAACCGGAACTTCGAGGGCCGCATCAACCCCGACGTCAAGATGAACTACCTGGCGTCCCCGCCGCTGGTCGTCGCGTACGCCATCGCGGGCTCCATGAAGGTGGACATCACCAAGGACGCGCTCGGCGTCGACCAGGACGGCAAGCCCGTCCACCTGGCCGACATCTGGCCGACCGAGGCCGAGGTCAACGACGTCGTGGCGAACGCCATCGGCGAGGACATGTTCAACAAGTCCTACCAGGACGTCTTCGCGGGCGACGCCCAGTGGCAGGCGCTGTCCATCCCGACCGGCAACACCTTCGAGTGGGACACCGAGTCGACGTACGTCCGCAAGCCCCCGTACTTCGAGGGCATGGAGATGGAGCCGGCCCCGGTCGCCGACATCTCCGGCGCGCGCGTCCTCGCCAAGCTCGGCGACTCGGTCACCACCGACCACATCTCGCCCGCCGGCGCCATCAAGGCCGACACCCCGGCCGGTCAGTACCTGACCGAGCACGGCGTCGAGCGCCGTGACTTCAACAGCTACGGCTCGCGCCGCGGCAACCACGAGGTCATGATCCGCGGCACGTTCGCCAACATCCGCCTGCGCAACCAGCTCGCGCCGGGCACCGAGGGCGGCTACACCCGCGACTTCACGAAGGAGGACGCCCCCGTCTCCTTCATCTACGACGCCTCGCGCAACTACATCGAGCAGGGCACCCCGCTGGTGATCCTGGGCGGCAAGGAGTACGGCTCCGGCTCGTCCCGCGACTGGGCCGCCAAGGGCACCGCGCTGCTCGGCGTCAAGGCCGTCATCACCGAGTCGTACGAGCGCATCCACCGCTCGAACCTCATCGGCATGGGCGTCCTGCCGCTGCAGTTCCCGGAGGGCCAGTCCGCCGACTCCCTCGGCCTGACCGGCGAGGAGACCTTCTCCTTCACCGGCGTCGAGGAGCTCAACAACGGCACCACGCCGCGCACGGTGAAGGTCACCACCGACACCGGTGTCGAGTTCGACGCGGTCGTCCGCATCGACACCCCCGGTGAGGCGGACTACTACCGCAACGGCGGCATCATGCAGTACGTGCTGCGCAGCCTGATCCGCAAGTAAGCGGTCAGGGCGGGCAGTTGAGGGCCGTACCCTCCGGGTCGACCGGGGGGTACGGCCCTTTCGCGCGCGCCACCGCGAGTGATCAGCTCAGCGGGATGCTCTTGACGGCCGACAGGAGCGGGACGAGGACGTAGTCGCCGTTGCCGGAGCCGCAGGACGGGCTCGTCTCCTGGGTGTCGGAGACCTTCGTGCCCGTCGCGTACCGCGTGTCCGGCGCCGGCACGACGCTCGTCATGTGGCTCTTGAGCCGCTCCGAGTAGTACACGCACTGGTGCAGGTTGAGGTAGCGGCCCGCGGTCAGGTCCAGGGGCAGGGAGCCGGAGAGGCCCGGGTTGGGCACGTGGCTGCCGTTGCCCGGGCCGCAAGTGGGCGTGGTCTCCCTGGTGTTGGAGACCTTCGTGCCGGTGGAGTAGCGTCCGTCGCCGCTCGGCGTCACCAGGGTGGTGAAGCGGTCGGTGCTCGCGCTCCGGTAGTAGTCGCACTGCTGGAGGTTGAGGTAGCGGCCCGCGGTGAGGTTCAGCGCCTTGACGCCGTGCAGGAGCGGAACGGGTACGTGATTGCCGTTCCCCGCGCCGCAGGCCGCCGTGGTGTCGGCGGTGGCCGAGTGCTTCGTGCCGGTGGAGTAGCGCCCGTCGCCGCTCGGCGTCACGAAGGTGTTGAAGTGGTCGTCGAGGCTGCTCGCGTAGTACGCGCACTGGTGCAGGTTCAGATAACCGGAGGCGGCTGCCTCGGCCCTCGGGGCCTGCTGGTCCTGGGCCGCCGTGGCCTGTCCCGTCGTGCCGAGGAAGGTGCCCGTGCCGACCGCGAGGGCGAGTAGCGGTCGCCACAGACGCGTGGCCGTCCATCGCATCATTTCGTTGCTCCCGTTCGGGTGCGGGCTGCGCTCTGGAACCGTCCCGCACTGCGTACGAAGAAAGTCCCAGGGGCAACCCGCACCCCGGTATCCCGAAATTCAGGGATGGCGCCTGCGCCGGGCGGCCGCTACGCGGGGAAGCCGCCGTACGGCACCGTGATCAGCTCCATGGCGTGGCCCGCCGGGTCGAGGAAGTACACGCCCCGGCCGCCGTCGTTGTGGTTGATCTCGTCCGGCTGCTTCTGGTGCGGGTCGGCCCAGTGCCGGATACCGCGCGACGTGATCTTCTCGTACGCCGCGTCGAACTCCGCCTCGGAGATCAAGAAGGCGTAGTGCTGCATCGCGATCTTGTCCTCGGGGATCGAGGCGTAGTCCAGGGTGACGCCGCCCGCGAGCACCACGGGGATGAACGGGCCCCACTGGGCGCCCACTTCGAGGCCGAGCAGGTCCCCGAGGAAGTCGGCGGACTCCTGGGCGTCCCGGGCGTGCACGATGGTGTGATTGAGCTGTACTGACATGGTCGAGTGCCTCCACAAGGCAGCTCCCGACACCTCCATGCCTCACCCAGCCGGTGACCGGCACGCGATGTCGCCGGTGATCTTATCGATAGACTGGTGTGCATGGCACGCGAAGTCGTAAAGGTGCTGGTCGTCGACGACGAACCCATGGTCTGCGCGCACTTGAGGACCATCCTCGGATCCGCCGACGACATCGACGTCGTCGACGAGGCGCACGACGGGGCGGCCGCGGTGGAGAGCGTGCTGCGCCACCGCCCGGACCTCGTCCTCATGGACCTCCGGATGCCCGGCGTCGACGGCCTCACGGCGATCGACGGCATCATGGAGCTCGACCGGCCCCCGAAGGTCGTCGTGCTCACCACCTTCGACGCCGACGAGTACGTGCTGCGGGCGCTGCGGGGCGGAGCCGTCGGGTTCCTGGTGAAGTCCACGCCCCCCGAGGACCTGATCGGCCTGGTCCGGGTCGCCGCCGACGGGCACACGGTGCTCTCGCCGGTGGCGATGCGCCGCATCGTGGCCGCGTCCGCCGGTGAGGACGCGGCGCGGGAGCGGGCCGAGCGCCTCATCGGGAAGCTCACGGAACGGGAGTCGGACGTGCTGACGTGCCTGGGCGAGGGGCTCTCGAACGCCCAGATCGCCTCGCGGCTCTTCCTGAGCGAGGCCACCGTCAAGGGCCATGTCTCGCGGATGCTCGTGAAGCTGGAGTGCGCGAACAGGACGCAGGCCGGACTGCTCGCGTACGACGCGGGGCTGGTCGCCCGCTGAAGCGCCACAAGGGTGCCCCGCCGCCCGGAGTGAGCGACGGGGCACCCTTCTATGGCGGGCGAGGTCCGCCAACCAGCCCGCTCAGCCCAGGAGTTCGACCTCGGCGAGCGTCGCGGGCCCGCCGTCGAGCACCAGCCGGTACTTCTTGTGCGCACCCGGGTCGGCGATCGTGAACGCCCGGGTCTGCTGGTCCCAGGTGAAGGACTGGTCCGTGCGCCGGTCCAGGTCCGTCCATTTCTCGCCGTCGTCGGAGCCCTGCAGCACCCAGCCGCTCGGCGCCTTCGCGTGATCCGCCGACGTCAGGGTGTACTGCACGGCGCGCGGGCTCCCCTTCACCGGGAGCTCGGCCGACTGCGAAGTGGCCGTCGTGGCCGAGGAGTTGTCGAACAGCGGCCCCTCGCCCTCGATCGCGTCCGTGCGCGGCGACGGCACCTTGTCGTCCTGGGTGATGGAGACGGGCGCCGCGTCCTTGCCGGTGCCCCACGACGACGGCTCCGGGCCCATCGAGAAGTCCAGGACCCCGCCGCGCGCGATCAGCTCGTGCGGCAGCGACGTCCTGTGCCACGCCTTGCCGTTGACCTTGAGTCCCTGCACGTACACGTTCTTCGCGCTGTTCCTCGGGGCCTTCACGACGAGGTCGCGGCCGTTCTCCAGGTGCACCGTCATCTTGGTGAACTGCGGTGAGCCGATGGCGTATTCACCGCTGCCCATCACCAGCGGATAGAAGCCGAGCGAGGAGAAGAGGTACCAGGCGGACTGCTCGCCATTGTCCTCGTCGCCGTGGTAGCCCTGCCCGATCTCGCTGCCGGTGTAGAGGCGGGCGAGCACCTCGCGGACCTTCTCCTGCGTCTTGTACGGCTTCCCGGCCGCGTCGTACATGTACGCGATGTGGTGGGCGACCTGGTTCGAGTGTCCGTACATGCCCATGCGGACGTCGCGGGCCTCGGTCATCTCGTGGATGACGCCTCCGTAGGAGCCCGCGTACTCGGGGGACGCCGTCTCCGGAGTGGCGAAGAACGTGTCGAGCTTGTCGGCGAGCCCGGACCGGCCGCCGTACAGGTTCGCGAGACCCCGCGAGTCCTGGGGCGCCGTGAAGGCGTACCCCCAGGCGTTCGTCTCCGTGTAGTCGTAGCCCCACACGCGCGGGTCGAACTTCTCCGACGGGACGCGCCATACGCCCTTGCCGTCCTTGCCCTGGAAGAAGCCCGCCTTCGGGTCGAAGAGGTTGACGTAGTCCCGGGCGCGGTTGAGGAAGTACGCGGCCTCCTCCTTGTAGTGCTTCTCGCCCGTCTTCTTGTAGAGGGCCTGCCCCATGCGGGAGATCCCGTAGTCGTTCAAGTAGCCCTCAAGGGCCCAGGAGAGACCCTCTCCGGTGTCGGTGCTCGTATAGCCGAGGAAGGGGGAGGTCGGCATGCCCTTGCGGCCCACGCCCGGGTTCGGCGGCACGACCGTCGCGTTCTTCACGGCCGCCTTGTAGGCCGCCTCCGCGTCGAAGTTGTCGACGCCCTTCACATACGCGTCGGCGAACGCCACGTCCGACGACGTGCCGGTCATCAGGTCCGCGTACCCCGGTGACGACCAGCGGGAGATCCAGCCGCCGTCCTTGTACTGCTGCACGAACCCGTCGACCAGCTCACCCGCCTTCTTCGGAGTCAGCAGCGAGTACGCGGGCCACGTCGTCCGGTACGTGTCCCAGAAACCGTTGTTGACGTACGGCCTGCCCTCGACGATCTTCGCGCCGGTGTGCGTCGGGGTGTCCGGTCCGGGCATCGGTGAGAAGGGGGAGGCGTACTTGTACGTGCCCTTGCCGCCACCGCCACCGCCCCCGCCACTGCCCCCGCTCTCCGAACGGACCTTCTCAAAGCCGGAGTTGGGGTACAGGTACAGCCGGTACAGGGAGGAGTAGAGCGTGGTGAGCTGTCCCTCCGTGGCGCCCTCGACCTCCACCTTCTTCATCAGCCCGTCCCACTGGGCGCGCGCGGCGTCCCGCACGGAGGAGAAGGACCGCGACTCCGGCAGCTCCTGCGCCAGGTTGTCCTTGGCCTGGTCGAGGCCGATGAGCGAGGTCGCGAGCCGCAGCGTGACGGTGCGGTCCTTGCCCGCGTCGAAGGTGAAGTGCCCCTTCACACCGGCGGATTCGGCCTCCTTCACGGGCTTGTCGAAGACCCCGTACACGAAGAGCCGCGTGGCCCCCGTGGAGAGCCCCGACTTCACGTCCGAGTACCCGCTGACGACCCCGTTCTCCTTGTCGAGGGTGAGACCGCCCTGCTCGGAGACGTTGTCGAAGACCACGCTCGCGTCGTCGCCGGGGTAGCTGAAGCGCAGCGCGGCGGCGTGATCGGTGGGCGTCATCTCGGCCCGCACGCCGTTCTCGAAGCGCACGCCGTAGTAGTACGGCCGCGCCGTCTCGTTCCCGTGCTTGAAGGGCAGCGCGCGCCCCTTGCGGGAGGTGTCGACCTTCTCGGCCGCCGAGGGCATCAGCTGGAACGTCTGCCGGTCGCCCATCCACGGGCTCGGCTCATGGCTCGCCGCGAGGGCCTCCATGGTGGGCAGGTTGTCCGCGTTGTTGCCGCGCGCGTAGTCGTAGAGCCAGCTGGTCGAGGCCGCGTTGGTCACCGGCGTCCAGAAGTTGAAGCCGTGCGGGACCGCGGTCGCGGGGAAGGTGTTGCCGCGGGAGAAGCCGCCGCTGGAGTTGGTGCCGCGCCGGGTGTCCGCGTAGTCGCTCAGGTGCGCCTTCGGCTCGGCGGGCGGCGCCTGCCGGATGGTCACGTCGTCGAGCCAGCCCCGGAACTTCGCGGGCCCCTCGGGAGAGTCGTACGCGAGGAGGATCCGGTCGACGGTCTTGCCGGCGGCGACTTGCCCGAGCGCGGCGGAGACGTGGTTCCACTGATTGACGTAGAGGACTTTCGAGTCCCCCTGGCCGCGCGGGGTGAGCGGAAACCCGTGCTGGTCCTGGGCGTTCAGCTCGCTCAGATAGGTGCCATCGGTGAAGGCGAGGTCGACGGCGACGTTCGTGGCGTCGTAGTCACGGTCCCCGTCCGCCATGGACGGGAAGACCCGGTACGAGAGCTCCGTGTCCCGCCGGACGGCGAGGTTGACGTCGAAGACCTTGTTGTACGAGTAGCCGCGCCCGTCCGCCGTGTGCGTGCCCGCGTAGCGCAGGGCGCGCTTGCCGGTGAAGCCGGCGCGGGACTTGGCGGTGGGGGAGCCGCTCGGGCCCCGGTCGACGAGGCTCAGCATGTCCTCGGGTACGGGGGTCTCGCCGCCGCCCACGGAGAGCTGGACGTCGGCGAGTTGGAGGGCGTCGGAGGCGCCGTTGTTGGCGGTGAAGTCGATGCGGAAGTGGCTGTAGGCGGTGTCGTTGGCGAAGTCGTACGACTTGGTCTTGTGCCGGCCGTCGAAGCTGTCGCCGGTCCGCTCGTCGAGTACCTTCCAGTCCTTGCCGTCGGTGGAGCCCTTCAGGGTCCAGTCCTTGGGGTCGCGTTCGGCATGATCGTTGGCCGAAGTCAGCGCGTACGTCACGGCCTTGGCGGGCTCGTCCAGCTCGAACTCGGCCCAGCCGGTGGGCGCGAAGGTCAGCCACTTGGTGCTCGCCTCGCCGTCGACGAGGTTCTCCTTCCCCTCCCCGCCGCCGGTGTTCTCACCGCTGGCCCGCACGTCGGTGACGTGGTCCATCACGCTTCCGGGGATGCCGGAGCTGAACGCCCCGTTGACACCGGCGGCCTTCTTCTTCCCGTCGGGGCCGGTCTCGACGGTGTTCAGCCAGGCGGGCGGCGGGTCCTGCTCCTCGAAGGAGGAGGCGAACTCCCGGTCGGCGCGCGGCGGTCGGTCCGGCTTCGCGGTGGCGGTGGCCTGGGCGGCGACGAGGGTGAGAGCGGTGAGTGCGACGACCATCCCGGTCCTCGCGGAGCGGCGTCTGTAGCGGGCTCGGTGCCCCATACGTGAGTCCCTCCCTGCGGCTTGGACAACGTTGTCACTTGGCTTCGCAAGGTCCAGTAGGGAGTCAAGTGGGCAGAGGTGTCAAGGGTGTTGGGGCGTCATGGGGGCGCGTGCGGCGGGAAGGTATCCTCGCGCGGGCGGACCGGCGGGCAGGCCGGGACGGGGAGCGTGCTGAAGACCGGGGGAGGTGCGCGGCGCCGTGGCACGGGTGAATCCGCTGGAGGCCGGGGACCCGGCGGAGATCGGCAGCTATGAGCTCCTGGGCAGGCTCGGTGTCGGCGGCATGGGCGAGGTCTTCCTGGGCCGGGGGCCGGACGGCGGGCTCGCGGCGATCAAGGCGGCGCGCACCGAGCTGGCCGGTGACCTGGAGTTCCGGCGGCGCTTCGCGCGCGAGGTGGACGCGGCGCGGCAGGTGGACGGGCGGTTCACGGCGGCGGTCCTCGGCGCGGATCCGCGGGCCCGGCGGCCGTGGCTGGCCACGGAGTACATCCCGGGCGTCTCGGTCACGGAGGCGGTCGCGCACCGTGGCCCGCTCCCGGAGCCGTCGCTGCGTGCGCTGACGGCCGGCATCGCGGCGGCACTCGCCGCGATCCACGCGGCGGGGCTCACGCACCGGGACCTGAAGCCGTCGAACGTGCTGCTCGCCGACGACGGGCCGCGCGTCATCGACTTCGGCATCGCGCGGTCGGTGGCCCATTCGCAGATCACCCGCACCGGCCAAGTCCCGGGCACTCCGGGGTACATGGCGCCCGAGCAGCTGCGCGGCTCGGAGATCGGCTCCTTCACGGACGTGTACGCGCTGGGCGCGACGCTCGTGTACGCGGCGACGGGCGAGGGCCCGTTCGGGCACGGGGACGTATTCGCGATGATCTACCGCACGATGGAGCAGGAGGCGAACGTCGAGGGCGTCCCCGGCGCGACGCTGCGCCGCGCGGTGGCCCGCTGCCTCGCCAAGGACCCGGAGACCCGCCCGACGGTGGCGGAGCTCCAGGCGGAGTTCTCGGTTCCGGCGACGTTGCGGATGGGGGAGCCGTGGCTGCCGTCCGGGGTGAGCGCGTTGGTGGCGCAGCGGGGTGGGGATGGGGAGGGCGGGCTCGGGGCGAGGGGCGGCGGCGACGGCAGCGGGGCGGACGGCGTGGGCGCTGACGGTGTCGGTGCCGATGGCTCCGGAGGCCGTGGCTCCGGGGTTGAGGGTGCGGGAGTTGAGGGAACCGGAGCTGATGGTGCGGGAGCTGATGGTGCGGGAGTCGAGGGCATCGGCGACCGTGGCGTCGGAGCTGATGGTGCAGGAGTCGAGGGCATCGGAGCTGATCGCACGGGAGTCGAGGGCGCGGTAGCTGAGGGCTCGGGAGTCGCGAGCACCGGAGCTGATGGCGCAGGAGTTGAGGGCACAGGAGTTGAGGGCGCGGGAGTCGAGGGCGTCGGCGACCGTGGCGTCGGAGCCGAGGTGCCGCCTTCCGGTTCGTCCGGGGGCGGCCTTCCCGCTCCGGCCGACGTCCCCGCCCCGCCGCCGGCCGCGCCCGCGACGAGCGCGGAGCCCGTCCGTCCAGCCGCTCGGCACGCCGACCTCACGGTCCCTCAACCCACCGCTTCTCCAGGCGAGTTGGGGATCGTCACCGTCGTACCCGAAGAGCGCCCCCGCGTCGGGGTCTCGCGGCGTGGGCTCCTTCGGCTCTCCGCGGCCGGGGTCGCCGCCGCTGCCGCCGGTGGTGTCTACGTCGCGTTGCGCGGGAACGGCGACGACGGTGGCTCGCCCCAGGGGAAGGGGAAGGGTGACGGAGGTGGCGCGCGCAGCGGTTCGCGGGCGAGCGGGGACCCCCTGGGCGTCAGCGGGAAGGGCGCCCTCGATCTCCTTCTCTTCCAGGGCGGGTACGGGAACGACTACCTCGACGACGCGATCGGGCTGTTCAAGAAGGCGCACCCGAAGGTCGAGGTCCGCCCGCGGGGCACCAGCGACATCAAGTCCGCGGTGCAGCCCCTGCTCACGTCCGGCGACCCACCGGACCTGATCGCCAACTCGGGGACGCAGCCCCTGTCCGCCGCCGCCCTCGTCAAGAAGGGGCAACTCGCCGACCTCGGCCCGCTGTTGGACGCCCCCGCACTCGGCAGCCCGGGAAAGACCGTGCGCGACACACTCGTGCCCCAGGCCCTGGAGGCCGGCCGGGTCGCGGGAGATGGCAAGGACGGCAAGGACGGCAAGGCAGTGCACGTTCTCAACTACGTGCTGACCGTCTACGGGTTCTGGTACTCCCGCAAGGCCCTGCGCGACCTCGGCGTCGACTACCCGAAGACCTGGGCCGATTTGCTCGCCGTCTGCGAGGCCGCCAAGGACCAAGGGATGGCCGGACTCACGTATCCGGGGAAGTACCCGTACTACCTCTGGTTCGGCGTCGCCGCCTCGATCGCCAAGCGCGGCGGTCGTGACGTCCTCGCGGCGCTCGTCGAGAACCGGCCGGGCGCCTGGCGGCACACCGCCGTGCGCGAGACCTTGGAGGCGTACTACGAAATCGCCCGCAAGGGGCATGTGTGGAAGGGGTCTTACGACCTCGACCACATTGAGGCGCAGACCCAGTGGGTCAAGGGGCGGGCCCTGTTGATCCCGAACGGGAGCTGGGTGGAGGCGGAGGCGGCTCCCCAGGACAACTTCGACCTTGCCGTCGGTCCGCCGCCGTCCCTGGGTGCCGATGACGCGCTGCCCTTCGGGACGCTCGTCGTCGCGGCGGGCGAGCCCTTCCTCGTACCGAAGGCGGCCGGGAATCCGGACGGGGGCATGGAGCTGCTGCGCTTCATGCTCGGCAAGGAGGGCGCGGCGCGCTTCGCGAAGAAGCTCGGGGTGCTGCCGTGCGTGCGCGACTCCGCGGCATGGGAGCTGCCGAAGGGCGTGGCGGCCGCCCGTGACGCGTATGGGAAGGCCGGGGACAATGCGGTGCAATGGGGCGGGTTCGGGGCGGAGTTGAGGGATGCGAGTGGTGTGGCGCTCGGCGACATGATGGCGAAGCGGGCGACTCCGGCCGAGGTCGTCGACCGCATCCAGAGCGCCGCAGACGCGGTGTAGCCGGCTCGGTGTGCGGAAGGGGTGCCACCGCTCCCGGACGAAGAAGTCCGGAAAGTCCATGTGCCTGGACGCAAAAGTCCACACTGTCTCGCGCCGTCGTGCGAGAGGTTTCGACTGAAGGCCCGGCAGGTCTCAACTCGGGAAAGACTGCAGCCCAAACCTGCATTCGATCTTGCCCACCGGAGCGTGAGTGGACTATACCTGTCGGCGTCCGCACAGCCTCTCCACAGGCCGCGGAACCGGGGGTGATCGGCGCGGGATGCCTGGTCAACTGCCCTTTCTGCCAGCCGAATACAGCCCCCTTCAGTGCACAGCACCACAGCTCCATCGGTTTCAACGCACGACCCCAGCTACACCATCACCGCGGTGCCGGGGAGGATCCGGTTCACCGCCTGAGTCCTGGAGAAGGCGAGGACTTGAGCATGGGATCCACCTCTGGAACGTCGGGAACCCCCCAGACCCCCAGCACGTCCGGCAGTGCGTCCGGAATCGGCCGTCGTGACCTGATCAAGCGGGCCGCCGCCCTGGGCATCGTCGCCGTCCCCACCATGAGCGCGCTCTCCGCGTGTGCCTCCGGTGGCGGCAGCGACGACGACAAGGCGAAGAAGGGGAAGAAGACGAAGGACAACCCCTTCGGCGCCGGCAAGGGCAACGACCTTGACGTCTTCATCTTCAAGGGCGGTTACGGAGACTCGTACGCCAAGGTGTGGGAGGCGTCCTTCGAGAAGAAGTACGGCGGCGACGTCGCGCACTCCGGCGAGCAGGACGTCACCGGCAAGCTGCAGCCCCGCTTCAACAAGGGCAACCCGCCGGACGTCGTCGACGACTCGGGCTCGAAGAAGATGAAGCTGGACACCCTGTTCAAGGACGGCCAGCTCACGGACCTCACGCAGCTGCTCGACGCGCCCTCGGTCGACGACCCGTCCAAGAAGGTCCGGGACATCATGCTGCCCGGCACCATCGAGCAGGGCACCTTCGGCGGCAAGTTCCACGCGCTGTTCTACGTGTACGCGGCGTGGGGCGTCTGGTACTCCAACAAGCTCTTCAAGAAGCACGGTTGGGAGGCCCCCAAGACCTGGGACGACTTCATCGGCATCATGAAGGACGCCAAGTCCAAGGGCATCGGCGGCTTCGCCCACCAGGGCAAGTACCCGTACTACATGAACATCGTGATCATGGACCTCATCGCCAAGACCGGCGGCATGGACTCCGTGAAGAAGATCGACAACCTCGACCCCAAGGCGTTCGTGGGCAACCCGGCGGCCAAGCGTTCCATCGAGGCGGTCTACGAGATCGTGGAGAAGGGCCTGCTGATGCCGGGCACCAACTCCCTTGAGCACACCGAGGCTCAGACCAAGTGGAACGAGTACAAGGCCGTCTTCATCCCCAGCGGCTCCTGGCTGGAGAACGAGCAGGCCAAGCAGACGCCGGCGGACTTCGAGATGACGTTCCTGCCGCTGCCGCTGCTGCCCGGCAGCAAGATGAAGCTGCACGCGGTGCGTACCGGCGCCGACGAGCCGTTCATCGTCCCGTCGAAGGCGAAGAACGTGGAGGGCGGCCTGGAGTTCCTGCGCCGCATGCTCTCCAAGGAGGGCGCCACCGCCTTTGCCAAGGAGGCCAGTTCGCTCTCGGTGCTCGGCCCCGAGTACGTGGACAAGAGCGTCCAGCTGCGCCCCGGCATCAAGTCGGCCCTCGCGGCCGTCGACGCGTGCCCGGTGCCCGAGCGCTTCAACTTCCGCTACCCCGAGTGGTACAGCGAGATGGACGTCGCCATCCAGAACGCCACCGGTGAGCTGATGGCCAAGCGCATCACGCCGAAGCAGTGGCTGGAGCGCGCGCAGAAGGCGACCGACGCCGAGGCCGAGAAGAACCCGAAGAACAAGCGCTAGGACCGGAAGTTCAGGGCTGACCAGGCCAGGAGCAGGGTGTTATGCATCGCAAAAAGTACCCGTTCATAGCGGGATTTCTCGTCCTCCCCGTCGGGCTGTACCTACTGCTGGTGATCTGGCCGTACATCCAGACCATCAGCTACTCGTTCACCGACTGGAGCGGCGCCTCACAGAAGTTCAACTTCGTCGGCTTCGACAACTACAAGAACCTGGCGAAGGACGACGTCTTCCTGAAGGCGCTGGAGCACAACGCCCTGCTCCTGATCTTCGTGCCCGCGCTCACGATCCTGCTCTCGCTGTTCTTCGCCTTCATGGTGAACGTCGGCGGGCGCACCGGCGCGGGCGGTGTGCAGGGCGTGCGGGGCTCCGGTTTCTACCGGGTGATCTTCTTCTTCCCGCAGGTCCTGTCCATCGCCATCCTCGCCATCCTCTTCAAGGCGGTCTACCGGGGTGACGACTCGGGCCTGATCAACGGCAGCCTGCAGGCCGTGGGGCTCGGCGACAAGAACAACCCCACGGAGTGGCTCAACGACCCGAACACGGTCCTGTGGTGCATCACGTTCGTGATGATCTGGGCCGGGGCGGGCTTCTACATGGTGCTGTTCTCGGCGGCCATGCAGTCCATTCCCAAGGACATCTACGAGGCGGCGCTCCTGGACGGCGCGAGCCGCTTCCAGACCTTCATCCGCGTCACGCTGCCGCTGCTCTGGGAGACCATCCAGACGGCGTGGGTGTTCCTCGCGATCCTCTCGATGGACGCGTTCCTGCTGATCTCCACGCTGACGTCGCAGGACTTCGGCGGTGGCCCCGACCACCACAGCGAGGTCATCTCCACGTATCTGATGCGGAACTTCCAGACGTTCAGCAAGAGCGGATACGCCTGCTCCATGGGTGTGGTCATGCTGCTGCTCACCCTGATCGTGTCCATCGTGACGCTGCGGCTCAGCCGCCGCGACCGCATCGAGTTCTGAGGAGGCGCGAGCGATGACGGCTCCTGCGACTCAACCCCCGGTCACCAAGGCCAAGTTGCCCCGCCAGCGCGGCAGTGGCAGCCGCGGTTCCGGCGCCCCGCGCGACGCGGAAGGCAAGACGTTCAACGCCTTCTCGCACGGCTTTCTGATCCTCTGGTCGATCATGATCGTCCTGCCGCTCTTCTGGATCCTGCTCGGCAACTTCAAGACCGACTCCCAGATCAAGTCGAGCGCCTGGGCCTGGCCCACGGAGTGGACCTTCGACGCCTTCCAGCGCGGCTGGGAGAAGGGTGTCGGCGACTATCTCCTCAACACCCTGATCGTCATGGTCTTCTCGGTGCCGCTCACGATGCTGCTCGGCGCGATGGCGGCGTACGTCCTGGCGCGCTACGACTTCGTCGGAAACCGCTTCATCTACTACTTCTTCGTCGCCGGTTCGATGTTCCCGGTGTTCCTGGCCCTGGTCCCGCTCTACTTCATGGTCGACCGGCTCGGCATGCTGAATACGTATCAGGGCCTGATATTGGTCTATATCGCGTATTCCCTGCCGTTCACGGTCTTCTATCTCCATTCGTTCTTCAGAACGCTGCCGACGGCCATCCATGAGGCGGCGGTGATCGACGGGGCCTCGCACACCCGCGTCTTCTTCCAGATCATGCTGCCGATGGCCAAGCCCGGACTGATCAGCGTCGGCATCTTCAACGTCCTCGGCCAGTGGAACCAGTACATCCTGCCGCTGACCCTCATGCAGAAGCAGAGCGGCAACGACCCCGACCGCTCGATGCTCGCGCAGGGCCTGGTGAGCCTGATGAACGCGGGCAACTACGAGACGGACCTGCCCGCCCTGTACGCGGGCATGACCATCTCGATGATCCCGGTGCTCGTGGTGTACCTGTCCTTCCAGCGGCAGGTGCAGTCGGGGCTCACGGCGGCGACGATCAAGTAGGGCGTGCACCCTGCTGTGCTTCCTCAGCAGCAGGCTCTGGAATCGGTAGGGAACTTGGGCGAGGGGAGACCGCACGCACCTCACCTGTTGGCGTGCGGCGTCACCCCGAGACCGCTGCCCTGGCCGTGGTCGAGGGAGCAGATACCGCCAGTGAGGGCGGCCGCCGTGCCATCCGTTCTTCTTCCGGTGTCGGAACCGGTGCGGGGATGGTCGCAGCGATCGACAGACGTGGGTACCCACTCAAGGGGAGTGGATTCGCCGTCAGTAGTGATTCGGAGACGTTTGCCCCGGGCCAGGTTGCCCCGGGCCAGGGTGGTGCCCATCGCCGCGGTCTGTTCGCGCTGGAGCTGGTTCATCGGGGCGCGAGGATTCATGCGAGCATGCGGCGTCGAGCGAGCCGTCGGCGGCGGCGTGGTTGGCTCGCGCCGTTTCTGGCGCACCGGGTCGAGACAACCGTGGGTACCGAGCGTCGCCTGTTGAGACTGTTCCCCATCACCGAAGTACACGTGGAGTCCGTTGCGTTCGACACGCATGCGATCAGTGTCGGCAAGGAATCGCTGGAGGCAGCCGAGTATCACATCGAGCCGCGGGCGCGAGGCGATTCCGATCGGATCTCCAACTTGACGTTGGCGTGCGTCCCTTGCAATCAGACCAGAGCATCCTTGCGGGATGCGGCTGCCATGAATGCGACGCGTTGGCAACGCATCCAAGGTCTGAGGACGCTAGGGCCACCTGTCACGATGTGGTCCGGCGGACGGACCAAGTACAACCGCACTGAGCACCGACTGGCCAAGAGCCACACCTTGGACGCTCTCTGCGTGGGTGAGGTCACAGACACCACACGCATTGTCCGGCGCCCGGACACGGTCCTCGTCGCGACATCCACGGGACGCGGGAGTTGCGCCCGTACGCGAAGCGACAGGCGAGCGACGGTCCCCAAGGGGAAGTACCGAGGGACGTATCAGGGGAGGGTCTCGGTCCGGGCGTCCGGTACTCACCGCGTCTCCGTCCTCGGAGGCCATGTCGACACTTCTCACAAGAACCTGCGCCTCGTCCAGCGAGCCGACGGATACGAGTACTCCTCACGAGGAGAAGGCGCCCGGAGGTGAACCCTCCGGGCCGCCCACGTCGATCCGAGGGCAGGGGATGACGAAGGCCGGATTGCCGTCAAGGACTTGACTGAGGCATCGGCTTCGACGGAGTTTGTAGTTCACAACTTGTATGTGGCCCGGCCTGTATCGCGGCTGGCGTCAGGGGTGGCTACGTGTCGCCTTACATAGGGCAAAGGATGAGTCAATGGAGACTCCTGGGTCGCAGTCCTCGCTGCACCGGGCCAATCTGGAACGAGTCGTGCGCGCGGTACGGCTCGCCGGGTCGCTCACGCAGGCGGAGATCGCCAGGACGACGGGACTGTCCGCGGCCACCGTGTCCAACATCGTCCGGGAGCTGAAGGACGGCGGGACCGTGGAGGTCACGCCCACCTCGGCCGGGGGGCGGCGGGCCCGCAGCGTCTCGCTGAGCGGGGACGCCGGCATCGTCATCGGGGTCGACTTCGGCCACACCCATCTGCGCGTGGCCGTGGGCAACCTCGCCCACCAGGTGCTCGCCGAGGAGTCCGAGCCGCTGGACGTGGACGCCTCGGCCGCGCAGGGCTTCGACCGGGCCGAGCAGCTGGTGAGCCGTCTGATCGCGGCGACGGGCGTGGACCGGGCGAAGGTGGCGGGCATCGGGCTCGGCGTCCCCGGCCCCATCGACGTGGAGTCCGGCACCCTCGGCTCCACCTCGATCCTGCCGGGCTGGACCGGCACGAAGCCCGCAGAGGAGCTGAAGGAGCGGCTCGGCGTGCCGGTGCACGTCGACAACGACGCCAACCTCGGCGCGCTCGGCGAGCTCGTCTGGGGCAGCGGGCGGGGCGTGAAGGACCTCGCGTACATCAAGGTCGCGAGCGGTGTGGGCGCCGGACTGGTGATCAGCGGGCGGATCTACCGGGGGCCCGGCGGCACCGCGGGCGAGATCGGGCACATCACGCTCGACGAGTCGGGGCCCGTCTGCCGCTGCGGCAACCGCGGCTGCCTGGAGACCTTCACCGCGGCCCGCTACGTGCTGCCGCTGCTGCAGTCCAGCCACGGGACGGATCTGACCATGGAGCGGGTCGTCGCGCTGGCGCGCGAGGGCGACCCCGGGTGCCGTCGGGTGATCGCCGATGTGGGGCGGCATATCGGGAGTGGTGTGGCGAACCTGTGCAATCTGCTCAATCCGAGCCGGGTGGTGCTCGGCGGTGACCTCGCCGAGGCCGGTGAGCTGGTGCTGAGCCCGATCCGGGAGTCCGTCGGGCGGTACGCGATCCCGAGCGCGGCGCGCCAACTGTCCGTACTTCCCGGGGCACTTGGGGGGCGGGCCGAGGTGCTGGGGGCGCTCGCCCTCGCACTGAGCGAGATGGGCGATTCGACCCTTTTGGACGGAACGCTGCCTGCGGGAGCACCTGCCTTCACTTAGATAACGCATGGCACCGTTGTCATCTCGTTAAGGATTTACTCCTTGACGCTGCTGAGGCGGCCGAGTTGACTTCGAGCCACCTCGGCCGCAACGACGCGGCCACGTCAGGGAGGTCAGAAAAGTGAACACCCATCTGCGTCGTGCCGCGATAGCCCTGTCCGCTACCGCGATGGCCGTTTCCCTCGCCGCTTGTGGTGAGGCGGGGGGCGGGGACAAGGGCAGTGACGACAACAAGACGATCGGTCTGCTGCTCCCGGAGAGCCGGACCACGCGTTACGAGTCGTTCGACTACCCGCTGATCAAGGCGAAGGTCAAGGAGCTCTGCTCCGACTGCAAGATCAATTACAAGAACGCGTCCGAGAACGTCTCCACCCAGAAGCAGCAGTTCGACGACCTGGTCACCGCCGGGGTGAAGGTCATCGTCCTGGACCCGGTCGACTCCGGCGCCACCAAGTCCTGGGTCCAGAAGGCCAAGGACAAGGGCATCAAGGTCGTCGCCTACGACCGGCTCGCCGAGGGCCCCCTCTCCGCGTACGTCTCCTTCGACAACGAGAAGATCGGCCGCCTCCAGGGCGAGGGCGTCGTCAAGGCCCTGGGCGACAAGGCCAAGGACGGCCGGGTCGTGATGATCAACGGCAAGGCGTCGGACCCGAACGCCGCGCTCTTCAAGAAGGGCGCCCACTCCGTCCTCGACAAGAAGGTCAAGAAGGTCGTCTACGAGCAGACCGGTGAGTGGGACGCGGGCATCGCCGGCAAGGCGATGGGCACCGCCATCACCAAGCTCGGCAAGGACGGCTTCGACGCGGTCTACTCGGCCAACGACGGCATGGCGGGCGGCGTCGTCGCGGCCCTCCAGTCGGCCAAGGTCTCGGGCATCCCGGTCGGCGGCCAGGACGCCGAACTCGCGGGCATCCAGCGGATCCTGAAGGGCACTCAGACCTTCACCATCTACAAGCCGTACAAGCCCGAGGCGGACAAGACCGCCGAGGTCGCGGTGAAGCTCCTCAAGGGCGACAGCATCGACTCGCTGCTGACGACGAAGCTCGACAGCCCCAGCGACAAGGGCATCCCGTCGGCCCTGGTGCAGGCGTTCGTGGTGGACAAGAGCAACATCAAGGACACCGTGATCAAGGACGAGCTCTACAAGACGAGCGAGATCTGCAAGGGCGAGTACGCCAAGGCTTGCGCGGACGCGGGCATCAAGTAGCCCGCAGTGCCCCAAAGGGCGGCGCCCGGTGGTGAGTTGACCCGGGCCCGCCCCGCGAACCGGGCGCACGCGGAACTCGTACGGCGTCCTGGCTCCCTCCCTATTCACCCCGCTGCCGGGAGCCGGGACGCTGTACGGAGCCCGCCGAACCGGGCGAGCCGAACCACCCCGCCCGCCCACCCTCCCCCAAGCTCTCGACTTCGCTCGAGCAGGGGGGACCCCCTTCCCACACACGTCACATCCCGCCGTACGCCATCCCCGTACGGCGGTGCTCCGCCGTCCCCGCGGCGGACGAAGGAGATGGTTCACATGTCCGCCGCACCCGTGCTGGCGTTGCGCGGAGTCTCCAAGCGCTTCGGTGCCGTACAGGCGCTCACCGAGGTCGATCTGGAAGTCCACGCGGGTCAAGTGGTCGCTCTCGTGGGCGACAACGGAGCCGGAAAGTCGACCCTGGTCAAGACGATCGCCGGGGTCCACCCCATCGACGAGGGCACCATCGAGTGGGGCGGCAAGTCCGTCACCATCGCGCGCCCGCACGACGCCCAGGGACTCGGCGTCGCCACCGTCTACCAGGATCTCGCGCTCTGCGACAACCTGGACGTCGTGGCCAACCTCTTCCTCGGCCGCGAGCTCGGCCGGGCCAAGGTCCTCGACGAAGTGAAGATGGAGAAGCGGGCCAAGGAGCTCCTCGACACGCTCTCCATCCGCATCCCCAGCGTGCGCATCCCGATCGCCTCGCTCTCCGGCGGTCAGCGCCAGGTCGTGGCCATCGCCCGCGCCCTGGTCGGCGAGCCCAAGCTGGTGATCCTCGACGAGCCCACCGCGGCCCTCGGCGTCGAGCAGACCGCGCAGGTCCTCGACCTCGTGGAGCGGCTGCGCGAGCGCGGCCTCGCCGTCCTGCTGATCAGCCACAACATGGCCGACGTCAAGGCCGTCGCCGATGAGGTGGCCGTCCTGCGCCTCGGGCGCAACAACGGTGTCTTCAGCGTCAAGGACACCACCAACGAAGACATCATCGCCGCGATCACCGGAGCCACGGACAACGCCGTGACCCGGCGCAAGGCGCGCAGCACGGAGGCCGCGAAGTGAGTGAGACCGTGAACACCTCCAAGGGATCCGCGAACGTGTCGAAGGAGTCCACGAAGGACGCCGAGCCCGCCACGACCGTGGAGGCCGGGGCCGCGGCCGCCGACGCCATCCCCGCCGTCGACCCGCGCCTGCTCGTGCGCGAGCAGGGCTTCGCCGGCTACCTCACCGAGTTCAAGCGGAAGATCAAGGGCGGCGAGCTCGGGTCCATACCCGTGGTCACCGGACTGATCGTGATCTGGACGATCTTCGAGATCACCACGGGCCGCTTCCTCGACCCCGCCAACCTCAGCAACATCGCCCAGTACATCGTCGGCCCCGGCCTCATCGCCACCGGCATCGTCTTCGTGCTGCTGCTCGGCGAGATCGACCTCTCGGTCGGCTCGATCGCGGGCCTCACCTCCGCCGTCACCTCGGTCCTCGCCATCAAGCAGGGCATGAACGAGGGCCTCGCCGTGCTCATCGGCCTGGCCGCCGCCGCCGTCATCGGCTCCATCCAGGGCTTCTTCTTCGCCCGGGTCGGCGTGCCCGCCTTCGTCGTGACACTGGCAGGCTTCCTCGGCTGGAGCGGACTCCAGCTGCAGGTGCTCGGCAACACCCTGAGCCTCAACAACATCTCCGACGGCATCGTCTACAAGCTGAACAACTACTACTTCAGCGACATCGCCGCCGCGTACGGCCTCGCGACGGTCGCCGTCGCCGGGTACGCCTTCTCGCAGTGGCGCGAGCACTCCCGCCGCAAGGCCGTGGACCTGCCGCACCGCCCGATCAGCGAGCTGGCCCTGCGCACCGCCGTGGTGGCGATCCTCGCGTTCGCCGCGGCCTGGACGCTCAACCAGCAGGACGGGCTGCCGCTCGGCCTGACCGTCTTCGTCGGTGTCGTGGTCCTGGCCAGCTTCGTGCTGCGCCGCACCAACTACGGCCGCCAGGTCTTCGCGGTCGGCGGCGGTGTCGAGGCGGCCCGCCGCGCGGGCATCAACGTCGTCTGGATCCGGATCAGCGTCTTCACGATCTCCGGCTTCCTCGGCGGTCTCGGCGGCCTCTTCATCGCCTCCCAGTCCGGCGTCGCCGACTCCAACCTCGGCGGCGGCGACACCCTGATGCTGGTCATCGCGGCCGCGGTCATCGGCGGCACCAGCCTCTTCGGCGGGCGCGGCACCCCCTGGTCCGCGCTCCTCGGCATCCTCGTGATCCAGTCGATCATGACGGGCCTCTACATGGAGGGCAGCTCCAGCAAGGCGGTCCAGTCGATGATCACCGGTGCGGTGCTGCTGGCCGCGGTGGTCCTCGACTCCGTCTCCCGTAAGAGCCAGAAGGCGGCAGGCCGGGCCTGACCTGGCCTTCTGCCCCTCATCTGCCGCCCGGCACCGTTCCCCCGACGGTGCCGGGCGGTTCTCTGCGTACCGCCGAGGTACCGCCGATCGTGTGACGTGGATCCCCCGGCCCGGACGCGGCCGTCAACGGCGGAACATTAGACTCGACAGACCCGGCAATGCTCGAACAGCACGCAGCCAGTTCTCAGCGAGGCTGGCGCAGCTCTACTCAGCTCTACTGCAAGGAGGCACGGGTGCCGCTGCTGACCCGCATCACGGGACCGCGCGATCTGGACCGGTTCACCCCGGAGCAGCTGAACCAGCTGGCGGGCGAGATCCGCACCTTCCTCGTCGACGCAGTCTCCAAGACCGGCGGCCACCTCGGCCCCAACCTCGGCGTGGTCGAGCTCACCATCGCCCTGCACCGCGTCTTCGAGTCCCCCAAGGACCGGGTGCTCTGGGACACCGGCCACCAGGCGTACGTCCACAAGCTGCTCACCGGCCGCCAGGACTTCGGCAAGCTGCGCAACAAGGGCGGCATCTCCGGCTACCCCTCGCGCGCCGAGTCCGACCACGACGTGATCGAGAACTCGCACGCCTCCACCGTCCTGGGCTGGGCCGACGGCCTCGCCAAGGCCAATGAGGTGCGCCGCAAGGACGACCACGTCGTCGCCGTCATCGGCGACGGCGCGCTGACCGGCGGCATGGCCTGGGAGGCGCTGAACAACATCGCGGCCGCCAAGGACCGCCCGCTCGTCATCGTCGTCAACGACAACGAGCGCTCCTACGCCCCCACCATCGGCGGACTCGCGAACCACCTGGCGACGCTCCGCACCACGGACGGCTACGAGCGGTTCCTGGCGCGCGGCAAGGACCTCCTGGAGCGCACCCCCGTCGTCGGGAAGCCGCTCTACGAGACGCTGCACGGCGCCAAGAAGGGCCTCAAGGACTTCATCGCCCCGCAGGGCATGTTCGAGGACCTCGGCCTGAAGTACGTCGGCCCGATCGACGGCCACGACATCGAGGCCCTGGAGTCCGCCCTGCAGCGCGCCAAGCGCTTCGGCGGCCCCGTCATCGTGCACTGCCTCACCGAGAAGGGCCGCGGCTACCAGCCCGCCGAGGAGGACGAGGCCGACCACTTCCACGGCATCGGCCCCATCCACCCCGACACCGGCCTGCCGATCGCCGCGGGCGGCATGGACTGGACGTCCGTCTTCGGCGAGGAGATGGTCAAGCTCGGCCACGAGCGCGAGGACATCGTCGCGATCACCGCCGCGATGCTGCAGCCCGTCGGCCTGAAGAGGTTCGCCGAGGAGTTCCCCGACCGGGTCTACGACGTCGGCATCGCCGAGCAGCACGGCGCGGTCAGCGCGGCCGGGCTCGCCACCGGCGGCCTGCACCCGGTCTTCGCCGTGTACGCGACGTTCCTCAACCGCGCCTTCGACCAGCTCCTGATGGACGTGGCGCTGCACAAGTGCGGCGTCACCTTCGTCCTGGACCGGGCGGGCGTCACCGGCACGGACGGCGCCTCGCACAACGGCATGTGGGACATGTCGATCCTCCAGTGCGTGCCCACGCTGCGCATCGCCGCCCCGCGCGACGCCGACCAGGTCCGCCTGCAGCTGCGCGAGGCCGTCGAGGTCGACGACGCCCCGACCGTGGTCCGCTACTCCAAGGGCGCCGTCGGCCCGGCGGTCAAGGCCGTGGGCACCGTCGGCGGCATGGACGTGCTGCGCAGGCCCGACACCACCAAGCCGGACGTCCTGCTCGTCTCCGTCGGCGCGCTCGCGCCCATGTGCCTGGAGATCGCGGACCTGCTCGACAAGCAGGGCATCTCCACGACCGTCGTCGACCCGCGCTGGGTCAAGCCGGTCGACGAGGCGATGGCGCCGCTCGCCGAGCAGCACCGCGTCGTGGTCACCGTCGAGGACAACTCCCGTGCGGGCGGCGTCGGTTCGGCCGTCGCCCAGGCACTGCGGGACGCGGGCGTCGATGTGCCGCTGCGCGACTTCGGCATCCCGCCGCGCTTCCTCGACCACGCCTCGCGCAAGGAGGTCATGACCGAGATCGGCCTGACCGCCCCGGACGTCGCCCGCCAGGTGACCGGCCTGGTCGCCAAGCTCGACGGCCTCCCCCACTCTCAACTTCGTTCGAGCGGGGGGACCCCCTCCGAACGGTCCACGGCGGCCGCGGTGGACTCGGTGGAGCCCGCCCGCGACTGAGGCCGACAGGTCGACGCCGAGGTCAACCCGCCCGGCCGATGGGCCGGTCCGCGCACCCTGTACGGGTGGTCGGACCGGCCCATCCGCGTGAATAGGTCCGTGCCGGGGCATGCCGGGTACTCGTCCTCTCGATCATGTCGAGGACGAACCAGCGTGGGAGGTACGCCCGTGAGCAGCACCCTCTTCCGGACGAAGAGCGTCGAGCAGTCCATCAGGGATACCGAGGAGCCGGAGCACGCGCTCAAGAAGTCGCTGTCCGCCCTCGATCTCACGGTCTTCGGCGTCGGCGTCATCATCGGCACCGGGATCTTCGTTCTGACCGGCAAGATCGCCAAGGAGTCCGCGGGCCCGGCCGTCGCGCTCTCCTTCGTCGTCGCGGGCCTCGTGTGCGCGCTCGCGGCCCTCTGCTACGCCGAGTTCGCCTCGACGGTGCCGGTGGCCGGGTCCGCGTACACGTTCTCGTACGCGTCCCTGGGGGAGTTCCCGGCCTGGATCATCGGCTGGGACCTGATCCTGGAGCTGGCGCTCGGCTGCGCGGTGGTCGCGGTCGGCTGGTCCGGCTATCTGCGCTCGCTCCTGGAGACGGCGGGCTTCCACATGCCGCAGGCGCTGAGCGGCACCCACGACGGGAAGTTCGGCTTCGACCTGCTGGCCTGCGTCCTCGTCCTGGTCCTCACGGCCATCCTCGTCGCCGGGATGAAGCTCTCCTCGCGCGTCACGAACGTCATCGTGGCCGTGAAGGTCACCGTCGTGCTGCTCGTGATCATCGTCGGCGCCCTGTACATCACGGGCTCCAACTACGACCCGTTCATCCCGCCGTCGCAGTCCGCGGGCGCCGACAGCAACACCCTGACCGCGCCGCTCGTGCAGCTCATGTTCGGCTTCACGCCCTCGCACTTCGGCGTGATGGGCATCTTCACCGCGGCGGCCGTCGTCTTCTTCGCCTTCATCGGCTTCGACATCGTCGCCACGGCGGCCGAGGAGACCCACAACCCGCAGCGCGACGTGCCGCGCGGCATCCTCGGCTCGCTCTTCGTCTGCACGGTCCTCTACGTCGCCGTCTCGCTCGTCGTGACCGGCATGCAGAAGTACAGCGAACTCTCCACGGACGCCCCGCTCGCCGACGCCTTCAAGGCCGTCGGGCACCCCTTCTGGGCGGGCCTCATCAGCTTCGGCGCGGCCGTCGGCCTCACCTCGGTCTGCATGATCCTGCTCCTCGGCCAGACCCGGGTGTTCTTCGCGATGAGCCGCGACGGGCTGCTTCCCAAGGGCTTCTCCAAGGTCCACCCCACGTTCGGCACCCCGTACCGCTCGACGGTCCTGCTCGGCGTGATCGTGGCCGTCGTCGCGGGCTTCACCTCCATCGACGAGCTCGCCGAACTCGTCAACATCGGCACCCTGTTCGCCTTCGTCGTGGTCGCGCTCGGCGTCATCATCCTGCGCAAGCAGCGCCCCGACCTGCCGCGCTCCTTCCGCACCCCGCTGGTGCCGTACGTGCCGATCCTCTCCGTCCTCGCCTCGCTCTGGCTGATGCTGAACCTGCCCGCCGAGACGTGGCTCCGGTTCGGAGTCTGGATGGTCCTCGGGGTGGTCCTCTACTTCGTGTACGGGCGGTCGCACAGCAGGCTGCAGCGCGGCGCCGCCGAGGAGTTCGCCGAGTAGCTTTCCGTAACCGCTGACTTGATCTTCCGGCCCCGTATGTCCCGCTCTGTAGGGGACTGCGGGGCCGGATAGCGTGCACGGTATGCACGCCCCGCCCACCCAGTCACCACGCTCGGTAAGCGAGACGCGGGCCAGGGACCCGTTCCGGGTGCCGGGCCCGCGCACGGAGTACGTGCCCGGTGCGCCGGCCCCCGCGCGCTACTGGCCGCGGCTGCTGCCGGTCCTCGCCGCGCTCGCCTGCGTGACGAGGATCCCCTCCTTCCTGCGCCCGCTGTGGAACCCCGACGAGGGCTATCTCGCCGTCCAGGCGCGGATGTTGGCGGACGGCGGCGCGCTCTACGAGACGGTCGTCGACCGCAAGCCACCGCTCGTGCCCTGGCTGTACGAGGGGGCCTTCGCGCTCTTCGGGGACGCGACGCTGCTGCCCCTGAAGGTGCTCGCGGTCGCGGCGCAGCTGCTCACCGCCGTGCTCCTCGCCGCGCTCGCCAGGCGCCGCTGGGGCGACGACGCGGGCCGCACGGCGGGCGTCCTCTACCTCCTGGTGTCGGTGGGCCTCAACCCCGAGGACGCGCAGGCCGCCGGGTTCGAGGTGTTCATGCTGCCCTGCACGGCGGCCGCCATGTGGTGCGCGGACCGGCGCCGTTGGGGGGCGGCGGGGGTCGCGGTGGCGGGTGCGTTCCTGGCGAAGCAGACGGGGGGTGCGGTGCTGCTGCCGGTGGTCTGGGCGCTGTGGTGCGGGGCGCGCGGGGAGCGTGGCGGGCGCGGGAGGTGCGGGGAGCAGGGAGAGCGTGGGGCCGTGCGCCGAAGTGACGTTCTGAGACTGGGGGTTGGGGTCTGCGGCCCCGTCCTTGCCGCTGCTCTCGCCACGGACCCGTCCGGCTTTCTCTTCTGGACGGTGACCGGGTCCGGCGCGTACGCCTCCTTCACCGGCTCCGAACTCCACGTGCTGTGGCGGGGGTTGGCCAACGCGGCGCTCCTGGCCGCGGCCTGCGCGGGGATCCTGCCGCCGGTCGTACGGGTCCTGCGGGTCGCCCGGACGGGCTCCGCCGACCTGTGGCTGTGGCTGGCCGCGTCCGCCGCCGCGGTCCTGCTCGGCTTCCACTTCTTCGGCCACTACTACCTTCAACTCATGCCGCCGCTCGCCCTGTTGGGCGCCGCGGCGCTGCAGATCCTGCCGTGGGAGCGGACCGTGACGGCGGTCCTGGCGTCGGTGGTGGCGTGCGGGCTCTTCGTGGCGTGGGGGGTGCTGGCACCGCGCCCCGAGCTCGCGCACGCGGAGCGGCTCGCGGAGGTGGTGCGGGCGCGGACGGCGCCGGACGAGCGGGTGCTGTTCTGGGGGATGCACCCGGAGGCTTACTGGCTCGCGGACCGGGCGCCCGCGAGCCGCTTCCTCACGGCGGGGCTGCTCACGAACTACAGCGGGGGGCGGAACGGGCCGCAGGTGGGGGAGCGGTACGGGGTGCCGGGGGCGTGGCCGGTGTTCCGCGCGGAGCTGGCCCGGCGGGCGCCGGTGGTGATCGTCGACGACTCTCGGGGCAAGCCGTTCGCGCCTGGGCGGGTGGCGTCGCTCGGGCGGGTGCTGCGGGAGGGGTATGAGCCGGTGGGGAGGGTGGAGGGGGCGGTGGTGTACCGGAGGGTGGGGTAGGGGGCCCTGCGGGGCTTTTTCCCCAACCCCGCCCCTTCCCGAATCCGCGACTCCGTCGCCCTGGGCGGGCCTCCTGGGGCTGCGCCGCTAGACCCCCTATCGGCGCTGAACGCGCCTCGTCCTCAAACGCCGGACGGGCTGAAATACCCCCGCCGAGGCCGAGCACACTCAGCCCGTCCGGCGTTTGAGGACGAGCCCTTAGGGCGATATCGGGTGCCTCAGGGCCGACGGAGTCGGCTGATTCGGGAAGGGGCGGGACTGGGGAAAGAACCGCCGGAGGCTCAACCGTCAGCCATAAACCGTCCGCGGCCCCACACACTCCGCCCCCAACTCACCCACCCGCCGCCGCAGTTCACGGTCCGCCGTCACCACGACACACGCCCGGGGCGCCGCCCCCGCCTCCCCGGCCAGCTCCACGATCCGGTCATCCCCACTCCCCGCCGCCTCGTCCACCCGGACACCGTCGACCGCCTCCACACCCCGCGCCCGGCCCTCGACCACCAGGACAATGGACAGGGGACCGGGGTGGCCCGGCACCCCCTCCGTCGCGTACGGCACCAGCGCGTCGCGCACCCGCTCCGCCGCCGCCCGCCGGTCCCGCCACCAGCCGTCCGGGACGGAGCCCATGACATTGGCGGCGTCCACGACGAGCAGAGTGGGCAGGGCGTCGGGCAAGGGGGACAGGGGGTTCATGGGGGCAAGCCTGGCACAGAGCCCTGGTCGGTTCCGGTTTGCGGCAAACGTAGACTAATAAGCCGAAGCAAAGCGGTCCCGTACGGAGAAGAGTCCCGTACGCGCACGGACCTCGTACCCCCACGAAGAAAGGGTGACGCCGAGCCATGCCGCCGAGGTCCGCCCGTAAGCCCGAGCGGAGGACCCCGCCTCCCGGTCGTCCCCACACCTCCGACCGCCTCGCGACCGGCGCCCCCGCCACCGGCCGCTGGCTGCTGCGGGGCAAGGACGGCAGGCTCACCGCGTACGCCCGCACCCCCGGCGGGCTGCTCCGCTGGACCGAGACGCGGAGGGGCGGCCCCGAGTGGAGCGGCCCCGACTTCTTCGCGGCGCCCGACATCACGTATCTCACGCTGGCCCAAGGAGCCGACGGATACGTGCACTTCCTCGGGAGGCGGGAGCGGGTCGACGGGGAGGGCGCGAAGACCGTGGACCTCGTGCACAACGTCCAGTACCAGACCGGCCGCCCCCTCATGGACTGGCGCTCGCTCGGCAACCCCCACACCAAGCGCCTGGACCGGGCGCCCTCCCTCGGCGTGCCCTGCGCCGCCGTGGACGGAGCGGGCTCCGTGCACGTCTTCGTGCGCGACGCGGTCGGCAGCGTCCGGATGCGCCGTGAGGGCAAGGGCGGCAAGTGGGAGGCGTGGACCGACCTCAAGGGCAGCCAGTGCCTCGACGGGCTCACCGCCGTGGCCACCTCGACGGGCCGCGTCGAGCTCGTGGCGCCCGCCCGCAACGGCATGCTGCGCTGGGCCCAGGAGGAGCCGGGCGGCGCGTTCCGGCGCGCGGACGACATGGCCATGACCCCGGCGGCCGGGTGCGTCACCGCCCTGGAGACGGCGCCCGACCGCATCACGTACTTCGCGGGCGACATCATCGGCACCGGCGTCCTCGCCCACCGCCCCGGCGACGACGGTCCGACGGAGCTCGGCTCCACCCCCGACGACAACCCGGGCTCGGCCCTGCGGACGAAGATCGAGGGGCACGACTGCACCGTCCTCGCCCACCGCACCCTCGCCGGACGCCCGGTCATCGCCGCGTACCCGACGGAGGACGAGGAGGCGGGCGTGTGGTGGACCGCGACCGGTGAACCCTGCCTGGGTTCCCCGGCGTTGGCGCTCGACGGCCGCGGCCGCGTGGTGATGGCGGCGATCGGCACGGACGGGACGCTGCGGGTGGCCCGCCAGAAGGCGGAACCCGGGCTCGCGCTCGCGGCGTGGGCCCGGGTCTGACGCCGTTCCGGCTCGGAGGGTGTGACGGACTCCCGCCGCGCGAGTGACGGACTCCCGCCGCGCGAGGTAGGAACTCCCGCCGCGCGGGTTACGAACTCCCGCCGCGCGCAGGGGACTTGCGCGCCGCCTCCGGCACCGGCTGGTCCGCCCGCAGGGCGTTCCACAGCTCCGTCGCCTGCGGCTGTGCGGCCACCACGCGGTTCGGGTCCTTCTTGTCGTACTCGACCGGGAGCATCAGCGTCTGCATGGTGCTCGGGTCGAGCTTGTTGAGGCTGCGGGCGAAGTCCGCGAGGTCGGTGAGCGAGCCGAGACCGGAGTCGGTGGTCAGCGCCTTCGTCGCGGCGTTGGCGATCTTGTAGAGCTTGGCCGGGTTGCTGAGCATGCCCTGCTGCTTGATCTCGGAGAGCGCCGCCAGCATGAACTTCTGCTGGAGCCCGATGCGGCCGAGGTCGCTGCCGTCGCCGATGCCGTGCCGGGTGCGCACGAAGGCGAGGGACTCGGTGCCGTTCAGCTTGTGCGTGCCGGCGTCCAGGTGCAGCCCGCTGTCCTTGTCGTTGATGGGCTTGTCCGTGGTGATGGTCACGCCGCCGAGCGCGTCCACCAGGTCCTTGAACCCGGCGAAGTCGATCTCCACGTAGTGGTCCATGCGGATGCCCGTCATGGACTCGACTGTCTTCACGACACAGGCCGGACCGCCGCTGGTGTAAACGGAGTTGAACATCACGCGCTGGGCCTCGGGCAGCTGCTTGCCGGAGTCCGTGGTGCACTGCGGCCGGGTCACGAGGGTGTCGCGGGGGATGCTCACCGCGGTCGCCTTGGCGCGCCCCGCGGGCAGGTGGACCACCATGGCGGTGTCCGAGCGGGCGGTGCCGCCGGTGTCGCCGCCGGCCAGGCCCTTGTTGTCGCCGGAGCGGGAGTCGGAGCCGAGGACGAGGATGTCCTGCGAGCCGTTGTCGGTGTCGGCGGGGCGGTCCTTGCCGAGCGCCGCGTCGATGTCGACGCTGCTGAGGTTGCCGTTGAGGTGCTGGTACGCGACGAAGCCGAGGCCGCCGCCTACGACGATGATTCCGGCGAGCGTCCAGCACACGACTCGGCGGATCTTCCGTCCGCGGGGTTTCCTGGCCATGGGTTTCTGTCTTCTGCTTTCCGCTTTTCGTGTACCTGAAGTCGTGAGGGCTCCAGGAACGTGATCAAGGGAAGTCATACGACTCCCCGTTCAATTCGACGGTGTCGCGGCGCAATGCGTTCTGGGACGAAAGTCCCGACTATCTGTCCAAAAGTCCTCAGTGATCATGAAATCGCCGGTTTAGGCTTCTCATCGAATTCTTAAAAGCAGAGGCACGGACGGGGAAGGCAGTGCGCAGGCCGTGACGGTGACGCAGCCATCGACCATGAGCGTGGTGACCCGGGCAGAGGGTTCCCGTCTGGTGCGGACGTACCGTCGCGTCGCCCCCGTGGCGCTGCGCCGGTTCATCGCGGCGGCCGTACAGCCCGAGACCCGCAACCGCATGCTGCTGCGCATGGCCGCCGTCCGCTCCGGGGTCGGCCGCGAGGCCGCCTGCCGCGCGCTCCTGGGGCTGCGCGAGCGGCGCTGGGCCCGGGGCACCTGGACCGCGGTGCGCGCCGCCGGGCAGGTCCGGGTGGCGCGCGTCGACCCGGCGGCCACGCCCCTTTCCGTACGGCAGTACAACGGCGACCTCGCCCGGCGCGCGCTCGGCGCCGCGGGCGTCGAGTTCTTCACCGTCCGCGGCTCCTCGCCGTCCCGCACCGTCCTCGGCGTCTCCGCCGAGCACCGCGGCCGGGTCCTGAAGGCCCTCGCCGAGCTGGCCCGCAAGCTGCCCGGCTACGCCCGCGTCATCGACGAACTCACCGGCTCGGCACGGCCGTTGCTGCCCCTGGGGCGCGCGGCGTCCGCCAAGCGGTTCCGGGACGCCGGGGTGGTGCGCCTCGTCTGGTACGTCACCACGAGCCGGGGCGGACCGGTCTTCGGCGACGCGTTCGGCTGCGAGATCGAGTTCTGGGAGGTGCGCCGCGACGAGCTGGCCGCGCCCCGCCGCAACACCGTCACCCAGCGCCTGCCCCGCCACGACGCCACCGTCATCGTGCCCGGCGAGCTGTTCTGCCCGCTCGCCTCGGTGCACCGGCCCGTGCTGCCGCAGGAGCCGACGCGCGCCCAGTTCGCCGCGTACTTCGTCGACGACGTGCTCTTCCCCATCGACGTCGTCTACACCTGGGTCGACGGCGACGACGCCCAGTGGCGGGCGCGCAGGGACGCGACGCTCGCGCAGGTCTCGGGCGCGCGCGAGGTCAACGCGCACGCCGCCAGCGACGCCCGCTACGAGAACCGCGACGAGCTGCGCTACTCGCTGCGCTCCCTCGACATGTACGCGCCCTGGGTGCGCCGGGTGTTCCTGGTCACCGACCGCCAGGTGCCCGACTGGCTCGACCTGTCGAACCCGCGGGTCACCGTCGTCGACCACACCGAGATCTTCGGCGACCCCGGCTGTCTGCCGACCTTCAACTCGCACGCCATCGAGAGCCAGCTGCACCGCATACCGGGCCTCAGCGAGCACTTCCTCTACATGAACGACGACGTGTTCCTGGGCGCGGCGCTGACCCCGCAGACCTTCTTCCACGCCAACGGCGTCGCCAAGTTCTTCCGCTCGCCCTCGCTGGTCGACATGGGCACCCCGAGCGTCGCGGACTCCCCGGTGGTCGCCGCGGGCAAGAACAACCGGCAGCTGATCGCCGAGTCCTTCGGCCGGGTCCTCACCCAGAAGATGAAGCACACCCCGCACCCGCTGCGCCGCAGCGTCCTGCAGGAGCTGGAGGACCGCTACCCGGGCGCGCACGCCGAGACCGCGAGCCACCGCTTCCGCCACCCCGGCGACGTCTCGGTGACCTCGTCCCTGCACCAGTACTACGGCTACTTCGCGGGCCACTGCGTCCCGGGCGAACTCGACTACGCCTACGCCGACCTGGCGCACCGCAACACCCCGCGGCGGCTCACCAGCATGCTCGCCCGCCGCGACAAGGACGTCTTCTGCCTGAACGACACCGGCACGGAGTCCGGGGCAGGACGCGCGCGCCGGGAGCAGCAGACGGCGATGCTGCGGCAGTTCCTCGAGGGCTACTTCCCCGTCCCCAGCTCGTTCGAGAAGTGACACAGCCCATGTCCGTGCCCCTCTCCGCCGCCGGGCCGTCCCCTTACCGGGTGACGCTCGTCGTGCCCGTGCACGACGTCGAGCCGTACCTCCAGGAGTGCCTGGACTCGCTCGCGGCGCAGACGATGTTCGGCCGCATCCAGGTGTTCCTGGTCGACAACGGCAGCCGGGACCGCTCGTACAAGATCTGCCAGGAGTTCGCCGCGTCCCGCGCGAACGTCGAGGTCCTCTACCGGCGCGGCGGCGGTGCGGGCGCGGCGCGCAACGCGGGCCTGGAGCGGGCCACCGCCCCCTACGTGACCTTCTGCGACGCCGACGACGTGCTGCCGCCGGGGGCGGTCGAGCGGATGTGGAAGGCGGCCGTCGAGACGCGGGCGCAGGTCGTCGTCGGCGCCATGGAGACGTTCCCGAAGAGGACCAACTGGGCCTGGCGCGCGTACTTCGGGCACGGCGACCGCACCGTCACCGACCTCGCCGAGCTGCCCGAGCTGGTGCACAGCGCGAGCGCCTGCAACAAGCTCTTCGCCCTCGACCACGTCCGCGCCCACCGCATCGCCTTCGCCGAGGACACCCACTTCGAGGACGCGTACTTCGCGGTGCCCGCGCTGCTCCTCGCCGACCGTCTCACCCTCGTCGACGCCTGCGTCTACCGCTACCGCAAGCGCGCCGCCGCCGACTCCACGATGGACTCCCTGTGGACGCGCCCGCGCAACTACCACGACCACCTGGCCCTGGAGGAGTATCTGCGGCGCATGCGGCCGCGGCTGCCCGCCCACCGGCAGGAGGTCCTCGACCGCTTCCTGGTCCGCAGCTACCAGGGCTTCGCGCTGCGCGCGCCCGGCCTCTTCGGCGAGGCGGAGCTGCGCGAGCTCTTCGCGCGCTGCCGGGCGGTGTACGCGGGCGTGGACCCGGCGACGATCGTGGCGAGCACCGCCGACAGTAGGCACCGCGTGGCCTATCTCGCCTTCCTCGCCGGCGACTTCACGCTCTTCGCCGACCCGCAGGCGGCCCTGTGCGGCCCGCGCGCCGAGGGCGGCCGCCTCTACCTCCAGACCGTCCGCGAGATGCCGGAGGCGCTGCGCCCGCTCGCCGAACTCTCCGCTCTGGAAGCCCACTTGGAGTGCGTACGGCGGGTCAAGGGCACCGGCGACATCGAGCTCGCGGGCCGCTTCGAGCTGCCCGGCCTCCCCGTCACCGCCGAGCTGCCGGGCCGCCTGTCCGTACGCGTACGGGGCTGCCGCCTCACCGTGCCCGCCCGCCAGGTGCGCCGCCGTGACCTCGCCGCGCGCCGCGCCGACCTGGAGTGGGCGGGCTTCACGGCACGCGTGCCCCTCGACGCGCTGCGCCCCGGCGCCCACGACGTGCGGCTCGTGCTCGACCTCGACGGCGGCCAGGCGGACGGCGGCCACGGCGGCCGGGTGAGCGCCGAGTGCCGGGTGGACGCCGGATTCCTGCGCGGCGCCCGCGCCCTGTCCGACGGCCGCACCCGGGTCCTGCCGCACTGGCGCGGCGGCAACCGGGCGGTCCTCGTGACGGTCGCCGAGGGCACGCTGCCCCGGCGGCTGCGGTCCTGGCGCATGCTGCTCGCCAAGGACGCCAAGCAGGCCGTGCGACGCCGCTCCTTCTGGCGGGCCCGCCTCGTCCGCCTCGCCACGCTGCCGCTGTTCGCGCGCCGCGACATCTGGCTGTTCGGCGAGCGGCCCGACACCGCGCAGGACAACAGCTGGCACCTGTTCCGGCACGTCCGCGCCGTCGAGCGCCGCCGCGGCGCCTACTACGTGATCCGCGCGGACAGCCCCGACCGGGCCCGCCTCAAGGGGCTCGGGCACGTCGTCGCGCACAGCTCCTGGAAGCACAAGCTCCTGATGCTGCACGCCACGGTCCTCGTCAACGCGTACGACATCGACGCCTACATGCTCCCCGACGGCTGGGACCGCACCTCGTACCTGAAACACCTCAACTGGCGGGTGGGGGCACGGCGGGTGTTCCTGCAGCACGGGGTCACCGACAAGGACGTCAGCCGCGGCCTGCACCGCAACCGCACCGGCCTCGACCTGGTGCTCGCGGCCGGCGACCGCGAGGCCCGCTATCTGAGCGAGCACCTCGCCTACCGGGACGAGGTGAAGGTCCTCGGCTTCCCGCGCTTCGACGCGCTGCGCCGCGAGCCGGGCCACCGGACGGTCCTGTTCATGCCGACCTGGCGCGCCTATCTGACCGCGCCCTCCTACCAGCGGCCCGGGGAGCGCGCCGCGTCGGCGGCGGCCGCCCGGGAGAGCTTCGCCTCCTCCACGTACCGGGAGTTCCTCATCCGCCTCCTGCACGACGCGCGGCTGCGCGCGGCGCTGCGCCTGCACGACTACGTCCTGGAGTTCCTGCCGCACTACGAGATGCGGGACACCGCCCGCGACGTGCTGCCCGCCGACGACCGCGTGGTCCTGCTCGACCAGCGCGAGACCGGGGTGCAGGACGCGCTGCGCCGCTGCGACCTGTTCGTCACCGACTGGTCGTCCACCGCCTTCGACGTCGCCTACCTCGGCACGCCGCTGGTGCACGCCCAGTTCGACCCCGACGAGTACGGGGCGGGCCACTACCGCAAGGGCTGGTTCGACGCGCGCAGGGACGGCTTCGGACCCGTGTGCGCCACGGTCGACGAGGTGGTCGACGAGCTCGTCCGCTACCTGGAGAACGGCTGCGTGCGCGAGCCCGAGTACACCCGCCGCGCCCAGGAGTTCTTCGCCTTCCAGGACCGAGACAACTGCTCCCGGGCAGCCGCCGCCATCGCCGAACTCGCCCACACCTGAGCCGCCCTCCATGACCGCCACGGGAAGCCACATGCCGCACGCCACCACCAAGCCGTACGACGTCACCGTCGTCGTCCCCGTCCTCAACGTGGAGAAGTACCTCCGCGAGTGCCTCGGCTCCCTCGCCGCGCAGACGATGTTCGAGCGCACCCGGGTCGTGCTCGTCGACAACGGCAGCGCGGACCGCTCCGTCGAGATCGCCCAGGGCTTCGCCGCGCGCTACCCGAACGTGGACCTGATCTCCTGGCCGCGGGGCCGTGCGGGCGGTGCGCGCAACGCGGGCATGGACCTGGCCGACACCCGCCACATCGCCTTCTGGGACGCCGACGACGTGGCCCCCGCCGACGCCCTCGAACTCCTGTGGAGCGAGCTGGTGAAGACCGGCGCCACGGTCGCGGTGGGGCGTGCCAAGAGGTTCCCGCAGGCGGCCTCCTGGGCCTGGCAGAAGAGCTTCGGCGCCGGCAACAGGGTCGTCACCAACGTCGCCGACGTGCCCGACCTCATCCACTCGGCGGCCTGCTGGAACAAGATGTTCGACCTGGAGTTCCTGCGCTCCTGCTCCATCCGCTTCGCCGAGGACGTGCACTTCGAGGACGCCTTCGTGGCGCTGCCCGCGCTGCTGTTCTCGCGCCGCATCGCGCTCGTCGACGCCCTCGTCTACGAGTACCGGGTGCGCGGCGACGGCACCTCGATCACCGACACCCAGTGGCAGCACCCGCAGAACTACTGGGACCACCTCCTGCTCGTCGAGCAACTCGCCGCGCTGCGCCCGCAGTTGTCCCCGTACCACCAGGAGACCCTGGAGCGGTGGCTGGTCGCCGCCATGCAGGGCTTCCTGCTGCGCGCCCCGCGGATCCTGGACGAGGAGGCGCTGCGCGTCTACTTCGAGCGGAGCCGCGCCGTGTACCGGGGCATCACGCCCGAACAGCTCGCCCGCGCCACCCACAACACCCGCCACCGCCTGCCCTACCTCGCCCTGTGCGCCGGCGACTTCGAGCTGTTCGCCCGCCCCGAGAACGCGGTCCGCGGCGTCTTCGGGCGCCAGAGTGACCTGTACCTGGAGTACGGGGCGGGGGCGTGGTCGCTGCCCCTGACGAAGGTCAGCGGGGTGCTCGCCCGCGTCGAGCGGCTCACCCCGGTGCCGGGCGGTGTCGAGGTGCGCGGCACCGTCGACATCAGCGGGCTGCCGCAGGCCCAACTCGACGGTGTGGAACTGAAGTTGTGGCCCGAACGCAGCGGCAGGACCTTCGACGCCCGCAACCTGGGGCGGCCCGAGGGGCTCGCCGCCGAGCACACGGCGGTGGGGTTCTCCGCGGTGGTGGACCTGGAGGGGATGCGCGAGGGGACGTTCCCGCTGCGGGTCGTGGTGTGCACGGCGGGCCGCGACGTCTCCCGGCCCTGCACGGCCGCGCCCCAGGTCGACCGGGACGGGCCCGTCACCGCGGGCGGCCGGCAGGCCCGCGTCCACGGGGACGGCAAGGGCGCCGTCCTCACCACGGCGAGCGCCTTCGCCACCGTATGACATCCGTGAAATCCGTGAATTCCCTCCAGAAATGGAGCAGTCAGCAGGATTCAGAGAACAGAAGCAGGAGCCGAGAATGTACGAGCCCGTCTACGACGTCGCGATAGTCGTCCCCATCTTCAACGTCGAGGGATACCTACAGGAGAGCCTCGACTCCCTCGCCGCGCAGACGATGTTCGACCGCTGCCAGATCATCCTCGTCGACAACGGCAGCAGCGACAGCTCGCCGCACATCGCCGCGGCCTTCGCCGAGCAGCACCTGAACGTGTGGGCGTACACCTATCCGTACGGAAAGGCGGGCGGCGCCCGGAACGCGGGCATGGACCTGGCGAGCGCCCGCTACGTGGCCTTCTGCGACTCCGACGACATCCTTCCGGAGACGGCGATCGAGACGCTGTGGCGCACGGCGACCAAGGAGCGCGTGCCGCTCACCATCGGCCGGATGGAGACCTTCCCCGTGCCGACGGAGTGGCCCTGGCTCAAGTACTTCGGGAGCGGCCCCCAGGTCTACCCGGGCATGGAGAACATCCCGGACATGATCTATGCCGCCGGTCCCGCCCACAAGCTGTTCGATCTCGACTTCGTCCGGCGCAACAACCTGCGCTTCCAGGAGGGCGTGCACTTCGAGGACGCCTTCTTCGTGGTGCCCTCGATGCTGCTCGCCGACCGGATCGCCGTGGTGCCCGAGACGGTGTACCAGTACCGGAAGCGGGCCACCGGCGACTCCACCATGGACCAGCTGTGGAACCGCACGGAGAACTACTGGGACCACCTCGCCCTGGAGGAGCACGTGCTGGCCCTGCGGCCCCGGCTCTCCGGGCACCGCCAGGAGGTCGCGGACCGCTTCCTCGTCCGCACCTACCAGGGCTTCGCGCTGCGCGCCCCCGACGTCATGACCGAAGAGGAGCTGTGGCAGCTCTTCCAGCGGTGCCGGAACCTCTACGCCCGGATGACGCCGGACACGATCATGCGGTCCACCATCGACACCCGCCACCGGGTGCCCTTCCTCGCCCTGTACCTGAATTCCTTCGAACTCTTCGCGCGCCCGGGAGAGGTGATCCGCGGCGTGTACGGGCGCGGCACCGACCTGTACCTGGACGTCCAGGTCCCCGGCGAGCTGCTGCCGCTCACCAAGGTCACGGCCGCGCATGTGCACCTGGAGCGGGTGCGGGCGGTGAAGGCCGCGGGCGGCCTGGTGGTCTCCGGGCGCTTCGCGGTCAACGGGCTGCCGCTGAACCGGCCCCTGCACAACCGGCTCAAGATGTGGATCGAGAACAGCGGCCGCACGGTCCCCGCCTCGGTGGTGCGCCGTGGTGACCTGAAGGCCACCCGCGAGGACCTGGAGTGGGGCGGCTTCGAAGCGGTCGTCCCCGTCGGCGAGTTCAAGGACGGGGAGTTCCCGCTCAAGCTCGTCTTCTGCACCGAGGGCCGTGACGTCTCCCGCCCGTGCATGACCACCACGGCGCTGCTGCGCGGCGCCCGCAGCATGCGCGTCGCCGACCGCCGGGTGCTGCCCGTGGTCCGCGGCAAGAACCACGCGGCCCTCGTGGTCCGCGACGCCACCACCCCCGCCAGCCGCAAGGCATGGCGCGCCCTCATCCGCTCCATGGACCGCGACCAGCGCAGGCGCAGGGCCCCGTTCTGGCGGGCCCGCCTGATCCGGCTCGCCACCCGGCCGCTGTTCGCGCGCCGCGAGGTCTGGCTGTTCGGCGAGCGCAAGGACACCGCGCAGGACAACGGCTGGCACCTGTTCCGCTACGCCCGCCAGGTCGAGAAGCGCCGCGGCGCCTACTACGTCATCGACAAGGACAGCCCCGACCGCGCCAAGCTGAAGAAGCTCGGCCACGTCGTCGCGCACAGCTCCTGGAAGCACAAGCTCCTGATGCTGCACGCGAGCGTGCTCATCAACGCGTACGACATCGACGCCTACATGATCCCGGACGACTGGGACCGCACCTCCTACCTGAAGCACCTGAGCTGGCGGGTCGGCGCCCGCCGCGTCTTCCTCCAGCACGGCGTGCTCAATGAGGACGCCAGCAAGGGCCTGCACCGCAACCGCACCGGCGTCGACCTGGCCCTGGCCAGCAGCCCCGAGGAGGGCCGCTTCTTCTCCGAGTACATGGACTACAAGGACCAGGTGCAGGTCCTCGGCCTGCCCCGCTTCGACGCGCTCCAGCCCGACCGGGGCCACCGCAAGATCCTGTTCATGCCGACCTGGCGCAGCTACCTCGCGGCGCCCTCGTACCTGAAGGACGGCGCCGACGACGTGGCCGCGGCACGCGCCCGCTTCGAGGCGTCGAACTACCGGGAGTTCCTGGTGGGTCTGCTGCACGACCCGAGGCTGCACGCGGCCCTGGAACGGCACGACTACGTCTTCGAGTTCCTGCCGCACTACGAGATGCGGGACATGGTCGACGGCGTGCTGCCCGAGCAGGGCCGGGTGCGCCGCCTGGACCAGCGGGAGGTGGGCGTGCAGGACGCGCTGCGCGGCTGCGACCTGTTCGTCACGGACTGGTCCTCGGTGATGTTCGACGTGGCCTACCTCGGAACGCCGCTCGTGCACGCCCAGTTCGACCCCGACGAGTACTGGGGCGAGCACTCCCGCAGGAGCTGGTTCGATGCCCAGCGCGACGGCTTCGGGCCGGTGTGCGGCACCGTCGACGAGGTCGTCACCGAGGTGATCCGCTACCTCGACTCCGGCTGCGTCCGGGAGCCCGAGTACGCCCGCCGCGCCCAGGAGGTCTTCGCCTACCAGGACCGCGGCAACTGCGCCCGCGCCACCCGGGCCATCTCCCGGCTGACCCGGGCCGCGTGACGGGGGTGGCCCGCCGACGGGTGCTCAAGGCTCTCGGGCTCGGTGCGGCGGTGACGCCGCTGCTGCTGCGCGGAGGCCGCTGGCTGCCGCCGCCCGCGGGGGAGCTGCCGCTGGGACCCGCGGGCCTCACCACCCGCGAGGGACCGGTCCGGGAGGTCGCGCCCGGCGTCGTCCTGCGCTCCTTCACGCGCGGTCACGCCTCCGGTCACTGGACGGTCGCCGTGCACACCGGGGACGCCGTGCTCGCCCCGGACCGGGACGCCGCCGACGCCACGGCGGCCGGACTGCACCGGCAGGGCTTCCCCGCCCGCGTACGGGAACGCGCGGCGCCGGAGTCCGCCGACGCGCGCGGCGGGACCGCCGGGTACGACGTCTGGTCGGGCTCCTACGCGGCCCGCGCCGACGCCGAACGGGCGCTGCGCCGCCTGGAGTCGACGGGCGCCGCGGGCGAGGTGACGCACAGCGCGGCCGTGGGCACTCCCTCGACCGGGCCCTGGAGCCTGTACGTCGTCGAGGCACAGCCCTGGGCGCAGGTCCGGGCCCGCAACCTCACCAGCGGGAACATGGCCGTTGCCCGGACGGTCCGGGAGCTGGCCCGCGAACACGACGCGCTCGCCGCCGTGAACGCCGCGTACTTCGACATCCGCACGAACGCGCAGTTCGGCGGGTACGAGGGCGATCCGCTCGGCATCCTCATGGACCGCGGCCACGTGCTCAGCGAGGCGAACAACGGCAGGACGGCCGCACTGTTCGGCGCCGGCCCGGCGGACACCCGGATCGCCGAACTCCGCACCGAATGCGCCGTGTTCACGCCGGACGGGCAGCGGCGGGCGGTCGGCGGGATCAACCGCGTGCCGGGCCGGATCCTCGGCTGCGGCGGCACCGGCGGCCGCTCCCCGGTCGAGGGCGCCGATGCGAGGCTGCCGCAGAACTTCGTGCTCTGCACGGACCCCGACGACCTGGTCCTCTTCGACGAGGGCTGGGGCACGCGCACCCCACGCGTCGCGGACGGCGCCGTGGAGGCGGTCCTCGGCCCCGACGGCACCGTGCGCGAACTGCGCTCCCCGGCGGGCGGCGAAGTGCCCGCAGGCGGCCGTGTCCTGCACGGCATCGGCACCGCCGCCCACTGGCTGCGCGACCACGCCACGACCGGTCGGCGGCTCACCGTGACCACGGAGGTACGCGACGCCGAGGGCGCCCGCGCGGACGGTCCGGACACCTCGGCGGTGGCGGGCGGTCCGGCGCTCCTGCGGCACGGCGAGACCTGGCTCAACACCCGCGCCAACGGCATGGTCGACCCCGCCACCGGCGGCCCCTCGACGGTGCTCACCGAGCGCCTGCCGCGCACCGCCGTGGGCACGGCACCCGACGGGCGGCTCCTCCTGGCGGTCGTCGACGGGCGGAGCCCCGATCATTCCGTCGGCGCGACGCTCCATGAACTCGCGGGTGTCCTGCGCTGGTTGGGCGCCTCGGACGCGCTCGCCCTGGACGGCGGCGGCTCCACCACGATGGCGGTCGGCGGCGGGCTCGCCAACCGGCCGACGGGCGAATGGGGCGGCGAGACGACCGAACGCGAAGTGGCCACGGCCCTCGCGCTCACCGAGACGTGATGCAGAAAACGCCGGAGAATTCGATACGGCAATTCCCGGAAATAGCAAGGGGAGTTGGAAAAGGTGCCGGGACTTTGGTCCCGAATCGCCTGAGCCTTTCGACTCCGAACCCTTTCAATGCGCTGTGTAAGGTAAAGCCTGATGTTTTTCAGTGAAGTCGGAGAAGTCGGGGAAATCGGCGACAGCACCGGGGAGATGGACGGAATGTTGTACAGCGTGGACGCGCCGGAGATCGACCGCGATCCGCCGGCTCCCGCGCGCAGCGGCCGCACCGTTCTCGCCGTCGGCGCCCATCCCGACGACATCGAGCTCGGCTGCGCCGCCACCCTGCGCGCCCACGTCCTCGCGGGCGACCGCGTCGTCATGCTGATCCTCACCGACGGCTGCAACGGCCCCGGAGCCGGAGCCCAGCTGCGCCGCACCGAGCAGGACCGGGCGGCCCGCCGGATCGGCGCCGAGGTGCGCTGGGGCGGCTTCCGCGACGGTGAGCTGGGCGACGGCCTGGAGACCATCCGTACGATCGAGGGCGTCCTCAAGGAGACCGGCGCGACCACCGTCTACACGCACGGCCCCGACGACACCCACCAGGACCACCGGGCCGCCTCGCGCGCGGCCTCCTCGGCGGCCCGCCACGCGGAGCGGCTGCTCTTCTTCGAGTCGCCCTCGTCCGTGAACTTCCAGCCGCAGCTCTACATAGACGTGAGCGGCTGCGCCGAGACGAAGCTCCAGTCCCTGCGCGCGCACGCCTCGCAGGTCTCCGGGAGCCGCAAGGTGGACCTGCGGGCCGTGGACGCGCTCATGCGGGTGCGGGGCTTCCAGTCCGGCGTGGAGGAGGCCGAGGGCTTCCGGGTGCGGCGCTTCGTGTACGACCCGCGCGCCGACGCCCGCCTCCCGCTGGCCGAGGCGGAGGCGTCCGCGCTGGCGTGAGCCGACGGCCGAAAGCTTCCTCAACGCCGTTGCCCGGCACACCAGTTGGTGTGCCGGGCAACGTTCGTACTGCTGCGGGGTGAGGAAGCGTTACGCCGGGACGCTCGCCACGCCCTGCGCCAGGAACCGCTTCCCGTTGACCCGCTCGGACACGCCCGCCCGGTCCAGGTACGGCGTCACGCCGCCCAGGTGGAAGGGCCAGCCCGCACCGGTGATCAGGCAGAGGTCGATGTCCTGCGCCTCGGCGACGACACCCTCCTCCAGCATGAGCCCGATCTCCTGGGCGACGGCGTCCAGGACGCGGTCGCGGGTCTGCTCCTCGGTCAGGACGGTGTCGCCCTGCTTGAGGAGGGCGGCGACCTCCGGGTCCAGCTCCGGCTTGCCGCTGTCGTAGACGTAGAAGCCGCGCTTGCCCGCCTCCACGACCGCCTTCAGGTTCGGGGAGACCTTGAAGCGGTCCGGGAAGGCGCCGTGCAGCGTCTCCGAGACGTGCAGGCCGATGGCCGGGCCGACCAGCTCGAGCAGCACCAGCGGCGACATCGGCAGACCGAGCGGCTCGACGGCCTTCTCGGCGACCTCGACCGGGGTGCCCTCGTCGATGACGTTCTGGATCTCGCCCATGAAGCGGGTGAGGATGCGGTTCACGACGAACGCCGGGGCGTCCTTCACGAGCACGGCCGTCTTCTTCAGCTTCTTGGCGACGCCGAACGCCGTGGCGAGGGACGCCTCGTCGGTCTGCTCGCCGCGCACGATCTCCAGGAGCGGCAGGATCGCGACCGGGTTGAAGAAGTGGAAGCCGACGACCCGCTCCGGGTGCTTCAGCTTGGACGCCATCTCGGTCACCGACAGCGAGGAGGTGTTGGTGGCGAGGATCGCGTGCGCCGGGGCGACGGCCTCGACCTCCGCGAACACCTGCTGCTTGACGCCGATCTCCTCGAAGACGGCCTCGATGATGAAGTCCGCGTCCGAGAAGCCCTCGGCCTTGTCGAGGACACCGGTGACCAGCGCCTTCAGGCGGTTGGCCTTGTCCTGGTTGACGCGCCCCTTGAGCAGGAGCTTGTCGATCTCCTCGTGGACGTAGCCGACGCCCTTGTCCACGCGGGCCTGGTCGATGTCCGTGAGGACGACCGGGACCTCCAGGCGGCGCAGGAAGAGGAGGGCCAGCTGCGAGGCCATCAGACCGGCGCCGACGACGCCGACCTTCGTGACCGGGCGCGCCAGGTCCTTGCTCGGCGCACCGGCCGGGCGCTTGGCGCGCTTCTGGACCAGGTTGAACGAGTAGATGCCGGCGCGGAGTTCGCCGCCCATGATGAGGTCGGCGAGCGCCGTGTCCTCGGCCGCGAACCCGGCCTCCAGGTCGCCGTCCTTGGCCGCCGCGATGATGTCGAGCGCGCGGTAGGCGGCCGGGGCCGCGCCGTGCACCTTCGAGTCGGCGATGGCCTTGCCGCGCGCGACGGCGGCGTCCCACGCCTCACCGCGGTCGACCTCGGGACGCTCCACGGTGACGGAGCCGTTGAGGACGGTCGCGGTCCAGTTCAGCGACTGCTCCAGGAAGTCCGCGCCCTCGAAGATCGCGTCGGCGATGCCGAGTTCGAAGACCTGCTTGCCCTTGAGCTGACGGTTCTGGTTGAGCGAGTTCTCAATGATGACCGAAACCGCTCGGTCCGCGCCGATCAGGTTCGGCAGCAGCGCGCAGCCGCCCCAGCCCGGAACGAGACCGAGGAAGACCTCGGGCAGCGAGAACGCGGGCAGCGCCTTCGACACCGTCCGGTACGAGCAGTGCAGCCCGACCTCGACGCCACCGCCCATGGCGG
Organism: Streptomyces odontotermitis; assembly: GCF_050510915.1. Classification (NCBI taxonomy): domain Bacteria; kingdom Bacillati; phylum Actinomycetota; class Actinomycetes; order Kitasatosporales; family Streptomycetaceae; genus Streptomyces; species Streptomyces odontotermitis. The sequence goes on along the minus strand of NZ_JBNJLS010000009.1, from coordinate 206,973 downwards.
CACCGTTGTAGTAGGCGAAGGTCGGCACGGCCAGGCCGGAGAGCCGCTTGAAGACGTCGTGCCCGCCCTTGCCGATGGCCAGCGCGTCCTCGTGCTTCTTGAGGATCTCGACGCCCTTGAGGTCGGCGCCGACGGCGAAGATGAAGGGCTTGCCGGTGATGCCGACACCGACGATGGTGCCCTCGGCCGCCTCCTTCTCGACCTGGTCGATCGCGGCGTTCAGGTTCGCGAGCGAGCCGGGGCCGAAGGTGGTGGGCTTGGTGTGGTCGAAGCCGTTGTCAAGCGTGATGAGCGCGAACCGGCCCGCCCCGTACGGCAGGTCGAGGTGGCGTACCTGAGCGGACGTCACGACCTCGTCGGGGAACAGCTCTGCGGCGCCCTTGAGGAGCTCAGTGGTGGTGGTGCTCACTTGTCGCCTCCGGCGTCCTTGTGGTGCGGGTTCTCCCAGATGACCGTCGCGCCCATGCCGAAGCCGACGCACATGGTGGTGAGGCCGTAGCGGACCTCGGGCTGCTCCTCGAACTGCCGCGCCAGCTGCGTCATCAGGCGCACACCGGAGGACGCCAGCGGGTGGCCGAACGCGATGGCGCCGCCGTACTGGTTGACGCGCGCGTCGTCGTCGGCGATCCCGTAGTGCTCCAGGAAGGCGAGCACCTGGACCGCGAACGCCTCATTGATCTCGAAGAGGCCGATGTCCCCGATTCCGAGCCCCGCCTTGGCGAGCGCCTTCTCGGTCGCGGGGATCGGGCCGTAGCCCATGACCTCGGGCTCCACACCGGCGAAGGCGTAGGACACGAGCCGCATCTTCACCGGGAGGTTGTTCTCGCGGGCGAAGTCCTCGGAGGCGATGATCGAGGCGGTGGCACCGTCGTTGAGACCGGCGGCGTTGCCGGCGGTGACGCGCCCGTGCGTACGGAACGGCGTCTTCAGCCCGGCGAGGCTCTCCAGCGTGGTCCCCGGCCGCATCGGCTCGTCGGCCGTCGCGAGGCCCCAACCGGTCTCGCCCACCTCGGCGTTGGTGTTGCGGATCGAGATCGGCACCAGGTCCTGCTGGATCTTGCCGTTGGCGTACGCCTTCGCGGCCTTCTCCTGCGAGCGCACCGCGTACTCGTCGGCACGCTGCTTGGTGATGCTCGGGTAGCGGTCGTGCAGGTTCTCGGCGGTCATGCCCATGAACAGGGCGGACTCGTCGACGAGCTTCTCGCTCACGAAGCGCGGGTTCGGGTCGACGCCCTCACCCATGGGGTGACGGCCCATGTGCTCGACACCACCGGCGATGACGGCGTCGTACGCGCCGAAGGCGATCGAACCGGCCGTCGACGTCACGGCGGTCAGCGCGCCGGCGCACATCCGGTCGATGGAGTAGCCCGGCACGGACTGCGGCAGGCCCGCGAGGATGCCCGCCGTCCGGCCCAGGGTCAGCCCCTGGTCACCGATCTGCGTGGTCGCGGCGATGGCGACCTCGTCGATCTGCTTCGGGTCGAGGTCCGGGTTGCGGCGCAGCAGCTCCCGGATGGCCTTCACGACGAGGTCGTCGGCCCGGGTCTCGTGGTAGATGCCCTTCGGGCCCGCCTTGCCGAACGGGGTGCGGACGCCGTCGACGAAGACGACGTCCCTGACGGTACGAGGCACGATGGCTCTCCTCCAGGGTGCGGGTGCGCTGCGCCTTCGGCGCGCTTCCTGGAGTCATGCTACTTGTCGGTAACTAAACGGCCAAGGGGCACCCACCAGAGGCGAACGTCACACTTGGCCGCCCCGCCCGCCGGCCCCGCCGGGACCTAGCCCAGCGCGGCCGTCAGGACCGGCGTGACCTGCTCGATCTGCCAGCGCCGTGCCCCGTGCGCGGCGAGCGCCTCGGCCACCGCCTCCGGCGTCGCCGGAGAAGGCGGCTCCCAGCACACCCGCCGCACCGTGTCCGGCGTGATCAGGTTCTCCTGCGGCATGTTCAGCTGCTCGGCGAGCGACGAGACCGCCGCGCGCGCCGCCGACAGGCGCGACGCGGCCGCCGGGTCGCGGTCCGCCCAGGACCGCGGCGGCGGCGGACCGCTCACCGCCTGCCCCGGCTGCGGGAGTTCGGCGTCGGGCAGCGCCTTGGCCCGGTCCACCGCGGCCTGCCACTGCTCCAGCTGACGGCGCCCCATGCGGTGCCCGAAGCCGGAGAGCCCGGCGAGCGCGTGCACATTGGGCGGCAGCGAGAGCGCGGCCTCGACGATCGCGCCGTCGCTGAGCACCTTGCCCGGCGAGACGTCCCGGCGCTGGGCGACCCGGTCCCGGGCGGTCCACAGCTCCCGTACGACCGCCATCTGCCGTCGCCGCCGGACCTTGTGCATGCCCGAGGTGCGGCGCCAGGGGTCCTTGCGGGGCGGTGCGGGCGGCGCCGAGGCGATCGCGTCGAACTCCTGCAGCGCCCAGTCGAGCTTGCCCTGCCGGTCGAGCTCCTTCTCCAGGGCGTCCCGCAGGTCGACGAGCAGCTCGACGTCGAGCGCCGCGTACCGCAGCCAGGGCTCGGGCAGCGGCCGGGTCGACCAGTCGACGGCGGAGTGCCCCTTCTCCAGTACGTAGCCGAGCACGCTCTCGACCATCGCGCCCAGGCCGACCCGCGGGAACCCGGCGAGGCGCCCGGCGAGCTCGGTGTCGAAGATCCGGCTCGGCACCATGCCTATCTCGCGCAGGCAGGGCAGGTCCTGGGTGGCGGCGTGCAGCACCCACTCCACACCGCCGATGGCCTCGCCGAGCCCGGACAGGTCGGGGCAGGCGACGGGGTCGATGAGCGCGCTGCCGGCTCCCTCGCGGCGCAGCTGCACCAGATAGGCGCGCTGGCCGTAGCGGTAACCGGAGGCACGCTCGGCGTCGACGGCGACGGGGCCCGTGCCCGCGGCGAAGGCGGCGATCACTTCGGCGAGCGCGGAGTCGTCCGCGATCACCGGAGGGATGCCGTCACGAGGCTCGAGCAACGGGATCGGCGCCGCTTCGGGAGCGAGTCCGTCGTCGTCCGGAGGAGCGCCTCCGGTGGTTCGCAGTGAACTGTCTGCTGCGGTCTCTTGGGCGTCGGTCACCTGTCAAGGGTATAGGTGTATGCACGGCGCCCGTCGACGGAACGTTCCGTCGACGGGCGCGCGAGGGCTGTAAATCGGTCAGTGGATGATTCCGGTGCGCAGCGCCACCGCCACCATCCCGGCCCGGTCGCCCGTGCCGAGCTTGCGCGCGATGCGGGCGAGGTGGCTCTTCACGGTGAGGGCCGAGAGCCCCATGGAGACGCCGATCGCCTTGTTCGACTGCCCCTCGGCGACGAGGCGCAGCACCTCGACCTCACGGCCCGACAGCTCGCGGTAGCCGCCCGGGTGGCTCGGGGCACCCGGGGGGCGGCGGTGCATGCGGGCCGCGGCCGAGCCGATGGGGGCGGCGCCGGGGCGGGTGGGGAGACCGACGTTCGTACGGGTGCCGGTGACGACGTAGCCCTTGACGCCGCCCGCGAGGGCGTTGCGCACGGCGCCGATGTCGTCGGCGGCGGAGAGGGCGAGCCCGTTGGGCCAGCCCGCGGCGCGGGTTTCGGAGAGGAGGGTCAGGCCGGAGCCGTCGGGGAGGTGGACGTCTGCGACGCAGATGTCACGGGGGTTGCCGATGCGGGGACGAGCCTCCGCGATCGACGAGGCCTCGATGACGTCGCGCACACCGAGCGCCCACAGGTGGCGGGTGACGGTGGAACGGACGCGGGGGTCGGCCACGACGACCATGGCGGTCGGCTTGTTCGGGCGGTAGGCGACCAGGCTTGCGGGCTGCTCGAGGAGAACGGACACCAGGCCTCCTGGGGTGCGGGACGGGGACCGGCTCTGGGGATGAAGCCGGGACGAACCGTGCTTTCAAGGTCACAGACGTCTTCGGCACCAAACGCGTCCGCCTTTAGAGAATGATCACGATTTGGTGAGTAACAATTGGGGCGATTCGGACGCGTGATCGATCATCCGAAGATCGAACCGAGTCGCCCGCCCCCGGTCACGGGGTGCGCGGGCCCCTGCGCTGGGGCAGCGAGACCACCGAGCCGTCCGCCGGGCCCGCGGGCGGCAGGCCCGCGATCTGGCAGAGCAGGTCGCACCAGGCGGCGAGGTGCGCGGCGGTGTCCGGCACCCCGCCCGCGCCCTCGCGCGGGGTCCAGGACGCGCGGATCTCGATCTGGGAGGCGGGGGGCCGCTCGCTCATGCCGCCGAAGTAGTGCGAACTCGCGCGCGTGACGGTGCCGCTGGGCTCGCCGCAGCTCAGGCCGCGGGCCTGCAGGGCGCCGGTCAGCCAGGACCAGCAGACCTCGGGGAGCAGCGGGTCGGCGGCCATCTCCGGCTCCAGCTCCGCGCGCACCAGGGTCACCAGGCGGAAGGTGCCGCGCCAGGCGTCGTGCCCGGCCGGGTCGTGCAGCAGGACCAGACGGCCGTCCGCGAGGTCCTCGTCGCCGTCGACGACCGCCGCCTCCAAGGCGTACGCGTGCGGGGCGAGCCGCTGGGGCGCGCGGGTCGGATCGATCTCGATCTCCGGCCGCAGCCTCGCTCCGCGCAGTGCGTCGACCGCAGCGCGAAACGGCACAGGAGTCGAATCCGCCACCTTCGTCCCTGACCCTTCCGTCTCGTCCATCTCGCCAGCGCCGTCCGACTGTTGTCCCAGAACCGCAGCCATGCGGGGAAGATTAAGGGGAACGGCGGCTTCGTGCAGGGAGAGACACCCGTGCGGGGGGACCTGGAGGGCGTGGCAGACTTTCGGGGTGACCGCCAACAGCCCGACGGGCCCGCAGAACGCAGTGACGCACGACGTCAAGGAATCAGCCTTCCTCAAGGCGTGCCGGCGCGAGCCCGTGCCGCACACGCCGGTCTGGTTCATGCGGCAGGCAGGGCGCTCCCTTCCCGAGTACCGCAAGGTCCGCGAGGGCACCGCGATGCTGGAGTCGTGCATGCGGCCCGAGCTGGTCACGGAGATCACGCTGCAGCCGGTGCGGCGGCACAAGGTGGACGCCGCGATCTACTTCAGCGACATCGTCGTCCCGCTGAAGGCCATCGGCATCGACCTCGACATCAAGCCGGGCGTCGGCCCCGTCGTCGCCAACCCGATCCGCTCGCGCGCCGACCTCGCCCAGCTGCGGGACCTCACGCCGGACGACGTCTCCTATGTCACCGAGGCCATCGGGATGCTCACCGGTGAGCTCGGGGCGACGCCGCTCATCGGGTTCGCGGGCGCGCCTTTCACTCTCGCGAGCTACCTCGTCGAGGGCGGTCCGAGCCGTAACCACGAGCACACCAAGGCCCTGATGTACGGAGACCCGCAGCTCTGGGCCGATCTGCTCGACCGGCTCGCGGAGATCACCGCCGCCTTCCTCAAGGTGCAGATCGAGGCGGGCGCCAGCGCCGTGCAGCTCTTCGACTCGTGGGTGGGCGCCCTCGCTCCCGCCGACTACCGGCGGTCCGTCATGCCCGCATCGGCCAAGGTGTTCGACGCCGTGGCCGGGTACGGGGTGCCGCGGATCCACTTCGGCGTCGGCACCGGTGAGCTGCTCGGGCTCATGGGCGAGGCGGGCGCGGACGTCGTCGGCGTGGACTGGCGGGTGCCCATGGACGAGGCGGCCCGCCGCGTCGGCCCCGGCAAGGCGCTGCAGGGCAACCTCGACCCGGCGGTCCTCTTCTCCACGCCCGGGGCCGTCGAGGAGAAGGCCCAGGAGGTGCTCGACGCCGCCGCCGGTCTCGAAGGACACGTCTTCAACCTCGGCCACGGCGTCCTGCCGACCACCGACCCGGACGCCCTGACCCGTCTCGTGGAGTACGTGCACACGCGCACCGCGCGCTGAGCCGGGGCCCGGTTCGGGGCGGCGGGCTAGGAGCCCGCCGCCCGCACCGCCGACGCCGCCTTGCGCGCGGCCACCAGGACCGGGTCCCACACCGGTGAGAACGGCGGTGCGTAGCCGAGGTCCAGGGCCGTCATCTGCTCCACCGTCATGCGCGCCGTCAGCGCCACCGCCGCGATGTCGACCCGCTTCGCCGCCCCCTCGCGGCCCACGATCTGCACCCCGAGCAGCCGTCCCGTGCGGCGCTCGGCGAGCATCTTCACCGTCATCAGGGCCGCCCCCGGGTAGTAGCCGGCGCGGCTCGTCGACTCGATGGTGACCTTCTCGAAGCGCAGGCCCGCCGCGTGCGCGTCCCTCTCGCGCAGACCGGTGCGGGCGATCTCCAGGGCGCAGACCTTGCTCACCGCCGTGCCCACGACGCCCGGGAACGTCGCGTAGTCGCCGCCCACGTTGGCGCCGATGATCTGGCCGTGCTTGTTCGCGTGCGTGCCGAGCGCGATGTGGCGCTCGCGGCCCGAGACCAGGTCGAGCACCTCCACGCAGTCGCCGCCCGCCCAGACGTCGTCGAAGCCGCGCACGCGCATCGCCAGGTCCGTGAGCAGACCGCCGTGTTCCCCCAGGGGCAGGCCCGCCGCGCGCGCGAGCTCGGTCTCGGGACGTACGCCGATGCCGAGCACCACCACGTCCGCCGGGTACTCGGCGTCCTCCGTGGCCACCGCGCGGACGCGGCCGTCCTCGCCGGTGAGGATCTTCGTCACCTCGGCGTCGTTCACCATCCCGATGCCCATGCCCGACATCGCCTCGTGGACCAGGCGTCCCATGTCCGGGTCGAGGGTGGACATCGGCTGCGCGCCGCGGTTGACGACCGTGACCTCGTAGCCGCGGTTGACCAGGGCCTCGGCCATCTCCACGCCGATGTAGCCCGCGCCGACGACCACGGCGCGGCGGCCCGTCGTCCGGGACAGGGTGTCGAGCAGCGCCTGGCCGTCGTCCAGGGTCTGCACGCCGTGCACGCCCGGGGCGTCGATGCCGGGCAGCTGCGGGCGGATCGGGCGGGCGCCGGTGGCGATGACGAGCTTGTCGTACGCCGTCCACTCTTCGGCGCCCGTCTCCAGGTCCCGGCTGCGCACCCGGCGCCCGGCCGGGTCGAGCTCCACGACCTCCGTGCGCATCCGCAGGTCGATGGCGCGGGCCCGGTGCTCCTCGGGCGTGCGCGCGATGAGCTGGTCCCGCTCCGGGACGTCACCCCCCACCCAGTACGGGATGCCGCAGGCCGAGAACGAGCTGAAGTGCCCGCGCTCGAACGCCACGATCTCCAGCTCCTCGGGGCTCTTCAGCCTGCGGGCCTGGGACGCGGCGGACATCCCCGCCGCGTCGCCACCGACGACCACCAACCGTTCCAGTGCAGCGCTCATGAGGACACGCTACGGCGCGGCACCGACAGTCACTTCTCCGGAGCCTGTGAAGTCGCGGGCGCTTCGGGCGCATTGGGGTCCGGGGCTTCCCCGGCGGGTGCCACCGCGGGCTGCGGACGGCGCGTCAGGCGCGGGCCCGCGAACCGCCGCCACGCCACCACCAGGAGCGCCGCGAGCGCCGCGAACGGCAGCACCGCGCCGAGCGCCACGGCCAGCCAGCGCAGCATCGCGAGGAACGCGCCCCAGCCGCCCGACAGCGCGTCCACGAACGTCGGGTCGTCGTCCTTCGTCTCGGCCGCCGGTGCGGACGTCTCGCGCAGCGTGAGCGTGATCGTGGCCATGGTGGTGCGGTCCTTCAGCGAGTCCCGCTGGGCGAGCAGCGCCTCCAGATCGGCCTGACGGGTGCTCAACTCGCCCTCCAGGGACACCACGTCGCTCAGCTTGGTGGCCCGGTCCATCAGCTCCCGCACCCGCGCGACGCTCGCCCGCTGCGACTTCACGCGGCTCTCCACGTCCACGACCTGGTCGCTGACGTCCTGCGCCTTCGCGGTGCGGCTGAGGAGCTTCCCGGTGCCCTGGAGGTCGGCGAGGACCTCCTTGTACGCGTCCTGCGGCACGCGCAGGACGACGCGGGAGCGCTCGTGGCCGCGGGAGTCGCGGTCCGTGGACTCGTCGCCCACGAAGCCGCCCGCGCCCTCGGCCGCCGTGCGCGCCTCGTCCAGGGCCTTCGGGACGTCCTTGACGCGCACGGTCAGGTGCGCGGTCCGGATGACGTGCGCGCCCAGCGCCTTCGGGGGTTTGCGCACACGGCTCTTGTCCGCGCCGCCGTCCGCCCCCGTCCCGTCGGCCGCGCCCGTCCCCTGCTTCTGGTCCTGGTCCGCCGCGCCGCCCTCCGGGGCCGCCGCCTTGCCGCCCCCGTCGGCCTTCGCGGACTCGTCGCCGCTCGTGCCGCTGCACCCCGTGAGGGCGAGCGCGGCGGCGAGCAGAATGCCCGCGCCCCAGCGGGTACAACGGTGCCTGGACGTCCTCATCCTCATCGCATGCATCTCGCCGTACTCCCCGAGGTCGTGAAGTGGGTGCTGCCGGTTGCTCCTTTGACGCCGGAGGAGGGCAGTTCGGCGGTCGCCGAGCGGTTCCGATGGGGTCACGATCGGGACTCGTCGGCGCTCCGTGCGCGGTCTGAGAGAGTGGAGGCATGCGCGAAACGGACACTCGTACGAGCCCCGCGGGGCGGCCCCACGTCGTCGTCATCGGAGGCGGGATCGCCGGTCTCGCCGCCGCGCACCGATTGCTCGGCACCGGGGCCCGGGTGACCGTCCTGGAAGCGTCGGGGCGGCTCGGCGGCAAGCTGCACGCGGGCGAGATCGAGGGCGTACGGGTCGACCTGGGCGCCGAGTCGATGCTGGCCCGCCGCCCCGAGGCGGTGGCCCTGGCCCGCGAGGCGGGTCTCGCCGACCGGCTGCAGGCCCCGGCCACCGCGACCGCCGCGATCTGGACCCGCGGCGCGCTGCGCCCCATGCCGAAGGGTCACGTCATGGGCGTGCCCGGCGACGCCGCCGCCCTCTCCGGAGTCCTCTCCGACGAGGGCCTGCACCGCATCGAGCGGGACCGCGACCTGCCGCCCACCGAGGTCGGCGACGACGTCGCCGTCGGCGAGTACGTGGCCGCCCGCCTCGGCCGCGAGGTCGTCGACCGGCTCGTGGAGCCGCTCCTCGGCGGGGTCTACGCCGGGGACGCGTACCGCATCTCGATGCGCTCGGCCGTGCCCCAGCTCTTCGAAGCGGCCCGCACCCACGACTCCCTCACGGAGGGCGTCCGCGAGATCCAGGCCCGCGCCGCGAAGAACCAGCAGACCGGGCCCGTCTTCATGGGCATCGAGGGCGGCGTCGGCCAACTCCCGCTCGCGGTCGCGGAGTCGCTGCGCGCGCGGGGCGCGGAGATCCTGCTGAACTGTCAGGCCCACGGGCTGCGCAAGGTCGAGGAAGGCTGGGAGGTGTACGTCGAGGACTGGGACCTGGAGGCCGATGCCGTCGTCCTGGCCGTGCCCGCCCCGCACGCCGCCCGCCTTCTGGAGCACGACGTACCGGGGGCCGCCGCCGAGCTCCGCTCCGTCGAGTACGCCTCCATGGCCTTGATGACCCTCGCCTTCCGTCGCGTCGACATCGCCCTCCCCGAAGGCAGCGGTTTCCTCGTCCCGCCCATCGACGGGCACACCATCAAGGCGTCCACTTTCGCCTCCCAGAAGTGGGGCTGGATCGCCGACGAGGACCCGGACCTGCTCGTCCTGCGCACCTCGGTGGGCCGCTACGGGGACACCAAGGATCTGGAGCGCGAGGACGCCGAGCTCGTCGACGTCTCGCGGCACGACCTGCGCGCGGCGGTCGGCCTGGACGCCGCCCCCGTCGCCGCCCGCGTCACCCGCTGGACCGACGGGCTGCCCCAGTACCCCGTCGGCCACCACGCGCGCGTGGCCCGCATCCGCGAGCACGTCGCCAAGGTGCCGGGGCTCGCGGTGTGCGGAGCGGCGTACGACGGGGTGGGCATCCCGGCCTGCATCGCCGGGGCCTACGCCGCCGTGGATGACCTGGGCGGCGACCGTGCCGGGATGGATCAGCTGAGCGAGAACCCGGTGCAGAGTCTGCACGGCGGCGCGGGACAATAGCGGCATGACTGACGACGCCCCCGCCAAGACCCCGAACGCCGGCAAGAAGGCCAAGGACCTCAACGAGGTCATCCGCTACACGCTGTGGTCCGTCTTCAAGCTGCGCGACGTGCTCCCCGAGGACCGCACCGGCTTCGCCGACGAGGTCCAGGAGCTCTTCGACCAGCTCGCCGCCAAGGACATCACCGTGCGTGGCACGTACGACGTGTCGGGTCTGCGCGCCGACGCCGACGTCATGATCTGGTGGCACGCCGAGACCGCGGACGAGCTCCAGGAGGCGTACAACCTCTTCCGCCGCACCAAGCTCGGCCGCGCCCTGGAGCCGGTCTGGTCGAACATGGCGCTGCACCGCCCCGCCGAGTTCAACAAGTCGCACATCCCGGCCTTCCTGGCCGACGAGACGCCGCGCAACTACGTCTCGGTCTACCCCTTCGTGCGCTCCTACGACTGGTACCTGCTGCCCGACGAGGACCGCCGCCGCATGCTCGCCGACCACGGCAAGATGGCCCGCGGCTACCCGGACGTGCGCGCCAACACGGTCGCGTCGTTCTCCCTCGGCGACTACGAGTGGCTGCTCGCCTTCGAGGCCGACGAGCTGTACCGCATCGTCGACCTGATGCGTCACCTGCGCGGCTCCGAGGCCCGCATGCACGTCCGTGAAGAGGTGCCGTTCTACACCGGCCGCCGCAAGTCGGTGGCGGACCTGGTGGCGTCGCTCGCGTAAGCGCGGACACGCGGACACGCGGACACGCGGACAACGGAGAAGGCGGGCCCCGCTCAGGGCCCGCCTTCATCGTTGCCGGTGTGCTCGGGCGCTCAGACGCCCTTCGGCAGCTCCGCCGCCCGCTCGCCCGACAGCGGCTCGGGCTCCCGGTGCGGGGCGCACGCCGCCCGCCGCACCGGCAGGCGCCCCTCCAGGAGGTAGGCGTCCAGGTGCCCGTTGATGCAGGAGTTGGCGCCGCCGCCGATGCCGTGCGTGCCCGCGCCCTGCTCCGTCACCAGGACCGAGCCCGGCAGCCGCCGGTTCAGCTCCTGCGCGCCCTCGTACGGCGTGGCCGCGTCCCGCTCGGCGGCCAGGATCAGGGTCGGGGGCAGCGCGCCGGGCTCGGTGCGCACGTCGACCGGGCGCTGCCGGGGAGCCTTCCAGTAGGCGCACGGCAGGTTCATCCAGGCGTTGTCCCAGGTCTCGAACGGCGCGACCCGCGAGAGGCGCGAGTTGTCGCGGTCCCACACCTTGAAGTCCGTCGGCCAGGACGCGTCGTTGCACTCCACGGCCGTGTAGACCGCGTTGCCGTTCTCCTCCTCGGCGGCGGCCTGCGGCTCCGGCGCGGCCTGCTCGACCAGCGGCTTGGGGTTGCCCTTCAGGTACGCGGACAGCGCGTACGCGCGCATGGGCCAGTAGTCGTCGTAGTAGCCCGCCTGGAGATACGCGGCCTGGAGCTGGCCGGGGCCGACCTTGCCGCCCGCGGGCTTGTGGGAGAGCTCGGCGCGCACCTTCTCGTAGCTCTCCAGGACCTCGTCGGGCGTCGTGCCCAGGTGGTACGTCTTGTCGTGCCTGGCCACCCACGCGCGGAAGTCCGCCCAGCGGCGCTCGAAGGCCACCGACTGGTCGAGGTTGTTGTCGTACCAGATCTGGTCCGGGTCGGGGTTGACCGCCGAGTCGAAGACCATGCGGCGCACATGGGAGGGGAACAGCGTCGCGTACACGGCGCCGAAGTACGTCCCGTAGGAGGCGCCCATGAAGGTCAGCTTCTTCTCGTGCAGCGCCGCGCGCAGCACGTCGAGGTCGCGGGCGTTGTTGAGCGACGTGTAGTGGCGCAGGGCGTCGCCCGCGTTCCGGGCACACCCGCGCGCGTAGGACTTCGCCTGGGCGACGCGCTCCATCTTGTACGAGGCGTCGGGGTGGCTCGGCGCCTGCGTGGGCGCCTTCGCGTACTGCTTCGGGTCCTGGCAGGACAGCGGCGCCGAGCGGCCCACACCGCGCGGGGCGTAGCCCACGAGGTCGTACGCGGCCGCGATGCGCTTCCACTCGGGCATCATGCCGACCATCGGGAAGTACATGCCGGAGCCGCCGGGGCCGCCCGGGTTGAACACGAAGGAGCCCTGCCGCCGCACCTTCGCGCCGCCCTCGGCCTTGCCGGTCGCCTTGGCCCGGCTCACCGTCAGGTTGATGCGCCGCCCGTCGGGGTGGGCGTAGTCGAGGGGGACCGAGACGGTGCCGCACTGCACGGTCGGCGGCAGGCTCTCCTCCTTGGCGCAGGCGCCCCAGTGGATCCCGGCGGCCTCGGCGCGGGCGGCGGCCACCGCGGTGCCGTGGGTCTCCGGCGACGGCGGGGCGCCGGACGCGCTCTCCGCGGGCGCGGCGACGAGTGCGGTCAGGACCAGGGATCCGGCGGCTGTGTAGCGGGCGGCTGCTCTCATCGCGCTTGTGCTTCCCTTCGTTCGGACATGCCTGAGTCACCGGGAGCGACTCGCAACAAAGGGGATACTTCGTGCGGTAGTTGGCGATGTAAAGCACCGGCCTGCCGGTGTCGGTTCAATGACCCTTTCAGTCAGTGCTCCTTTTCCGGCCGATGACCCTTTCAGTGACTCCGGGGCGCGTCGCGGTGCGCGAAGGCCGCCCGCAGCGCCGGGTCGCCGAGGGCCCGGACGCCGCGCACGGCCACCGCGTGGAGGCTGTCCCGGGTCGCCGGGATCGCCGCGAGGAGGCGCTGCCCGGCGGGCGAGGCCCAGCGCGAGTACGGGTGGACCTCGACGCGGGCGATGGCGAGGCAGCTCAGGCAGAGCAGCAGCGGCAGCGCGAACCAGAGGGCGACGGGGACGTTGCCGCCCGCGTCCTGGCTCGGCAGCAGCGTGGCGACGGCCCCGAGCGCGGCCACCGCCACGGCCGCCGAGCGCACCTGGCGCACCCCGGCCGCGATGTCCGACCAGGCGCCGTCCGGGACCGCTAGGCCCGCCGCGACGAGGCGGTCGGAGAGGGCGCGCACCGCGTCGGCGGTGGCCGTGGCCCGGCGCAGCGGCGCTATCCGCGACTGGCCCTCCGGGCCGATCGCGCCGAGCACCGAGCGCTCCATGTCGTCCCCGCCGACCGGGTCGACGACGGTCGCCCAGCCGGTGTGCGCGAGCAGCAGCCGCCGCCCGCGCGCCATCGATATCAGCGTCACGTCGGCCACGCGCGCGGGACCGCCGGACAGGAACGCGGCCTCGTGGAGCGTGAGTTCACGCCCCCCGGACGGGGCCGCGTGGCCGGAGGCGGCGCGCGCCGCGGCCAGGCACAGGCGGCCGCAGGAGAGCGCGGTGACGGCGCAGGCCAGCAGGAGGAACGGGACCCAGAACATGGCGAGTTTCTATGCGAGAGCGATGGGTTCGCGCCACATCCTTTTCACGATGTGGACGCCTTGTGCCGCTTCTGCTGCTCTTTCTGTACTTTCTGCCCCTTCTGCTCGTCCTGTTGTTCTCTCTGCTTTTTCTGTGGCTGCTGCTGCTGCTTCTTCTGCTTCTGCTGCTTCTCGGGGTGCGAGGGCTTGGGGCGGGACGCCGCCGGGGGCAGCGAGTAGGTCGGGGAGGGGGTGGCCGGGGTCGCCGGGGCGGGGGAGTCGGTCGGGCCCGGTGGCGGCGGGGTGCTGGTCGCCGGGGCCGGGGGCGGGGCGCTCGCCGCGTCCCGCGCCAGGTCGTCGAAGTTGACGAGCCCGGTCGCCTCCAGGACCTTGATGTGGTCGAGGACGGTGGTGTTGGCGTCGTCCGCGAGCTCCCGCACCAGCGAGTTGCGGGTGGTCGCGCGGACCTGGGCCACCACGGAGAAGACCTTGCCGTGGGCGCCGCGCAGGATGTTCGCGAACTTCTCGTCGTACGCGTCCCCGTGCGCCGCGTCGAGTTCGCCGAGCCACTGCCGCTGCTGGGGGTTGGGCTGGTTGGGCAGCTCCAGATTCAGCCGGGCCGCGACCTCGCGGACCCGGGCGTCCAGGAACGTGTGGCCCGTCACGAGGTGCCCGCCCGCGCGCCGCACGGAGGCTCTGGTGCCGCGCTCCTGCGCCTGCTGTCCGGCGGGCAGCTCCCACAGGCCCGCGAGCCGCACCTTGGTGACGAAGTCCCGGTCGAGCGCGGACAGCGGTCCGAACCGGGTCGACACGGTCTGGGAGTTGAGGGCGTCGAGGCCGGTGCCCGAGCGGTCCGCGTAGGACCAGAGGGGGAAGAGCAGCGCGGCCAGGGTCGCGGCGAGTCCGGCCACGATCAGGCCGGTGCCGTTGATGGATCGCATGGTGCCTCCTGTCGCACCGCCGCACGCTAGTGCGCCCGGGGCACCTCGCGTTCCCATACCGCAGGGAGTACGCCAACTTCCGTACGGGGCACGGGTGTTGCTGTCCCGGCGGCGCCCCGGAGAGTGGGGGAGCGGGCGGGGGCGCGCCGGTGCGCCGGGCGGACCGTGCCGTGGTGCGGAGGTCTGCCCCGGCTGTCCCGGCCGTCCCGGCTGCCTCGCTCAGAGCGAGTGTTCCGCGTCGGGCTCCTCGCCCGCCTCCCCGCAGCCGCCGCCCCACGGCGCCGTCGACGCCGCCCAGGCCCTGCTGCCGGGCAGGGCGCGGCCCGGGCGCAGGCGGTGGGCCGCCGCGAGCTGGGCGCGCAGGCCGGGGTCCCGTACGCCGTCGATGCCGTCGAGGGCCACGTGCCGGGCCGCGCCGTGCGGGAAGTCCTGGCAGCGGTAGTCCCGCAGGGCGGCCCGGCCCGGCGCCGTCACCCGGGTCAGCGCGGCCCGGGTGCAGGCCGCGCCGATCAGGGCGCCCAGCAGGATCGCGGGCAGGACCAGCAGGATCGGCGGGGCCAGCGACCGCGCGGCCGCGTCGGCGGCACCGGCCCGGCCCCCGTCCGGCTCCAGCGCCGTGGCCAGAAGGACACCCAGCGGGATGCCCGCGACGACGAGGGTGTTGTAGAGGGCGGCCCGGCGCCGCCAGGGCCGCACCGCGACCGGGTGCACCATGAGTCCGCGGGCGGCGAGCGCGTCGCCCACCGACTGCACGGCGGCACTGCCCATCACGCCGAGGCGCAGCCGGTGCAGGGAGCCGCTCGGCGCCGCCGCATACTCCGTGAGCAGCGCGCCCTCGACGGGATTACGGGCCGTCGGCCGGCGCACCGCCACGATTCCGGGCCCCGCCACGACGAGCCGCCCGTCCTCGTGCAGCGCGGCGATCGCGGCGTCCACCACCCGGCTCGGGCCGCCCGCGAGGAACGCGGCGTCGTAGGGGTCGGTCACCGAGCCCGGGTCGATGCCGGGGCGGGCGACGCGGGACCTGCGGGCGCGCACGAGCCCCCGCACGAGTGCCACCGAAGAGGCGGCGACCAGGACGAGGTAGCAGACGGCGACGGCCTCCACGTCCACGCCCGTGTCCTACCGCCGCAGCAGTGCGAACCGCGCCTGGCGCAGCCACCGCGCCAGCGGCCGCCCGTCGAGCGGCGCGGGCCCCGAACGGGCCAGCCACCAGTCCGTCAACTCCTCGCGGGCGCCCGCCTCTTCGGGCTGCCCGGCGTGCAGCAGGTGCTCGGCGAAGGAGAGCGCGTCACGGCGGTACCCGGACGTCATGGGCCGGTCCTGCGCGTACGCGAGGAAGCGCTCGCGGTACGACTCGCCCAGGATGCCGGGGAGTTCGGGCGCGACCTTCGCGACGACGTCGGCCCGCTTGCGGGCGAGCGCCCGGCTCTGCACGCCGAGCCGCCCCCGGTCGAACCCCTCCGGCGCGGGGGTGCCCGCGACCAGGGCGGAGAGCAGCGCGACCTGGGCGAGGGCGAGGCGCTGGCGGGCGGGCTCGGTGCCGCGGCCGTCGCTTGCCCCGCTTTCCCCGTTCACCCTGCTCTCCCCGCTTTCCCCGTTAACCCTGCTCTCCCTGCTCTCCCCGTCCATCCCGTTCTTCTCCCGGACGTGCGGCGCGGATTCCGGAGCACGGGGAGCGGGCGCCTGCCGGGTGGCCGAGCCCTTCGTGACGGAGGCACCGACCCCCGCCCCCACCAGTTCGCGCGGCGCCGCCACCGTCTCCCGTATCGCCGCCAGCTCCCGCTCCAGCTCGGCGGGCTCGGGGAAGTTCTCGTCGCGCTCCAGGAGCACGCCGGGCGGCGTCACCCGGGACGCCAGGTCGGCGAGGATGCCGAGGACCGGCTCGGGCACGGGGTGGGCGTGGCTGTCGTGCCAGACGCCGTCCCGCTCGAAGCCGCCCGCCACGTGGACGTACGCGATCGCCTCGACCGGCAGCTCGTCGAGCGCCTCGGCCGGGTCCTCGCCGCGGTTGACGTGGTTGGTGTGCAGGTTCGCCACGTCGATGAGGAGCCGGACGCCGGTCCGTTCCACCAGCTCGTACAGGAACTGCCCCTCGGTCATCTCCTCGCCCGGCCAGGAGAACAGGGCCGCGATGTTCTCCACGGCGAGCGGCACGGGCAGCGCGTCCTGGGCGATCCGGACGTTCTCGCACAGCACGTCCAGGGCGTCCCGGGTGCGCGGCACGGGCAGCAGATGACCGGCCTCCAGCGCCTGCGACGCGGTCAGCGTGCCCCCGGCCCGTACGAACGCGATGTGCTCGGTGACCAGGGGGGAGCCGAGGGCCTCGGCGCGCGCCGCGAGGTCCGCGAGCCGCGCGTCGGCGGGCCGGTCCGCGCCGCCGAGCCCCAGCGAGACCCCGTGCGGCACCACGGTGACGCCGCGCTCGCGCAGCCGCAGCAGCGACTCGGGTATGTGCCCGGGACAGACGTTCTCCGCGACGGCCTCGACCCAGTCGATGCCGGGCATCGCCTCGACGGCGTCCGCGATCTCGGGCCGCCAGCCGATCCCCGTACCGAGCCGCAGGCCCGTCCCCGTACCGAGCCGCGGGCCCGTCCCCGTACCGAGCCGCCCCAGGTCCCTCTTCCGCTCCAGATGCCGCATGGTCCCCCTCCTCCACCGCCGATGTGCGGACCGGTGTCGTCGTTCGTTCTCATGCCACGCAGGGGTCCGCCGAATCATGTGGTGGGCGGCTTCAGAGGATTATTTGAGGTTCCGCGGGCGGGGTCACGGCAGCGGGCTCTCCCCGGGCGCCGGGCGGTCGGTGTCGACCTCGCCGGGCGGAGCGGGCGAGGGCCGGGAGGTGGGGGTGACGCCGTCGCCGGGGTGCGCGGGCGCGGCCGGTGCGGGAGCGGCGCCGGACGGCGGGGGCGGTCCGGTGGGGCTCGCGGTGGCGGTGGCGGCGCGGCCGGTCGCGATGTCGTCGAAGTCCACGAGGCCGGTGGCCTCCAGCATCGTGATGTGGTCGAGCACGGTCTGGTTGGCGTCGGTGGCGAGCTGGCGCACCAGGGAGTTGCGGGTGCTGTCGCGGACCTGGGCGATCGCGGCGAACACCTTGCCGTGCGAGGAGCGCAGCAGGTTCGCGAACTTCCGCTCGTACGTCTCGCCGCTCGCCGCCGTCAACTCCCGCAGCCAGCCCTGCTGCTGGGCGTTGGGCTGGCTCGGCAGCTCCACGCCCAGCTGCCCGGCGGCCGCCCGCACCCGCTGGTCCAGGTCGGTGTGGCCGACGACCAGGTGGTCGCCCGCGGCCGCGATCGCCTTGGTGGGCGCGCGCTCCATGGCCTGCTGGCCGGCCGGGATCTCCCACAGCCCGGCGAGCCGCACCTTCACCAGCAGATCGCGGTCGGCCGCCGAGAGCGGACCCCACCGGGTGGCCACGGTCCCGGCGGCGAGATCGGCCTGCCCGGTCCCGGAGCGGTCCGCGTACGACCAGACGGGGAAGGCGAGCGCGCCGAGCGTGGCGACGAGGGCGACGATGATCAGAGCCGTGCTGTTGACCCGCAATCCCTGTGGCCTCTGCGCTGCCCGTGACCCCCGTGACCCCCGTGACCCCCGTGATCTCCGTAACCCTCGTGACTCCTGTGCTCGCTGTGATCCCTCGCTCCGCATACCCGTGGTACGGAGGAGGAGGGGGCGGTGTTCAGTGAGCGGTGGGGTTCCTGCCGTGATGTGGGTCACGGCCCAGGTGGGCCAGCATGCGCGCCAACGGGCCGCCGTCGTCCGGGAGTTGGCGGGGCGGTGCGAAGGCCGCGCCAGGCCCGCGCCGCTCCGGGTCCGTCGGCACCCGCAGCGCCACGGCGAGCGCCGCCTCGACGACGTCGTCCGCGAGCCGCAGCTCCCCGCCGACGGTCACGGCGACGTCCCACGCGTGCACGGCGTAGTCGAGGAAGTGGAAGCCGACCGCGATCCGCCCCGGGAAGCTCGCGCCGAAGTCCGGCAGGACGAACAGCCGCTCCGGCACGCCGTCCTCGGCGAACGCGGCCAGCACGTGCCGCACCGACTCCTCGTAGATCTTCAGCGGATCCTGCCCGTACTCGCGCGACAGATCGGGCTCGAACCAGTACGTCCGGTCCGCCCCCGACCCCCGCGCGGCGGCCGCGAACCCGTGGTGCTGGGCGGTCATGTGGGCCACGAGCCGCCGCAGCGTCCAGCCCGCGCACGGGGTGGGCCGGTCCCAGTCGTCGCCGCGGGCGGCGGCGAGGAGGCGCAGGGACTCCTCGACGGCCAGGTGGTCGAGCTTGATCAGGTCGGTGGAGGCGGCGACGTGACCGAGGGGGGGGCGGTGGTGCGGTCGTGGGAGGCGGTGGTGCGGTCGTGGCCGGCGTCGGTCATGAGATGCCCTTCGCGGTGCGGGTGAGGAAGAGGCGCGCGGCGGCCCAGACGTCCTGCGGGTCGAAGCGCTCGGTGGTCCAGGAGGTGGCGCGCATCGTGCCGCGGCCGCGGTGGGCGCGGACGGTCCGCAGGTGGTCGGGGCGCGCGACGAAGTCCCCGAGCGACCGCTCGTCGGCCCAGACGGAGACGGACCCGGAGCGCTTGCCCCGCGGGTCCGCCCACAGCCACATACCGACGGCGCCGGGCGTGCGCGCCCAGGTCCGGCGCAGCCGGAGCCCGGCGAGCGCGATGGCTCCCGCCTGCCCGTGGCCGAGGGCGGTGAAGTCGGTGACGCTCACGAGGACGGGGGTGCCGGAGGCGGCGTGCGCCGGTCCGGGGCGCCAAGGGGAGCGCAGGAGGCGGGACTTGGGTGTGGACATACCCGCGAGCATAAAACTGTGCGAACGGTCGTGCTAGTAGTTTTCGGCGACAAGTGGCCTCGTGTCTCCGTCTGCTGGACTCAGAGCTCCACCGGAACCGTCGCCGCCCCGCGCAGCCGCCCCACGATGGCCGCGCGCGCCCGGACGTAGGAGTCGCCCGCGCCGTGCAGCACCGAGTGCGCGTTCGCCGCCTCCATGAACGCGATGAGCTCGAAGGCGAGTTGGGGCACGTCCGTGTCCGCGTGCAGCTCGCCGCAGGCGCGCGCCTCGGCCAGGCAGCGCTCCATGTGCGCCACCCACCACCGCTCGGCCTGCACCAGCGCGTCGTGGACGGCGCCCTCGCGGGCGTCGTACTCGGCGAGCACGCCGTAGAAGAAGCACCCTCCGGGGAAGACCCGCCCCTGCGAGTAGTCCAGCCAGTGCGCGCACAGCGCGGTCACGCGGCCGACGCCCTCGGGGAGCTCCATGGCCGGGCGGACGACCGTGTCGTCGTAGATGCGGGAGGCCGCCCTGATGGTGGCGAGCTGCAGCTCCTCCTTCGAGCCGAAGAGGGCGAAGACCCCGCTCTTGCTGAGGCTCAGCTCGGTCGCGATGCGGCCGATGGACAGGGCGTCGAGGCCCTCCACGGACGCGATGTCGACCGTGCGCCGCAGGACGAGGCGCCGGGTCTGGTTGCCGCGCTCGACCCTGCCGTCCATCCGGGTCGTCTCCGCCGCCATGACCGCCCCTCTCGTGCCCGTGGCCCACCGCTCGCGGGCGTCGGTCAGTGTCGCACGGCGGGCGCGGCGCGTACCGCGCTGGTTGTAGCCGGGGCCCGGGAATCCACCGCTCGTTGACTGACGCGGTCGGCGCGCGTCCCTACATTCGGCTTCCGCGCCACTCACCACCACTCCTGACGAATCGGGGGATTCGACATGGCGAACACGGAGAACACGGAGAACACGGCGAGCACGGTGAGCAAGACACGGAAGGCCCTGGCCATGGCCGCCGTCACGGCCGGACTCGTCGCCGGGATCGCGACCGCCCCGGCCGCCTCCGCCGACGTGCGGCCGGCGGGCTACGAACCGAGCACCGTCACGTACGACACCGCCGACTGCAAGGCATGGATCAACACCACGAAGCGCAACGGCCATTGGTACGCCCAAGGGGTCGTCCAGGCCGGCGGCTCCCGGTGCGCGGTCGACCTGGAGCGCTACCACAACGGCCGCTGGACCGTCCTGACCACCACCACGAGCGGGCGCTACGGCCAGGCCAAGACCGCGTACTACTGGGACCACCGCGGCTACAAGGCCCGGGTCTGCGTCAGCAACATCGACTGGCACACGTTCTGTGTGTGGGGCGGCGCGGTCTGACCCGCCCGGGTGCTCAGAGGTGCCCGAGGCCCGGCATCGCGTCGCCGAGCCTCGGGCCCTCCGACACGACCGTGTTGCTCGGCGGGATCTCCGTGAAGCCCGCGTCCCGGACCACCGGGAGGCCGCTCGTCTCCAACTGCCGCCAGTACGCCGGGTCCGCGGTGCGCACCGAGAGCGGGAAGCCCGCGCCGCGCCAGGCCGCGCGCTCCGTGTCCGACAGCTCCCACCAGGCCAGCTGGGCGCCGTGCCCGGCCTGGGCCATGGACTTGCCCGCCGACATCTCGACGCCGGGGCTCAGCCACAGGGTCGGGGCCGCGGGGTCCGGGTCCTGCGGGGGCTCGGGATCGGTGAGGTCGGTGCCGGAGACCTGGAGGCGGGCCAGGTCCTTGGGCCAGCCGTCGAGGGGGACCGGCGGGAAGACGCGGACCTGCGCCGACTTGCCCGTGACCGTGATGCCGGGCAGGGCCTCGGCCCGGCGCCACTCGGCGCCGCGCGCCCGCCGGACGACCTTGCGGATCCGGGCGTCCTCCCAGTCCCGCACGGCCTGCGCCCACTCGCCCTCGCCGAGCGAACGCTCGTCGCTCAGCATGACCAGGACCGCGCGGGCGGCGGTCTCCAGGGCGTCCGTGCGCGACGGCGGCTCGGCCCGCTCGATCCGCACCACGAGGGGCAGCACGAACTGCGGGGCCTCGTCGCGCGGGGTGGGCTCGGTCCGGAAGGGGCTGTCGCCGGTCGGGGTGGCGCCGTGGGTGCCGTCGTCGCTGCTCACCCGTCCAGTCTGCCAGGCCCAAGATCGGGCCCTGTCCGGGTGGCCGGCGCATGCGGGAGGATGGCCCGCATGACCAGTGATCATGGGGGAGGCACGGGGCGGCCGCCGCTCCGTGCCCTGGAAGGGGTGGGGCGCCGCTACGGACTCGGCGGCCCCTGGGTGCTCCGCGGCGTCGACCTCGCGGTGCGCGGCGGCACCCTGGTGCGGATCGAGGGCGCGAACGGCACCGGCAAGTCGACGCTGCTGCGGCTGCTCGCCGGGATCGACGCGCCCTCCGAGGGCCGCGCCACCGGACGCCCGCGCACCGCCTACGTCCCCGAACGCTTCCCGGCCGCCCTGCCGTTCACCGCCACCGGCTACCTCACCCACCTCGGCCGGGTGCACGGCCTGGGCGCCGCCGCGTCGGAGCGGGCCGCGGGGGAGTGGCTGGAGCGCTTCGGCGCCGCCGCCTATGCGGGCACGCCCCTGTCCGAGCTGTCCAAGGGCAGCAGCCAGAAGGTCGCGGTGGCCCAAGCCCTCCTCGGGGAACCGGAGTTGCTGGTCCTGGACGAGGCGTGGACGGGCCTGGACGCCGCCGCCCGCGACGAGCTGGACCGCGCCGTCGCCGAGCGCACCGCGGCGGGCGGCGCCGTCGTCTTCGTCGACCACGACCCGCGCCGCCTCGCGGGCGCCCCCGACACCACGTACGCCATATCCGGTACGGGGCTCAACCTCCGTACGCCTTCGGAGAGTTCGGCCGCCGATCCCGCACCCGGCCCGGTGACGGTCATCGACGTGCTCGGCCCGCCGGACGCCGCGCTGCCCGAGCCCGTAGCCTCCGCCGCCGCGACGGTGGGCGGCGGCCTCGGCGGAGCGGTGCGCCTGACCGTCCCGGCCACGCACTCGGACGTCGTGCTGCGCGCCCTGCTGACGGCGCGGCCGCCCTGGCACGTGGTGGCGGTGGGCGCCCTCGAAACCGCCGACTCCCAAGGAGGGCAGGCCCGGTGACCGCCCTGCTCCGCTATCACTGCGCGCTCCTGCTGCGCTCCCAGCGCTGGCTGCCGCCCGTCATCCTGTACGGGGCGTTCCTCGCCATCGGCGTACAGAGCGGGCAGCCGGTGCTCGACTCGCTCGCGTACGCGGCGGCGGCGCTGCTGCCCGTGACCGCCTGGCTGGTGCGGATCTGCGCCACCAACGAGCCGGACGCGGCGCGCAGTTGCACCGCCGCCGCGGCCGGTCCGGGCCGCGCGCACCTCGCCTGTCTGCTGGCCGCGCTGCTCGCGGCGGCCGCGCTCGGGGCCGCAGGCACGGTCGTGGTGACGGCCATCAGCGACGCCTCGGACATCGACCACCGCGTGGACCTGAACCGGTTCGCGGCGGGTGCCGCCGGGCTGCTCGCAATGCTGGTCTCCGCGCTCCTCGGCACGGCCATCGGCGCCCTCACCAACCGCCCGCTGCTGCGCTCACCGGGCCGCTCGGTGCCCGCGATGCTGATCGTCGCGCTCCTCGCCCTGGTGACCGTGGGCTCCCCGGCGCGCGTCGTCCTCACCCAGCTGACCGCGGGGTCGCGGGACGGGGTGGTGCCGGTGCCGCTGCTGCCGTTGGCGGGCGCGGCGGCAGCGGCGGCGCTCGCGACGTGGGCGGCGTGCGCGCTGAGCGGGCGACGCGGCTGAGACGGGGACTCCGAGGCTCGGCGGGGCTAGCCGGAGCAGGCGGTGCGCTGCGCCTCCTGCCAGTCGCAGCGCGGGCAGAGCGTCGCGCCCCTGACCGACTCCGGGTACTCGGTGGGCTCCCGGCACAGCACGCACTCCGCGTACGGCGGACCGGCCGCCGCCGCGGGGTGCGGCCGGTCCGCGGGTGCGCAGTAAGCGCCGTCGTCGTCCGTCTCCTGAGGCGGGTCCTGAGGCGGGTCCTGAGGCGATTCCTTGGGCATGCCCTCAGGCTAACTCCGCCCCCGGACCGCCCCGATCTGCTCCGAGACCCGCACGAAGCGGTACCCCTTCGCGCGCAGCGCGGGCACGACCGTGCGCAGGGCGCGCTCGGTGGCGGGGGCCGCGCTGCGGGTGCAGTGCATGACCACGACCGAGCCGGGCCGCACCCCGTCGAGCACCTGCTGGGCCACCGCCGCCGCGTCCGTCGCGAAGGCGTCGCCGCTCACCACGTCCCACTGGACCGCGGTCACGCCGCCGGGCGCGAGCGCGCGCAGCGCCCGCCGGTCGTAACAGCCGCCGGGGAAGCGGAAGTACGGCACCCGGTGCTCGACGCCCGCCTTCTTGAAGGCGGCGAAGGCGCGCTCCATGTCGGCGCGCATCTTGGCGGCGGGGACGGTCGGCAGGCCGTAGCAGCTGCCGGTGAAGGCGTAGTGGCTGTACGAGTGGTTGGCGACCTCGAAGAGCGGGTCGCGGCCGATGTCCCTGGCCTGGTCCGGGTACTCCTCGGCCCAGCGGCCCGTCATGAAGAAGGTCGCGGGCACCTTGAGGCGCCGCAGCGTCGCGACGAGCTGCGGGTTGTCGAAGTGCTCGCCGGACGCGGCGCGCGGGCCCTGGTCCGCGGTCATGTCGGCGTCGAAGGTGAGCGCGACGGTGCGGGCGGCCTGGGCGCGGGGGCCGTTCTTGAAGACGGGGGTGAGGCCCGCCGGGCCGGGGGCGAGGGTCGGCGGCGCGGCCGGCTTCGACGGCGCGGCGGTGGCGAGGCGGCGGGCGTGCGGGCTCGGCTGCTGCGGTGCGGTGTCGGCGCCGCAGGCCGCGAGGGCGGTGGTGAGGGCCCCGAGCGCGCAGAGGGCGGCGCATCGGCGTACGAGAGTGATCACGCGGCGACCGTATCCGTATGAAGAGCGCAATTGCCGCAAATCAGGACGCGGCTGGGCCGCTCGGGGCACCGCCGGGTCGTGCGGGGCACGGGTGAGCCGTCACGGGGAGGGCCGACGGCGGGGCGACACGAGGAGGCCCTGATGGCGGGGCGGCGGACCCCCTGTGCCCGCCGCCCCGCCCGCCCGGTCAGCCCTGCCACAGCCTCCGGCGGTCGGAGAGCGGGTCGTACGCCACCTCCGGCCGGGCCGAGAGCTGCATGGCCGGGCGCCCGGACGGCTCGAACTCCGGCCAGTCGGGCAGGAGTTGATGCCGAGGCTCACCGTGCCGGGCGAAGTGCGCCCACGCCCCGCTCATCGCGTCGGCGAGCGACTGCGGCGGGGCCTCGCCGATCCAGCGGTCGAGGCCCGGCGCGTCCAGGAGGTCGAAGGCGTACGGGATGTCGACGGTGTGCGCGGCCCCCAGCCCGCCGCCGAGCCGGGGCGTCGGCTCCCGGAAGAGATACGACCAGGCCGGGCCGCCGCCGGCCGCCTGGGCGTCGAGCAGCGCGTCCGTCTGCGAGCGGAACAGCTGGTCGGTGATGAGGGCGGCCAGTGAGCGCGCGGGGGAGTCCGTGCCCTCGTGGGCCGCGTACACCTCCCGGGCCCGCGCCGCCCGCTCCGGGTCCGGGAAGGCGTCGGCCAAGGCGGCGTCGAACGCTTCCGGCGTCACCTGCGGCCCGAGCCCGGTGAAGAGGCGGCCCTCGTGCTCGGTCGTGCCCGCGAGGACGGGGATGTGCGCGCAGGCGCCGTTGCGCAGCGCCTGCACCGGCGACAGGGGCAGGACGGCGCCGTCGACGACCGGGGCGAAGGGGATGCGGGCCAGCGGATAGCGGGCCGCCAGCCGCTCCTGCGCGGCGAGCAGCAACTCAGCGGGAGCCGTCCGGATGTCCCCCGACTCCGGGTCGCCATCGGCGAGTTCACTCAGCACCGCCGCGAAGTCCGCCGCCACCTCGGCGCCCTCGGCGGGGCTCCGCAGCGTGTCGGCGGGCGGGCTCTGCAGGATCGCCCGGTGGAACAGCGGGCGCGCCGCCGGGGCCGCGAGCAGCATCGCGACGCTGCCGCCGCCCGCCGACTCCCCGGCCACCGTCACGCACTCCGGGTCGCCCCCGAAGCGCGCGATGTTGTCGCGCACCCAGCCGAGCGCCGCGATCTGGTCCTGCAGACCGAGGTTGGCCGACTGCGCGTACTCCTCCCCGAGCAGCTCCGCCACGTACAGCCAACCCAGCGCGCCCAGCCGGTAGTTGAAGGAGACGACGACCATGTCGTACCGCTCGGCCAGGCGCGCCCCGTCCGTCCACACCTGCAGCCCGCGCCCCTGCACATAGCCGCCGCCGTGCACCCACACCAGGACGGGGCGGCGGCCCGCGGCGCCGGGCGTCCAGACGTTCACGGTCAGACAGTCCGCCTCGTCGGAGACGATCCGCTCATAGCCGACGACGGACTCCAGGAGCGGGTCACCGCCCTGCGGCGGGGCGGGCGAAGGGGCGCGGCAGTCGCGCACGCCGTCCCAGGAGGCGGGCCGCGCGGGCGGCCGCAGCCGCAGGTCGCCGACCGGGTCGGCGGCGTACGGTATGCCCAAGTACCGTTGTACGGGGCCGAGTTGCTCTCCGCGTACGGTGCCGCCGACGGTGAGGACGGTCACCTCGGTCCGGGTGCCCGCGTCGCTCGGGCCGCTCATGTCGCGCGTATCGCTGATGTCGCTCACACCCAGCCGTCCAGGGCGTCCATGAAGCCCGCGAAGTCGTCGCGGTGGATGACGTGGCCCGCGCCCGTGACCGTGCGCACCTCGAAGCCGCGCCCCGCGAGGTCCTTCTTCAGGGCGTCCGAGATGAGGAAGCTCGGGTCGGCGACCTGCACGAGGGAGGGCACGACGGGCACGTCCGGGATGCGGTCGACGGCGTGCTCGCCGCCGACGGCCGCCGAGGTGTCGGCGTCCCAGGCGGCGAGCGTGGCCAGCTCGATGTCGACGTCCTCGTCCTCCCAGCGCGGGTTGAAGTTGACGATGGCCTGCCGCGGCGCCGACTTGAACTCGGCGAACAGCGCCGGGTCGACCTCCGCCTGCCCGAGCGCCCAGGCCGGGTCCACGTACACGGCCCGGCGCGGGCCGAGCCGCTCCACCGCGAGCGACAGGGCGAGGCCGCCGAGGGAGTGCCCGAGCGCCAACTCCACGCCCACCGGCAGGGTTTCGACGAGGTCGTCCGCGAAGCTCTCCACGGAGTACGGTCCACGCCCACTGGCCCCGTGGCCGCGCAGGTCGACGCCGATCACCCGGTAGCCCCGGTCGGCGAGGGCGGGTCCCACCCGACGCCAGCTCCGGTGGTCCGACATGATCCCGTGGACCAGGACGGCGACCCGGTCGCCGGAGCCCCAGGTGTGGGTGTGCAGCTTCATGGTGGTGCCTTTCTTACGGAGTGGGAGCCCAGGGCCCGCCTCGTGGGTCGGGCCCTGGTCCGGCCGCGACGACGCGACGGTACCCGGGGGTTTCGGGAACCGGATCACCGCACGCCACGGATCGGACGGACGGCGAGCGCACCCAGGACGGAGAGCGCCGCGCCGACGACGAACAGCGCCGTGTACCCGCCGCCACCGCTGCCGCCGCAGACCGAGACGATGACGGAGGCGGCGAACGGCGCCAGGATCTGGGGGCCCGACTGGGCCATGTTGAGGACGCCCAGGTCCCGGGCGGCGTCCTCGGCGCTCGGCAGGATCATCGAGACCAGGGCGTTGTCGACGGCCATGAAGCAGCCGAAGCCCAGGCCGTTGAGGGCGGCGAAGACCAGCATCGCGGGCCAGGTCGGCGAGACGGCAGGGACGGCGAGGGCCACGGCGGAGATCAGCGCGGAGGCGCCGACGAACAGCTTGCGCCGGTCGAGCCGGTCCGAGAGCAGCCCGCCGACGACGGTCGACACGGCCATCGCCGCCGACGAGATGGGCGTGAGGATCGCGACGGCGCCCTCCGGCTCGATGCCCGAGGGCAGGTCGATGTGGTCCTGGAGGATGTAGAGCTGATAGCCGAAGACGCAGAAGTAGCCGAGCACCAGCAGCGCACGCCCGATGAACGCCCACCGGAAGTCATGGTTGCGCAGCGCCCCCAGAAAGGCGGCGAACTGCCCCTTCAGCGGCACCTGTCGGCCACGCTCGGCGGCGCTCCGGGGCGTCTCCCGGGCGAGCGAGGTGAAGAGCACCCCGGCCAGTGCGACGAAGAGCCCGAGCACCAGATAGCCGGTGGAGATGTGGTCGGCGAAGGCCGAGCCGATGACGGCGCCCAGAGTCGAGCCGATCGGCATGCCGAGCCCGACCGCGGCGGACGCCTTGCCGCGGGCGCCCAGCGGCACCCGGTCGGGCACCACGGAGGTGAGGGCGGCCTGGTAGACGTTCATCACGGCCTGCCCGATACACCAGGCGATCGCGACGAGCAGCACCGTCTTCACGCCACCGAGCAGCGCCATCGCACCGACCGCGGCGAGCCCACCGCCCAGGATCCACGGATTGCGCCGCCCGCTGCGGTCGGAGAGGGCCCCCGCCACCGGGTTGAAGAGGGTGGCGAAGACGGCGCTGACTCCCGAGACGAGCCCCAGCATGGCGACCTTGTCGGCCTTGTCGATGTGCTCGATCTGCAGGGGGAGCAGCACGCCGCCGACGCCGATGTAGAGCGTGAACATGGCGGTGTTGCCGAGCATGAGGAGCGGCATGAGGCCACGGGGTGCGCGATCGGGCCCGGACGCTGCGGAGCCAGGGATACCCGAACTGTCTGCTGCCGTCGCATCAGCCATATCGGCCGTATCGGCCACATCGACCGTATTGATGGAGACCGGAGGACGCTGGTCCCGGCGGGCGGAAAGGGCCACGGTGCCCTCCTCGTCGGATGGTCGGTCACGCACGACAGGGGTGACCGAAGGCGATTCATGACACGTGTAACCTGACACGTGTAACTGATGTGTAGCACTAGCCCCGCGGCCACCACCAGACCCCGACCCGAATTGGCTGCTGTGAAAGGATCCACAGCAGGATGAACAACACTCCGAACCCCGAAAACCCACCGAAGTCCCCCTCCTCGGCGGCTTCGGCGGCTTCGACGGCGCCCCCCACGAGCACGGCCGTGGCCCGGCACGCCGGTGTCTCGCGCGCGACGGTCAGCTATGTCCTCAACGGCCTGGCGGCGGGCCGGGTCAGCGCCGCCACCCAGGACAAGGTCC
Source organism: Streptomyces odontotermitis (assembly GCF_050510915.1). Classification (NCBI taxonomy): domain Bacteria; kingdom Bacillati; phylum Actinomycetota; class Actinomycetes; order Kitasatosporales; family Streptomycetaceae; genus Streptomyces; species Streptomyces odontotermitis. The sequence continues at coordinate 178,886 of NZ_JBNJLS010000009.1, read as the reverse complement.
GCGCCGCCGCCGAGGAGCTCGGCTACGTCCCGCACGCCGCCGCCCGCTCCCTGCGCTCCGGCAGCAGCGGCATCGTCCTGATCGCGGTGCCGGCGGACACCGTCCCGGCCTTCGGCCCTCTCTTCGCGAGCTTCCTCGCCGGATTCCAGACGGAGCTCCAGTCGTACGGGTACACGGGCGTCCTGCACGGCGCGAGCACGGGCACCAGTGCGCTGGAGACCGCCCGCACCTGGGCCGAGCTGCGTCCCGCCGTGGTGATGGCCCTGTTCGGCAGCCCGCTCACCGAGCAGTCGGTGGCGCTGCTCCGCCGTGCGGGCACCTCGGCGGTCCTCTCCTACGGCCCGCCGCCCGCGCCCGGTGCGCACGGCATCGCCATGGACCAGGAGGAGGCGGGCGCGGTGGCGGCGGCGCACCTCCTCTCGTCCGGGCGCCGCGCCATCGGCGTCGTGACGCCGACCGAGCCCGGCCTGGAGATGTTCAGCGGGCCGCGCCTGGCCGGGGTGCGGGCCGCGGCGGCGGCGTTCCCCGGCGCCAGGGTCGAGCCGTTGCCCCTCGACTACACGGAGGAGTCCGCCGCCGAACTCGCCTCCCGCTGGGGTCGGTTGGGCCTGGACTCGGCCTTCGCCTACAACGACGAGTACGCGATGCTTCTGATGCGCGCCCTCCAGGACGCGGGCGTCGACATCCCCGGCGAGACCGCCGTCGTCGGCGCGGACGACCTGCTCCTGGGGCGTCTGCTGCGGCCGCGTCTCACGTCCGTGCGGCTCGAGTTGCCCACTCCTGCGGAGGTGGCGGCGCTGGTGGACCGGCTGATCCGGGAGCCGGAGGCGGAGCCGGTGGTGCACTTCGGGTCTTCGGCGCGGATCGTTGAGCGGGAGTCTTCGCGCTAGCGCGGGTGGTCCCTGCGGGGTCTTTTCCCCGCTGCATCCTTTAGCGCGCTCCGCGCGCGGGCGCCCCTTCCCGATACGGCGCCTCCGTCGCCCTGGCGCACCCACCCGGGGGCTGCGCCCCCAGACCCCTCATCGGCCTGAACGGCCTCGTCCTCAAACGCCGGACGGGCTGAAGGGCACCCCCTGAGGCTGAATAGGCACCCCCCCGAGGCTGAAGGGCCCGCCCTCGCGCGGGACTGGGGGAGGGCCTCGCGCGGGAAGGTTGGGACGGCCTGCAGACGGAGGACCGGCGGGAGGGGTGGGGACGCGGCGGTATGTCCGCCCGCAGTACAGCACCCCACCCAGGCCAGTACTCGTGTACTCGCACAGCGCCCGAGGCGTTTCGAGGACGGACATACCGCCGCGTCCCCACCCCGCCCCACCACCCACCCGCACCCGCCCACCCGCACCCGCCCACCACCCGCACCCACCAGCGGACCCCACCCCCACCAGCTCGCCCACAGCCCCGCATTTAGTTGAAGCAGGTACCTAGTCAGCGCTGATTACACGTGTCACTATCTCTGCCCATGACCACGCCCTCACCCGCCCGACCCCGGCGAACCCTCGCCCTCGCGGCGCTCCTGCTCCTCCTCCCCGTGGCCGTCGGCCTCATCGTCCGCGCCCGCACCGCGCACCCCCCGTTTCAGGGCCTGGACGAGACCTGGCTCGACTGGATGGGCGGCCCGCACGACGGAGCGCCGCAAGCTCTGGCCTCGGGGCTCAACTGGTTCGGCGGGCCCGCCGGTTCGCTGGTGCCGCTCGCGCTCCTCGTCCTCCTGCTCGCGCTGCGGCGCTGGTGGCCGGCCCTCTTCCTCCTCACCGCCGTCCTCGCCACACAACTGGCGGTGCAGTCCCTCAAGCACCTCGTCGACCGCCCCCGCCCCGCGCACCCGCTGGTCACGGTCGACCACGGCTCGTTCCCTTCGGGGCACGCCGCCACCATGGCCATGACGGTGATCGTCCTGGGCGCCCTGTTCGTCCCGGCGGCGGCCCGCCGCCGCTGGTGGTGGCCGGTGAGTGTGCTGCTCACCCTGGCGATGATGTGGAGCCGCACCTGGCTGCACGCCCACTGGCTCTCGGACACGGCGGCGGGAGCGCTGGCCGGGGCGGGGATGACGCTGTTCGTGTGGTGGGGATTCGCGCAGGTGCTGGCCCCGATTCCCGTACGGATCAGGCGAGTTCCCGTGCTGAGCAAGCGGATCCCGGTACCTGGCAAGCGACTTCTCGTACGGGACAAGTGACGAGAAGGGCTGTCAGGAGCAGTTGAGGAACGAGAACCGGTCAGAGGCGGCTGAAGAACGGGAACCGGTCAGAGGCGGCTGAAGAACGGGAACCGGTCAGAGGCGGCTGAAGAACGGGAACCGGTCAGAGGCGGCTGAAGAACGGGAACCCGTCAGGGGCGGCTGAAGGACGACGAGCCGTCACGAGCAGGAGATCTCGTCGCGCGGCGTGTAGTGCGTGCGGAACGGCTCCCGCTTCACTTCCTTGCCGTCCTTCATGAAGATCCGCTGCACCGTGACGTCGAAGCCCTCGAGCGGCGTCTGCGGCTCGCACTTGGCGCCCTTCGCGCCGTCCCGCTTCTTCGGCTGCTGCACGTTCGTGCGCGGGCCCTTCTCGGACTTGATCTCGTCGTACTTCTTGGTGCCGAGGAAGGTCACCGTGATCGACCGGTCGGTGGCCTTCGTCCGGACGTAGATCGCGTTGCCGGAGTCGTTGAGGAAGCGCAGGTCCAGGCTGCCCCAGGCGACCGTGGCCTCGCGGCCCTCGGGGTAGCGCTCGATGTAGAAGGAGTGGGCGCCGTACTCGACGGGCTTGACGCCCGCGAAGAACATGGCGTTGAAGACGGTGGTGGCCACGGCCGAGACGCCGCCGCCCGCGGCCCGCTCGTACCGGCCGTTGTTGATCATGATGCCGTCGACGAAGCCGTTCTCCTTGGTGCGTTCGCCCACGGTGTTGTTGAAGCTCCAGGTCTGCCCGGGAAGCGCCACCGACCCGTTCAGGAGCTCGGCGGCGCGGCCGATGTTCTTGGTGCGGTAGGGGGCCGGCTCGAAGTTCACCGTGAACTCCGAGATCTTCTCCTTGATGCCGAGCTTGCCGATGGTCTTGCTCGTCACCTTGGGCTGCACGGTCTGGACGGCCACCGTGCCCGTGCGCTCGGCGCCGGTCTTGGTGAGGAGCGGGAGCACGGCTTCGCGCAGCGCCTTCTCGGTGATCTCGCGGCCCGCCTTGCCGTCCTTCTGCACGACCACACGGTTGCCCTCGACGCCGAGCGTGGCCTCCGTGGCCTTCGTCGTGACGGAGGAGAGCTGCGAGGAGAGGGCGGGGTCCGCCAGGAGGCCCTTCGCGTTCAGCTGGGGCTTGAGGTCGCCCTCGGCGTTCGGCTTCATCTTCAGGTACGTGCCGAGCAGCGCCTGGCTGATCGTGACCTTCTTGCCCTCGACGGTGAGCGTGACCGGCGCGGACACCGCGGGCCGTGCGACGTTCTTGAGCGCGTGCTCGGTGCGGTCCTTGCCGACCTTGGGCTCGGTCTCCTTCACGGGCAGCTGGGCGGGGCGCCCGTCGGTGCTCAGATGGGCCTCGCGCAGCGCGCCCACGGCGGCGTCGACGTCGAGGCGGAGCCCGTTCTGCGGCGCCTTCGCCGTCGCCTCGCCCTGCTTGAAGGAGATGGCGCCGTCCTGGGGCTTCCGCTCGTGCTTCCTGGCCGCGGCGGCCAGCGCCGTCCGGGCCTTCTTCTCGTCGACGCGGACGACCGGGTCCATCTCGTCGCCGTCGGAGAAGAGGCGGTTGAAGACCGCCACCGGGCTGATGCCGGGGCGCGCGGCGCGCTCCGCGGTCGCGGCGCTGTCGAGGGAGAGTCCGGCGGTCCGCGGGTCGACGGTGGCGTCGCCGTCGCCCACCTTGACCTTCAGCGGGTCGTTCGCGCGGGGGCCGAGCTGGGTGTCGAGCCGGTCCGCGGCCGCGCTCTGGCTCAGGCCGCCTATGTTCACGCCCCGTACGGTCGTGCCGTCGGGTATCTCGTTCCCGGCCGACGCGAGGGCCAGGACGTAGGCGCCGCCGACCCCGAGGCCCGCGGCGATGCCCACACGGGCGGCCATGGGTATGCGGCGGGTGGTGCTGCTGGCGGGGTTGCGGCGCATAAGGCGGGAACGTCTCCGGATCGGGAATCAGGCTATTCGCACCATATTGGGCAGTGTGGCCCTTTCGATCCAGGGACCAAAGTCCCGGGCTCTCCGCCCTCGGGTGGTCACCGCACGTCCGTCAGCAGCCCGTACAGCACCACGTTGCCCGCGTATCCGGACCGCTTCGAGAAGGTGCCGCCGCACGTGATCACGCGGAGCTCCGGCAGGCCCGTGTCGCCGTAGACGCGGCGGGCGGGGAAGTTCCGCTTCGGGGCGACCTCGATGCCGTGGATCTCGAAGACGGCGGTACGGCCGTCGGCCCGGTCGACCTCGATGTGCTGGCCCTTCTTCAGGGCGCCCAGGCCGTAGAAGACGGCGCGGCCCGCGGCGTTGTCCACGTGGCCGTCGATCACGGCGGTGCCGCGTTCGCCGGGCGTGACGGCGCCGCCGAACCAGCCCGCGAGGTTCCGCTCGGTGGGCGGCGGCGCGTCCAGCCAGCCCTCGGCGTCCAGGCCGACGCGGGTCAGCGGGGCGTCGACGCGCAGCTCGGGGATGCGGACCCGGCGCGGCACGGAGCGGGCCAGCGGGTCGGCGGGCGGGGTCGTGGTGCCGAGCCGCGCGGCGCCGGGCTCGGGCTGCGGGGGACCCTCACCCGCGTGCGAGGCGCCATTGCGTACGAGCAGGATCCCGGCCAGCAGGGCCAGGGCGACCAGCAGCCAGGAGCCGCGCCGCTGGGGTGGGCCGGAGGCGCGGGCCGCCCCGGATATCCCGGACTTCTTGGCCATCTCCCGACTCCTGACTCCCGATTCCCGGTTTCCGATTCCCGGTTTCCTACTCCCGTTGTTCAGCTGCCGCCGTTGCTGCCACTGCCACTGCCACTGCCACTGCCACCGCTGCCGCCGCCCCGCCGCCGTACCGCGAAGTAGACGCCCGCCCCGAGCGTGCCCACGACGAGCGCGGCGCCCGCCGCCAGCTGTGTCACGTCGCCCGCGCCGAGTGCGGCGCCCGAGCCCGCCTTGACGCCCTTGTGGTCGGCGAGGCCGGGGTGGTGGGAGGCGCCGCCGTCCGCGATGGTGAGCTTCGCGACGCCCTTCTCGCCCTTGCAGTCGAAGGTCACGTCGTACTGCGCGCCGGGCTTGGCGTCGGGGTAGACCGTGGCGGTCGCCGAGTGCCCCTCGTTGAGGGTGACGTTGTCGAAGACCGGGGCCTCGACGCTCACGCTCGGCACCTCGCAGCCGGTGGTGTTGAGGGTGACGGTGCCGCCGGGCCCCACCTTGTCGGGCGTGACGGTGTAGCCGAAGGAGGTGACGCCCGGCACCGAGCCGCCGTCATTCCCGCCGTCGGCGAAGCTGAAGTCGACCCCGCCGCTGTCGTTGCTCCCGTTGCCCGCGTGGCCTGCGTTGCCCGCGTGGCCTGCGTTGCCCGCGTGGCCTGCGTTGCCCGCGTGGCCGTTGTCGGCGAGGGCGGCCGGGGCGGACAGGGAGAGGGCGGCGGTGGCGAGCAGGGCGGCAGAGGCGGTGGAGACGGTACGGGAGGACAGGGACTGCAGGGAGCGCACAGCGGCTCACCCCTCCGTTCGTTGCTGACGGCTCGACGCTGACGGCGTCGTGCCTTTCACCGACGCTAGGAGCGCGACCGCGGGGTGGCGACTCGGGGCAGGCCGAACGGGAGAACGGGAGGACGGGAGAACGGGAGGACGGGAGAACGGGAGGACGGGAGGACTGGAGGACGGGAGGACGGGAGGACGGGAGCCTCAACCTTGGCTCAGCAGCCGCTTCCTGCACTCCGCCACGTCGAAGTCCGCCTTCGGGTACGCGGGGTCGAGCGCCTCCAGGTGCTCCAACAGGAGCTTGCTGATGGCCCAGTTGCGGTACCACTTGCGGTCGGCCGGGATCAGGTACCAGGGGGCCGCCTCCGTGGAGCAGCGCTCCAGGGCGATCTCGTACGCCTCCTGGTAGTCGGGCCACAGCGCGCGCTCGTCGATGTCGCCGGGGTTGAACTTCCAGTGCTTGTCGGGGTTGTCGAGGCGTTCGAGGAGGCGGCGGCGCTGCTGCTCGTACGAGATGTGGAGGAAGCACTTCACGACGGTGACGCCGTCGTCGGCGAGGGACTTCTCGAAGCGGTTGATCTGGCCGTAGCGGCGGCCGAGTTGGCTGCGCGGGGCCAGCTCGCGGACGCGGGCGATGAGCACGTCCTCGTAGTGCGAGCGGTCGAAGATGCCGATCTCGCCGGTCTGCGGGAGAGCCTTCATGATGCGCCACAGGAAGGGGTGGTTCTGCTCCTCCGGTGTGGGCGCCTTGAAGGCGCGGATGCGGCAGCCGCTGGGGTTGAACAGGCCGATGACGTGCTTGACCGTGCCGCCCTTGCCGCTGGTGTCCATGCCCTGGAGGACCAGCAGGAGCCGCCGCCGGTCACCCGCCGTGCTCGCCGCCCACAGCCGTTCCTGGAGGTCGGCGAGGGATTCACCCATCTGGGCGGTCGCCGCGAGCCCCGCGGCCTTGTCCCGGGGGCCGGCGGGGGTCGCGGCGGCGTCGAACGACGAGAGGTCCACGCGCTCGCCTTCGGGGATGCGCAGCAGGTCACGGAGGGGAGCCGGGCCCTTCTTCGCCCCCTTTTTCGCGGTCCCCTTCTTCGCGCCCTTCTCGGTGCTCCGCCCGGTGCTCCGCTTGGCGCTCTTGCCCGGCTTCTTCGTGTCCTTCTTGGCCTTCGCCACCGCGCACCCCTTCCGGTCGTGTCCCTCGATCGTGCGACGGGGGACCGGGGGCCGCTACTCGTGCGCGCGAGGCGCTGGGTGAGGCGCTAGCGGTGCCACGGCCCCGTCACCGCGAACGTCGTCCCCGGCGTGTAGCAGTTCACGTACATCGTGTCCTTGCGGGGCGAGAAGGTGACGCCCGCGAACTCGCCCCACTCGGGCTTGTCGGGGGTGCCGATGTTCTGGGCGCCGCGGGCCATCGAGTACACCTCGCCGCGCCGGGTCACGCCGAACACGTGCTGGGCGCCCTCGCCGTCCTCGCACACCATCAGGCCGCCGCTGGGTGCGAGGGTGATGTTGTCGGGGGACTCGCCGGGCAGCTGCACGTCGGTGTCCGGGCCGAAGACGATCACCAGGGTGAGGCGGCGCCGGGCGTGGTCGTACTTCCAGATCTGGCCGAAGTGGTCGGCGGCGGAGCCCTCGGCGCTGTGCGCGAAGGAGGAGACGAAGTAGACGGAGCTGCCGCCCCAGTAGCAGCCCTCCAGCTTCTGGGCGTGGGTGATGCCCTTGGGCCCGAAGTCCTGGAGGCGGATGGGGGTTTGGGCGGCGAGCGGGTCGGGGACGTCGACCCATTCGATGCGGTCGAAGGTCGCGCCCGGCTCCTGGATCGAGGAGAGGTCAGGCACGCCCGGCACGCGCATCGCCTGGAGCCTGCCGCCCGCGCGCAGCGAACCGCGGCCGCCCTCCGGCTTCTTGGGCAGGAAGCGGTAGAAGAGGCCGAAGGGCTTGAGGAAGGCGTCCTCAGTCTCGTAGACGATGCCGCGGTGCGGGTCGACGGCGATCGCCTCGTGCTGGAATCGGCCCATCGCGGTGAGCGGTACGGCGCCGGTGCGGCGCGGATCCACCGGGTCGACCTCGAAGATGAAGCCGTGGTCCTTGGTGTAGCCGTTCGTGCCGGCCTTGTCCTCGGTCTCCTCGCAGGTGAGCCAGGTGCCCCAAGGCGTGGGCCCGCCCGCGCAGTTGACGGCGGTCCCGGCGATCGCGACGCGCTCCGACAGGACGTCGTTGTGCGGGTCGAGCGCGAGCGCCGTACAGCCGCCCTTGCCCATCGGGTCGTAGGTGAGACCCTCGACGGTCGGCACCGGGATCTTGCCGGTGACGCGGTTCTCGTGGTTGCGCACGAGGTGGACGCGGCCGTGTCTGCCGGCGAAGGCGGCCATCCCGTCGTGGTTGCTGGGCACCTTGCCCTCGCCGGACCTGAGGTCGTCCCCCTCCCGGGAGAGGACCTTGTAGCGGAAGCCCTTGGGAAGGTCGAGCAGGCCGTCCGGGTCGGGCACGAGCGGGCCGTATCCGGCCTTGCCCTGCGCGGCGGCGGTCGCGGTGCCCGCGAAGAGCTCCGAGAGGGCTCCCGTGAAGGCTATCCCGGCCCCCAACGCACCGGTGCGAGCGAGAACTTGACGTCGTGTAGCAGACATACGGCAACTACCTCCTGCTGGCGGACAGGAAATGACCGGATGTGTGTACCACGCGATCGGGGGCGCGGGAACTACGCGCGCAGAGCTTCGTTACCGCGCTCCGTCATTTGCGGTGCACAGAACGGTTACACGCGTAACTTCGGGCGCTATGCGCCGACGAGCGACTTGCCGTCGCGCGCGAGCGCCGTGAGCCGGGAGATGGCTCGGAAGTACTTCTTCCGGTAGCCCCCGTTCAGCATCTCCTCGCTGAACAGCTTGTCGAAGGGCACCCCGGACGCGAGCACGGGCACCTCGCGGTCGTAGAGGCGGTCGGCGAGGACCACCAGGCGCAGCGCGGTCGACTGGTCGGGGACCGGGGTGACGTCCGTGAGGCAGACCGCCCGGACGCCGTCGGTGAGCGCGCCGTACCGGCTCGGGTGGACGCGGGCGAGGTGCGCAAGCAGGTGCGGGAAGTCGTCGAGCGAGGCGCCGTCCGTCGCGTACGCGGCGCGGGTGACCTGCTCGTCGGTGTACGGCGCCGGAGCCTCGGGCAGGCCCCGGTGGCGGTAGTCCTCGCCGTCGATGCGCAGCGCGCGGAAGTGGGCGGACAGGCCCTGGATCTCGCGCAGGAAGTCGGCGGCCGCGAACCGGCCCTCGCCGAGCTTGCCCGGCAGCGTGTTGGAGGTCGCCGCGAGCGCCACGCCCTGCTCGACCAGCTTGGCGAGCAGCGACGACACCAGGACGGTGTCGCCGGGGTCGTCGAGCTCGAACTCGTCGATGCAGAGCAGCCGGTGGCCGCTGAGGGTGCGCACCGTCTGCTGGAAGCCGAGCGCGCCCACGAGGTTGGTGAGCTCGACGAAGGTGCCGAACGCCTTCTGCTCGGGGGCCGCGGGCGTGGCGTGCCAGAGCGAGGCGAGGAGGTGGGTCTTGCCGACGCCGTAGCCGCCGTCCAGGTAGACGCCGCGCGGGCCCTTCGGGACGGTCTCCTTCTTCGCGAACCAGCGCCGCTTGGCGGCCTTGCCCGCGCCGCTCGAGTGCGCCCCGCCGAGCCCGGCCGCGAAGCCGGAGAGGACCTGCACGGCCTCGGTCTGGCTGGGCTGGTTCGGGTCCGGGATGTACGTGTCGAAGCGGACCGAGTCGAAGCGCGGCGGCGGCACCATCTCGGCGACGAGCCGGTCCGCGGGGACGTGGGGTTCGCGGGCGCACAGGGACAGCGGGGCCGCTTCGGCTATGGAACTCGGCCCGGAGGCGGCGGTGGAGGACGACACGGTTCCTAACTCTAAGCGCCGTGCCAGACTGCTGGACATGCGACGCCTGTTCCCTGTGACCGATCAGACAGCCGCCGAGACGGACCGCGAGTGGGAGCTGGAGGAGCTGGCCGACGCGTACGCGTATCCCCAGGACGCGGGGGAGTCTCCGCAGGACACGGGGGTGCGGCCGCAGGACCTTGCGGCGAGCGGCGTGCGTCCGCAGGACGTCGTGGCGGGCGGGGAGCCCGGCGGCCCGGCCGCGCGCGCGTGGCTGCGGGCCAACATGGTCGCCACGCTCGACGGCGCCGCCCAGCACGACGGCCGCTCGCAGCCCATCTCCACCGCCACGGACATGCGGATCTTCGGGACCCTGCGGGGGCTCGCGGACGTCGTGGTCGTCGGCGCCGAAACGGTACGTCTGGAGGGGTACCGACCCGCCCGCGCGCGGGACGCGTTCGCGCGGCGCAGGGCGGCGGCCGGGCAGTCTGCGGTGCCCGCGATCGCCGTCGTCAGCGCGAGCCTCGAACTGGACTTCTCCCTTCCGCTCTTCGCCTCGCCCCTGGTGCCCACCCTCGTGGTGACCGGCGCCGCGGCCCCCGCCGACCGGGTCGCCGCCGCGGAGAAGGCGGGCGCCGTCGTGGTCTTCGCCGGGGAGGGTGCGGGCGCGGACCCGGCGCGGGTGGTGGCCGCCCTGGCCGAGCGCGGCCTGACGCGGCAGCTCACCGAGGGCGGGCCCCGGATGCTCGGCCAGTTCGTGGCGGCGGGGGTCCTGGACGAGCTGTGCCTGACCGTCTCGCCGATGCTCGTCGCCGGGGACGCCCAGCGGATCGCGGGCGGGCCGGCGATGGCGGTGCCGGAAAGGTTCGGGCTCGCGGGGGTACTGGAGGAGGCCGGGTTCCTCTACACCCGTTACCGTCGAACCTGACAATCAGCGGAATGTGCCGTTCCGTTTGCCGTCGGTTGGGCACACTAAAACTCGCAGACCCCGTGCGGGCACGGGGCAGGATGGTTTCCGCAGGGGCCAGGGAACGGCCCCCGGACGAGAGGGCGCCTGGCGTGTTCACGAGCGTATTGATGATCGAGAAGGCCCTGACGTCCGCCGACGTGGAGTTCGTCACGACCCTGCACGGCGAGGAGACGGTCGTCTTCCACGTCCTGCTGCAGCCCCGCGGCGACCAGGCGGACCGCCTGCTGCGGGCGATCGACGACGTGGCGCTCGGCGAGCTCGACGAGGCGGTACGCGAGGGCGAGACCCCCGAGGGGCAGGACGCGACCGGACCCGGCGAGAAGGCCCTCCAGGTCTCCCTCACGGCGCTGCGCGCGGCGGGCTGCGAGGCCCAGGGGCGGCTCATCGAGGACCACCCGCTGGACGCCCTCAAGGAGCTGGTCGACGAGGTCAGGGCCGACGAGGTCATCGTGCTCACCGACCCCCACTACGTGGAGGAGTTCTTCCACCGCGACTGGGCCTCGCGCGCCCGGCACAAGGTCGGCGTCCCCGTCCTCAAGCTGTTCTCGCACAGCGAGGCGTGAGACTCCCGCACAGCGAGGCGTGAGGCCCCCGGGTCCGACCGACTAGGCTGGGCGGCGCTCGTTCGCCGTTACACCAGGGGAGACACACGCATGGCACCCGGCCTTCCTACCGCCATGGACCGACCGCACTTCATCGGCATCGGCGGCGCCGGAATGTCGGGCATCGCGAAGATCCTCGCCCAGCGCGGCGCCAAGGTCGCGGGCAGCGACGCCCGCGACTCCGCCACCGCCGAGGCCCTGCGCGCGCTCGGCGTGACGGTCCACATCGGCCACGACGCGGCGCACCTGGCCGCCGACGCCTCCAGCGTCGTCGTCTCCTCCGCGATCCGCGCCGACAACCCCGAGCTGGCCCGCGCCACCGAGCTCGGCATCCCCGTCGTGCACCGCTCGGACGCCCTCGCCTCCCTGATGGACGGCCTGCGCCCGATCGCGGTGGCGGGCACCCACGGCAAGACGACCACGACCTCGATGCTCGCGGTCGCCCTCTCCTCCCTGGGCCTCGACCCCTCGTACGCGATCGGCGGCGACCTGGACGCGCCCGGCTCCAACGCCCTGCACGGCGACGGCGAGATCTTCGTCGCCGAGGCGGACGAGTCGGACCGCAGCTTCCACAAGTACGCGCCCGAGGTCGCGATCATCCTGAACGTGGAGCTCGACCACCACGCCAACTACGCGTCCATGGACGAGATCTACGAGTCCTTCGAGACGTTCGTCGGCAAGGTGAAGCCGGGCGGCACGCTGGTGATCTCGGCCGACCAGCCCGGTGCGATCGAGCTGACCAAGCGCGTGCGGGACCTCGGTGAGCTCAAGGTCGTCACCTACGGCGAGTCCGACGCTGCCGACCTGCGCATCCACAAGATCACTGCGCGCGGTCTGACCAGCGAGGTCACCGTCCTGCTCGACGGCAAGCTGCTCACCTTCACCGTCTCGGTGCCCGGCCGTCACTACGCAGGCAACGCGGTCGCCGCTCTCGCGGCGGGCATCGCGCTCGGCATCCCGTCCCGGAACCTGGCCGCCGTCCTGAAGTCGTACACCGGCGTCAAGCGCCGCCTCCAGCTCAAGGGCGAGGCCGCGGGCGTCCAGGTCATCGACTCCTACGCCCACCACCCGACCGAGATGACGGCCGACCTGGAGGCGATGCGCTCCTCCGCCGGGGACGCGCGCCTGCTGGTCCTCTTCCAGCCCCACCTCTTCTCGCGCACCCAGGAGCTGGGCAAGGAGATGGGCGACGCCCTCGCCCTCGCCGACTCCTCGGTGGTCCTCGACATCTACCCGGCGCGCGAGGACCCGATCCCCGGCATCACCAGCGCCGTGATCATCGACGCCGCGCGCGCCGCGGGCGCCGAGGTGGCCGCCGCGCACGACAAGGCGGAGGCCGTGCGGGCGATCGCGGGAATGGCGAAGCCCGGCGATCTCGTTCTCACCATGGGAGCGGGCGACGTCACGGACCTGGGCCCGCAGATCCTGGACCACCTGTCGAACCAGCCGAAGTGAGGGATGGCGCGTCATGCCGTACGAGGTCGAGAAGCCGGACGAGGAGTGGCGCGCTCAGCTGACCCCCGCTGAGTACGCGGTGCTGCGCGAGTCCGGCACGGAGCCCGCGTTCCGCGGCGAGTACACCGACACCAAGACCAAGGGCGTCTACGCCTGCCGCGCCTGCGGCGCCGAACTCTTCACGTCCCACGAGAAGTTCGCGTCCCACTGCGGCTGGCCGAGCTTCTACGACCCCAAGGACACCGACGCGGTCGAGCTGATCTCCGACACGTCGCACGGCATGGTGCGCACGGAGGTGCGCTGCGCACGCTGCGGCTCGCACCTCGGCCATGTCTTCGAGGGCGAGGGCTACCCGACGCCCACGGACCAGCGGTACTGCATCAACTCGATCTCGCTGACGCTGGTTCCGGACGAGGGCTGACGCCCCCGCCGTCTCCCTCAAGTCCCGTGGCCGGCCTGCCGATGCAGGCAGTTACCGACGTTCGGTGACTTGAGGGAGTGTGCGTCCATGCGTGGTTCTCGTGTTCTCGGTGTCTGTGCGGGGCTGATCCTCGCGGCCCTGCCCGTGCACGCCGCACCGGCGGCGGCCGACCCCGATCCGGCCGTCCGGGCCAGGGAGATCATGGGGCTCACCTATCAGCAGTTCGCCACCACCCCGCACGAGCCGCCCTTCGAGTGGAGTGCGGACGGCTGCAGTGCGCCCATCTACGACCCAGACATGATCCCGGCGTGCAACCTGCACGACTTCGGCTACCGCAACTTCGGCAACCACTACGCCCTCAAGCTCAGCCCGACCCGCGAGACCAAGAACTGGATCGACGCGCGCTTCGGCGAGGAGATGGACCGGATCTGCAAGGACAAGTACGAGGGGCTGCCCGATGTGTGGGAGGAGTGCCACAACCACTCCACGATCATGCTGACGGCGGTGCAGCAGCTCGGGGACAGTTCCTTCTTCTGATCCCCTGGGGCCGCTAGACCCCCAGCGCCGCCCTGATCCCCCGCTGGATCGCCCCCTGGTGGTCGTTGAGGAAGAAGTGGCCGCCGGCGAAGACCTTGAAGTTGAAGGCGCCCGACGTGTGGTCCGACCAGGCGCGGACCGCGTCCAGGGTCATGCCCGAGTCGCTGTCGCCGGTCAGGGCGGTGATGGGGGAGGTCAGCCGGGGGCCGGGGCGGTACTCGTAGGTCTCCGCCGCCTTGTAGTCCGAGCGGATCGCGGGCAGCACCAGGGAGCGCAGGTCGGGGTCGTCCAGGACGTCGTCGTCCGAGCCGTTCAGCTGGCGGATCTCGGCCACGAACTGGAGGTCGTCCAGGAGGTGGGCGTAGGTGACCTCGTGGCGGTGCGGGGCCTGGCGGCCCGAGACGAAGAGATGGGCCGCCGGGGTCCCGGCCTGCTGGAGCAGCCGGGCCACCTCGAAGCCCACGCCCGCGCCCATGCTGTGGCCGAACAGGGCGAGCGGCTTCTCCGCCGCCAGCGGCTGCACGAACTGGGCTATGAGCGCCGCGAGATCGTGGATGTTGTCGACGCAGTCCTCCAGGAGGCGGTCCTGCCTGCCCGGGTACTGGATCGCGAGCACCTCGACGTGCGGGGCGAGGGCCTTCGCGGTCGGCAGGTAGTAGCTGGCGGAGCCGCCCGCGTGGGGCAGACACACCAGCCGGGGCGCGTTGACGGAAGCGACGGCGTAGTGGCGGATCCACTGGGACTTGTCCGTGACTGCGGCGATGCTCATGTGACTGCGTCCTCCAGTTACGTGCTGGTCAAACGACGCTACGGCAACTCCGTAGAATTAGGGGAGGCGTTCAACTGCTTTGTGGGTTCGAGGGTGAGGGTGCTGTGAGGGTTCAGGGCAAGATCATCAGGTTCGACACCGTGCGCGGCTTCGGGTTCGTCGCCGCGGAGACCGGCGGCGAGGACGTCTTCGTGCACGCGAACGACCTCGAGGTGGACAAGAGTCTGCTCACCCCGGGGGCCATCGTGGAGTTCCGGGTGGAGGAGGGCGACCGCGGTCTGAAGGCGTCCGAGGTGCGTCTGGTGAGCGAACCCGGAATCCCGGTGCGGTCCGGCGGCGGCCATTCCGCGCGCGGCGTCGACTACGACGACAACGTCCTGTGCGACTCGCTCTCCGCCAAGGAGTACCGCGACGAGGTCACCGAAGTGCTCCTCGCCGCGGTTCCCACCATGACCTCCGCGCAGATCCTCCAGGCCCGCGACCGCCTCCTCCGGCACGCCGAGAACCACGGCTGGATCGAGGACTAGGGTCTGGTCCGCATGACCCGCATGACCCGCATGACCCGGACGGCCCGTCGCCTACGACGTGCCGTCCGGTGACGGCTCCTCGCTCTCCTCCTTGGTCCGCGCCCCGCGCAGCAGCACGATCAGCGCGGGGATCGCCACCGCCCCCGCCAGGACGAGCAGCGCCACCTTGTCCGGGACCGCCGCGCCGATCTCGCGGAACCGCTCCTCCAGGCTGTACTCGGTGTCCACGCTCAGCAGCGACGGCAGCGCGGACGTCCCGTCGAAGAGCAGGAACGCGGCGCCGAGCGCGATGAACAGGACACCGCCGACGAGCGACGTCGTGTGCAGCCGCAGCCGGCCGAGGTTCAGCGTCCGGCCGCGCAGCCAGCGCCTGTGGCCGAGGTCGAAGCGGTCCCAGAGCAGCGCGAGCACGAACATCGGCAGCGCCATGCCCAGCGCGTACACCGCGAGCAGCAGTCCGCCGTGCACCGGTTCGCCGTCGAGCGCGGCCACCATCAGGATGCTGCCGAGGATCGGGCCCGCGCAGAACCCGGCCAGGCCGTAGACCGCGCCGAGCGCCACCACCGAGACGGCGGAGCCCGACCGGCGCGCGCCCGCCGCCTGTTGGAGCCGCCGCGAGCCGAAGCCGAGGCCGAGGATCTGCGCGACGCCGAGCGCGATCACCGTCCAGCCGCCGATGGTGATGAGCAGGTCCCGGTTGCCGTAGAAGAGCTTGCTCGCGAACGAACCGGCCGCGCCGAGCGGCACGAGCGTCGTGCACAGACCGGCGTAGAACAGGGCGGTGCGGCCGAGGAGGCGGCCGCCGTTGAACGAGTAGGCGAAGAACGCGGGCAGGAGCAGGGCGCTGCACGGGCTGAGCAGGGCGAGCAGCCCGCCGAGGAACGCCATGAGCAGGCTTGCGTCGCTCATCGGCCGTCGCCCGCCTTGTGGTCGGCCCTGTTGTCGCCCTTGTCGTCGCCCTTGTTGTCGTCCGGCTGATTCTCGTCCGTCTTCTTTTCGTCCGTCTTCTTGTTGTCCTTCTGGGCCGCCGCGCGCTCCGCCGCCTCGATGGTCCGCGTGAACATGTCCGTGGGCTGCGCCCCGAGCACCGGCCTGCCGTTGATCAGGAACGCCGGGGTGCTGGAGACGCCGAGGCCGTAGCCCTCCTTGCGGTCCTTGTCCACCGCCGCGCCGGCCCTGTCGGAGGCGAGGTCGTCACGGAACCGGTCGAGGTCGGGGACGCCCGCCTTCTTGGCCATCGCCACCAGGTTGTCCTTGCTGAACTCGCCGGAGTTGCGCTTGCGCTGCTTCTCGTACGCGACCTCGTGGAACTCCCAGAACTTCTTCTGCTGCCCCGCCGCCCAGGACGCCTTCGCCGCCTGCTCCGACTCGTTGCCGAAGATCGGGAAGTTGCGCCACTCGATGCGCAGGACGCCCTTGTCGACGTACTTGCGGATCAGCTCCTTCTCGGTCTCGCGCGCGAAGCGGCCGCAGTAGGGGCACTGGAAGTCGGAGTACTCGATCATCACGACCGGGGCGTCGGCGGGGCCGGTGGCGAGCGCGTCGCCCTTGTCGCGGCGGGCCAGGCCCACCAGCTCCGGGACGGCCTCGGGCACCGCCGGGCCCTCCTCGGTGACGGCCGGGTCCTCGCTCTTCGCGCCGGGCGAGTCCGAGCCCGAGTCGAGGGTGAAGGCGAAGACGGCGGTGGCCGCGGCGGCGACGAGGACCACCGAGGCGATGACCTTGGTGCGGGTACGGGAACGGGACGTCGACGTGCGGGTGGTGGACGTGCGGGTGGTGCCGGGCTTCGGCATGGCAGAGCTCTCCTGCGTGCGGTGGTGCATGCGGGCACGCGCGCGTGCGCGGGTGCGTGCGTGGGTGTGGGCATGCGAGGGATGGACCAGGACGTGGGGGCGTGGCCGGTGTCCTAGATCCGCAGGATGGAGAGCAGTTCGCGCGGGGGCGGGGCGAGGGGCCCGGAGGAGACGGACGGTATGCCGGGCGGGGCGCGGGTGGCGAGGGGCGTGGTCGCCGGGTCCGTCGCGGGGGACAGGGCGGGGCCCGACTGCGTCGGGTGGCCGTCGCCGCGGAGGGCGCCGCCGCCGTTCGACTCGGAAACGATCTTCGTCTTGCAGGGGGCGGGGTGGCGGTCGTCCTCGGTGGCGATCGCCGTGTGCCCGGAGACGGAAGTGGAGACGGAGACGGAGGTGGAGGCGGAGGTGGATGCGGAGGTGGATGCGGATACGGAGGTAGGGGCGGAGGCGGTGGTGATCGCCGTGTCGGCCGACGCGTGCTGCGGCGCCGTCGACGCTGCGGCGACCGTCCGCCGCGGCGCCTCAGCCGTGGAGCGGCTGCCCACCTGCCCGTACACGCAGAGCAGCGTGACCACGGCGACGAGCAGGGCGAGCACGGCGCGCAGGGCGACGGTGGCGCCCACGTGCGCGTCGCGTCCCGGCGTCGGACCTGGTGTCGGCCCCGGCGTCGGTCCCGGTGTCATCGCCCCTCCCCTCTGCTCACCTTCGCGTACGTCGTTTTGGGTACGTCAACGATACGGGAGGCCGGACGGGGGCCCGGACAGGTGGACCGGGAGCGACTTCAGGCCGTTGATGAAGTGCGAGACGAGCCGCCGGGGCGGGGCCGCGAGACGGAGCCGGGGCGGCAGGGCGCGCCGGGCCTCCTCGTACAGGACGCGCAGCTGGAGGCGGGCGAAGTGGGCGCCGAGGCAGACGTGCGGCCCGTCGCCGAACGAGACGTGCGGGTTCGGGTCGCGGGACAGGTCGAGGCGGTGCGGGTCGGCGAAGACGCGCTCGTCGTGGTTGGCCGAGGCGTGGAAGACGACGACCTTGTCCCCGGCGCTGATACGGGTACCGGCGAGGACCGTGTCCCGGGCCGCGGTGCGCCGGAAGCTGAGCACCGGCGGATGGGCGCGCAGCAACTCCTCGACGGCCGGGGCGAGGGCGGCCGCGCCGGTGTACAGGCGGCCGTACTCGTCGGGGGCCTCGGCCAGGGCGAGCAGGCCGCCGGGGGCCGCGCTGCGGACCGTGTCGTTGCCCGCGACCGTGAGCAGGAAGAAGAACATCTCCAGCTCCGGGCAGGAGAGTTCGGCGGCGGTCGCCAGGGAGGTCATCACGTCGTCCGCGGGGTGGCGCCGCTTGTAGGCGGCGAGCGACTGGGCGTACGCGAACATGTCCGCAAGGAGCGCGGGCGAGCGCGGGTTGACCGGCTTGCCGTCGGCGTCGCGCACGACGGCGCCCGCCTCGTCCGGGTCCTGGTATCCGATGACGCGCCGGGTCCAGTGCAGCATGAGGCCGCGGTCGCTCTCCGGTACGCCGAGGAGGTCGGCGAGGTTGAGGAGGGCGTAGTCGTCGGTGACGGCGGGGACGAGGTCGCAGGTGCCGTCGCTGTCGCGGGCCGAGGCGACCGCGGCGCCGAGGAGGTCGCGGGCCCGGCGCCGCGCCACGGCCTCGAACCGGTCGACCCGCCGGGGGGTGAAGGCGCGGCTGACGAGGGTGCGCAGGCGCTGGTGTGACGGAGGGTCCTGGTTGAGCATCATGCGGCGGATGAAGGGCAGGTCGGCGGGGTCGGGGTCGCGGATCTGGGTGGCGCCGAGGTGGGAGGAGTAGGTCGCGGAGTCCTTCAGGACGCGGACGACGTCGGCGTGGCGCGTGACCGCCCAGAAGCCGGGCCCGGCGGGCCACCCCATGATCTCCGGTTCCTCCTGCCAGGCCACGGGGTGGTGGTCGCGGAGGGTGCGGTAGCTGTCGTACGGGACGCCGTGTGCGTACGGGCGGGGGTCGAAGACGTCGGGGACGTCGGGGACGTCGGGGGCCTTGGATGTGTGTGCCTTCATCCGTCGCCCTCGTCGGCGCGCAGGAAGTCCTCCACCGTGCGGATCAGGGCGAGCGGCGTCTCGTCCATCGCGTAGTGGCCCGCGGAGGGCAGCTCGACCAGCTCGGCGCGGGCGTACCAGCGCAGCCACGTCGTGCGCATCAGCTCGGCGGAGAGCGCCGGGTCGAGCGCGCCCACCACCGCGAGGGCGGGCACCGTCGAGCCCTCGATGTCGGCGTGGAAGTCCTCGGTCGCCCAGGAGTCCAGCCACGCGCGGAACGCCTTCGCGTCGCTGTGGCTCAGCGAGCGGTCCACCATGCGGTCGAGCCAGGCCGCGGGGCGGTGGCCGCCGGTGGTGATGTCCAGGATGGTGCGGCGGTTGCGCGGCAGGTGTCCGGCGCCGGAGAACAACTCCCATTGCTCGGGCGGGAGTTGGAGGCCGGAGGCGGGCACCGGTGAGACGCCGACCAGGCGGCGGACCCGGTGCGGGGCGAGCGCCAGGACGCGCTGGGCCACGCTGCCGCCCATGGAGTGGCCGATCAGCGAGAACCGCTCCCAGCCGAGCCGGTCCGCGAGGTCCACGACGTCGGATGCGCCCTCGGCCGTGGTGAACGTGCCCACCGCGTCCTTGGCCGCGCCGTAGCCGCGCAGATCCACGGCGGCGTACTGGAAGGACTCGCCGTCGAGGTCGGGCAGCACGGGGGCGAAGGCGGTGCGGTCGGCGAACCAGCCGTGCACGGCGATCACCTTGTGCGGGCCGTGCCCGCGCAGTTCGTGGGGGAGGTGGAAGGAGGCCACGGTGACTCCTGTCGAATCGGTCCGGCGCGCGGGGTGGTACTCGGGCCGCGACCACAGTTGCCGCAACTCCCTTGTGCCGCAAGGGTGCGGGCGCTCAGTCCGGCCGAAGCGGGCGGGGCCCCGCGGGCTCCGGTGAGGTCAGCGGCGTCCCGGTTATCGACTCCTTGAACTTCCGTGCCGCCTCCGACAGATAGCCGTCCGCGCGCCATACGAGGGTCAGCGTCCGCTCGCAGCCGGGTGCGTCGAGGCGCACCCAGGCGCCCGTGGCCCGCAGGGTGGAGGCGCGGGACATGGCCGGAACCAGGCCCACGCCGAGGCCCGCGCCGATCAGGTCCCCGGTGGCGCTCGGCTCGTCGCTCTCGCACGTGATGTGCGGGGTGAGGCCGGCCTCGGTGAACAGCCGGTCGAGCAGGGCGCGCGGCCACAGCCCGGGGCGGGTCGTGATGAACGGCTCGTCGGCCACGTCGGCGACGGTCACGCGGTCGCGTCCGGCCAGGCGGTGGCCGGGCGGCAGCGCGAGCAGGACCTCCTCGCGCAGCAGCTCCAGCGTCTGGAGGGAGGGCCCCGTCAGAGGCTGCGAGGCGACACAGAAGTCGACCTCGCGGGCGCGCAGTTGGCGGCTCATCTCCTCGGCGCCGGCCTGGGAGAGGCGGACCTCGACGTCCGGGTGCGCGGTGCGGAAGCGGGCCAGCGCGTAGGTGAGTGTCACCAGCGCCTCGGAGGCCACGGTCACGCTGCCCGCGTCCGCCTCGGCCGCGTCCCGCACCGCGCGGCGGGCGTCGTCGAGCTCGCCGAGGGCCCGCTCGACGTGGCGCAGGAAGAGCCTCCCGTAGCGGTTGAGGTGGACGCGGCGGCCGCGCCGGTCGAAGAGCGGGACACCGAGCTCGGCCTCCAGGCGGGCGATGGTGCGGCTCACCGAGGGCTGGGCGACGCGGAGTTCGTCGGCGGCGCGGCTGATGTGCTCGTGGCGCGCGACGGTGCGGAAGTAGCGCAGGGACAACAGGTCCATGGGCTTCTCCTCTCGGTGCTCGGTGCTCGGTGCTCGGTGCTCGGTGCTCGGTGCTGAGTGCTCGGGATGTGCGGCTTGGGGCTTCTGGTTGGTCAGGCGATGCGAGTGGGCCCGCGCGGTCAGCGCGCGTCGCCTGCCTCCCGCTCCAGCTCCGCCTCCCGCTCCGCCTCCCGCTCCAGCTCCGCCTCCCGCTCCGCCTCCCGCTCCAGCTTCGCCTCCCGTTCCAGCTCCGTCAGGCGCTCCAGGTTCGCCCGTGCCGCCGCCGCGTTGTGCTCCGCGTCCTGGAGCGTGAGGTGCAGGCGCTGCGCCCGTATCGCCTGGGTGTAGTCGCCCAGGGCCGTCAACTCCTCGATGAGCTCGCGGAGTCGGGGGCTGCTGGGGGCCGTCCCGGTGCGGCCCCTCGCGATGCGGTACGCGCGGCGGTCCTGCACGTCCAGCTCGCGGATCAGATGGACGCGGGCCACCTCGGGGCGTCCCTGCTCGCGCGCCAGCTCCAGCCAGGTGTCCTCGCCCTCGTCCGCCGGGTCCGTGCCGTGGTGGGACGCGTCGAACTCCTGCGCCCAGGTGCGGACCTGGTCGGCCCGGTCGGGCAGGCCCGCGAGGCCGCACCAGGTGTCGTACGTCGTCTCGTGGACCTCCCTGAGGAGGGGCAGGTCCTCCTCGCGGCCGTGCAGGCCCACCAGGACGACGGCGAGGCGGAGGTCGTCGGACATCGCGCACGTGCGCGCCTGGTGGCGCAACAGGTGGCGCAGGAGCGGGAGATCGGTGTCCCGGCGGTCGTACTGCGCGGCCCGCAGCGTCGTCAGGAGCCGCACCGGGTCGGCCACCACCGCGTCCCACGCGGCGCGGCCGGACCGCATCGCGGCGAGGTCGGCGCGGCCCGGGGAGAGGACCTGCTCCCACAGGGCGGGGCGCGGGTAGGGGTCGAGGCGCTCGTAGGCCACGCCCTCCTCCGCGTTCAGCAGGAGGTGGTCGGGCTCCGTGGTGAGCAGGGCGCGGTGCAGGCGGCGCACCAGCTCGACCACCGGGCGGTCCGGGAAGCCGAGCGCCGCCTGCAACTCGGCCCGCTGCGCGTCCAGTTCGGGAGCGCATATCTCGCGCAGGTCCGCCTCCGTCTCGGCGATCCCGGCGAGCAGGTCGGCCTCCTCGTCCGCGCTCGCGCCGGGCGGGAATCCGGCCCAGTCCTCCCAGCCGAGCGTGCCGATCGTCAGCTCGATCGCCTCGTCCACGCTCAGGCCGACGACGCCCGCCGAGCCCTCGGAGTCCGCGTACAGCACGGCGCCGTCCGCGCACGCGAAGTACGTGCCGCCCGTGTCGTCCCCCGCTATCGGCTCCAGCGGGCCGCCCGAGGCCAGCCTGACCGGCTCGACGTGGTCCGTGCGGTCCAGGTCGAAGTTGAAGGGGAACGCGGCCAGTTCGGCCAGGTGTCGGTCCTGCCTCAGCCGCCGCAGGGCGTGATCGTTCATGCCCGAGAACGTAACAGCGCCCACTGACAACCGGATCTCCGCGCCCGACCGGGCCAAGCGGGGCGAATCCGGGGTGTGTCCGATTTTCGTCGCTTCCTACACGGAAGGTGACATTCAGGGAACCTCGGTGATGCGGGACAGGTCTTCTGATGTGTAGGGCGCGGCCGTTGAGGTGCCGCGCGAAGGGGGACCGCCCGACCGGGCCGAACACGGGGGTGTTCACACGTGACCGACATCATCGGACGTATCGCCGACGGACTCGCGGACTTGGTGACGGACGCACGGGCTTCGGGGGAGCTCGCTCCGTACGTCGCGCCGCTGACCGTGCCGCCGGTGCTGCGCCCAGGTTCCGACGACGTACGACAGGAGACCGAGATCGCGCTGCGGCCGACGTGGGTGCGGCTGCACCCACAGCTGCCGCCCACCCTGATGTGGGGGTACGACGGCTCGGTGCCGGGCCCCACCATCGAGGTGCGGCGCGGCGAGCGCATCCGCATCGCGTGGACCAACCGCATCCCGAAGGAGAGCGAGTTCCCGGTCACCTCGGTCGAGGTGCCGAACGGCACGCCCCGGCCGAGCACCCAGGCGGGCCGCGACGGGGTGGAGCCGAACAAGGACGTGGCCGCGCTGCCCGCGTGGACGGTGACGCACCTGCACGGCGCGCAGACCGGCGGCGGCAACGACGGCTGGGCGGACAACGCGGTGGGCTTCGGGGACGCACAGCTCTCCGAGTATCCGAACGACCACCAGGCGGTGCAGTGGTGGTACCACGACCACGCCATGAACATCACGCGGTGGAACGTCCACACGGGCCTGTACGGCACCTACCTGGTGCGCGACGACGAGGAGGACGCCCTCCATCTCCCCTCCGGGGAGCGGGAGATCCCGCTGCTGCTCGCCGACCGCAACCTGGACACGGACGAGGACGGACGGCTCAACGGCCGGCTGCTGCACAAGACCGTCATCATCGACCCGAAGAACCCCGAGACGGGCAAGCCCGTCTCCCTGCCCTTCACGGGCCCGTACACCACCGTGAACGGGCGCATCTGGCCGTACGCGGACGTCGATGACGCCTGGTACCGCTTCCGCCTCGTCAACGCGTCCAACGCCCGCATCTACGACCTGGTCCTGATCGACGAGGACGACAACCCGGTGCCGGGCGCCATCAAGCAGATCGGCAGCGACGGCGGGCTGCTGCCCCGCCCCGTGCCGGTCGACTTCGACGAGGCGCTGCCCACCCTCACCGTCGCGCCCGCCGAACGCATGGACCTGCTCATCGACTTCCGTGCCTTCGCGGGCCGCCGTCTGCGGCTCGTCAACAAGGGCGCGGGCGAGGCGCCGGGCGTCCCGGACCTGGCGAACGACGTGCGGTATCCGCACGTCATGGAGTTCCGGGTGGGGGAGAGCGGGGGGTGCGAGGACTCCTTCGAGCTCCCGGAGATCCTGTCCGGCTCCTTCCGGCCGATCACCCACGACATTCCGCACGGCCACCGCCTGATCGTCCTCACCCCGCCCGCCACGAAGGGCGGCGGCGGCCACCCGGAGATCTGGGAGATGGTCGAGGTCGAGCACCCGGGCGACGTCCAGGTCCCGACCGACGGCGTGATCCAACTGCGCGGCGAGGACGGCAAGGTGAAGACCTACCGCCGCATCTCGCGCACCTTCAACGACGGACTTGGCTTCACCATCGCCGAGGGCAGCTACGAGCAGTGGAGCTTCCTCAACCTCGCGGTGCAGCCCGAGGTGACCCACCCCATGCACATCCACCTCGCCGACTTCCAGCTCATGGGGCGTGACGCGTACGACGCCTCGGGCTTCGACGCGGCGGTCGGCGGCACCCGCGCCCCGATCGCGTTCGACCCCGCCCGGCGCATCCCGCTCGCCCCGAACGAGCGCGGCCTGAAGGACGTCTTCCGCGTCCCCGGCGGCCAACTGCTGCGCGTGATGGGCCGGTTCGACGGGGCGTACGGCCGCTTCATGTACCACTGCCACCTCCTTGAGCACGAGGACATGGGCATGATGCGGCCCTTCGTGGTGATGCCCGCGGAGGCCATGAAGTTCGACCACGGGGCGGGCCACGGCGGGCACGACGGCGGCCACGGGGGTGGTCACGCGGGCTGACCGCCGGGCGGGTCGCTCCTGGGCTCAGGCGGTGGTGGACACGCGCGCGTGGTCCACCGCCGCACGGGCCAGGGCGCGCACGACCGGGTGCGGGCGCGTGCCGTCGCCGTACAGCTCCGGCTGGAAGAGCGTGGCCAGGAAGAAGGGGTGGCCGGGGAGTTCCGCGACGCGGATCAGGCCCTCCTCGTCGTGCCCGGTGAAGCGCAGTCCGTGGGCGCTCAGCGTCTCGGTGTGGGCGCTCGGGCCGTACGAACAGTGGTAGCGCTCGAGGGACTTGTCGGCCCCGATGACGGACTCGGCGAGCGAGCCGGGGGCGAGCGTCACCGTGCCCTCGTGGCCCACGAGGGAGCAGGACAGGGGCGCGATGAGGAAGTCGTCCGCGTCGGGGTCGTTCTCGGCGTGGGCGACCTCCGTGAGGCCGCAGACGTCGCGGGCGTACTCCAGGAGCGTGTGCTGGAAGCCGCCGCAGGTGCCGAGGAAGGGGACGCGGTCCTTGCGCGCGGTGCGGATCGCGGCGAGCGCCCCCGCCTCGCTCCGGTAGGGGCTGCCGGGCAGCACCCACACGGCGTCGAAGCCGCGCACGGCGCCCTCCTGCTCGGCGTCCTCGGTCGGTATCCAGTAGGCGTCGAGGACCAGCCCCTCCCGGGCGGCGAGCGCCTCCAGGAGGAGCGGGACGCGGGTGTGCGAGACGACGTTCGGGGAGCGGTCGCCGACGAGGGCGATGCGGGCCACGGGGCTGCTGTGCTGTCCGTCGGGGCCGGTGTGCTGTCCCACGGAGTGGGTGTTCTGTGCCATGCCGACCATCCTGGGCGGGCATCCCCGTTCACGTCCAACGATGAAATCTGCACCCTCCATAAGCATCTCTGATGGGCCGCGCGATCATGGAGGCATGGATCCGCACCTGCTCCGCACGTACGTCACGGTGGCCCGCCTCGCCTCCTTCTCGGAGGCCGCGCGGGAGCTCGGCTACACCCAGTCCGCCGTCTCCCAGCACATCGCGGCGCTGGAACAGGACCTGGGCGCGACCCTGCTCACCCGCCGCCCGGTCGCGCCGACCCCGGCCGGGGAGCGGCTCCTGGAGCACGCGGGTCCGCTGCTGCTGCGCCTGGAGGCGGCGCGGGCGGAGGTCGCGCGGTCGGCGGGCGAGCCCGCGCCGGGCCTGACCCTCGCGACGACCGCGACGGCGCTGCGGCGCCGTACGGCCGAGGCCCTGCCCGCCACCGGCGTGACCCTGTGCGTCCTCCCGCGCGCGGAGATGCCCGCGGCGGTCGCAACGGGCGCCGCCGACCTGGGACTTGTGGACGGCCTCGCCGCGCCGACCGACCCGCTGCGCCTGCCCGACGTCGCACCGCTCACCGTGCGCGGCGTCGCCGAGGAGCCCGTCTCCGTGCTGCTGCCCGCCGCGCACCCCCTGGCCCGCCGCGCGGGACTCCGCCTCGGCGACCTCGTGGACGCCCGCT
Organism: Streptomyces odontotermitis; assembly: GCF_050510915.1. Taxonomy (NCBI): domain Bacteria; kingdom Bacillati; phylum Actinomycetota; class Actinomycetes; order Kitasatosporales; family Streptomycetaceae; genus Streptomyces; species Streptomyces odontotermitis. The sequence continues at coordinate 153,503 of NZ_JBNJLS010000009.1, read as the reverse complement.
GGCTGGACGCGCCCGACGCGGGGGTCTGCCTGGAGCAGCTGCGGGCCGCGCACGGCTCCCCGGGGGCTGTGGGCTTCCGTCCGGCCCTGCGCTACGAGGGCGGCGATCTGCGCACGCTGGTGGCGCTCGTGGGGGCCGGGCACGGGCTGGCCCTGCTGCCGTCCTCGCTGGCCGCCGAGAGCGCCGCAGGGGGTGCCGCAGGGGGCGCTGCCGGAGGCGGGGCGGTCGCGGTGCCCCTGACGGCGCCCCGGGTCGTGCACCGCACCGAACTCGTGCACTCCGGAGTGGTGCGCGGGCCCGCCGCGGCCCTGGCCGAACTGATGGCCGGGGAGCGCGGGGACGTCACTCGTTCGTGAATCGTCGCGCGGGGTCACGCCGGGTAGAGCTGTGGCCGGAGGCGAGCCATGGAACAGACCGCGTTGCGTCCCAAGCCGATGCCGGGCCGAGAGCCCCGCAACGGCAAAAAGTTCAGCAGGTTCGGCAAGGCCAACTCAGCCAGAACGTCCGGCACTTCCCCTACGAACACGAACCCCCCGCCCCCGTCCGGGCGCCGCCCGCACGCCGCCCGGCGCCGCGGCAGACGCCTGCTCACCCTGGGCTTCGGCCTGCTCTTCGCGACGGTCCTGGTGCTCTCCGGGGTGGGCCTCGGCACCGTGGGCGCCACCGTCATCGGGATGAGCAAGCTCGCCGACATGCAGAAGCAGCAGGGTGCGCAGCCGGGCGGGACGGGGCAGCCGCCCGGGGCGAGCCAGTCCCCGGGGAGCAGCAAGTCGCCCTCCGAAGGCGCCGCTTCGGGCCAGGCCCCGCCCGGTGGCGGCGCCCCGGAACAGCCCGCCCGCAAGAGCGCCCGGCTCACCCTCGGAGTGGAGGCCGTCGACGCCCCCACGCGCGCGGGTGCTCTGCTCGTCGGCGTGCACGACCCCGGACCGGGCTACACCGCGGGCCTGGTCCGCGGCGACGTCCTGGTGGCGTTCGGCAAGACCCCGATCCGCTCGGCCGGAGACCTGGCGCAGGCCGTCGCCGCAGCGCGCCCCGGCCGCGACGTCACGCTGACCGTCCGCCACAAGAGCGGTGACCACCAGGCCCTTTCGGTGACTCCCGGGGTGGTGACCTGACGCCGCCTCGCGCGCGGGGCCCTCGCACCCCCCTGAAGCGGAGCTCTCACCTCACCTTGAAGCGGAACCCTCACACCACCCTGAAGTGCGTCGTCAACCGCCGCTCGTCGTCGAGCACATGGAAGGCGAGCCCCACCGGGGCGTCCCGGTCCGCCGCGGCCTCGCCCTCCCAGGGCAGCCGCAGCGTCCAGGTCACGCCGGGCCCGACAAGGAGGGGCCGGCCGGCGAAGGTGGTGGCCCCGGGGGAGTGGGCGTGCCCGGTGAGCACGGCGACGATCTCGGGGCGGCGCTCCAACAGGGCGGCGAGCGCGTGGGGGCGGCCCAGCTGGTAGGAGTCCGGCAAGGGGTGGTGGAGGGCGACGGGCGGGTGGTGGAAGGCGAGCAGGACCGGCGTCTCGCCGTCCAGCTCGTCGAGCGTGGCCTCCAGCCAGGCGTACGTCTCCCCGTCCAGGAGGCCCTCGTCGCGCCCGGGGACGGTGGAGTCGAGCATCAGGATCACGCAACCGCCCACGTGGTGGGCGCTGTTGACGGGCCCGTCCGCCGCGGGCTCGCCGAGCAGCGCGGTGCGGTAGGGCCCGCGGCGGTCGTGGTTGCCGGGGCAGGTCAGGACGGGGAAGGGGGCCTTGAGCAGGGCGGCCGCCTCGGCGTACTCGGACTCAGCGCCGTGGTCCGCGATGTCGCCGGTGACCAGGAGGGCGTCCAGGGGGCCCGGGAGCGCCCGCAGATGGTCCATGACGCGCTCCGCGCGCTCCGTCGCACGCGGAGTGCCGTCGAGGTGGAGATCGCTGATCTGCGCCAGCACGAGCATCGTCGTGGCCGCCTTCCGTCCGCTCATCGCTCATGGTCCACTCATTGCTAATGGATTGACGTCATCTAACCATTAGGGCGGTGCGGGAGTCACTGGTCGGGGCGGCCCACCGGAAACCACTGGTCGGGGCGGCCCACCGGAAACCACCGGCCGGGACGGGCACCGTCCTGATCGTCAAGCAGTCGCTGCGCAGCAGGTGTTCGGGCTTTCCGGCCGTGCCCGGCAAGGAGACCGGGGTCTTCATCCGGGGCCTGTGCGCGGCCTTCGGGCTCACCGCGCGCATGAAGGGCGTGCTCTCGCGGGCCGGGGTGCGGCGCAGGCCGGAGCAGGTCTCCGGGGGGAGTGCTGCTGCTCCTCGGTGCGCGGCTCGCGCTGGAGAGCTGAGCCGTGTTCAGGGAGGATCGGCTCATGGACAACACGCCCCGCAATCCGGACACGTCCGCCCCCGCCCCCTTCACCGCCGCCGACTACCGGGCGCGCATGGACCGCGCGGCCCGGGCCGCCGCCGAAGAGGGACTCGCCGGGGTGCTCGTCGCGCCCGGCCCCGACATGGTGTGGCTCACCGGCTACAAGCCGACCGCCGACACCGAGCGCCTCACCCTCCTCGTGCTCGCCGCCGGACAGGACCCCGTCCTCGTGGTGCCCACCCTGGAGGCCCCCGACGCCGAGAAGGCCGCGGGCGCGCCCGCCCTGACGCTGCGCGACTGGACCGACGGCAAGGACCCGTACGCGGTGACGGCGCCCCTCCTGGACGTGGCGGGCCGCTTCGGAGTGAGCGACAACGCCTGGGCGATGCACCTTCTCGGCCTCCAGAAGGCGCTGCCCACCACGTCGTACGTGTCGCTCACGGAGGCCCTGCCGATGCTGCGCGCCGTCAAGGACGCCGCCGAGCTGGAGCGGCTCGCGGCGGCGGGGGCGGCCGCCGACGCCACGTACGAGGAGATCAAGAAGGTCTCCTTCGCGGGCCGCAGGGAGACCGACGTCGCGGGTGATCTCGCCGATCTGCTGCGGCAGTTCGGGCACTCCCAGGTGGACTTCACGGTGGTCGGCTCCGGGCCGAACGGCGCCAATCCGCACCACGAGGCGGGCGACCGCGTCATCGAGCACGGCGACATGGTCGTCCTCGACTTCGGCGGCCTGAAGCACGGCTACGGCTCGGACACCTCCCGCACCGTGCACGTCGGTGAGCCGACCGCGGAGGAGCAGCGCGTCCACGACGTGGTGCGTGAGGCGCAGGCCGCGGGCTGCGCGGCGGTCCGCCCCGGCGCGGCCTGCCAGGACGTCGACCGCGCCGCCCGCGCCGTGATCACCGAGTTCGGCTACGGCGAGTACTTCATCCACCGCACGGGCCACGGCATCGGCGTCACCACGCACGAACCGCCGTACATGATCGAGGGCGAGGAGCGGCCGCTCGTCCCGGGCATGTGCTTCTCCGTGGAGCCAGGCGTCTATCTGCCGGGCCGCTTCGGCGTGCGCATCGAGGACATCGTGACCGTCACGGAGGACGGCGGCCGCCGTCTGAACGCCACCGCGCGCGAGCTGGCCGTCGTCGACTGACCGACGGCGCCCGCCCGTCGGCGGCCGCTCTCAGGACGTCGCGAGCACGGCGCACGACTCCGGAGGCAGCCGCAGCACGCCGTCCGCGCCGGGCGGCTCGACCTCCTCCCAGGAGGCGAGTACGCGCGCGCGGCGGCCGCCGACGGGGATCGCGGCCTCCTCCTTGCCGAGGTTCAGCGCGATCCGCAGGTCCCCGCGCCGGAACGCGAGCCAGCGGGCCCGCTCGTCGAACGCGACGCGCACCGCCGCGAGATCGGGGTCCAGGAGGTCCGGCCGCTCGCGGCGCAGTGCGATGAGCTTCCGGTACCAGGCGAGCACGCGCGCGTGGGGCTCTTGTTCCGGCTCGGACCAGTCGAGCACGGAGCGGTCCCGGGTCGCCGGGTCCTGCGGGTCCGGCACGTCCTCCTCCGCCCACCCGTGCGCCGTGAACTCCCGCCGCCTGCCCCGGCGTACGGCCTCGGCGAGCTCCGGATCGGTGTGGTCGGTGAAGAACTGCCAGGGGGTGCCCGCGCCCCACTCCTCGCCCATGAACAGCATCGGCGTGAAGGGCGCGGTGAGCGTCAGGGCGGCGGCGCAGCCGAGCAGGCCGGGGGAGAGCGCGGCGGAGAGCCGGTCTCCCTGGGCGCGGTTGCCGACCTGGTCGTGGGTCTGGGAGTAGCCGAGGAGGCGGTGGGCGGGGGTGCGGGCGCGGTCCACGGGGCGGCCGTGGTGGCGGCCGCGGAAGCTGGAGTACGTGCCGTCGTGGAAGAAGCCGCACGTGAGCGTCTTGGCGAGCGCGGCGAGCGGCGCCGCGGCGAAGTCCGCGTAGTAGCCCTGCGCCTCACCGGTCAGGGCGGTGTGCAGGCCGTGGTGGAAGTCGTCGTTCCACTGCGCGTGCAGGCCGTGACCGCCGCCCGCGCGCGGGGTGATGAGCCGCGGGTCGTTCAGGTCCGACTCGGCGATCAGCGCCAGCGGCCTGCCCAGCTCCTCGGCGAGCGCGTCCACGGAGGTGCTGAGCTCCTCCAGGAAGTGGCACGCGCGTGTGTCGCGCAGCGCGTGCACCGCGTCGAGCCGCAGTCCGTCGATCCGGTAGTCGCGCAGCCAGGCCAGGGCGCTGCCGATCAGATACGCGCGCACCTCGTCCGAGCCCGGCGCGTCCAGGTTCACCGCCGAGCCCCACGGCGTCTGGTGCGTGTCGGTGAAGTAGGGCCCGAAGGCGGGGAGGTGGTTGCCGGACGGGCCCAGGTGGTTGTGCACCACGTCGAGCAGCACGCCGAGGCCGCGCGCGTGCGCCGCGTCGACAAATCGTTTCAGCGCCTCGGGGCCGCCGTACGGCTCGTGCACGGCCCACAGGGACACCCCCTCGTACCCCCACCCGTGCCGCCCCGGGAACGGGCACAGCGGCATCAACTCGACGTGTGTGACGCCCAGTTCCGCGAGGTGGCCGAGGCGCTGTGCCGCCGCGTCCAGCGTGCCCTCCGGGGTGTACGTCCCCACGTGCAGCTCGTACAGGACCGCGTCCCGCAGGCCGCGCCCCGCCCACTCGGTCCGCCACGCGTACCGCTCGTGGTCGACCACGGCGCTGAGCCCGTCGGGCCCGTCCGGCTGCCGTCGCGAGCGGGGATCGGGCAGTTCGGGCCCGCCGTCGAGCGCGAAGCCGTACCGCGCCCCGTCCGCCGCCTCCGCCTCGCCCGTCCACCAGCCGTCCCGCCCTGGATCGCGCTCCAACGCGCGCGTGGTGCCCTCGCACACCAGCGTCACGTGTCCCGCGTCCGGCGCCCACACCTCGAACTCCACTGACGTTCCCCCTCGAAGGTCCGCTCGTCGATCCGTTCGTTGCCCCCAACGCCCGTCCATGGTGCGACAGATGTGATCGCCACGTGGTCGGAAGAAGGTTTCTGGACACCCCGGACCCCCTGCCCGACAATCGGCGGGTGACGTCCTCCTACGAGTTCCACACCTATCCCGCGCGCGTGTCGGATGCCGAGCGCGACCGGGCCCTGGAGGTGCTCAGGGAGGGCGCGGCCCTGGGCAAGCTGTCGCACGAGACGTTCGTGCGCCGCATGGAGCTCGCGCTCGCCGCCCGCAGATCCGAGGAACTGGCCGTCCTGACCGCCGATCTGGCCGGCGAGGGCGGCTGGTCGCGGCGGTTCTTCGGGGCCGTCGAGGCGGTCTCCGGGTTCACCGTCCGGCTGCGCCGGGCCTGGCAGGCCGAGCGCCTGCCGAAGCTGCTCCTGCCGACGCCGAGCCCCTACCCGCTGCGGATCGGCCGCGACCCCGCCAACGGCCTGCGCCTGAGCCACGACACCGTCTCCCGCGTGCACGCCGAGCTGAGCCGCCAGGGCGGCATGTGGGTGCTGCGCGACCTCGGCTCGACCAACGGCACGTCCGTGAACGGCCGCAGGGTCGTCGGCGCCGCCGTCGTGCGCGAGGGCGACCAGGTGAGCTTCGGCCGGATGGCGTTCCGCCTCGCCGTCACATGATCCCGTTCGAGTGAGTCCGGGGGCACCACGGGTGCGCTCGGGGCCCCGCTGTGCCGATGGATGCAGCGGTGCGGACGCACGTCCGCGCGCACCCCGAACGCAAGGAACGGTGAACGGACATGGTGAAGGCGAAGGCGCTACGGAACGCTCTGCTGGCGGCCGCGGCGGCGGGCACCCTGCTCGCGACGGGCGCGGGCCCGGCCCAGGCGGACACCCAGGAGCCGCCCGCCGGGCAGTCGCTGCCGGGCAACTGGATGTACCTCGCGGTCATGCAGGGCGAGAGCGTCATCGGCGACCTCGACGGCCACCTCCTGCGCTGCCCGCCGAAGGGCGACCACGCCGCCGGGGACGAGGCGGCCTGCGCGGCGCTGAAGAAGGCCAAGGGCGACATCGGCAGGGCCGAGCCGCTCAACATCGCCTGCCCCATGATCTACAAGCCGGTGACGGCGGTCGCGTACGGCGTCTGGAACGGCCGCCGGCAGGTCTTCGCGCAGAACTTCCCCAACTCCTGCGTGATGAAGGACCGCACCGGCGGGATCTTCGGGACGCACGACAAGTAGGCGCCCAGGGAGGGCATCTCCGTCCCTCACGCGCGCGTGCGGCCGTTCACGTCCGCACGCGCGCGTGCCGCGCCGCCGCCACCGTGGTCCGTGACTGGTGCTCGACCTGGTGCTCCAACGGCACCCAGCGGGCCCTGAACCGCTCGGCGAACCCCTCGCTCCAGTGCGCGACCAGCCTCTCCAGGCGGGGCGCGGCCCGGTCGTCCGCTTCCTCGAGCACCCGCATCAGCATCGCCGCCGCACGCAGCGGAAGGCGCCGCCCGAAGGCGTCGACACTGCCGATGTACGCCCGCGTCGTGTCCGCGGGCGGCAGCCGCGCCCAGTCGTGCACGAGCCCGGGGACCAGGTCCAGCGCCCACCGCGCGGCCCGCAGCAGCGGCCCCTCGGCATTCGGCAGGCGTGGCAGCGCCTCGGCGAACACGTCCTCGACGACGCGGGCGTCCCGGCGCAGCCGCCACGCGACGGCCCGCAGCGCCGTGCCGGGCGCCGGGTGCGCGGTCCGGTCGTCCACGAGATCGCTGGCCCACATGGGCACTTCGACGATCGCGGTGAGCCCTCCGTAGCGGTGGGCGTGGTGCCAGGTGGTGTGCCGGGCGTCCTCCGGGAGGCTCGGGTAGGCGGCGCCGGAGCCGGGCCCCGGCAGGACGTGCACCCCGGGCCCCGAGACCGGCCAGCCCGCCGCGTCCGACGCCCCCGTCTCCACCGGAATGTGCAGCTCCGCCGCCGACTTGGCGAACGGCTCCGCGAGCCCCGGGATGTCCTTGGTCAACTGCACCCAGCTGCCCCCGAGATCGGTCCCGTGCAGGGACACCTGCAGGTAGGGCCGTACCTCGTCGATGACGCGGGTCAGCGCGCGGGTCTCCGGCGGCAGCCGGTCGGGCGGCAGCACCGAGGGCGACCACTCCGGCTGCTCCGGGCCCGCAGGACGGAAGAAGTGGCGGTGGTAGTCGAACAGGGTGCGCGGCGCCGGAGTGCGGTGCAGGCTCGCGCCGTCCGGGTCGGCGCACAACAAGAAGTGCCACGACGTGCCGTCGAGCAACTCCCGCTCGTTCAGGACCCGTTCGGCCAGGTGCAGGAGCGTCGAGCCCCCGGTGGGCTCGTTGGCGTGCGCGCCCGCGACCACGAGCACCGCGCGCGGGGCGTGGCCGATGGACAGCAGATGCAGCGGCCGCCCCGCCCGTGAGGTGCCGATCTGCCGCAGGGCGGTCAGTTCCGGCCGGTGTGCCGCTAACGCGCGGGCGGACAGCAGTAGTTCGGCCACATTGAGATAGCGCTGAGTCGTCAGTTGACTCACCCCCGTCTGGTCCGCCCACTGACGCAATCCGCAGTACGCCACGCGCCGGGACGAGTGTCAAGCGGCTGCCGCAGGCTGTGCCGGAGTGCCGGCACCCCCGGCCGCCCGGTGGGATCCGGGAGGTCACAGCCACCCCGTGCCTCACCCGTTCGGGCGTACGTGAGCTGCTGCGGGAGCCTCGGAATGGTCCGCTGAGGGCACACCGGCGCGGGCATCAGGCGCGCTGACGCACAGGTGGGAGCCCGGCGGTGCTGTGCCTTCCTGGTGGTCTCGGAGTTCTTGGAGTTTCCCGCGCCCCCTCGGGCGCGGGAGCGCCGGAGCCGCTCCCCGTGCGCAGGGTGCAGCCGCCCCCCGTACGCAGGGCCGTCCCGAGCCTCCTCGCCCCCGCCGTCGAGCGCGACCCGCACCCGCTCTTCCGCACCCTCCGCGAGGAACACCCCCTGCGCCACGACGAGCCCTTCGGGGCGTGGCTGGTCAGCCGGTACGCGGAGGTGTGCGCCGCCCTCGCGGAGCCCCGGCTGCTCGCGCCGCCCCCGGGGCGCACCCTCGTGCACCAGGAGGGCGCCACGCACGACGCCCACCGCGCCCTCCTCGAACCGGCCCTGCGGGGGCGCGCCCTCGCCGCCCTGGCCCCCGGCGTGGAGCGCACCGCCCATGTGCTGGCCCGCCGCATCGCCGCCCGCCAGGAGGCCGACCTCGTCGCGGAGTTCTGCCAGTGGCTGCCCGCCGCCGCGGTCGTCGCCGCCCTGGGGCTGCCCTACGAAGAGACCGCACGCCTCCAGGAGTGGTGCCGCACCGGCCTCACCCACGCGGCGGGCCGCCACCCCGGGCTCGACGCCTGCCTGCGTCCCCACATCGCGCGCCGCCGCGCCCACCCCGGGACCGACCTGCTGTCCGTCCTGTGCACGGCGGAGCCCGGCGGACGGCCGCTGTCCGACGAGGCCGTGACGGGCCTCGTCGGGGAGGTCCTCGGCGCGGGCGGCGAGGCGGCCGCCCTGGGGCTCGCCTCGTTCCTCGCCAACCTCCTCGACCATCCGGGGCAGTTGGAGCTGGTGCGGGAGCGGCCCGGGCTGATACCGGCGGCCTGGGCGGAGTCGCTGCGCCGCGACCCGCCGCGGCCCGTCGTGCTGCGCCGCGCCGTCGCCCCCGTGACCGTGGCCGGGACGCCGCTGCCGCCGGGGGCGCGCGTCGCCTGCCTGATCGGCGCGGCGGGCCGCGACCCCGCGCGGTTCGCCGACCCGGACCGCTACGACGTCTTCCGTGCCGACACGGGCCGGCTCGCGGGCGGCGCGGGCCGGCATGCCTGCCTCGGCGCCGACCTGGCCGCGCTCGCGGCGGAGCGGGGGCTGCGGGCCCTCCTGGACGCCCTGCCGGGGCTGCGCTGGACGCCGGGGTTCAGGCCGGTCCCGCGCGGGCTCCTGGCGCGGGCTCCGCGCCTGCTGTCGATACGTCCCCGCTGACGCCTCGGCCGCCTCGGGGCGGGCCGTCACGGGGCGGGCCGTCACGCCCGGGCGTCTCACGCCCGCTCCAGGAGCGCCACCGGCAGCTCCGCGAACAGCTCCGCCACGCGCGCGTGCCCCGTGAACTCCCGCCCGGGACACAGCAGATCCACCCACCGGCCCTCCGGGAGCGGCAGCAGCGTGTCCCGCCAGCCGCCCGCCTCGGCGAGCCGCAGCGAGAGCCGGGTGACCGCCGTGAGCACCGCCCCGGAGCGCGTGAAGGCCAGACAGTGCGCCGCGCCCGGACCGTCCGGCGCCAGCGGCTCGTAGCTCCCCGTGCCGCCGAACACCTCCGGCCGCCGCGCCCGCAGCCGCAGTGCCGCCACCGTCACGGCCGTCTTGCGCGCGGAGTCGCCCCCGGCCTCCCGGGCGTCCGCGGGGACCGGCCCTTCGAAGGTGACGGGGGCGCGGTTGTCGGGGTCCACCAGGGCCCGGTACGTGCGCTCCGTGCCCTGGTAGAGGTCGGGGACGCCCGGCATCGTCAGGTGCAGCAGGACCGCCCCGAGGACGTTGGCCCGCACATGGGGGTCAAGGCGTCGCGCCCACTCGGCCACGGTGCGTCCGGGCGGGCCGCCGGGGCACGCCCCGACGAAGTCCCGTACGGCGTTCTCGTACGCCTCGTCCGGCTCGGTCCAGCTGGTGTGCAGGCCCGCCTCGCGCGCATGCTTCAACAGGGCCTCGCGCAGCCGCTCTTCGTAGGGCTGCGGCGGGCGGTACGCGTCCGGGGCCGGGGCGTCGGGGCCGAGGCCGACCACCGTCTGCCAGGCCGCCCACGCCAGTTGGAGGTCGGGCGCGGCCGTGCCGCCGTCGCGCGCGGTGCGCCCGGTGACGTCGGCCAGGAGGCGGGCCCACTCCTCGGGGCACTGGGTGAGGACGGCGATGCCCGCCCGTACGTCGGCGCTGCGCTTGGTGTCGTGCGTGGTCAGGACGGTGCCGGAGTACGGCCAGTCGCGCTGCACGCGCGCGCAGTACGCGTGGAACTCCTCCGGAGGCAGCGCGGGCCGCTCCGGGGCGCCGCCCACCTCCGTGGCCGACAGGAGTGGCGTGTACCGGTAGAAGGCGGTGTCCTCGACCGACTTGGCGCGCAGCGCGGACGCGGTCTGCGCGAACCGGGTCCGGAACATCCCGTGCCCGGCCCCCGTGCCGAGTCTGCCGAGCGCCAGGTCCCGTACGACGTCGACCGCTTCGGCCTCCTCGCGGACCGCGAACACGGCCTTGGCCTCGTCGGCGTCGCGCAGGGTGAGGACCGCCGCCGGGTCGTCGCCCCCGCGCGCGTACGGCCGGTAGACGGGCAGGCGGACCAGGAGCTCGCACAGGGCCGTGCGCAGCGCCCACGGAGCGTGGTCGCGCAGCGCCGGGTCCGCCGCGCAGAACGAGGCCGCCGCGCGCGTGAGGGCGGCCACCTCGGTGGCCAGCTCGTGGGTGAGGACCTTGTACGCGGCCCGGCGCACCGTGGCCCGCCAGTCGCCGCCCCGGTCGTCGGGCGGGGCGGCGAACCGCCGGTAGTGGTCGAGGAGTTCGGCGGCGCCCGCCGGGTCGGTGAGGACGCCGTCGACGTGGCGCAGCGCGTCGTAGCCGGTGGTGCCCGCGACGGGCCAGGCGGCGGGCAGTCTCTCCCCGTCGGCGAGGATCTTCTCGACGGTCGTCCAGCGCCCGTCGGTGGCGTCGTGCAGCCGCTGGAGGTACGCGCCGGGGTCGGCGAGCCCGTCGGGGTGGTCGACGCGCAGCCCGTCCAGGACGCCCTCGCGCAGCAGCCGCAGCATGGTGGCGTGGGTCGCGTCGAAGACCTCCGGGTCCTCGACCCGTACTCCTATGAGGTCCGAAATGGTGAAGAAGCGCCGGTAGTTGAGCTCGGTGCGGGCCAGCCGCCACCAGCACAGGCGGTACCACTGCGCGGACAGCAGCTGCGGCAGCGGCAGCTTCTCGGTGCCCGCGCGCAGCGGAAACGTGTGCTCCTTGTAGTGCAGTACGTCGCCGTCGACCCTGAAGTGCTCCAGTTCGTCGGTGATCCGGTGGGCGAGGAACGGCAGCAGCACCCGGCCGCGGCCCGCCCCCCAGCGGATGTCGAACCAGCGCGCGTACGCAGAGCGCGGGCCCTCCCGCAACACCTCCCACAGGGCGTGGTTGTGGCGCGGGACGGCCGCCATGTGGTTCGGCACGATGTCCGCGACCAGGCCGAGGCCGTGCTCGCGCGCGGTGCGGGCGAGGGCGCGCAGGCCGTCCTCGCCGCCCAACTCGGCCCGCACGCGCGCGTGGTCGACCACGTCGTAGCCGTGTGTCGAGCCGGGCACCGCCTCCAGGACCGGCGACAGGTGCAGATGGGAGACGCCGAGGCCGGCCAGGTACGGGACGGCCTCGGCGGCGGCCCGGAACGGGAAGCCGGGCTGGAGCTGCAAGCGGTAGGTGGCCGTCGGGGGCGCGGGCACCGGGAACACCGGGGACTCAGAGCGCGTGGACGTCATGCGAACGTACGTACCCGGATGCGCGGCTTTCGTGCCACCGGGGTCACCTTCGTGCCACCCGGGCCCTCCGGGACTCCTACGCCGGGCGCTGCAGCACCGTGAGACTTCGGTCGGGCAGCGTCAGACGCTCACCGGCCCGTGTCTTCTGCCCCGCCTCCGGCGGCACCCCGTCCGCGTGGGCGGTGTCGACGACGACCTTCCACTGCCGCCCGTGGTTGACCGGAACCGTGAACTCCAGTGGCTGGTCCGAGGCGTTGAACATCAGCAGGAACGAGTCGTCGGTGATGCGCTCGCCGCGCGGGCCCGGCTCCGAGATCGCGTTGCCGTTCAGGAACACCGTGAGGGCCCGCGCCTGCGTGGCGTCCCAGTCCTGCTGCGTCATCTCCTCGCCCTCCGGCGTGAACCACGCGATGTCCGACAGCTCGTCGTGGGTGCCCTCGACCGGGCGGCCGTGGAAGAAGCGGCGCCTTCGGAAGACGGGGTGGTCGCGCCGGAGCCACGCCATCGCGCGCGTGAAGGCCAGTTGGGAGTGCGCGCGCCCGTCCTCCGCGCTCGCGCCGTCGCCGTCGGCCGCCTCCGGCCACCGCACCCAGGAGATCTCGCTGTCCTGGCAGTAGGCGTTGTTGTTGCCTCCCTGGGTGCGGGCGAACTCGTCCCCGTGGCTGAGCATCGGCACGCCCTGGGAGAGCATCAGCGTGGCGGTGAAGTTCCTCATCTGCCGCTCGCGCAGGGCGAGTACGTCCGGGTCGTCCGTCTCGCCCTCGGCGCCGCAGTTCCAGGAGCGGTTGTGGCTCTCGCCGTCCTGGTTGTCCTCTCCGTTGGCCTCGTTGTGCTTGTCGTTGTAGGCGACCAGGTCGTGCAGCGTGAAGCCGTCGTGGCAGGTGGTGAAGTTGATCGACGCCAAGGGGCGCCGCCCGTCGTCCTGATAGAGGTCCGACGAACCCGTGAGCCGGGACGCGAACTCCGCGAGCGTGCGCGGCTCGCCTCGCCACAAGTCCCGTACGGTGTCGCGGTACTTGCCGTTCCACTCCGTCCACATCGGCGGAAAATTGCCCACCTGGTAGCCGCCTTCGCCGACGTCCCAGGGCTCGGCGATCAGCTTCACCTGGCTCACCACCGGGTCCTGCTGCACCAGGTCGAAGAACGACGAGAGCCGGTCCACCTCGTGGAACTGGCGGGCGAGGGTGGCCGCGAGGTCGAAGCGGAAGCCGTCCACGTGCATCTCGGTCACCCAGTGCCGCAGCGAATCCATGATCAGCTGCAGCACGTGCGGCGAGCGCATGAGGAGTGAATTGCCCGTCCCCGTGGTGTCCATGTAGTAGCGGGGGTCGTCCGTGAGGCGGTAGTACGAGGCGTTGTCGAGGCCCTTGAAGGAGAGCGTCGGGCCCAGGTGGTTGCCCTCGGCCGTGTGGTTGTAGACGACGTCGAGGATGACCTCGATGCCCGCCTCGTGCAGCGCCTTCACGGCCTGCTTGAACTCCAGGACCTGCTCGCCGCGGTCGCCCCAGGAGGCGTACGCGTTGTGCGGCGCGAAGAAGCCGATGGTGTTGTAGCCCCAGTAGTTCGACAGGCCCGCGTCGGCGAGCCGGTGGTCGTTCACGAACTGGTGGACCGGCATCAACTCCAGGGCGGTGACGCCCAGTTCCGTGAGGTGTTCGAGGACCGCGGGGTGCGCGAGCGCCGCGTACGAGCCACGTGCCTCCTCCGGGAGCTCCGGGTGCAGCATCGTCAGGCCCTTCACATGGGCCTCGTAGATCACGGTCTCGTGGTACGGGGTGCGCGGCGGCCGGTCGTCGCCCCAGTCGAAGTACGGGTTGACCACCACCGACGTCATCATGTGCGGCGCCGAGTCCAGGTCGTTGCGCTTGTCCGGGGCGCCGAAGTGGTAGCTGTACACCTCCTCGCCCCAGTCGACGGCGCCGCTGACCGCGCGCGCGTACGGGTCGAGCAGCAGCTTCGCGGAGTTGCAGCGGTGCCCGCGCGCGGGTGCGTACGGGCCGTGCACACGGAAGCCGTAGCGCTGGCCGGGCATGACGCCGGGCAGATAGGCGTGGCGCACGAACGCGTCCGACTCGCGCAGCTCCACCGCCGTCTCCGAGCCGTCGTCGTGCAGCAGCACGAGCTCCACGCGCTCGGCGACCTCGGAGAAGACCGCGAAATTCGTGCCGGCGCCGTCGTACGCGGCACCCAGTGGGTACGGCTGTCCTGGCCAGACCTGCATGGATTCGACTCTTCCACTAACGCCCCCTCGGCTTGGGGCCACTTTGGCCAGAGTCTCCCCGAAAGTGGGGCAACCACCCACGAGTTCCGTCCGTCTAACCGTCCGACCACATACTCGTTATGCCCATTCAATGGGGTAACAGGGGAAGTAGGGGGAGGATGTGCGCGAGACAGTCAGACGCCACCTCGGGAAGCTGATCACAGGCACGGCGGTGGCGGTCGCGGCCGCCGCGGTGACGGTGGGCCTGGTCCTGCCGGGTTCGGGCGGGTCGGGGGACCGCACGACCGGCGCCGGATCGGCCGAACAGAACGCGATTCCCAAGGACGGTGTGTACGAGGACGCGCCCGCGGAGGGCGCCAAGGGCGTCGGCAGCGACCCGCTGACGCCCGACGAGGTGAAGCGCGCGAAGAGCATCGCCACGGCGGGCAACGTCCGCCTGTCGGCCCGAGACGTGGAGGGCGACCGCGGCCCGCAGCTGCTCTCCACGAACCTGACCGAGGACGCCGATCCGGCCGCCGCCGCGGGGACCGCCGCAGCGCGTCGCGCCGACATCGTCTACTACGACTACAAGGACGACGTCCTGGTCACCAAGACGGTCAACCTCTCCACCGGCAAGGTCGAGAACACGGACACGTCGCACGGCGTGCAGCCACCCGCCGCCAAGGACGAACAGACCGAGGCCGCGCAGCTGTTGATCGCCGATCCGCTCGGCGCGGACCTCAAGAAGGACTACAAGCACGCCATGGGCAAGGAGCTGACCTCGCCCGACCAGCTGAGCCTGAGCTCCTTCGTCTTCAAGAAGCAGAACGTGGAGCAGCTGCCCGCCGCCCTGTCCAAGTGCGGCGACCACCGGTGCATCAGCCTCGTCACCAAGGTCGTCAACGGCCCCTGGATCGACACGAGGAAGCTGATCGTCGACCTCAGCGCCCGCTCGGTCACCCGGCTGCCCTGACCGCCGCCGACCGCCAACAGACCACCATTCGCACGAGTTTTCCCGTACAAGGGAGTCATCTCGCATGCACGTCAGAAGAGTTGTGCGCGCCCGCAAGCGCGCCGCCACCGCCCTTGCGGTCACCGCGCTGCTCGGTGCCGCCGTCGTCGCGGCGGGCCCGGCGGGGGCCGCGCCCAACAAGGCCGCGAAGAAGGCCCCCGCGGCCGCCCCGTCCTGCAGTGCCGCCTACCGCATCGAGCAGACCGTCGACGGGGGCACCACGTGGCGCATGTGCTGGCGCTACGACAGCACCGCGGGCCTGATCCTGGACAACATCTCGTACCAGCCGAAGAACGAGCCGAAGCCGATAGCCGTGCTGACCGACGCGCGCCTCGCGCAGGTCCACGTGCCCTACGACGACGGCGAGAACGAGTACCAGGACATGACCGAGGCCAGCATGATGTCCAATCTGCTGCCCCTGAAGCCCGGTGACTGCCCCGGCGGCACCCTGAAGACCGTCGGCGTCGACGGCCAGAACGTGAAGGGCGGGCTGTGCACCACCACGCGCGCGCGTGGCCACGCCTACCACCTCTACAACGACGCGAGCACGGGCGGCAACGGAAAGACCTACAGCGCCCAGGCCAAGGACCTGCTCGTCTACACGGTCAACAAGGCGTCCTGGTACGAGTACATCACCGAGTGGCGCTTCTCCTCGGACGGCACGATCACGTCGAACGTGGGCGCCACCGGCAGCCTCTCCCCGTACGACTACAACGGCACGGACGGCAAGGGCTGGCCGATCGGCAAGGGCGCCCGCGACTACGCGGAGAGCCACAGCCACAACGTCTTCTGGAGGCTCAACTTCGGCCTGGACGGCTCTTCGAAGTCGAAGGTCGAGCAGTACGACTCCAAGGTGACCGCGCCCAGCGGGCGGGGCAACCCGAAGACGAAGACGACGCGGACGCCCATCACCAAGGAGCTGGCCGGCGACGCCAAGGGCGCGCGCTGGTGGCGCGTGGTGAGCACGGCAGGCAAGAACAAGGACGGCCACCCGCGCAGCTACGAGATCGTGCCGGGCCACACCGTCAAGTTCCCCGGGCGCAGCTACACCAGCCACGACGTGTACTTCACGCAGTACAAGAAGTGCGAGAAGTACGCCAGCGACAATCTGAGCGAGAACTGCGGCCCCAAGAGCGTCGACAAGTGGGTGAACGGACAGACGCTGACGCACCCGATCACCTGGGTCAACATCGGCTTCCACCACATCGCGCGGGACGAGGACCAGCAGCCGATGCCGGTCCACTGGCAGGGCTTCTCGCTCGCTCCGCGGGACGTGACCGCTATGAATCCGCTCACTCCGGCCGACCTCGCGAACCAGAACGGCAATACGCAGGGCGGAAGTTGAGAAATGCTCATCCCCATCCGGCTGCACCGGCCGCCGCTCCCGGAGTACCCTTCCTTGATCGTTGAACGGGGGTACGGGGTATTCGGCGTATACCGGGGAACCGGAAGGGGTAGCGCGAGTGAGCTCGGGTGGACGGGAGCTGCCCCCTGGTGACGAGGGTCACGAGGGGAGCTCCGCGGACGGACCGCCCGGAGCGGTGTCGCTGGCACGGCCGATGGAGATCGGCGCCCAGATCGGCCCCGAGCTGGACTGGGGCGCCGACGCCTGGCGCGAGGTGCGCACGCGCGCGCAGCGCGCCGGGCGGGCCTACATCTGGCTGAACCTGGTGGAACAGCGGCTGCGCGCCGTCGTGGCCGCTGTTCTGCGCCCCATCTATGAGCCGGTGCACGCCGACGACTGGGTGGTCGCCGCCGCCGGGCCCGCGGGCCAGGAGTGGGTCCAGCGCGCCGTGGCCGTGCGGGAAGTCAGCCGCCGCAAGGGCTACTTGCTCGACCCGGCCGACGACAACGTCCTGAGCTTTCTGACGCTGCCGCAGTTGCGCGAGCTGATGGTGCAGCACTGGCCGTGCTTCGAGCCCTACTTCGACGACCGGCGCGACGTCGAACTCGCCCTGGACGAGCTGGAGGTGACGCGCAACGTCGTCTCCCGCAACCGCGCCCTGTCCACCGCCGTGCTCGCCCAGGCGGAGCGCGCCTCGGCCCGGCTCCTGGACATACTCGGCGCGGGCTCCGACACGCCCTCCGCGCGCCGGCTGCCCGTCGACGCCGTGGAGGACCTGGTCGGGGACCGCTACGGAGACGTGGTGGGGGTGCACGCGGACCGGGTGCGCCTCCTCCGTCAGTTTCCGGCCGAGGATCTCTTCGGCGGGGCCCGGCGCCTGGACGCGATCGGGATAGGTCTCAATCTCCTGGTGCAGAACTTCTCCGGGCGCCGGCTCGTCCGCCTCGCGGAGTCCGGCTGCCGGGTGCGGCTGCTCTTCCTCAACCCGGCGAGCAGCGCGGTCAAGCGCAGGGAGCGGGAACTGGGTCTGAAGCGCGGTGAGTTGAGCCGCAGCGTCGAGATGAACATCCTGCACATGCGCCGGGTGCGGGCCCGGCTGCGCGACCCGGGCGCGTTCGAGATCCAGGTCTTCGACGAGACGCCCCGGTTCACGGCGTATCTGGTCGACGGAGACGGCGCGGACGGGATCGCCGTCGTCCAGTCGTATCTGCGCCGGACGCGCGGCATGGAGGCGCCGGTGCTCGTGCTGCGCGGCGGCGGCCGGGTGGTGCGCGCGGAGCAGCAGGGTGAGGGCGGGCTCTTCGAGACGTACCGGGAGGAGTTCGAGCTGGCCTGGGCGGACTCGCGGCCGGTGTCCTGAACCGCTGTGCGGGAGCCAAGCGGAAGGGGCCCCTCGGATTGTCAGTGGCGCATGGGATCGTGGTGGTCATTGGGGGAACGCACCACCGAAGAAGGGGGCGGCCATGGGCTGGCACCGGGAGCTGCTGATCGGGTTCGACCTGGAGACGACAGGGACGGATCCGGCGCAGGCGCGCATCGTGACGGGCGCGGTGATCGAGGTCAGAGCGCGGCAGGTGCTCGGCCGCCGCGAGTGGCTCGCCGACCCCGGCGTCCCGATCCCCGGCGACGCGGTGGCGGTGCACGGCATCACGGACGAGCGGGCGGCGGCGGAGGGCCGCCCCGCCGCCGAGGTCGCCGACGCGATCGCGGGCGTCCTCACCTCGTACTGGCAGTCGGGCGTCCCGGTCGTTGCGTACAACGCGACGTTCGACCTCAGCCTGCTGACCGCCGAGCTGCACCGGCACGGCCTGCCGTCGCTGCGCGACCGCCTCGGCACCGAGCCCGCCCCGGTCATCGACCCGTACACGATCGACCGCTCCGTGGAGCGCTACCGCAAGGGCAAGCGGAACCTGGAGGCGGTCTGCAGGGAGTACGGGGTGGTGCTGTCCTCGGCGCACGACGCGGCGGCGGACGCGCAGGCCGCGGCCGAGCTCGCCTGTGCGATAGCCGACCGCCACCCGAAGGTCGCGGCCCTCGGCCCGGCGGAGCTGCACCGCCGCCAGATCGAGTGGTACGCGCAGTGGGCGGCGGACTTCCAGAAGTTCCTGCGCGGCAAGGGCGACCCGGCCGCGGTGGTCGACGGGACGTGGCCGCTGCGCGGTGAGTTCAGCGCTACGCGGGTGTGAGCGCCAGGGGGGTGTGAGCGCCGGGGGGAGCATCGGCCCCGCGAGGGGGCCCGCGGCTCAGAAGGGGTACCAGCGCACCGTCGCGTCCCCGTCCCGCAGCGACGCCACGCGCCTGCGGAACTCGGCGAGCGCCTTCGGGTTGCCCGGCGCGTGCTGTGCCACCCACGCACAGCTCGCCGTCTCCCGGGCGCCGCGCAGGACCGCGCAGCCGTCCCACTCGCGCACGTCCCAGCCGTACGCGCGCGTGAACGCGTCGTAGGCGTCGGGGTCCAGGCCGTACCGGTCGCGGGAGAGGGCGAGGACCACCAGGTCGTGCTCGCGCAGGTCGGCGGAGAAGGTCTCCAGGTCGACGAGGACGGGACCGTCCGGGCCGACGTGCACATTGCGGGGCAGCGCGTCGCCGTGGATCGGGCCGGGCGGCAGATGCGGGGTGAGGGCGGCCGCCGCCGCGGCGAAGCCGTCGCGGCGCTCGCGCAGATAGTCGGCGTCGGCCGGGTCGACCGCGTCGCCCGCGAGCCGCAGCCAGCGCTCGACGCCGCCGAGCAGTTCGCGCCGGGGCAGGTCGAAGGAGGGGGAGGCAAGGGTGTGCACGCGGCGCAGCAGCGGGGCCAGGTCGGCGGGTTCGGCCGGGCGCACGGCGTCGGGGAGGCGGTGCCAGAGCGTCACCGGATGGCCGTCCACCAGACGGGCCTTGGGCTCGGCGGCGCGCACGGCGGGGACACCGCTCTCCTCCAGCCAGTGCGCGATCCGCAGCTCGCGCCGGGCCCGCTCCAGGAGCTCGGGCGCGGCCCGGCCGACCTTGATCACCAGCTCGGCGTCGGCGAACACCGCGTTCTCGCCGAGCGCCAGCAGGGAAGCGTCCGCCGGCAGGGCCGCCGCGGCCAGTACCTCGCGCGCCCGCGCCTCGTCCATCTGTCGCCTCCCGCGCCACCGTGTGCCGCACGGCTCTCGCACGGCACCCGTGCGTCCGCCGCCAGGCTCGCGCACGGCCACAAGTCTCGCATTCCCACAGGCCACCGGGCCTGCGCGGACGCTTGACGTATCAAGATCACGTCAGCACGATCACGTCAGCATCATGACGGGGGCCGCCGGGGCGGCCGTTGCCGACGAACCGCCCGAAGGAGCCGATCCCGTGACATTGGCGGCCGCGACGAAGCGGCCCACACCCGGCGCGCCCGCGCGCAGACCCACCGACCACGGAGCCTGGTTCCTGGTCCTGCCCGCGCTGATCCCGATCCTCGTCCTCAGCGTGGGGCCGCTCCTCTACGGCATCGCGCTGTCGTTCACCGACTCCCAGTCGGGCCGCACGGAGCCGACGCAGTGGATCGGCCTCCTCAACTTCCAGGACCTGCTGCACGACACGCTGTTCTGGGACTCGTTCCGCATCGGCCTGCTGTGGGCGGTCGGCGTCACCGTGCCGCAGTTCCTGCTCGCGCTCGGGCTCGCGCTGCTGCTCAACCAGAATCTGCGCTTCCGCTGGCTGGCCCGGTCGCTCGCGATCATCCCGTGGGCGATGCCCGAGGTCGTCGTCGGCATCATGTGGCGGCTCGTCTACAACCCGGACGCGGGGATCCTCAACGAGACGCTGCGCGATCTGCACCTGGGCGACGGCAGGGACTGGCTGACCGGGCTCGGCACGGCGCTGCCCGCCGTGATCGTCGTCGGCGTCTGGGCCGGCATGCCGCAGACCACGGTGGCGCTCCTCGCCGGGCTCCAGAACACGCCGCGCGAGCTGCACGAGGCGGCAGAGATGGACGGCGCGGGCGCCTGGCGCCGCTTCCTGACCGTCACCTGGCCCGCCCTGAAGCCGATCGCCCTGGCCATCACGGCGCTCAACTTCATCTGGAACTTCAACTCCTTCGCCCTGGTCTACGTCCTGACCAACGGCGGTCCTGGCGGCCGCACCCGGCTGCCGATGCTCTTCGCGTACGAAGAGGCGTTCCGCTACGGCCAGTTCGGCTACGCGGCGGCGATGGGCTGCGTGATGGTGGCCGTGATCTCCGTGTGCCTCGCCGTCTACCTGGTGGGCCGCCTGAGGGGAGGCGAGGACCGATGAGCACCGGCACCCGGAGAGCGAGCAGGCCCGCGCGCGTGGGGCAGTACCTCGCGCTGCTCGGCTATCTCGTCTTCCTGGCCTTCCCGTTCCTGTGGCTGATCTCCACGGCGTTCAAGCCGCCGCGCGAGCTCGGCAGCCTGCACCCCACCTGGATCCCCGAGGACCCGACGCTCGACAACTTCCGGCAGGCGTTCGACGAGCAGCCGCTGCTGCACGCCGCCGCCAACTCCCTGATCGCGGCGGTCAGCGCGGCCGTCATCGCCGTCGTCATCGCGACGCCCATGGCCTATGTGATGGCGCGCCACCGCACGCTCCTCGCACGGGCGGCGACCGGCTGGGTGGTGGTCAGCCAGGCGTTCCCGTTCGTACTCATCATCATCCCGCTGTTCCTCGTCCTGAAGAACCTCCACCTGATCAACTCCCTTGCGGGGCTGATCATGGTGTACGTGGTGTGGTCGCTGCCGTTCGCGCTGTGGATGCTGGTCGGCTATGTGCGCGCCGTACCGACGGAGCTGGAGGAGGCGGCCGCGGTCGACGGTGCCGGGAAGGCGCGCACGCTCGTCTCGATCACGGCGCCGCTGCTCGCCCCCGGCATCGTGGCCACGGCGCTGTTCGCCTTCATCACCGCGTGGAACGAGTTCTTCTTCGCCCTCGTCCTGCTCAAGACCCCGGAGAAGCAGACCTTGCCGGTCGTCCTCACGCACTTCATCGGTGCGGAGGGCGTCGCCGACCTCGGCCCGCTCGCGGCCGCGGCGTTCCTCGCGACCCTCCCGTCCCTCGTCGTCTTCGCCCTCATCCAGAAGCGGATCACGGGCGGCATGCTGGCCGGGGCGGTGAAGAGCTGATGCGACGACGGCACACGGCACGCCTGCTGACGACCGCGGTGGCGGTCCTCTCGCTGCTGCTCGCGGGGTGCAGCTCCGGCTCCGGGAGCGACGACGGCAAGGTGACCCTCCGCTTCCAGTCCCTGGCCTGGCAGAAGGAGTCCGTCGACGCCAACAAGGAGCTCGTCAAGGAGTGGAACGCGAGCCATCCGGACGTCAAGGTCGAGTACGTCCAGGGCGACTGGAACAGCGTCCACGACCAGCTGCTCACCTCCTTCGAGGGCGGCGAGGCGCCGGACATCATACACGACGCCTCGGACGACCTCGCGGACTTCGCCTACGGCGGCTACCTCGCGGATCTGCGGACGCTGCTCCCCGATCGCCTCAAGTCCGACATCCCCGGGCGGAGTTGGGACACCACGACGTTCCCCAAGAAGGACGGCGGCGACGGTGTGTACGGCGTCCCGTTCCTCCAGGAGCCGCGCGTCCTCATCGCCAACGCGAAGTGGCTCAAGGAGTCGGGGGTGCGCATCCCGACGCCGGAGAAGCCGTGGTCCTGGGACGAGTTCCGCGAGATCACCGGGCAACTGAGCGACGGCAAGGGGAAGTACGGGGTGGCCTGGCCGCTCAAGGAGCCGGTCTCCGCGACGCTCAACCTGAGCCTCTCCACGGGCGGCCAGATGTTCCACCGGGGCGCGGACGGCAAGGTGGAGATCCGCTTCGACGCGGCGGACGAGGTGGTGCCGCGCACCATCCACGACCAGGTCAACACCGACAAGAGCGCGTCGAGCACGACCCTCGGCGTGGGCGGCTCGGACACCCTGCCCGGCTTCTTCGGCGGCAAGTACGCGATGGTGCCGCTCGGCTTCTCCTACCGCCAGCAGATCGTCCAGCAGGCCCCCAAGGGCTTCGACTGGCAGGTGCTGCCCGCCCCGGCGGGATCGGAGGGGCTCGCCCAGGGCGTCAGCCCGCAGACGCTCTCGGTCGCCGAGGACAGCGACCACAAGAAGGAGGCGGCCGAGTTCATCGACTTCTTCCTCCAGCCGGAGAACATGGTCCGCCTCGCCCGCGGCGACTGGATGCTCCCGACGGGCAAGGAGGCCCTGAAGGACCCGGCCCTGCACACCGCCAAGGACGACTGGGCGACGGGCACGGCCCTCGCGGCCGACCTCCGCTCGGCGCCCGCGCAGTCGGTGCGCGGCTACGCGGAGTGGAAGGACAAGATCGCGACGCCCGCGCTCCAGGAGTACTACAGCGGCGCGATCGGCCTGGACGAGCTGCGCAAACGCCTCGTGAAGGACGGCAACTTGGTGCTCGCGAGGTATCAGCGTTAGGCAGTGTCGAGGTCAGTGTCAGAGGCAGCTGTATCGGCGTCGGGCGGTGTCAGGGTCGGGCTCCGTTGCCCTGCCCGGCCCGGACGAGGCCCGACTCGTACGCCGCGATGACCGCCTGCGCGCGGTCGCGCACGCCCAGCTTGGCGAAGATGCCGGTGGCGTGGTTCTTCACGGTCTGGACGCCGATCTCCATCCGCAGTGCGATCTCGGCGTTGTCGAGGCCCGCGGCGATCAGACGGAGGACCTCGACCTCGCGCGGAGTGAGCTCGGAGAGGTCCGAGCCCAGCGGGTGCGCGGCGGGGGCCGGGGTCACGAACGTGGCGAGCAGGCGGGTCAGCAGGCGAGGCGCGACCACGGCCTCGCCACGGTGGACGGTGCGCAGCGCGGCCACCAGGTCCTCGGGCGAGACGTCCTTGGGCAGGAAGCCCGAGGCGCCCGCCCGCAGCGCGCCGACCACGTGTTCGTCCATGTCGAAGGTGCTCAGCGCGAGGACCCGGCACCGGGGCAGCTCGGCGGTCAGCCGCTCGGTGGCCCTGACTCCGTCGAGCACCGGCATGCGGATGTCCATCAGGACCACGTCGGGGCGCAGTTCGCGGGCCGCCGCCAGGGCCTGCTCGCCGTCGCCCACCTCGCCGAGCACTTCGATGGCGGGGTCCGAGCGCAGGATCAGCGACAGGCCCCGGCACACCAGCGGCTGGTCGTCCGCGATGAGCACGGTGATCCGCTCGGATTCGGGCTCGGGCTTCGGCTCGGTGGGAGAGGTCATCGGGTCCCGTCGTTCTCGTAGGTGTCCGCGGGCAGCGGCACGCTCGCGGCCACCTCGAACCCGCCTTCCGCACGGCTGCCGGCGTGCAGGGTGCCGTCGTGCAGGGCGATGCGTTCCCGCATGCCAAGGAGACCGTATCCGCCGCCGTCGCCCCCGCCGAGCCCGCCGGGTGCCTTGGCGGCACCGGCACCGTCATCGGTCACCTGGACGGTGATGCGGCCTTCGAGATAGGTGAGCCGCACCGTGGCGCGGGCGGGACCCGCGTGCTTGCGGGCGTTGGTCAGCGCCTCCTGGACGATGCGGTAGAGGGTGAGGCCGACCGTCATCGGCAGCGGCCGCGGCCGCCCGGTGACGTGGAGTTCGGCCGGCAGCCCCGCGGCGCTCGAATCGGCGACGAGCTGCTTGATGCCGTCCACCCCTGGCTGGGGTTCCGACGGCGTCTCGTCCGGGGTGTCGGTGCTGCGCAGGACCCCGAGGAGCTGCCGCATCTCGTGCAGTGCCGTACGTCCTGACTCCTCCAGGGTCACCAGCGCCTCGCGGGCCGTCTCGGGGTCGCGGTCCAGGGTCGACCTGGCCCCGCCGGACATCAGGTACATGGTGGTGATGTGGTGGGCCACGATGTCGTGGAGCTCCCGTGCGATGCGGCGCCGCTCCTCGGTCACCGCACGGTCGGCGAGGAGCTTCCTGTTGATGTCCAGCTGCCGCTTCCACTGCCGCACGGCCAGGCCCACGGCGACGATGACGCAGGGGGTGACCAGCACGTCGGTGATGCCCACACCCCAGAAGGGCACGTCGTTGTAGGCGTACCGCACGAGTTGCACGGGGACGGTGGCCGCGACTCCGAGCGCCACGGTGCGCCGCCCGCCGTACCTGGCCACGGTGTAGAGCGCCACCGCGACGGCGCCGCCGTAGCTGCTGGACATCGGTGTGCCCGGGTCGACGGCGAGGCCCAGGTTGGCGGCCGACTGCACGGCGAGGACCGCGCCGAGCGCCGCGGCGGGGTGATGGCGCCGGAAGAGCAGCGGGAACACGGAGACGGCGACCAGCAGGACGCCGGACACGGTGACGCGAGCGCTCGGGGCCTCGTCGCCCGGGGCGAGGTAGGCCAGTACGTCGAGCCCCACCGCGACGACGGCGACCAGCGCGTCGCCCGGAGTGGGCCGCGCCCTGTCCGTGGGCGGCACCGGAGGGAAGAAGTCGCGTCCCATCCGGGCGCCTCCAAAACGAGCGGTCGAGCAGTCGGTCGCACCATTACATCCCGGTCCGCCGGGCCGGGAATCGGCGCGGGGGCGGTTCTTTCGACCAGTACTGGAGTACTGCCCGTGGCGGAGTACCGGACCCGGGTCCCGGACGGTTCCCCTTCCGGCGGCCGACGTTCTCAAGGGCCTGTGCGTGATGACCTGTTGAGGACTTCGAAAGCAGGGAAAAGGAACCATGATCCGCAAGCTGACCTCGTTCTCCACCCGACATCGATGGATGACGGTTCTCGTCTGGCTCATCCTCGGCGCGGCGCTGAGTTTCGTGGGGCAATCGATGATGTACGACGTCACCGATTCCCAGTCGGGGAACTTCCTGCCCAAGCAGTACGACTCGGCCGTGGCGCTGCGCATCGCCGACGAGAAGTTCGGCGCGAAGCCCGACGGCAATGCCGTGACGGTGCTCGTCGCCAGGGACGACGGAGGGAAGCTCACCCCGGGCGACCAGCGGCGGATCGCCGACACCGCGGCCGGTCTGGGGCATCGGCGGATCGTCGCGCAGAAGCCGGAACCCTTGATGAAGGATCATTCCCAGATCCCGCGCGTCGCGGCGGGCGCCACGGCCCCGGACAGGAGTTTCCGGCTTCTGACGATGTCGCTCGACGGAAATCCCGAGGACCCGGGGCTTCAGGACGTCTACAAGAAATTCCGTGAGTCCGCGAAGAAGGAATTCCGCGGCGAGGACATGCGGGTCGGATTCACCGGAGGCATCGCCTCCACCGTGGACGACTTGGAGGCCGAGAAGACCACGGGGGAAGTCGTCGCCGCCCTGACGATGGGCCTCATCATCCTCCTGAACGTGCTGGTGTTCCGCAGCCTGGCGGCCGCCGTCGTGCCGCTGATAGCGGTGGCGCTGATCGGCGGAGTCGCCTCAGGAGCGGTGGTCGGCGCGGCGAAGCTCCTCGGCATCAGCCTCGACCCGTCCACCCCTTCGCTGATCGGTGTCGTGCTCCTGGGAATCGGCATCGACTACTTCCTCTTCCTGATGTTCCGGTTCCGGGAGCAGTTGCGGAACCATCCCGGGCAGGACGCCCGTACGGCCGCGGCCGAGACGACCGGGCGGGTGGGCACCGCGATCACGTCCGCGGCACTGACGATCGTGGCCGCCTTCGCGACGCTCGGCCTCGCGAGCTTCGGGCAGTTCCGGGTCCTCGGCCCCGCGATCGCGATCGCTGTGCTCGTGATGCTCCTCGCCAGCCTCACCTTCATGCCCGCTCTCCTCGCGGTGCTCGGGCGCGGCATGTTCTGGCCCGCTCGGGCCTGGAAGAAGGAGCGCACCGACGGGCTCGGCGCACGCCTGGGGCACGCGGTGAGCAGCCGGCCGCTGCGGTACGCCCTCGGCAGCCTGGTGCTGCTCGGCGCGCTCGGCGCGGGCGCGATCGGCCTGAAGATGAGCTACGACCAGCAGGGCCGGCACGAGACCGCCGCGGTCAGGACCGCCGAGCAGATCTCCCGCAGCCTGCCCGCGGGCGTGTCCGACCCGCACACCGTGTACGTGCGGAGCGCGAACGGCGGTGAGATCAAGGAGAGTTCACTCACCGGCATGACCCGCGCCCTCGCCGGGGCGGAGGGCGTCGGCGAGGTGGGCAGGCCGGTGCTCAGCAAGGACCGCACGGCCGCGCGGGTCGATCTGTTCCTGAGCGTCAAGTCCGATACGCAGAAGGCGCGCGACCTGCTCTCGGGACCCATCAGGTCGGCCGCGGCGCGCAGCGCCCCCGCGGGCAGCGAGGCGTACGTGACGGGGACGGCCGCGGTCTTCGCCGACATCTCGACGGCGGTGGAGAAGGACCTGCGCCTGGTGTTCCCGGTCGCGGCCCTGCTGATCGCGGTGATCCTCTTCCTGCTGCTGCGCTCCCTGCTCGCGCCGGTCGTGCTGATGATCGCCGTCGGACTCGGCTTCGTGGCCACCCTCGGGGCGAGCACGCTGCTCTTCCAGCACGGCCTCGACCGGCCGGGGGTCTCCTTCACGCTTCCCCTGGTCCTCTTCCTGTTCGTCGTCGCGCTCGGCACCGACTACAACATCCTGATCACCGACCGGATCAGGGAGGAGATGGCGAAGCCGGTACCGGCCCGGCGCGCGGTGGCCGAGGCGGTGCGGCACACGGCGCCCGCCATCGCCACGGCAGGCGTCGTGCTCGCCGGTTCCTTCGCGAGCCTGGCCGCGAGCCCCGCCACACAAGAGATCGGCTTCGCCACCGGTCTGGGCATCATCCTGTCGTCGCTGATCCTCTCCCTCGTACTGGTGCCCGCCCTGGCCGCGATGCTCGGGCGCGGGCTGTGGTGGCCGCGCAGGTCGGGCCGGACGCGGGGCCGCCACGACACACCGGACGGTGCGCACGCCTCCGAGCCGTACGGGGCGTTCGCGGCCGCCTCCGAGGGCCTCGTGCACCAGGGGCACCAGCAGCCGACTCGCTGACCAACGGCCAGGGCCCCGCACCTCAGGTGCGGGGCCCTCAACGTGCCGACAGGACAAGGCGGTTGTCAGACCGCGACCGACTCCTCCATCTCCTCCATCTCCTCCTCCATCTCCTCCTCCTCGGCTTCGGCCTCGGCCTGCGAAGTCGGCTCCACGGGCAGCCGCTTGTGGCTGTGGGCCGGAGCGGTGGCCGCGCTCTCCGCGACCCGGCCCCGGCGCTCCGACAGGCCCGCCACCGCCGTGAGCAGGACGCCGACGGCCAGCCACGCGACGAGCGTCCACACATGCGGGGCGAGGCCGTGGCCGCCGAAGTACACGTGGGTGCGCATGCCCTCGACGAAGCCCGCGCCGTTCCAGAAGGCGTGCAGGGAGCCGAAGAAGCCGTTCTGGAGCTCGGGGCGGAACAGGCCGCCGGACGACGTGAAGTTGAGCATCACGAAGAGCACCATCATGGCGAGCGTCGTCCAGCGCTTCAGGAACGGGTGCAGGCCGACGCCGATCAGCAGGATGCCCGCCGAGTAGAGCCACGCCATGCCCCACACGCCCCACAGCCCCTGGTGCACCAGGTGGAAGACGGGCCCGGCGAGCGCGGCGCCGATGAGGCTGACCACGAAGGAGACCCCGACGGCCAGGCCGGCGCGGGCCCGCATCCGCAGCGCGCCGCCCGCCGCGCCGAGGACCGCGACCGAGGCGTACGAGCCGATGCTCACCGCGACCAGGAGGAAGAACAGGCCCTGGCCCGTGGGGTCGTCGTCGACCGGGGGCGCCACGTTGGTGACCTTCAGCGGCACGCCCTGCTCGGCGGCGACGGGTGTGAAGAGCTTCTCGACGGCGAGCGCGCTCATGTCGGAGCCCGCGGACGCCACGATCAGCTCGGGCGCCTTCTTGTCGGGCAGGTAGGCACCGGATATCGACTGGGACTTGAGGGCGTCGACGGCGGCGGCGCGCGAGCTCACCGTGCGCACGTCGAGGGCGTCGCCCGCCTGGTCCTTGACGGTCTGCGCGAGCACCTGGGTCTGCTGGCCCGAGCCGACGACGGCGATCGGCAGCTCATGAGGCTCCGGCGTCACGAACGCCCCCATGTAGGCCAGGCCCATGCCGAGGCACATCAGCAGCGGCGTGACCAGATGGAGGAGCACGTGGCGCAGGGGACCGCGCAGCGCGTGGGCGGGTGCGGTGGATGCGGATGCGGATGAGGGTGCGGGTGCGGTGGGGGCAGGCCGCTCGGCCATGGCGGGGATCACTTCCAGATGGTTGGCTTATGCAACTCTCTTTCGATGTTGTACTGTACAACCATTGCTCGGAAGGGAGAAATCGTGGCCGAACGCGACGAGTCCATCGAGATCATCCAGCGGGAGATGACGGCGTTCGCCCGGCGGGCCCGCGCCACCGCCGCGCGGATGCACCCCGAGCTCTCGCTCGTGTCCTTCACGCTGCTCAGCCACCTCGAGTACCAGGGCGGCTGCCGGGCCACGGATCTCGCCGCGCACTACACCCTCGACAAGTCGACGATCAGCAGACAGGTCGGCGCCCTGGAGAAGGCCGGGCTGGTGGAGCGGCGGCTCGACCCGACCGACCACCGGGTGCACGTGCTGCACCTCACCGAGCGCGGCATCGAGGTCCTGGGTCAGGTCACCGCCGCGCGCCGGGTCGCCTTCCGGGAGCGGCTCGCGGACTGGGGCGGGCCGGACCTGGAGCGGTTCGCCGAGTATCTGCTCCGCTACAACCGGGCGGCGGGGGAGTCGGCGGACGAGATCGAGTGATCGAGTAAGGGTAGGGGGCGGCGGGGGTGCACGGCCGGGAGATTGGTTGCACGAGACGTATCGTCTCGCTTAGTGTGGCGGCATGACCAGCCGCCCGCGCGCCCATGTCGCCATGTTCTCCATCGCCGCCCACGGCCATGTGAACCCCAGCCTCGAAGTGATCCGTGAGCTCGTCGCGCGGGGCCACCGCGTCACGTACGCGATCCCGCACCTCTTCGAGGAGAAGGTCGCCGAGACCGGGGCCGAGCCCGTCCTCTACACCACCACCCTGCCGGGCCCGGACGACGACCCCGAGGCGTGGGGCACCGAACTGATCGACAACATCGAGCCGTTCCTCGCCGACGCCGTGGGCGCCCTGCCGCAGCTGGCGAAGGCGTACGAGGGCGACGAGCCCGACCTCGTCCTGTACGACATCACCTCCTACCCGGCCCGGGTGCTCGCCCGCCGCTGGGGCGTCCCCGAGATCTCCCTCTCGCCCAACCTCGTGGCCTGGGAGGGGTACGAGGAGGAGGTCGCCGAGCCGATGTACGCGGAGCTCAAGGAGAGCGAGCGCGGCAAGGCGTACTACGAGCGCTTCACCGGCTGGCTGACGGAGAACGGGGTCGACCAGCATCCCGACCCGTTCGTGGGGCGGCCGCCGCGCTCCCTCGTGCTGATCCCCAAGGCGCTCCAGCCGCACGCCGACCGGGTCGACGAGAGCGTGCACACCTTCGTCGGCGCCTGCCAGGGCGACCGGGCGGCGCAGGGCGACTGGGAGCGGCCCGCCGGGGCGGAGAAGGTGCTGCTGGTCTCGCTCGGCTCGTCCTTCACCAAGCAGCCCGACTTCTACCGGGCGTGCATCCGGGCCTTCGGGGAGCTGCCCGGGTGGCACGTGGTGCTCCAGGTCGGCAAGCACGTCACGGCGGACGAGCTCGGGGAGGTCCCCGCGAACGTCGAAGTGCGCCAGTGGGTACCGCAGTTGGCGGTCCTGAAGAAGGCCGACGCCTTCATCACGCACGCCGGGGCGGGCGGCAGCCAGGAAGGGCTCGCCACCGCGACGCCGATGGTGGCGGTGCCGCAGGCCGTGGACCAGTTCGGCAACGCCGACATGCTGCAGGGGCTCGGTGTCGCCCGCCATCTGCCGATGGAGGAGGCCACGGCGGAGGGTCTGCGGGAGGCGGTGCTCGCACTCGTCGACGACCCGGAGGTCGCGCGGAGGCTCGCGGAGATCCAGCGGGACATGGCGGCGGAGGGCGGCACGCGGCGGGCCGCCGATCTGATCGAGGCGGAGCTCGCGAAGCGACAGTGAGTGGGGGGGGGAGGGGCCTCCGGGGGTGGTTGTGGTGCTCCCGGAGGTGATTGCGTGGTGATTGGATAACGGACCGGTCGCTCCATAACGCTCAGGTAACGCAGGAGCATCCTGGAAACGCCATTGACTCTTCTGCCCCGTTGGACCCTTATCCCCGCTCAAAGGTTGCACGCCCGGCTTCTTGTTCCTTGCGCGAACTGCTTCTTAGCGTGAGGTGAACTCGAGTCGAACGCCAGGAAGTTGACCCCCCATGCGTGCAGCAGCCATGCGACAGGACATACCGCCCCTCGATGAGGTGCGCCGCATCACCCAGAAGAAGCGGGACGCGTGGTGGACCGTGCTGCTCGTCGACCCGGTCGCCACGCCGCTCGTGCGGCTGACCGCGATGCGGACGAGGATCACTCCGAACCAGATCACCTGGGGTGCGTTCCTGCTCGGGCTCGGCTCCGCGGCCTGCTTCGCGTTCGGCGACTGGAAGTGGCTGGTCCTCGGCGCCGTCATCTATCACTTGAGCTTCATCCTCGACTGCATGGACGGCAAGGTCGCCCGGCTCACCGGCACCGGTTCGGTGTTCGGCGCCTGGCTGGACTTCGTCTTCGACCGGATCCGCGTGATGGTGTGCGGCGTCGCGCTGATGGGCGGCCAGTACGAGCGCACCGGCGACACCCTCTACATCTGGCTCGCGCTCGCCGTGGTCGGGCTCGACACGCTGCGCTACATCAACTCGCTGGAGATCTTCAAGATCCGGCACTCCATGCGGAAGCAGATCAAGGCCCGCATGAAGGCGGCCCGCCGCGCCCAGAACGAGGCGGAGCTCGCCTTCATGGAGGACCTGCTGCGGGACAACCCCGAGGCCGATGTGGAGCAGGACCTCCAGAAGGCGCAGGACCAGGCGCAGGCGCAGGTCGACGCCGAGGCGCAGGCTCAGGGCCAGGGGGAGCCCGAGGCCGCCGGTCCGGTGCCCGGCGAGGGTGCCGCGGAGGGCACGACCGGCAAGCCCAAGGCCCAGGTCATCGACCTGCACCAGGAGTTCCGGCGCAAGTTCCCCGCGTACCTGCGGGCCCGCTCCTTCCTGCTGCGCCACCGCATCCGCGCCCACCTGGTGAGCGGCATCGAGTTCCAGATGGGCGTCTTCATCATCGGCCCGCTCTTCGACGTGGTGCTGCCCGCGACGATCGTGTCCGGTGCGCTGCTCCTCGTCTTCGAACTCGCCATCGTCTACAAGCTGTTGCTGTCGACGCGGGACTTCACGCGGACCATCGACTCCTTCGAGGAGGAGAAGGCGGCGGCCGAGGCGGAGGCGGAGAAGGTCGTCACCGCTGCCTAGTACGCGGCGGCGGGGCCAGGTCGTACGGCCGCGGGTACGGGCCCGGACGGAAGGGCCCGTAGCGCGCGGCCGTCGTCGGGTCCGCGCGCCGCGCCTCGGCGTTGAGGGCCGCGGGGGACGTGTCGCCCCAGCGGCCCGTCGTGATCCGCCGCTCGGTGACGTGGACGGCGGCGAGCTCCTCGGCGGGGCTGAAGGTGCAGTGGCCCGCGTTCCCCACGTACGCCTGGCGGAGCAGGCCGCCGCGTCCGGCCCTGGTGACCGCGGACCGGTAGGCGCTCTCGGCGCGGACCGGGACGAGGGCGTCGCCCGTGGTGTGGATGTCCAGTTGGGGCTTGGTGAGGCGGCCGGTGAAGGCGACGTTCCGCTTCATGTAGGAGACGGCGCGCCGGTCGGCCTGGAGGCGCGGCGCCGAGGCGAGGGCGTTCAGGTCGGCCTCCAGGGAGTGGCCCGCCGCCTTGTAAAGGGCCTTGACCTCCTCGTACTGGGAGGAGCGGGCGAGGATCGCCGCGTAGTCCACGCCGGTGTTCCAGGACATGGAGCCGCCGGCCCGCGCCTCGGCCTCCTGGCGCCAGGAGAACGCGGGTGCCTGTACCAGGCCCGTCAACGCCGCGTACTGGTTTGCCTGCCTGGCCGCGTGGTCGCCGGGGGCCGGGCGCGGCTGCTTCGGGTCGTTCCAGCCGGGGACGGCGTGCAGGGCGGCGGCGAGGGCGATGCGGGCGCGGCCCGTGGGGGTCGACTGGGCCCCGGTGAGCACCGCGCTCATCTTCCGCGCGTTCGCCGTGGCCTGCGACGGGTCCGAGAACCGCGTGAGCCGGATGCCGGAGTGCGGTGCCAGGAGCGTGCGCAGGGCGAAGACCGGGTCGAGCGTGGAGTTCCAGTTGGCGACGCCGCCGTGGACCAGGCCGCACATCGAGAGGGAGCCGTCGACGCGGTCCGCGTGCCGCTCGGCGAGCGCCGTGGTGACCAGGCCGCCGTACGACTGGCCCCAGGCGAGGGTGCGCCGGGCCGCGCCCACCCTGGCGGTGAAGGCGTCCAGGGCGCCGAGCTGGTCGGGCACCGCCTGCTCGACGGCCCAGCCGGTGGTGGCGTACGAGGAGCCGACCAGCGCGTACCCCTCCTTCAGGAGCAGCTTCCTGGCGGCGTCGTCGGGGGCGTTCTGCGCCGGGTTCGGGGAGCCCGCGGGCCGGTAGCCGTGGCTGAACAGGAGCACCGTGCCGTTCCAGTGCTCCGGGGCGTCGATGGTGTACGCGGCGCCGGAGGGCAGGGTGCCCTCGAAGTGGCCGACAGCGGTGCCCCCGAGGGCAGTTGGGCTTGCCCCGGCGGTCACCGACGCGAGGGTGGCGAGGACGGCGAGGGCCGCCACGGTGCCTCTGACGCGCTGGATGCGGGAGGATGTCGGAGATGTCTGGAGTGCCGGGGAAGTCTGGAGTGCCGGGGAAGCCGTGCGCATCAGGGGTGCGCTCCTTCCGTGGGGCGGACGTCGGTGGGGGTGTCGCCGAGCGTGGTGCCGCTCGTCTCCCGCAGCCGCCAGACGGTGAGCGCCGTGACGGCGGCCCCGGTGGTGAGCAGGAGGGCGACGGGGGTGCTCGAGTCGTACGTGGCGAGCAGCGAGCCGGCGATGAGCGGGGAGAACCCGGCGCCGAGCAGCGTCGCCGTCTGGTAGCCGAGCGAGGCACCGGTGTAGCGGACGCGGGTGCCGAACATCTCGGTGAGCAGGGCGCCCAGCGGCCCGTACATCGTGGACTGGGCGATGCCGTGCCCGAGCACGCAGGCCAGGACGAGGAGGCCCGGGCGGCCGGAGTCGGCGAGGGCGAAGACCGGGAAGGCGGTCGCCGCCGAGAGCAGCGCGCCCGTGAGGACCACGGGGCGGCGTCCGACCCGATCGGAGAGCGCGCTGGCGAGCGGCATCACGAGCAGCGCCGTGCAGGAGGCCACGGTGACGCCGGTCAGGACCTGCGGCCGCGCGTACCCGGAGTCGACGGCGTACGAGATCATGAAGGTGGTCATCAGGGACTGGGCCGCGAACGGGCCGATGCCGACGCAGGCGGCGAGCAGCACGGTGCGCGGCGTGCGCAGCACGTCGAGCAGGGGGAGGCGCGGGGCGTCCCGTCGGCGGTTCTTCTCGGCCGTGAACAGGGGGCTCTCGTCCACCTTCAGGCGGATGTAGAGCCCGGCGGCCAGCAGCACCAGGCTGAGGAGGAAGGGGACGCGCCATCCCCACGCCCGGAACTGCTCGTCGGGCAGCGTCGACACGAGAGTGACGACGGACGTCGACAGGACCGTCCCGAGCGGCGCGCCCAGCTGCGTGAAGCTGGTCCACAGGCCGCGCGGCCGGTCGCCCGCGTGCTCGGCGACCATCAGGGTCGCGCCGCCCCACTCGCCGCCGATCGCGACGCCCTGCACCACGCGCAGCAGGACGAGCAGGACGGGCGCCCAGACGCCGATGGCGTCGTACGTCGGGAGCAGGCCGATGAGGAAGCTGCCCGTGCCCATCAGGACCATGGTCAGGAGCATCATCGACTTGCGGCCGAGCCGGTCGCCGAAGTGTCCGAAGAGGATGCCGCCGAGGGGCCGGGCGGCATAGCCCGCGGCGAAGGTGCCGAAGGCCGCGACGGTGCCGACGGCGGGGTCGGCCTCGGGGAAGAACAGGTCGCCGAAGACGAGGGCGGCGACCGTTCCGTACACCAGGAAGTCGTAGAACTCCACCGCGGTGCCGAGCAGGCCGGAGAGGGCGACTCTGCGCAACTGCCGGGTGCCGTGCGCGGATTGGGCGACGGGCATGGCGGGCTCCTGAGGGCGGCTGGTGGGTGGGGGCTACTGGTAGAAGCGGGAGAGGCTGCGCAGCACGCAGGCGGGTTTGGCGGCGCCCTCGATCTCGACGGTGCCGTCCACGGCGATCTGCACGCCGCCCGGCACCTCGTCGACGGCGGCCAGGCGGCCGACCAGCCGGATGCGCGAGCCGGCCGGCACCGGGGCGGGGAAACGCACCTTGTCCAGGCCGTAGTTGACCTTCGTGGTGACGCCCCGGACGTCGAGGAGTTCGGTGAACAGGGGGATGAAGAGGGAGAGCGTGAGGTAGCCGTGCGCGATGGGGGCGCCGAAGGGGCCGGACGCCGCGCGCTCGGGGTCGGTGTGGATCCACTGGTGGTCGCCGGTGGCGTCGGCGAAGGTGTCGATCCGCTCCTGGGTGACCTCGGTCCAGGCGCTCGCGCCGAGGTCGGTGCCGGCCAGCTTCTTGAGCGCGTCGAGGCCGTCGACGGTGGTGGTGTGGGTCGCGGGGGTGCTCATCTCACGTACTCCTAGAGGTGGTTGGGGTTGCCGTAGCGGTGGCGCAGCGCGGGCTTGAGGAGCTTTCCGGAGGCGGTGCGCGGCAGCTCGGCGGCGATCGCCACGGACTTCGGGATCTTGTACTTGGCGAGGCGGCCCGTGAGCGAGGCGAGCAGCTCCGCCGGGTCGGGGGCCGTGCCCGCGCGCGGGACGATCACGGCGCGCGGCACCTCGCCCCACTTCGCGTCGGGCACGCCGATGACGGCGCACTCCACGACGTCGGGGTGGGCGAGCAGGGCGCTCTCGACCTCGGCCGGGTAGATGTTCTCGCCGCCGGAGATGATCATGTCCTTGAGGCGGTCGGCGATGGTGACGCAGCCGTCGGCGTCCCGGTGCGCGGCGTCGCCCGTGCGCAGCCAGCCGTCGGCGAACGCGGCCGCGCTCTCCTGCGGCAGTCCCCAGTAGCCGGGCATGACATGGGGCCCGCGCACCAGGATCTCGCCCACCTCGCCGGTGTCCGTCTCGGTGAGGTCGGGGCGCACCACCCGCACGTCGGTGAAGAAGTGCGGGACCCCGGCCGAGCCCGCCTTGTCGACGGCGTGCGCGGCGTCGAGGTAGAGCACGCCGGGCGCGGCCTCGGTCATGCCGTAGCCCTGCTGGAAGGCGAGGCCGCGCTCCGCGTACGTGGTGATGAGCGGCCGGGGGACGGGGGCGCCGCCGCACATCAGGACGGTCAGGGTGCTCAAGTCGGTGCGGGGCCACAGGGGTTGACGGGCCATCTGCTCGTACATCGTGGGGACGCCGAACATCGCGGTGACGCGGTGGCGTTCGACGAGGGCGAGGGCCGCGGCCGGGTCGAAGGACTCGACGAGGACGCAGGTGCCGCCCTTGAGGAGGATCGGCAGGGTCAGCATGTTCAGGCCCGCCGTGTGGAAGAGGGGGGCCGTCACGAGGGCGGTGGCGGTGGAGGTGAGGTCGGCGTCGACGAGGACGTTGACGGCGTTCCAGGTGAGGTTGGCGTGGGTGAGCATGGCGCCCTTGGGGCGGCCCGTGGTGCCCGAGGTGTACATGATGAGGGCGATGTCGTCGCCGGTGACGGGTTCGTCGAGCGGCTCCGGGCTCGCGGAGGCCAGCAACTCCTCGTATTCCGTGCCGACTTGCACGGTGCGGCGGAGCGTGGGCACGAGGCCGCGCAGCTCGCCTGCGGCCTCCCCGTGTGCGGGGGCGTGGACGAGAGTGCCCGCGCCGGAGTCGGTGAGCTGGTGGGCGAGTTCGGGGACGGCCAGACGGGTGTTGAGCGGGACGAAGACCGCGCCGAGGGTGCCCGCCGCGAAGAACGTCTCCAGGAAGGCGGGGTGGTTGGGGCCGAGGTGGGCGATCCGGTCGCCGTGCCGCACACCCGACTCCCGCAGGGCGCGGGCCAGTTGGACGGTGCGGGCGTGGAGTTCGGCGTACGAGGTGGTGGTGCCCTCGTGGTGGAGGGCGGGGTGGTGGGGGGTCCTGCGGGCCCGGCGTGCGGGCCAGGAGCCGGTTCCCTCGTTGCGCATGGGATGCCCCTTTCAGGCGAGCCCGAGGAGCCGGGCGGCGTTCTCCTTGAGGATCTTGGGGCGGACCTCGTCCTTGATCTGCAGCTTCTCGAAGTCGGCCAGCCAGCGGTCGGGCGTGAGGACCGGGTAGTCGGAGCCGAAGAGGACCTTGTCCTTGAGTAGCGTGTTGGCGTACTGGACGAGCTGCGGCGGGAAGTACTTGGGCGACCAGCCGGAGAGGTCGATGTGCACGCCCGGCTTGTGCGTGGCGACGGCGAGGGCCTCGTCCTGCCAGGGGAAGGACGGGTGCGCGAGGATGATCTTCAGGTGCGGGAAGTCGGCGGCGACGTCGTCGACGTGCAGGGGGTTGGAGTACTTCAGGCGGATGCCGCCGCCCCCGGGCACACCCGCGCCGATGCCGGTCTGGCCGGTGTGGAAGAGGGCGATGGCGCCGGTCTCCTCGATCACCTCGTACAACGCGTAGGCCACGGAGCGGTCGTTGGGGAAGAAGCCCTGGATGCTCGGGTGGAACTTGAAGCCCCGCACCCCGTACTCCTCGACCAGGCGCCGGGCCCGCCGCACCCCCGCCCGGCCCCGGAACGGGTCGATGGAGGCGAACGGGATGAGCACGTCCGGGTGGGCGGCGGCGGCCTCGGCGACCTCCTCGTTCGGGACGGGCTCGGTGCCGGTGGCCGACTCGGCGTCCACGGTGAAGACGACGGCGGCCATCTTCCGCTCGCGGTAGTACGCGGCGATCTCGGGCAGCGTGGGCTTGCGGTCGCGGCCCTCGACCTTGAAGTACGAGCTGGAGGCGGCGTCGAGTTCCGCGGAGAGGGAGGCGGCGCCCCGGGACGAGACCTCGGCGTGGGTGTGGACGTCGATGGCGGCCAGCCTGCTCACGTCCATGGCGGCGGCGCTCACGCGGCCGGGACCTTCGGCGCGGGGATGCCGACCGACTGGGGCGCGCTGCCCACGCTGGAGTGCCACGCCTCGGCGATCGTCTCGGGGCACCAACCCCCGTCCGCGTAGGCCGTGTTGACCTCCTGGGGGTGCGACCAGAGGGTGAGCCGGTCGCCGCCGATGCCGACGCACTGGCCGGTGATGTCGCGGGCGGCCGCCGAGGCGAGGAAGGGCACGAGGGCCGCGCAGTCCTCCGGGGTGCCGAAGCCCTCGCCCTTGCGCAGGAAGGACGGCAGCGGCGCGCCGTTCTTCAGGGCCTCGATGTACGGGGCGAAGGCGGGGATCGTCTCGGTCATCGCGGTCGCGGCGACCGGCACGATCGCGTTGACCGTGATGTGCGCGCGGGCCAGCTCCATGGACCACGTACGGGCCATGGCGGCGATCCCGGCCTTGGCCGCCGCGTAGTTGGTCTGTCCGAAGTTGCCGCGCTGGCCCGCGGGCGAGCCCACCAGGATCAGGCTGCCGCCCTCGCCCTGCTCGCGCATGCGGACGGCGGCGGCGCGGGCGCAGGTGAAGGTGCCCTTGAGGTGGGTGGTGACGACGGCGTCGAAGTCGTCGTCGGTCATCTTCCACAGGACCTTGTCGCGCAGGATGCCCGCGTTGGTGACCAGCGCGTCGAGCCGCCCGAAGGCGTCCACCGCGCGCGCCACGAGGCGGTCGGCGGCCTCGGCCGTGCCGACCGGGACCACCTCGGCGACGGCCGTGCCGCCCGCCTCGGTGATGGAGGTGGCGGCGGCTTCGGCGGCGTCCTCGTCGACGTCGTTGACGACGACCGAGGCGCCGTGCGCGGCGAGCGCGTGGGCGTAGGCGAGGCCGAGGCCCCGGCCGGAGCCGGTGACGACGGCGGCTTTTCCGGTGAGGTCGAGCATGGGTTTCCCTTCGACGGGCGGCACAACGGGCCGCGGCATCCCCGGAGTTCACGGCGGCGGCGTGGTCACGCCCCGTGCCGGGTCGATCTGCGAAAGGAAGCTAAGGCAGATTATTGTTGACGTCAATGATTGTCGTCGTAATGGATGTTGAGGCATCCTGGGACCATGACGTCACGCCACATCCCTGAACCGGTCGACGCCGACGAGCCGTGGATGCGTGCGCTGCACGCCGACACCGGCTACCTCCTCTACCGGCTCGGCCTGCGCTCCGGGCAGCTCTTCAACGCCGCGCTCCAGGAGTCCGGCCTGCGCCTGCGCCACTACGCGCTGCTGCGCTACCTCGCCACCGTCGAGGGCGCCCCGCAGCGGGAGTTGAGCACCGTGCTCGGCTACGACCCGAGCGCGATCGTCGGGCTCGTGGACGACCTGGAGAAGCTCGCCTTCGTGGAGCGCCGCCCGGCCCCCACCGACCGGCGCGCCCGCGTCGTCGTCCTCACCGACAAGGGGCGGGCGTATCTGCGCGACAGCGACGAGGCCAGCCATCGGGTGACCGATGAGCTGACCTCGTCGCTGTCGTCCGAGGAGCGCGAGACCTTGCACACCCTTCTGTTGCGGGTGGCGCGCCCTTAGGGGACCGGGACCCGCGGGGGCGCGGGGGCCTCGGGGGCCTCGGGGGCCGACTCGTCGTGCGTCAGGTCCGGCAACCTCCGCATCCAGCGCGGCAGATACCAGTTCCGCTCGCCGAGCAGCGCCATCACGGCGGGCAGCAGCACCCCACGGATCACCGTCGCGTCGATGAGGACCGCCGCCGCGAGGCCCACGCCCATCTGCTTCATGGACTGCATGGACAGCGTCCCGAAGATGGCGAAGACCGCGACCATGATGACGGCGGCGCTCGTCACCACGCCCGCCGTGGTGACGACGCCGTGCGTGATCGCGTCCTTCGTCGTACGGCCCTGCAGGCGCGCCTCCCGGATCCGGGACACCACGAACACGTGGTAGTCCATGGAGAGCCCGAAGAGGATCACGAAGAGGAACAGCGGCAGCCACGCGATGATCGCGCCCACGCCCTCCGCGCCGACCAGCGAGGCGCCCCAGCCGTGCTGGAAGACGATGACCAGGATCCCGTAGGCGGCGCCCACCGAGAGCAGGTTGAGCACGATCGAGGTGAGGGCGATGGTCAGCGAGCGGAACGAGAGCAGCATCAGCAGGAAGGCGAACGCGACGACGAAGGCGAAGACCGGCGGCACCGCCGAGCTCAGCTGGTCGTTGAAGTCCTTCGACCCGGCGACCTGCCCGGTCACGGGCGCCTCTGCCCCGTCGACCTTGCCGAGCGTCGCCGGACGCACCTCGTCCCGCAGGAGATCGAGGCTCTTCTCCGCCTTGCCCTGGTCGGAGCCGCCGACCAGGGGCACCGAGAGGGTCGCGACGTTCTGCGCCCTGTGCACGGTCACGTCGACCGGGCCGCGGGTCGCGCCCGAACTCACCGCCTGGGCGCGGAAGTCGGCGATCGCCCGCTTCATCTCGGGGGAGTCGATGTCCTTCGCCTTGACGACGACCTCGGCCGGTTCCGTGCCGCCCGGGAACGCCTCGTTGACCCGGTCGTACGTCGCCACGATCGGCAGCGAGTCACCGAACTCCTGGTCCAGGGTGAGCTGTTGGGTCTTCATGCCGAGCGCGGGCAGAGCGATCGCCGCGAGGACGCCCGCCGCCACGGCCACGGAGACGGCGGGGCGCTTGAGGACGCCGCCGACGACCGCCCGCCACAGCCTGCTCTCGCTCGGGGCGCCCTGCGCGCGCCGCCGCAGGAACGGGAGTCGGCCCTTCTCCACCCGCTCGCCGAGCAGCGAGAGCAGCGCGGGCAGCACGGTCACCGAGCCGACCATGGCCACCGCGACCACCATCAGCGAGGCCAGGCCCATCGCCACGAAGTCGGTGATGCCGGTGAAGAGCATGCCCGCCATGGCCACGCACACCGTGACGCCGGAGACGACCACGGCGCGGCCGCTGGTGGCCGCCGCGATGCGCAGCGCGGCCTGCGGGTCGCGGCCCTTGGCGCGCTCCTCGCGTTCGCGGCGCAGATAGAAGAGGCAGTAGTCGACGCCGACGGCCAGACCCACGAGCAGCATCACGGAGTTGGCGGTCTCGCTCATCGGCTGGAGGTGGCTGACCACGCCCATCAGGCCCATCGTCGCCATGATCGCGGTGACCGCGAGGGCCACCGGGAGCAGCGCCGCGACGAGCGCCCCGAACGCGATCAGCAGGATGCCGAACGCGACGGGCACGGCCGAGTACTCGGCCCGCTGGAAGTCGCTGCCGAAGGCGTCGTCGAACGTCTTCTGCATGGAGGCGCCGCCGATCTCCTCGATCCGCAGTCCGTCGTGCCTCTTCTCCACCCCGTCCACGGCCTTGAGGACCGGCTCGACCCGGTCGCCCGCCGTGTCGGCGTCGCCGCGCACGTCGAAGCGGACGAGGGCGCTGCGGCCGTCCTTGGAGACGCTGCCGCTCTTGTAGGGCGAGGTCACGGAGGCGACCTTGCCGGTGGCGTCCACTGCTTCCATCACGTCGGTGACGGCCGCCCGGAACTCCGGTGCCTTCGCGGTGAGTCGACCCTTGGCCTGAATCAGCACGGTCTCGCCCGCGGGCTCCTTGAGTCCCGCGTCGTCGACGATCCGGGACGCCTGGCTCGTCTCCCCCTTGAGCCCGCCGTCGTCGTCCGCGTCGACCCGGCCCGCGGCCGAGCCGAGCCCCATCGCCAGGACGACGAACAGCACCCAGATTCCCACGGCCGCCCAGCGGTGCCGGGCGCTCCAGCCCCCGGCCCGCGCGGCGAACCCCCGTACCCGTGTGTCCCGCGTATCGCGGTGTGCCTTGCCCATGACATTCCCCATGGCCCTGAAGCTAGGGCGGGGGCGGGGTGGTCCTCGTCGTGCTGTCCGGTGAACCGGGGTGGCGTGATCTCATCCCTGGAGGCGGCCGCGACCCTGAGGTGAGGGGTTCAAGCCCCCTACACCTAAAGCGAGTTGGGATGATCATCCAAGGGGCTCCGGAGGAGGGGCGGCGAGGAATGTCCCATGTGGCAAACGAGACCCGATTTGTTATTGCGAAACCTTGTTGAACAAGTCACAGGTGTGTGTAGGTATTGATCTGCGCGTGTCAATCGGACAGGGTTTCGTCTCAACGCCCGTAGATCTTCCGGAGCTTCGGGCCAGACGCCGTGAAGGTTGCTGCGTCCGCACAACACCCCCCACATCCCCCCACAACACACCACGAGGAGACCCCTCTTCATGGCATCTCACAAGCGCGCACGTTCGATGAAGCTCGCCGCCGGCATAGCCACCGCTGCCACCGCCGTGGGCGTCACCGTCTTCGCGGGTCCGTTCGCGGGCGCCTCGGCCCCGGCCGAGGGCAAGGTCTACGGCCTGGACGCCAAGGGCGCCGTCGCGGGCAACTACATCGTCATGCTCGACGAGAAGACCGACAAGGGCGCCAAGGAAGACCTCGCCAAGGAGTACGGCGGCTCGCTCAGCCGCAACTACTCCTCCGCGGTCAACGGCTTCTCCGCCAAGGGCCTGAGCGAGACCGAGGCCAAGCAGCTCGCCGCCGA
Source organism: Streptomyces odontotermitis (assembly GCF_050510915.1). Taxonomy (NCBI): domain Bacteria; kingdom Bacillati; phylum Actinomycetota; class Actinomycetes; order Kitasatosporales; family Streptomycetaceae; genus Streptomyces; species Streptomyces odontotermitis. The sequence continues at coordinate 111,744 of NZ_JBNJLS010000009.1, read as the reverse complement.
CCCGGCCGTCGGCAAGGTCGTCCAGTCGAAGAAGTTCAGCATCGACGCCACCCAGGACAACCCGCCGTCGTGGGGCCTGGACCGCATCGACCAGGCGGACACCAAGGGCGACAAGAAGTACACGTACCCGGACGGTGCCGGTGAGGGCGCGACCGCGTACGTCATCGACACCGGTGTCCGCATCAGCCACAAGGACTTCGGCGGCCGCGCGTCCTACGGCTTCAACGCCATCGACAACAGCGACAAGGCCGAGGACGACAACGGCCACGGCACGCACGTCGCCGGCACCATCGCCGGTGACGCGCACGGCGTCGCCAAGAAGGCCAAGGTCGTGGCGGTCAAGGTCCTGGACGGCCAGGGCTCCGGCACCACCGAGCAGGTCGTCGCGGGCATCGACTGGGTCACCAAGAACCACAAGGGCCCCTCGGTCGCCAACATGAGCCTCGGCGGCGGCGCCGACGAAGCCCTCGACGCGGCCGTCAAGAAGTCCATCGCGTCCGGTGTGACCTTCGCGGTCGCCGCGGGCAACGAGTCGACCGACGCGTCCCAGGGCTCCCCGGCCCGCGTGAAGGAGGCCATCACGGTCGCCTCCTCCACCAAGGACGACAAGCAGTCGGACTTCTCCAACTACGGCTCCGTGGTGGACATCTACGCCCCTGGCTCGGACATCACCTCCGACTGGAACACCGGCGACGACGCCACCAACACCATCTCCGGCACGTCGATGGCCACCCCGCACGTCGTCGGCGCCGCCGCCGTCTACCTGGGCGCCAACCCCGACGCCAAGCCGGACGCGGTCGCCAAGGCGCTCACCGACGGTGCCACCCCGGACAAGATCTCCAACCCGTCCGAGGGCACCCCGAACAAGCTCCTGAAGGTCGGCGAGTAACACGAGCACGGGCCGCCTCCGGGCGGCCCCCTCGAACCGCGGCCGTCGTGCCCACCCCCACGGGGCACGGCGGCCGCCTTATCGTGTGCGCATGGCGACGAAGGCGATCAAGAGATACGCGGCGCTGCTGCGCGGCATCAACGTGAGCGGCCACCGGAAGGTCCCGATGGCCCGGCTGCGCACGCTGCTCACCGGCCTGGGGTGCGCCGACGCACGAACGTATCTGCAGAGCGGCAACGCCGCCTTCGCGAGCGAGGAGGCGAGCGAGGACGTCCTCGCGGCCCGGGTGAGCGAGGCCATCGAGAAGGAGTTCGGCTTCGCCGTGGACGTCCTGGTGCGCGACGCCGCCTATCTGAAGGCCGTCGTCGACGCCTGCCCCTTCCCGGCCGCCGAACTGGAGGGCAGGCAGCTGCACGTCACCTACTTCTCGGCGCCGGTCGACGAGGCCCGTTTCGCCGCCATCGACCAACCCGCCTTCCTGCCCGAGGAGTTCCGCCTCGGCGACCGCGCCCTCTACCTCTACGCGCCCGACGGGCTCGGCCGCTCCAAGCTCGCCGACACCCTCGCCCGGCCGACCCTGACCAAGGGCCTCGTCGCCACCTCGCGCAACTGGAACACCGTCGTCAAGCTCGTGGAGCTCACCCATGACTGACTCGCCAAGGACCGACCTCCCCCAGGCCGTCGAGGCCGCCATCGAACGCGAACTGTTCCTCCTCGACCCCGAGGTGCGCGCCTCCCCGGAGCTGCTCGGGGCCTGTCTGCACCCGGAGTTCAGCGAGTTCGGGGTGTCCGGGACGCGCTGGGACCGGGAATCGGTGATCGAGGCCCTGACCTCGCGCGCGGACACCCGGGTCAGCCCGACCACGACCTCCCGCATGCAGGGCGTCCAGCTCGCCGACGACCTCGTCCACCTGACCTTCGACACCAACCACAACGGCCGCCTCGCGCACCGCAGTTCGCTGTGGCGGCGCGCCGGGGACGGCCGCTGGCTGCTCTGGTTCCACCAGGGGACCCCGTACACCGAGGGCGCCTGACGCGTGTGCGAGGCTGCACCTCATGCGCTACATCATCATCGGAGCAGGGGCGATCGGCGGCACCGTGGGCGGCCGTCTCGCCGAGTTCGGCCACGAGGTGGTGCTCGTCGCCCGGGGCGCCCACCACGACGCGCTGCGGGACGAAGGGCTGCGGCTCACCACCAGCGAGGGCGTCAGGACGCACCGGCTCCCCGTCGTCACCGGCCCGGCCGAGCTGGGTGAACTGCGCGCCGACGACGTGCTGTTCCTGGCGGTGAAGACCCAGGACAGCACGGCCGCCCTGGACGCGTGGAGCGGCCGGCCGGTCGCCGGGGGCGGCACGGCCGGGCAGCGGCTGCCGCTGGTCTGCGCGCAGAACGGCGTGGAGAGCGAGCGGATGGCGCTGCGCCGCTTCCGCCGGGTGTACGCGATGTGCGTCTACCTCCCCGCGAGCCACGTGGAGCCCGGCGCGGTCACGGCCCCCAATGGCCCCTACACCGGGATGCTGCACCTCGGCCGCTACCCGCACGGCACCGACGAGACGGCCGCACACATCGGCGCCGACCTGGAGAGCGCCAAGTTCCTCGCGCCCGTCGTGCCGGACGTGCTGCGCTGGAAGTACGGGAAGCTCCTCTCCAACCTCGCCAACGCCATCGAGGCGGCCACCGGGACCATCAAGGACGACGCGGGCCGCGCGCTCTTCGCCCGCGCCCGCGCCGAGGGCGAGGCGGTCCTCGCGGCGGCCGGGATCGAGGTGGCGGGGGACGCGGAGCAGCAGGAGGCCCGCGCCGAGGTCCGCTTCGACCCCTTCGACGGCTCCGAGCGCGGCGGCGGCTCCTCCTGGCAGAGCCTCACCCGCGGCACCGGCACCATCGAGTCCGACTACCTCAACGGAGAGATCGCGCTCCTCGGGCGGCTGCACGGGGTGGCGACGCCGGTCAACGACGCCCTCCAGGAGGTCGCCAACGCGTTCGCGCGGGAGCGCAGGGCGGCCGGGTCCCTGACGGTGGCGGAGCTCACGGAGCTGGTGGAGCGCGCGGAGCCGGCGGCGGACCCGGATCTCGGAGACTGAAATGGCCCAGCGGCACGCTGGCGCAGTGGCCCACGCCGCTGCGCCACTTGCTGGATAGGGTCGGCGACATGACGACGGACACCACGACCGGCACCACCGGCGCCACCCGCATCGACTTCTACTTCGACCCCGCCTGCCCCTTCGCCTGGATCACGTCCCGCTGGATCCTGGAGGTCGAGAAGGCCCGTGACCTCGACCTGAACTTCCACGTCATGAGCCTGTACCTGCACAACGAGGGCAATGAACTGCCCGACTGGTACCGGGACCTGGTGGACCGGTCGCTCGGCGTCGTGCGGGTCGTGGCGGCCGCCGCCGAGAAGCACGGGCCCGAGGTGCAGCGCGGCCTCTACACCGCGCTCGGCAACCGCATCCACGGGCAGAAGGAGACCTACGAGCACGACTTCGGGAGGGCCGTCGCCGAGGCGCTCGCCGAGACGGGGCTCCCCGCCGAGCTCGCCGCCGCCGCGGACGACTCCGCCCATGACGAGGCGCTGCGCCGCAGCCACGACGCGGGCAAGGACCCGGAGGCGGACGGCTATGTGGGCACGCCCACCATCCACGTGGACGGGACCGTGTGGTTCGGCCCCGTCCTGCGGGCGATCCCGCGCGGTGAGAAGGCCGCGGAACTCTTCGACAGCTTCCGGGTCCTGGCGAACCACCCGGACTTCTTCGAGCTGAAGCGGACCCGGACCGGGGGCCTCGACTTCAGCTGAGCGACCCCTGTCAGCAGGCGTCGTCGCTGTTGTCGCTGTCGTCGGTGCCGTGGGGGTGCCGCGAGGTGAGCAGGAGCGTGATCCGGCCGTTCTCCTCCGGCACCTCGCGGCCCTGGGTGTAGCCGAGCCGCTTCAGGACCGTGATCGAGGTGGCGTTCTCGGAGTCCACGGTCGCGTGCACCTCGTCCAGGCCGAGCGTGTCGTGCCCGTACGAGGTGAGCAGGCGCGCCAGTTCGGTGCCGAGGCCCCGGCCCCAGCTGGAGCGGTGCAGCCCGTAGACGATCTCGTGGCCGTCGAGCCAGCGCTCCGGCGACGGCTTCACCTCGGCGTGCCCGATGTACCGGCCCTCGTGCCGCACCGCCCACACGGGGAAGCGCTCCTCGGCGTATATCAGCGTGAATATCCGGCCGAACAGGGCGCGGTCCTCGGCCGCGCTCTGCATGCCGTCCCCGAACCAGCGTCCCACGGCCTCGTCCTGGAACAGCGCGACGAAGTCCTCCTGGTCGGCGGCGACATAGGGGGACAGATGGAGGCGCTCGGAGCGCAGTTCCGGGGTCATTCGCGGCACGTTAGGCCCGCGCCGCACGCAGCGGCAACCGGTTTGGGGCGTCCATTGCCCTCGCAGGTTCCGGGGGCAGTTGCCTGCGGAGATCGAAGGTTCCGGGGGCAGTTGCCCGCGGAGATCGCAGGTCGCGGGGGTCAGGCGGCGCTCTCGCCCCGCCAGTCCCCGTCCCGCTGCGCCCACCGCACCGTCGGGCGCACCGCGAGTCCCGCAGCGGCGAAGAGCACCGCGAGCACGGCCCAGCCGACGGCTCCGTGCCGCACCGCCGTGAGCGTCACCAGGGCGGGGCCCGCCATCATGCCGACCGCCTGGCCGGAGTTGAACACGCCCTGGTAGACGCCGTGGGCGTGGGCGTCCGCGAGTTCATAGCCGAGGGTCCAGCCGCCCGCCGCCATCAGGACCTCCGAGACCACCTGGATCACCGCGCCCGCCACCAGGACGACCACCGCCCCCACCGGATCCAGCCCGGCCGTGAGCGCGAAGGCCGCGCAGCTCACCGCGAGCAGCAGCCCGGACCTGCGCATCGCCCGCACCGCCGTCGGCACGGTGGCGGCCGCGCGGCTGGCCCGCACCTGGAGCAGCGCCACCAGGGCGCAGTTGACGATGAGGAGCAGGGCGGCGGTCCAGCGGGGCGCGTCGGTGCGCTCCAGGATCCACAGGGGCAGGCCCACTTCGAGGAGCGTGTACTGCATGACGAGCACCGCGTACAGGAAGGTCATCCCGAGGTACGGCAGATCCCGCACGGCCCGCCACCGGTTGCCCGGCTCGGCCCGGCCACGGGCCGGGTCCGCGGTGGCGACGGCGTCGGCCGCCAGGTCGCGGCGGTGCGCGGCCACCGGCAGGGTGCGGATCATCAGGGCGGGCGCGGCGAAGGACAGCGCGTTGATGAGGATGACGGTGAGGTAGGCGCCCCGGGTGTCGAGTTGGAGCGCGACCGCGCCGCAGGCGCCGCCCAGGCCCATGGCCACGTTGGTGACCACGCGCAGGAATCCGCGCGCCTCCGTGCGGTTCGCGCGCGGCAGCACGTCCGCGTAGATCGCGCCGAGGACGCCCCGCCCCGCCTGCAGCAGACCCGTCACACAGATCACGGAGACGAGGAACGCGGCATACGAGTCCACGAAGACGTACGCCGTCGTGGCCACCCCGCAGCCGCCCCACAACAGCCCGCCCACCCGCCTGCTGCCCCAGCGGTCCGCCGCCCGCCCGGCCGGGACACCCGCGGCGACCCCGACGACTCCGGCCACCGTCATACCGAGCCCGACGGAGGTGGTGTCGAGCCCGACGATGCGCGTGAAGTAGAGGACGCCCAGCGGGAAGAAGAGGCCGTTGCCGAAGGCGTTGAGGAAGGTCATGAGGGAGAGCCGCCGCACCACGGGGAGGGAGGCGGGCGACTTCGGCCTGCCGGGGCTCACTTCTGTCTCTGACAGGGACGCTGACGTGGTCATGCAGACAGCCAACCCGCCGGGTGGCCCGCGGCGACATTGATTTAGTGTCGAGCTAAATCAGGGGAGGGCCGGGCATCGGGGGAGGCCAGGGGGATGATCGAGTTCCGCTTCGGCGTGGACGACCTCGCCAGTACGTCCTTCGCGTACTCGCCGCTCCAGGAAGCCGTGTTCTCGCTGCGCGCCTGGCGGGACCCGGCCCGCTACCCGCACCAGCGGCCCTGGCTGCGCAGGCTGCGCCCCGCCTTCGAGCGGCAGGACACCGAGCTGCTCTCGGCGCTGGTCTCGCACCGCCTGTGGGTGCCGGACTTCCTGACGCCGAGGCCCACCAGGGCGCGGCTTCCGTTCACGGCCGACCTGGCCCGCCTGCGGGACACCCCGCCGGAGCTCCTGGGGCCCGAATTCGTCGCCGCTTACGGGGAGTCGGCGGCCGTGCCTGCGGTGGTCCGACGGGACCTCGGGCGCCCGGAGGTGCTCCTGGAGCGGATCACCGACGCGCTCGCCGCGTACTGGGACAGCTGCCTCGCGCCCGACTGGTGGCCCAGGGTGCGGGGCGTCATGGAGGCCGATCTCGCCCACCGGGGGCGGGTGTTGGCGGAGCAGGGGGCGGCGGCGCTCTTCGAGGGGATCGACCGGCGGCTGCTGTGGCGGGGGCACGCGCTGTGCATCACGGGCCAGGAGGCGCTGCACCCCTGGCCGGACGCGGACATCCGGCTCGCCGGGCGCGGCATGGTGCTCGCGCCGACGATGTTCGCGCGCGGCACGCAGACGGCCATCGACCCGGAGCGCCCGCCGCTCCTCGTCTACCCGGCGCGGGGCCGGGCCGTGATCTCCGAGGACCCTTCCCCAAGCTCTCAACTTCGTTCGAGCAGGGGAGACCCCATTCCGAGCTCTCCACTTCGTTCGAGCAGGGGAGACCCCGTTCCCGTCTCCGGCCACGCTCTCGACCGCCTCCTCGGCGCACCCCGGGCCCGCCTGCTCCTGCTTCTCGCCGAACCCGCCTCCACGACGGAGCTGGCCCACCGGCTCGGGGTCACTCCCGGGGCGGTGAGCCAGCACCTGGCGGTGCTCTACGACGCGGGGCTGCTGAGCAGGGTGCGGGCGGGGCGGAGCGTGCGGTACGGGCGGACGGGGCTTGGGGACGAGCTCTGCCGCTGACGGGCCACCAACTCATGGCTGCTCAGTGGCACTTGGGCAGCCCCATCGGATTGGGGAACGGCAGCACGCCGGAGTCCCGTACGGAACGCGACAGCGGTTCGAGGCCGGAGAGGAGCGCGTGCGTCTCCTTCTCGGTGAGCGGGTCGAGGAGGCGGGCCGCGAGCCGGTCCGTCGCGTCCTCGATCAACTCCCGCTCGGTGAGCCCCTGGTCGGTGACCCGGACGCCCGCGCCGCCACCGGCCCCGCCCGCGACGAGCCCTCGCGCGCGCAGCCGGTCCACCGCCTCCTCCCACTCGTCCTCGCTCCACCCCCGGTCCTGCCGGATGGAGCCGGTGCCCACCCGTCCGGTCGCCGCCGCCAGGACCAGCGCCTCGCAGCCGTCAAGACCCCGGTCGGCGAGGACGGCCAGATGGGCGTCGCCCCTGAACTCCCGTACACAGGTGAGCAGTTGCCACAGCTCCTGGACGGGATCGGCTCCTTGCGGGGCGGTGCAGAGGTCGCGGTTGGCGGCGAAGAGGGGGCGTCCGAGCGGCGGGGCCTGGGCGACGGCGGTGGCGAGCGCCGGGTTCACCTCGGCGGCGATCCGCTCGGCGTCGGGCACCAGGGCACGCAGGGCACGTGCGGTGCGGGCCGCGCGTTCCTCGACGACCCGCGCAGGCGGGGCGAGCTCCCACGCCGACGGCAGGGCCCGCGCGACCATGCCCGGCGCGAACACCCCGAGCGCCGCCGTGGCCGCGCCGGGGCCCACCGCGCCGAGGGGCGCCGTGCGGGCAGCGAAGTACCCCATCCAGAAACCCTTGAGCCCGAGCGCCCCGCTCAGGGCGCGGCACTCCTCTGCGAAGTAGACGACGGCGTGCGGCGGTTCGGCGCGCAGCCACAGGGCCCGGGAGTCCGCCACGGCGGCGGTCACAGTGGTCATGGGGCCACAAGTTAGAGCCTGGGGGGCGGTGCGGGAAGACCGCCTCACATAACTGTGTGGGGAAGGTGTAATTTCGTGAACGCCCTTGAGTTTCCCTGTTTTTAAACGATCTTGTTGAGTAATCTTTCTCCGTCATGGAAAACTGAACAGACGGGGGTATTCCTCATGGCAGCAAGAAAGCGTTTCGCCGTGCTCGCTTCCACGGCTTCTCTCTGCCTCGCCGCCGGTGCCGTGAGCGCCGGTGAGGCGCACGCGGCCGGTTCCTGGCGCTCGCTCAAGTTCCAGCACGGCAAGAACATCTGCCTGAGCGTGCAGGCGAAGGCCAGCACCAAGAAGGGCAAGCGCGAGCGGGTCCGCGGCTGCACCGGCGGCGTGTACCAGCTCTGGCGCATCGACTTCGCCAAGTACAAGGGCAGGGCGGTCGCCAAGCTGCACCCGGCCACCAACACCAAGCTGTGCCTCGACGGCGCCAAGACCGAGCGGATGGGCAAGGTCGGCTGGCTGTCGCACGTCACCAGGTGCAACAGCTCCGCGTCGCAGAAGTGGCAGTACGTGAGCACCAACCCGGGCGCGTACTTCAACCCGCAGAACGTCAAGAGCAAGCTCTGCCTCGGCGCGTACAAGGGGCGTAAGTCCAGCGGCACGTGGGTGGGCACGTCCAAGTGCAACAGCAAGGTCAGCGGCGGCCAGATCTTCAAGGCGAAGTAGGCAATTCCCTGCCACCCCGAAAAGGGAACAGGTAAAGAATCCCCGCCTCCGGCCGATACGGCCCGCGGCGGGGATTCTCTGAATTCAGGCACTGACCGCCAGACGGTGCGCGAGCCGCACCTCCGTATATCTCTGCACGACCAGTCGGGCCACCTCGGGCGCGGGGCCGAGCGTCTGCGCGAGGACATCGGCGCCGGCGGCCTCCGCGCCCCGCGCGATCCGGTCCGGCAGAAAGCCCGGCGCCAACACGTAGGGCGCGACGGCGACTCGGCGCACTCCGAGGGCGCGCAACTCCCGCACCGCGTCCTCCGTGCGGGGAAGAGATGCGGAGGCGAACGCAGGCCGCACGGCGCACCAACCGGTGTGCCGCCACTCCCGCGCGATTTCAGCGATCACTGCGATCGCCTCCGGGTCGGAGGAGCCCGCCGAGGCCAGGACGACCCCGGTCGAGCCCTTGTCGGCGGGCGTCAGGCCCGCCTCGTACAGCCGTCGCTCCAGCGCGTCGAGGAGCAGCGGCGAGGGGCCGAGGACCTCGGCCTGCCGGATGCGCAGCCGGGGCAGCCGCGCGCCCGCCTCGCGCAGTACGGCGGGGATGTCGGCCTTGGCGTGGAAGGCGCGGGTGAGGAGGAGCGGCAGCGCCACCACCTCCCGTACGCCGTCGGCCTCCAAGGACTCCAACACCTGTGGAACGGAAGGGGCGTTGAAGTCCAGGAACCCCGTCTCCACGCGCAGCTCCGGCCGCCGCGCCCGCACCTCGCGCACGAGGGCGTGCACCGTCGCGGCGTGCCGCGGGTCGCGGCTGCCGTGGGCGACGACGAGGAGCACCGGGTGGACCGGGCGGGCGGGGCGGACCGTGGCGTACATGGGGATCAGCTCTTCACCAGGAGGCCGCGGCTGCGCAGGACCCAGCGCTCCAGCGGGCTGAAGATCAGCAGGTCGATGGCGATGCCGACGATCAGGATGAGGAAGATGGCGAGGAACACCTGGGCCATGCTGCTGTTGGTGCGTCCGTTCTCCAGGAGCTGGCCGAGGCCCACGCCCAGGTCGGGGTGCGTGGCGATGATCTCCGCGGCCATCAGGGAGCGCCAGGAGAAGGCCCAGCCCTGCTTGAGGCCCGCCACATAGCCGGGCAGGGCCGCCGGGAACACGATGTGCCAGGTGTGCCGGATGCCCGTCGCGCCCAGGGTGCGGCCCGCCCGCAGGTAGAGCGGCGGCACCTGGTCGACGCCCGCGACCAGGCCGTTGGCGATGGACGGCACGGCGCCGAGCAGGATCACCGCGTACATCGCCTCGGGCTTGAGGCCCAGCCAGATCACGGCGGGCGGCACCCAGGCGACCGACGGCAGGGACTGGAGGCCGGACAGGATCGGGCCGATGGCGGCACGCACGAACTTCACCCGGGCGACGAGCAGGCCGAGGGGCGTGCCGATGGCGAGGGCGAGCAGGAAGCCGAAGAGGCCGCGGGAGACGGACGTCCAGATGTAGCCGAGCAGCTCGCCCTGGAGCCAGGCGTTCCGGACCTCCTGCCAGACGTCGGCGGGCGGGGGCAGCTTGCTCGGGTCATCGACGATCTTGAAGGAGACCAGCGCCTGCCAGACCACCAGGATCAGGGCCACGGCGATGATCGGCGGCAGGATCTTGTCCACGAACGTCCTGCGGAACGGGGTGCGGCCGGAGACGGTCGTCTCCAGCGCGTCGAGCCCCGCCTCGAGCCCCGCGAGGTCCCCGTGCCCGGCCGGCTCGGCGGGCGCGTCCGGTGCGCCGCCGTCGGCCGTCTTCGTATCAGTGCTGGCCATGGCGGCGGATCTCCCCACGCAGTTGTTCGGTGATCTCGACGGAGAGCTCCGCGACGTCCGCGTCCTCGATGCGGCGCGGCTGCGGGATGTCCACCGTCCACTCGCGGGCGACCCGGCCGGGGCGCGAGGAGAGCAGCACGACGCGCTCGGCGAGCCGGACGGCCTCGCGGACGTTGTGCGTCACGAAGAGGACGGAGACGTTCGTCTCCCGCCAGATGCGGGTCAGTTCGTCGTGCAGGACGTCCCGCGTGATCGCGTCGAGCGCGGCGAACGGCTCGTCCATCAGGAGCAGCTTGCTCTCCTGCGCGAGGGCGCGGGCCATCGCCACGCGCTGGCGCATGCCGCCCGACAGTTCGTGCACGCGCTTGCCGTACGCGCCGCCCAGGCGGACCAGTTCGAGGAGCTCCTCGGCCCGGGTGCGCCGGTCGGACTTGGCCACGCCCCGCAGCTTCAGGGCGAGTTCGATGTTCTTGCCCGCGGTCAGCCACGGGAACAGGGCATGCTCCTGGAACATCAGCGCCGGGCGGCCGTCCGTGGTGATGTCACCCGCGGTCGGCCGGTCCAGGCCCGCCACCAGGTTGAGCAGCGTGGACTTGCCGCACCCGGAGGCTCCCAGGAGAGTGACGAACTCGCCGTGGGCGACATCGAGGGTGATGTCGTCGAGGACGAGCTGCGCACCAGCGGGCCCGGCGAAGGACTTCGAGACATGCCCTATGCGCGCGGCGTACTCGGTAGCCGTGACGGTGTCCGTGGCCGTGCTGTCTTTGGTGAGCGTGGTGGTCGTCATGGTCGTCACCTCCTGGGAGCGGATGAACGGGGCGTGATCCGGGACTACTTGGCGCCGAGACCGGCGTCGTCGACGCCCGGCTGCGCCTCGTCGACGAGGACCTTGTTCAGCGGCCGGAGGTCATAGATGCCCTTGAGGTCCGGCTGCTCCAGGAGGCCCGCCTTGACCGCGTGGTCCGCCTCCAGGTCCAGCGTCTTGGCGAGCGGGTCGTCGGTGAAGTCGATGGACTTCCACGCCGGGTCGATGACCTCGGCCGGGAGGGCCTTGCCGGAAGCTTCCTTCAGTTCGGCGTTGGCCGCGGTCTTCGCCTTCTCCGGGTTGTCCTGGATCCACTTGGTGGTCTTCACGGAGGCGCGCAGCACCGCCTCGACGACCTTCGGGTGCTCCTTGAGGAAGTCCTGCCGCACGACGATGTTGGTGATCACGAACTTCTTGTCCGGCCACAGGTCCTTCTCGTCGAGCAGCACCTTGCCGCCCTCGGCGACCAGCTTGGAGGCGGTCGGCTCCGGCACCCAGGCGCCGTCGATGGAGCCGGACTTGTACGCGTCCGGGGTGATCTTGTTGTCGGTGCGGACCACCGACACATCGCCCTTGCCGCTCTGCGGGTCGACCTTCCAGCCCTTCTCCGCGATCCAGTTGAGCAGGGCCACGTCCTGGGTGTTGCCGAGCTGCGGCGTCGCGATGCTCTTGCCCTTGACGTCCTTCACCGACTTGATCTTGTCGGGGTTCACCACGAGCTTCACGCCGCCCGAGGCCGCGCCGCCGATGATGCGCAGGCCCTTGCCCTGGGACTTCACATAGCCGTTGATGGCCGGGGACGGGCCGATCCAGCCGATGTCGATGGACTTCGAGTTGAGCGCCTCGATCTCCGAGGGACCCGCGTTGAACTGGGCGTACTCGGCCTTGGTGGCGCCCAGTTCCTTCTGGAAGAGGCCCTCCTGCTTGCCGACGAGGGCGGTGCCGTGGGTGAGGTTCGGGAAGTACCCGATGTTCACTCTGTCGAGGCCCTCGATCTTCTTCGCGCCGGCGGCGATGTTGGCCTTGTCGTTGCCGTCGTCGTCGGCCTCCGAGCCGTACCCGCAGGCGCCGAGCGCAAGAGCGAACAGCGGCAGAGCGGCAAGAGCGGTGAGGCGGGTGCGTGGTCGCACGGAGGTGTTCCTCTCAGAGGCCCGGCGGCTCCGCCGTCAGGGCGGCGCCGGGAGGTCGGCAGGTCTTCGTCGTACGGGGGGTGCGGGAAGTGCAGGGAGTGCAGGACGCGCGGGTCGTGCACGACGTCCATGGGCGCGCAAGCGGTGCGCGTACGTCATCGCGCACATCGCGCCACTCCGCCCTGCCCGCTGCCGAGGGCACCGCTGCCGATGCGGCCGCCCTCCTTCGCGAACGTCGCGAACATGTCGACGTAGAGCATGGTCAGAAGTCCCAACCCGCGTCGTCCACCGGGGAGTTACCTTCGGCGGCAGGTGCGGCGAAGGAGTCGCCCGCCATGCCCGCCGCGAGCGTCGTCCCGTCGGACGGGTCGATCAGCAGGAAGGAACCTGTACGGCGCGAGTCCGCGTAGGAGTCCAGGGCCAGCGGCTCGGCCGTGCGGACCTTCACCCGGCCGATGTCGTTGGCGACCAGCTGCCCCGGGTCCGGGTGCTGCGAGAGGTCGTCGAGGGTGAGGCGCGACGGGATCTCCTTCACGATCGCCTTGACCGTGCGCGTGGTGTGCTTCAGGAGCACGCGCTGGCCGACCGTGAGGGCCGTGTCCGCGACGTGGCAGACCGTCGCCTCGACGTCCTGCGTGGTGGGCGGGGTGTCGCCGCTCGGGACGAGCAGGTCGCCGCGCGAGATGTCGATGTCGTCCTCCAGGAGGAGCGTCACCGACTGCGGGGTCCACGCCACGTCGACCGGCTCGCCCAGCAGGTCGATGCCGGAGATCTTCGACGTGCGGCCGGACGGGAGCACCGTCACCGGCTCGCCGACGCGGAACGTGCCCGCCGCGATCTGGCCCGCGTAGCCGCGGTAGTCGGGGTGTTCGGCGGTCTGCGGCCGGATCACGTACTGCACGGGCAGGCGCGCGTGGCAGGAGGTGAGGTCGTGGCTGACCGGGACCGTCTCCAGGTGCTCCAGGACGGTGGGGCCGCCGTACCAGTCCATGTTCGAGGACGGCTCCACCACGTTGTCGCCCGCGAGCGCCGAGATCGGGATGGCGGTGATCTCCGGGACGCCCAACTCGCCGGCGTACGCGGTGAATTCCTCGGCGATCTTCGCGAAGACGGTCTCTTCGTAGGCGACGAGGTCCATCTTGTTCACGGCGAGCACGACGTGCGGGACGCGCAGGAGCGCCGCGACGGCCGCGTGGCGGCGGGTCTGCTCGATGACGCCGTTGCGGGCGTCGACCAGGACCACGGCCAGGTCGGCGGTCGAGGCGCCGGTGACCATGTTGCGGGTGTACTGCACGTGGCCCGGGGTGTCGGCCAGGATGAAGCGGCGCCGCGCGGTGGCGAAGTAGCGGTAGGCCACGTCGATGGTGATGCCCTGCTCGCGCTCGGCCCGCAGGCCGTCGGTGAGCAGCGCCAGGTCGGGGCCCTCGGCGCCGCGGCTGCGCGAGGCGTGCTCGACGGCCTCCAGCTGGTCGGTCAGGACCGACTTGGAGTCGTGCAGCAGGCGGCCCACGAGGGTGGACTTGCCGTCGTCGACCGAACCGGCGGTCGCGAAGCGCAGCAGGGTGGTCGCCGAGAGCTGCTCGACCGACAACGGCTCGGCGCCCGGCTCGGTGGTGCTGTGGTTGCTCATGGTTAGAAGTACCCCTCGCGCTTGCGGTCTTCCATCGCGGCCTCGGACATCTTGTCGTCGGCGCGCGTGGCGCCCCGCTCGGTCAGCCGGGACGCGGCGATCTCGGCGATGACGGCGTCCAGCGTGGTGGCGTCCGAGTCGACGGCGCCCGTGCAGGACATGTCGCCGACGGTGCGGTAGCGCACCAGGCGCTTCTCGACGGGCTCGGTGTCCTTGGGGCCGCCCCACTCGCCGGCGGTCAGCCACATGCCCGAGCGGCTGAACACGTCCCGCTCGTGCGCGAAGTAGATCTGCGGCAGCTCGATGGACTCGCGGGCGATGTACTGCCACACGTCCAGCTCGGTCCAGTTGGACAGCGGGAAGACGCGCACGTGCTCGCCGGGGGCGTGGCGGCCGTTGTAGAGCTGCCACAGCTCGGGGCGCTGACGGCGCGGGTCCCACTGCGAGAACTCGTCGCGCAGCGAGAACACCCGCTCCTTGGCGCGGGCCTTCTCCTCGTCGCGCCGCCCGCCGCCGAAGACCGCGTCGAACTTCTCCGCCTGGATCTTCTCCGTGAGGGGGAGCGTCTGGAGGGGGTTGCGGGTGCCGTCGGGGCGTTCCTTGAGCACGCCGCGGTCGATGTAGTCCTGCACGGAGGCGACGTGCAGGCGCAGCCCGTGCCGGGCGACGACGCGGTCGCGGTATTCGAGGACCTCGGGGAAGTTGTGCCCCGTGTCGACGTGCAGGAGCGAGAAGGGGATCGCCGCGGGGGCGAACGCCTTCAGCGCCAGGTGCAGCATGACGATCGAGTCCTTGCCGCCGGAGAAGAGGATCACCGGCCGCTCGAACTCGCCCGCCACCTCGCGGAAGATGTGCACCGCCTCGGACTCCAGCGCGTCCAGGTGGCTGAGGGCGTACGGCGAATCGGTGCCCTCGTCAAGGGAGTTGACGGTCGTGGTCATCGGGCCAGACCCCTCTCTATGAGCAGCGCGCGCAGCGCGGCCGCGGACTCCTGCACGGTCTGGTCCTGGGACTCGATGCGCAGATCGGGCGACTCGGGTGCCTCGTAGGGGTCGTCGACCCCGGTGAGCCCGGAGATCTCACCCGCGGCCTGCTGGGCGTACAGGCCCTTCACATCGCGTACGGAGCACACCTCGACCGGCGTCGCGACGTGCACCTCGACGTACGCGGTGCCGTTCGCCTGGTGGCGCTTGCGCACCGCCTCGCGGCTGTCCGCGAACGGCGCGATCACCGGGACCAGGGCCAACACGCCGTTGCGCGCGAGGAGTTCGGCGACGAAGCCGATGCGCTGCACATTGGTGTGCCGGTCCTCGCGGCTGAAGCCGAGGCCCGCCGAGAGGAACTCGCGGATCTCGTCGCCGTCGAGCACCTCCACGCGGTGGCCCCCGGCGCGCAGGGTGCCCGCCAGCTCGTACGCGATGGTGGTCTTGCCCGCGCTGGGCAGGCCGGTGAGCCAGACGGTGGCTCCGGTCGTCACGTGGTTCTCCTGGGTCTGTGCCTGCGGGGTCTGTACCTGCGGGGTCTGTGCCTGCTGGGGCTGGGGCGCGGTCATCCGTGGATCCCGCACTCGGTCTTGGCGTTTCCGGCCCAGCGCCCGGCGCGCGCGTCCTCGCCCTCCAGGAGGCGGCGGGTGCAGGGGGCGCAGCCCACGGAGCCGTAGCCGTCCATCAGGAGCGGGTTGGTCAGCACCCCGTGCTCGGTGACGTAGGCGTCCACGTCGTCCTGCGTCCAGCGGGCGATGGGCGAGACCTTCACCTTCCGGCGCTTCTCGTCCCAGCCGACGACGGGGGTGTTCGCCCGGGTCGGGGACTCGTCGCGGCGCAGCCCGGTGGCCCACGCGGCGTAGCCCTTGAGGCCGTCCTCCAGGGGCTGCACCTTGCGCAGCTTGCAGCACAGGTCGGGGTCGCGGTCGTGCAGCTTCGGGCCGTACTCCGCGTCCTGCTCGGCCACCGTCTGGCGCGGGGTGAGGGTGATGACGTTGACGTCCATCACGGCCTCGACGGCGTCGCGGGTGCCGATGGTCTCGGGGAAGTGGTAGCCGGTGTCGAGGAACACGACGTCGACGCCGGGCAGGGCCCGCGAGGCGAGGTGGGCGACGACCGCGTCCTCCATCGAGGAGGTCACGCAGAAGCGCGGGCCGAACGTGCCGGCCGCCCACTGGAGGATCTCCAGCGCGGAGGCGTCCTCCAGGTCGCGGCCCGCCTGCTCGGCGAGTGCCTTCAACTCGTCGTCCGTACGCTGCTCTTGGCTCTGAGCCGTCGTCATATCTCTTCCCCTCCACCGCTGGTGTGCTGAAGGCCCCGGGACAGCAGCCCGAGGAACTTCAGCTGGAAGGCCCGATTGCACGCCGCGCATTCCCAGGCGCCGTGCCCGGTCTCGTTCGGGCGCAGGTCCTCGTCCCCGCAGTAGGGGCAGTGGAAGGGGGCGGCACGCTCGCTCATGAGAGGGCCTCCTCGGAGGCGCGCGCGGCCCAGGCGGCGAACCGCTCGCCGTCCTCGCGCTCCGCCTGGAAGCGCGTCAGGACCCGCTCCACGTAGTCGGGCAGCTCGGCCGCGGTGACCTTCAGGCCGCGGACCTTGCGGCCGAACCCGGCCTCCAGGCCGAGCGCGCCGCCGAGGTGCACCTGGTACCCCTCGACCTGCTCGCCGTTCTTGTCGAGCATGAGCTGGCCCTTGAGGCCGATGTCCGCGACCTGGATGCGGGCGCAGGCGTTCGGGCAGCCGTTGAGGTTGATGGTCAGCGGCTCGTCGAACTCCGGCAGGCGGCGCTCCAGTTCGTCGATGAGCGAGGCGCCGCGCGCCTTCGTCTCGACGATGGCGAGCTTGCAGAACTCGATGCCTGTGCAGGCCATGGTGCCGCGCCGGAACGGCGAGGGGTTCACCTTCAGGTCGAGCGCCTCAAGCCCCGAGACGAGCGAATCGACCTGCTCCTCCTCCACGTCGAGCACGATCATCTTCTGCTCGGCGGTGGTCCGCAGGCGGCCGGAGCCGTGCGCGGCGGCGACTTCGGCGATCTTCGTGAGCGTGGCGCCGTCGACCCGGCCGACGCGCGGCGCGAACCCGACGTAGAACCGGCCGTCCTGCTGCCGGTGCACCCCGACGTGGTCGCGCCAGCGCTCCACCGGCTGGTCGGGGGCGGGCCCGTCGACGAGCTTCCGCTTCAGGTACTCGTCCTCCAGGACCTGGCGGAACTTCTCGGCGCCCCAGTCGGCGAGCAGGAACTTCAGGCGGGCGCGGGTGCGAAGGCGCCGGTAGCCGTAGTCACGGAAGATCGAGATGACGCCCTCGTAGACGTCGGGGACCTCGTCCAGCGGGACCCAGGCGCCGAGCCGCTGCCCGATCTTGGGGTTGGTGGAGAGGCCGCCGCCGACCCAGACGTCGAAGCCGGGCCCGTGCTCGGGGTGGCGGACCCCGACGAAGGCGATGTCGTTGATCTCGTGCGCCACGTCGAGCAGCGGCGAGCCGGAGATGGCGGACTTGAACTTCCGCGGCAGGTTGGAGAATTCGGGGTTGCCGACGATGCGCCGCTGGATCTCCTCCAGGGCGGGCGTGCCGTCGATGATCTCGTCCTCGGCGATCCCGGCGACGGGCGAACCGAGGATGACGCGGGGCGTGTCCCCGCACGCCTCGGTGGTGGAGAGCCCCACGGCTTCAAGGCGTCGCCAGATCTCCGGGACGTCCTCGACGCGGATCCAGTGGTACTGGATGTTCTGCCGGTCGGTGATGTCGGCGGTGCCGCGCGCGAACTCCTGCGAGATCTCGCCGATGACGCGGAGCTGCTCGGTGGTGAGCCGGCCGCCGTCGACCCGCACGCGCAGCATGAAGTACTCGTCGTCCAGCTCCTCCGGCTCCAGGATCGCGGTCTTGCCGCCGTCGATCCCGGGCTTGCGCTGGGTGTAGAGCCCCCACCACCGCATCCGCCCACGAAGATCGTTCGGGTCGATGGAGTCGAAGCCGCGCTTCGAGTAGATCGTCTCAATGCGTGTCCGCACATTGAGACCGTCGTCGTCCTTCTTGAACTGCTCGTTGCCGTTGAGCGGAGTGAAGTGCCCGACGGCCCACTGCCCCTCGCCGCGGTGACGGCTCACCTTGCGGCGGGGCGCGGCGCTCGTGGGCTTTTCAGGGGTGGCGGCCATGGGACACGTCCTTCTTCAAGACAGGCTTTGAGCGGCTCTGACCAGCACACTCGCGGCGGCGGCGCGGCGGTGCGCAGGGGAAGGTCAGCGGGAAGTCAGTAAAGGGAGGTGCAGCGGGAGGCGCTGCTCTGCGGCGGTTGCGCTGAGTCGATCAGCAGGCCGGACAGATGGCGCTGGACATGCGGCCGAGGTCGACGTGGCGTCGACTCACCAAGGCAATTCCAGCTGCAGACATGACGGAAGCGTGTCACGGGACTTTCGGCCCAGTCCACCATTATCCAAAATGTGGACACCCTTGTCCCAGATCATGGACAAGGGTGTCGCCGGTCACACCAGGCCCGCGCACTGTGCGCGCGGTCCGCACACCGTGCTGGTCAGGCGCCCGGCCACGGACCCGGAGTGGCCACGTCCGGCTCCTGCTCGACCTTGGTGTCGAAGAGCTTGAAGCCACGGCGGAGATAGTTGTCCATCGCGTGCTCACCGTCCTTGCTGCAGGTGTGCAGCCATACGCGCTTGGTCGGCGTCCGCTCCGGCCACCGCTCGGCCAGGTCCCAGGCCCGCCGGGCGCCGTACGCGAGCAGGTGCCCGCCGATGCGGCGCCCCCGGAACGCCGGGACGAGCCCGAAGTAGACGATCTCGACGACGCCGTCCTCCTGCGCGTCCAGCTCCACGTATCCGGCCGGGGTCCCGCGGTCGTAGGCCACCCAGGTCTCGGCACCCGGCCGCCCGATCACCTCGGTCCACTGCGCGTACGTCCACCCGAGCCGGTCCGTCCACTGGATGTCGCCACCCACGGAGGCGTACAGAAAGCGGCTGAACTCCGGCGAGGGCACCTCGGCCCGCACGATCCGCACATCGCCTTCGGGCGCGGCGGCGGGGAGCAGGTCCGTGGGGGACGTCTGCTCCAGGGACCAGGTGGTGACTGTGATGCTCATGGAGGTCAGGGAATCACACCGACGAAAGTAGTGGCCGGCCGCGCTTTCGTCGGGTGCGATCGCGACCTTGGAGGGCAGCGCCGGGGGCCGTCGCCGGAACAGGATTGCCGCAGCTCCGTACGGAGCGTGACCACGCGGGAATCCGGGAAGGGCGAGGGGTCGGCACAGATGCAGGGGAAGACGATCGAGTACGGGCTCCGCCCGCCGGCGCACGCCGTGGACCGGCGGGCCGTGACCTGGTGGACCCTGCAGGCCGCCCTCGTCTCCCTCGGCGGACTCGCCTGTGCGGCGGGGGCGTTGGCCGGGCTGTGGTGGTGGCTGTCGCCGTCGGCCGGCGTCATCGGCGGCGTCGGTGCGGGACTGGTGCTGGTGGCGGCCGCCTTCGTGGTGGCCGTGCCGCGGTGGCGCTATCGCGTGCACCGCTGGGAGGCCACGGGGGAGGCGGTGTACACCGTCTCCGGTTCGCTCTGGCGGCTCGTGCGCATCGCGCCGATGGCCCGCATCCAGACCGTCGACACCGCGCGCGGCCCGCTCCAGCAGCTGCTCGGCCTCTCCACCCTCGTCGTCACCACGGCCTCCGCCGCCGGGCCCGTGCGCGTGCACGGCCTCGGGCGCGCGCGGGCCGAGGAGCTCGCGGCCCGTCTCGCCGCCGCGGCCCAGGCCACCGAGGGGGACGGTGCGGCATGAGGGGCGCTGTGGAGAGCGGCGGTACGGGGAATGAGATGGCCCACGACGCGGGGTGGGGGGCGTGGCGGCGGCTCGACAAGCGGTTGCTGCTCGTGCAGCTCAAGTGGCTCGTCCCGCCCGTGTTTTCCGTCGGCTTCTACGGGGTGGCCGGTCAGGGGCGGCTCGACCGTGAGGCGTTCGTCCGGCTCGGTCTGATCGGCGGGGTCTTCCTGGCGATCATGCTGTGGCGGCTCGTCGAGCTCCTCACCACCAGCTACCGCGTCACCGGCGAACTCCTGGAGGTGCGCACGGGGTTGCTCGGGCGCAGGCATCGGGCCGTGCCGTGCGACCGTATCCGCGGTGTCGACCTCGTCGCCGATCCGTTCCTGCGGGTCTTCGGGCTCGTCGCGGTGAAGGTCACCACGGCCGAGGGCGGCGGTGGTGGCGGAGACGGCCAGGGGGACGTGCGTCTTGAGGCGTTGCGCAAGGGGGACGCGGGCGCTCTGCGGCAGCAGTTGTTGCGCCGGTCCGTCGCGGCGGCCGCCGCGCGCCGGTCCGGGTCCCCGGGCCGCGACCGCGTCATCGCCCGCCTCGACTGGGCCTGGCTGCGCTATATGCCGCTCAACTCCTGGGGCGTGCTCGCCGTCGTCGTCGCGGGTGGCGCGGGTGTGCGCGTCCTGGACGGGCTCGGTGTCGAGCCGGAGCGGGTGCTGCGGGCGACCGTCGGGGTGCTGGGCGTCACCGGGCTGGGGGAGGGCGTCGCCCTCGGCGCGCTCGCGCTGCTCGTGCTCGGGTCGGTCACCGCCGTGGCCCTCGCCGCCGAGGAGTGGTGGGGCTACCGCCTGGAGCGCGACGGAAACGGTGATTTCGCCGTGCGCCGTGGCCTGTTGACCACCCGTTCCCTCTCCGTCGACGCGCGCCGCATGCGTGGCGTCGAGGTCACCGAGCCCCTGGTGCTGCGGCTCGGCGGCGGCGCACAGGTCGCGGCCGTCGCGACCGGCCTGGACACGGCGGAGGAGTCCGAGGCCACCAAGTTGCGGGTGCTCAGCCCCGCCGTGCCGCGCGGCCGGGCCCACGCGATCGCCGCCGCCGTCGTCGGCAGCCGCCTCTCCCCGACCGCCGTCAGGCTGCGCCGCCACCCGCGCGCCGCGCTGCGCCGCCGCCAGGTCAGGGCCGCCGTCATGGTGCTCGCCGGGTGTGCGGTGCCCGCCGTCGTCGGCCTGTGCCTCGCGCTCGCAAGTCCCGGGAGGCCCGCGAGTTCCGCCGCTTCCGCGGCGGTCGTACTCCTGCACATCGCGTGGATCTCCGCCGTGGTGCTGCTGCCTCTCGGTGCGCTGTGCGCCCGCGGCGCCTACCGCTCGCTCGGCCACGCCCTGGACGGCCCCTACCTGGTGACGCGGTACGGCTTCTTCGTCCGGCGCACCGTCGCCCTGCGGCGCGACAGCGTGATCGGCTGGAAGATCGCCCAGTCGCCCCTGCAGCGCCGCGCGGGTCTCGCCACCCTCCACGTCACCACGGCCGCCTGCAGGAGCGGGGCCTTCCCGGTACGGGACGTGGAGCTCGCGGAGGGGCTGCGCTTCGCCGCCGAGGCCGTGCCGGGGCTGCTCGCGCCCTTCGCCGAGCGGCGGTGACCACGGTGCGGCACCCGGGAGGCTCCCGCTCAACTCCCGCCGCGCACCGCCTCCTTGGCCGGTACGAAGACCGGGAGCCGGGCCTCTACCTCGAAGCCGCCCCCGGCCGACGGCCCGGCGTGCAGCTCGCCGCCCACGAGGCCGACGCGTCGGCGCAGGCCCAGCAGGCCCACGCCGGAGCCGCTGCGGCTCAGCGTGTGCTCGCCGGCGTCAGCAGGCGGTCCGTGCCCCGGCTCCGCGTTCCGGATCGTCAACCGCACGTGTTCCCGGCCGTATCGGGCCCGCACCTCGACGGCGGCGCCCGGCGCGTGCTTGATCGCGTTGGACAGGGACTCCTGGACGACCCGGTACACGGTCCGGCCGATCACCGGTGACACCACACCGGAGTCTCCGGTGCGCGTGAACGCGATCCGCACGCCCGCCGCCGCCGACTCGGCTATCAGGTCCTCCAGATCGGGGCCGGCGGCTTCCCCGGCCGCCCGGCCCGGTGCCGCGCCGTCCGCCACGGTCCGCTCGCCGGCCGGCGACCGCAGTACCCCCAGGAACTCCCGCAGCTCCTCCAGCGCCTGGTGCCCCGCCGCCCGCAGCTCCTCGGCGGCGCGCCGGGTCGCGTCCTCGCGGGTGGTCATCCGCAGCGCCCCCGCGTGCAGGACCATCAGGCTCACCCGGTGCGTCACGATGTCGTGCATCTCCACCGCAAGACGCGCCCGCTCCTCCGAACGGGCCCGCTCGGCGAGCAAGTGCTGCTCCCGCTCGGCGCGTTCGACACGGTCCCTGAGCACGTCGGCGAGGCGGTGCTGCGAGCGCACGTACATCCCGGCGAGCGCGGGCACGGCGGTGAGCAGCAGGCCGGGCGCGACGATGGCGGCGTCCGGCGCCCACGGGCGGGTGGCGACGAGGGTGAGGGCGCCCGTCAGGGCCCAGGCGAGCCGCAGGTTCGCGCCGAACACCGTCGCGCTGTAGCAGGCGAAGGGCGCCGCGAGCGGCACCCACACCCCGGACTCGTCCACCGCGGGCAGCGTGCCGGGGGAGACGCCCTCGGTGACCATCGGCACCGCGGCGACCAGCATCAGGGCCATGACCCACATCGGCGCGGTGCGCCGGAACAGCAGCGCGAGCGCGGCGGCGGCCTGGAGCGCGGGGGCGATCCGGTCCTCCGGGGAACCGCCCGCCCTGAGGACCGCTGTGAGCGTCGTCAGTACGAGGAGGCACAGGACGAGATCCACGGCCCGGGCGCCCCAGGGCGGCAGGGCCCGGGTGCGCCGCGGCAGCCAGTCGGAGGATTCCACGTCGATCATGGTAGGACCACGGGCTTACTGGCCGAAGAAGCTCTGGCCAATGATGGCGGGTGGGCATACGTTCACCGAGCTGCCCCAGCCCCTGGCCGCTTTCCGACCTTCAGACGTCACGGACCGGGGGGTTCAGGTGGGTGCGCCGGTGTCGAGCATGGAGCGGGGCGAGCGCGAGGGGGGCGTGGGGCCCGAGGGTGTGACCGTGCACGAGGGCGTGACCGTGCACGACGATGTCCAAGAGCCCGCCCTGATAAGCGAGTTCGGGCTCCTCAGCTCGGCCCTCTCCATGGAGTTCACGACCCACTTCGACGGGGACGGCGGCGCGTGCGCCGTGGTCGCGGCGGCCGAGGCGCTGGCCCGGGTGATCGAGGCGCCCGAAGGGTTCCTCGAACCGGTCCTCGCGGCCGGGGACGCCGTCGGCCGCACCCTGCTCTCCCGCAGCGAGGCCACGCAGTGCCGCCTCGTGCTCAGCGCCGACCCCTCCGGGATCACCCTCGCCGCCACCGACGACGCGGAGGTCTCCCTGGACTCGGCGGAGCGGCCCGCGGCGCTCAAGGAGGCGGCACGGGCACGCACCGACGGCGAACTCCGGGTCCACCGGGGGCCCGACGGGCACCTGTGGGTGGTGTGGAGACGCGGCTGGGAGTCCGTGCCCGAGACATGAACACCCCTAAGAGTCTCCGCCGCGCGCAAGTCGCACCGCCGGCGCCGTCGAGTGCGGCAGCAGGTCCAGAGGCAGCTCAGGGGTGCGCACCTCGACCTCGACGTCCTCGTGGAAGCGGTAGGGGCGGTGTGCGATGAGTCCGCCCAAGTACCGCCGTACGCGGGAGAGTTCGGCCCGTACCGTCACCGTGCGGCCCGGGTCGCCGAACAGGTCCTCGGACAGCTCGGAGGCGGTGCGGCCGGTCCTGCGGTGCGCGGCCAGCAGGTAGAGCAGCTCGGCGTGGCGCGGGGAGAGCTCGTGCGTCCAGCACCCGGCGCCGCTCGCGACGGTCACCGACCAGCTGCGCGCGCCGCTGACGTCCAGGACGACGCGGGTCGCGGCCCGGGAACCCGTACCGCCGTCGCGGGCACCGTCGTCGAGGCGCAGCAGCCAGCCGCCGGGCAGCGGCTCCACCCGGCAGCGGCCGAGCGAGGGCAGCCATGTGGTGCCCGCGGCAAGGGACTTGGGCAGCGGCACCCGGTCGCTGGGGAGCATCCCGGTGACCGCCGCCGTCCAGCCGTGGGTGTCCACGGCGACGGCGCGGCCGCCGATCCGGGCGAGGACCGGCGAGGCCACCGCGCGCAGCCGCTCCAGGGCCGTCAGATGCAGATCGCGCAGGTGCGCCTCGCCGAGCTTGGCCACCGAGTTGACCAGGGCGAGCGTCGCCGGGTGCATCGTGGTGATGGGGCCGCTGACGTCCACCACGCCGATCAGGCGGCCGTCGCGCGGATCCGTGACGGGCGCGCCCGCGCACGTCCACGCGTGGTGGGTCTGCACGAAGTGCTCGGCGGAGAACACGTGGAGGGGGCGGCGCACCACGAGGGGGGTGCCTATGCCGTTGGTGCCGACGACCGACTCGTTCCAGTCCGCGCCCAGTTCGAAGCCGAGCGAGTCCGCGCTGCGCAGCACTGCCGCGTTGCCCTCGCGCCACAGCACGCGGCCGTCGACGTCGCAGACCACCATGATGTGGTGCGCGGCGTCGGCGACGCCTACCAGGCCCTCGCGCAGCACCGGCAGGATGTCCAGGAGCGGTGAGGCGCGCCGCCGCTCCTCCAGCTCCTCCAGGCTGAGCAGCCGGGAGCGGAAGTCGCGGTCCGGGTCGACGCCGCCCTGCAGCATGCGGCCCCAGGACTCGCCGATCAGCTGCCGGGGCTGCACTTGGGGCCGGTGCCCGGAGAGCGTCGCGTCCCGGACCCCCTTCAGCAGGCGGGCGGCGTTGCCCGCGTCCAGCGCGGAGATCGCCGCGAGATCGAGCGTCGACGTCGCGTCCATCACGGTTCCTTCCCGAACAGGCCGTTGTGCAGGGGCATGTACCCATCGTGCCCCGTGCCCGGCCTCGGGGAAGATGCTTCGTGGAGGAACCGCCAAGGGTTGCAACCTCTTGCAACTCTCGCGAACAACCGTGCGGTGATCGAAGCTTGAACGAACGCCGCTCGCACGGCGTTCACGCTCCTCACGGGGCCTGTGTGCGGGGGTGGTGCCGTGTCGGCGCAGCACCACCCCCGTGAATTCGCCTGTGACCAGGCCGGCTTACGCGCTCGGAGCCGCGCGCTCCACCACCGAAGCCAGGTCCAGGGTGTGCGGCAGCGTGCCGAACGCCGTGCCCCAGTCCCCGCCGAGCCGTGAGGCGCAGAAGGCGTCGGCGACCTCCGAAGGCGCGTACCGCACGAGCAGCGAGCCCTGGAGCACCAGTGCCATCCGCTCCACGAGACGCCGCGCCCGCGCCTCGATGCCCTCCAGGTCCGCGAGCTCGGTCAGCAGGTCCTTGATCGCGCCGTCCAGGCGGTGGTCCGCGCCCCGGGCCGAACCCACCTCCTCCAGGAAGGCGTTGAGGGCCTGCGGCTCCCGCTGCAGGGCCCGCAGCACGTCGAGGGCCTGCACATTGCCGGAGCCCTCCCAGATGGAGTTGAGCGGCGACTCGCGCAGCAGCCGCGGCATCCCGGACTCCTCCACGTACCCGTTGCCGCCCAGGCACTCCAGGGCCTCGGCCGCGACCGGGGTGCAGCGCTTGGTCACCCAGTACTTGGCCGCGGGCACCGCGAGCCGCAGGAACGCCTGTTCCCGCTCGCCGCCCGTGTCGTAGGCGGCGGCGAGCCGCAGCGCGAGCGTCGTGGCGGCCTCCGACTCCAGGGCCAGGTCCGCGAGGACGTTGCGCATCAGCGGCTTGTCGATCAGCTTGCCGCCGAAGGCTTCGCGGTACGTGGCGTGGTGCACGGCCTGCGCGACGGCCTGCCGCATCAGCGCGGCGGAGCCGATGACGCAGTCAAGCCGGGTCGCCGCGACCATCTCGATGATGGTGCGCACCCCGCGCCCCTCGTCCCCGACCCGGCGCGCCCACGTCCCGTCGAACTCGACCTCGCTCGACGCGTTCGACTTGTTGCCCAGCTTGTCCTTGAGCCGCTGGATGGCGAAGACGTTGCGCGTCCCGTCCTCGAGCACCCGGGGCACGAGAAAGCACGTGAGCCCGGCGTCCGCCTGCGCCAGCACCAGGAACCCGTCGGACATCGGGGCGGAGCAGAACCACTTGTGCCCGGTCAGTTCGTACGTGCCGTCCTCGGCGAGGGCGCGCGCACGCGTGGTGTTGGCTCGCACGTCGCTGCCGCCCTGCTTCTCCGTCATCCCCATGCCGAAGATGGCGCCCGCCTTCTGCGCGGCGGGCCGCAGCCCGTCGTCGTACACGGTGGAGGTGAGCCGGGGCTCCCACTCGGCGGCGACCGCCGGATCGGCGCGCAGCGCGGGCACGGCGGCGTGCGTCATCGAAATCGGACATCCGTGCCCGCCCTCGGCCTGCGTCCACACCAGGAAGCCGGCGGCCCGCCGCACATGCCCGCCGGGCCGTACCCAGGCGGCGGTCAGCCCCGCCGAGACGGCCCTTCCCATGAGCCGATGCCACGCGGGGTGGAAGTCGACCTCGTCGATCCGATTCCCATAACGGTCATGCGTGTGCAGAACGGGCGGATTCTCATTGGCCTGCACCCCCCACTCCTGCGCCTGCGCGGAACCGGCGGTCCGCCCGAGCTCGGAGAGCTCCGCGCGAGCCGTCTCCAGGAGGGACGGTTCGAGATGTCGTTCGACCGCCTCCGTGAGCGCCCGGTCGGCGGCAAAGACGTCATATCCCACCAGGGGCGGAGCCTGGTTGGTCACTGTGTGGGTGCTGGCTGCCATGCCGCTACGGTAAGGAGGTGCACCAGGCAAAAGAAACACCCGGGCGGCCATCGGGCCGCTGGACCCGGGCCCGCGCTCTCTATCGAAACGTCTCCAAGCGGAAGACTGCCTGGCTGCTTCTCAAGGACACCGTCAACTCCTGCGTGGAGTACCGCATCCTGGGACTCGCGGCCGAGGCAGCCTTCTTCACGCTGCTCTCCGTGCCGCCGCTGCTCCTGTCCCTGATCGGCCTGCTCGCCTACGTCGACCGCTGGACCGGCGCCAACACCATCGAGAGCGTCGAGAACAACATCCTGGAGGCGTCCCGCACCGTCCTGTCCGACAAGGGCGTCAGCCAGATCGCGCAGCCGATACTGGAGGACGTCATGCGGGTCGGCCGCCCCGACGTCATCTCCATCGGCTTCCTGTTCGCCCTCTGGTCCGGCTCGCGCGCGGTGAACGTCTTCATCGACACCATCACCGTGATGTACGGACTCGACGGCGCCCGCGGCATCGTCAAGACCCGCCTGCTCGCCTTCGGGCTCTTCATCGTGGCGCTGCTGATCGGCTCGGTGGCGCTGCCGCTGATGGTGGCGGGACCGGACGCGGTGGTGAAGCTGCTCCCCGGCTCGACGACGGTGGTGCAGATCCTGTACTGGCCGGTCGTCATCCTCCTGTCGGTGGTCTTCCTGACCACCCTCTACCACGTGTCCGTGCCGGTGCGTTCGCCGTGGGTGGAGGACGTGCCCGGTGCGCTGATCGCCCTCGGCATATGGGTCCTCGGCAGCTTCCTCCTCCGCATCTACCTGACCAGCACGGTCGAGGGCCCCACGATCTACGGGTCGTTGGCGGCGCCGGTCGCCGTGCTCCTGTGGATCGGGGTGTCCGCGTTCGCGGTGCTCGTGGGCGCGGCGGTGAACGCGGCGATCGACCACGTCTGGCCGTCCGTCCAGACCGCCGCCGCGCGGGCCGCGAACGAGAGGCTGCGGGAGGCGCGGGCGGCGGAGGTCGTCGCCCGGGCGGAGGCCGCGCGGGCGGCTGCGGCCGAGGAGGCGGGCGACGGGCCCGACCCCGACATGCCCTCGGAGTTCCCCGAGCGCTGGTCGCGCTTCCTGCCGCCGGAGGACGTCTCGTCCCGCCTCCGCACCCATGCGAAGCGGAACGGAAGCCATGGGGACGAGGCGCCGTAACGTTGCCTCCGGCCGGACGGGCGTCACTATGGGCGGGTGGGCCGGCGTTCGAGGACGAGGCGCGTTCAGCGCCGACAGGGGGTCCAGGGGCGAAGCCCCAGGGGAAGGTCAGACCTTCCACGTGCCGGCCGCCGCCTCCTCCTCCGCCAAGCGGGAGAAGTCCCTCGGGGCCCGGCCCAGAACCTCCCGCACCCCCTCGGAGAGGCTCGCGTTGCGCCCGTCCAGGTTCGCCTCGAACAGCTCGACCCGGAACTCCACGGCCTCCTCCGGCTCCCCGAACTCCCGCAGCGCACCCCCGTAGTCCCGCGCGGACACCGGCACATAGCGAAGCTCCCGCCCCGTCGCCGCCGCGATCTCCCCCACCGCGTCCCGGAACGACAGCAGGCGCGGCCCCGTCAGGTCCAGCACCCGCCCCGCATACGCCCCGGACGGGGCCGTGAGCACCGCCACCGCCACATCCGCGATGTCCCGCGTATCGATGAACGGCTCAAGGACCTCCCCGGCGGGGAACACCAGCTCCCCGCCCCGGAGCCCGTCGAGCAGATGCCCCTCGCTCAGGTTCTGCGCGAACCAGCTGCACCGCAGCACCGTCGTGGGCACCCCCGAGTCCCGTACCGCCGCCTCGGTCGGCAGCGCCTGCTCCTCGCCCCGGGCGGAGAGCAGCACCAGGCGCCGCACCCCCAGTTCCCCCGCGAGCCGGGCGAACGCGCCCACCGTCTCGGCGGCCCCGGGCGCCCCCACGTCCGGCATGTACGCGAGGTACGCGGCGTCGGCGCCGCGCAGCGCGTCGGCCCACGTCGCGCGGTCCTCCCAGTCGAAGCGGACCGCCCCGTTGCGGGAGGCCGCCCGCACCGTGAGGCCCGCCGCCCGTGCGGATTCGGCCAC
Organism: Streptomyces odontotermitis; assembly: GCF_050510915.1. Classification (NCBI taxonomy): domain Bacteria; kingdom Bacillati; phylum Actinomycetota; class Actinomycetes; order Kitasatosporales; family Streptomycetaceae; genus Streptomyces; species Streptomyces odontotermitis. The sequence goes on along the minus strand of NZ_JBNJLS010000009.1, from coordinate 83,326 downwards.
CCGGCGCCCGGTCTTGCCCGTGGCGCCCGTGACGAGGACGGTGAAGTCCTCGCCCTGGCGCGGCATTTGCGTGTCTTGTGCGTTGTTGTTCGTCATGTCTTCAGTCAACTCCCGGGCGCCGCAACGAACCATCCTTGAAGGGCTCGCCCGCATAAGCGTGCGTCTACGCTGCACCCATGGACGCACTCGCGGGGTTGCTGGAGGGGCCGCGGGCCCGGGGGGCCTTCATGATCCGGGCGCTGTTCGACCCGCCCTGGGCCGTGCGCATCGCCGACAGCGCGCCCCTCTCCGTGATGGTCATGGTGCGCGGTGAGGCATGGCTGATACCGGAGGGCCCCGGGGGCGGCGGCGACCCGGGCGGGAAGCCGCAGCTCCTGCGCGCCGGAGACCTCGCCATCGCCCGCGGGCCCGACCCCTACATCTGCGCCGACGACCGGGCGACCGCGCCCCGCTCCGAGATCCTGGAGGGGCAGCGCTGCGCACCCCTCGGCGGGTTCCCCGACGGGCACTACGGGGACCTCGGGATGCGGTCGTGGGGGGAGTCACTCGACGCCTCCGTGGAGATGCTGATCGGCACGTACCCGATGCGCGGCGAGATCAGCGCCCGCCTCCTGGACGCGCTGCCGCCGCTGCTCGTGCTCTCCACCGACGTGTGGGACTGCCCGGTGACGCCGCTGCTCGCGGAGGAGATCACCCGCGACGAACCGGGGCAGGACGTCGTCCTGGACCGGCTCCTGGACCTGCTGCTCATCGCCGCCCTGCGCGCCTGGTTCTCCCGGCCCGAGGCGGCCGCCCCCGCCTGGTACCGGGCGCTCGGCGACCCCGTCGTGGGCCCGGTCCTGCGGCTGCTCCAGGACGATCCCGCGCACCCGTGGACCATCGCCGACCTCGCCGCGAAGGCCGGGGTCTCGCGTGCCTCGCTCGCCCGGCGGTTCACCGAGCTCGTGGGGGAGCCCCCGATGACGTATCTGACCGGCTGGCGGCTCGCGCTCGCCGCCGACATGCTGCGCGACACGGAGCTGACGATCGGCTCCATCGCGCGCCGCGTCGGGTACGGCAGCGCGTTCGCGCTGTCCAGCGCCTTCAAGCGGGTGTACGGGGTCAGCCCGCAGGACCACCGGACGCGCCCGGCGTAGCGTGGAGCAGGTGGAGACCGTGGAGTACGCCGAGCGGGCCTCCCGGCTGTCCGGTGCCGTCGTGTGGACCCGCACCCCGGGCGCGGCCGGGGACGGGGCCGGCGAGGCGCCCGTCCTGCCCGACGGATGCATGGACCTGCTCTGGACCGAGGGCCGCCTCTTCGTCGCGGGCCCCGACACGCACGCCTACCTCTCGGGTGCGCAGACGGAGAGCGGGGAGCGGCCGCGGCGCTATGTGGGGGTGCGCTTCTACCCCGGGACCGCCCCCGCCCTCCTCGGCGCCCCCGCCCACGAACTGCGGGACCAGCGCGTCGAGTTGGCCGACCTCTGGCCCGCCGCCGAGGTGCGCCGCCTGACCGGGACGGTGGACGCGGCCGCCGACCCGATGGCCGCCCTGGAGGAGATCGCCCTGCGCCGGGCGGCCGACGCGGCCGCCCCCGACCCCGTGCTCCGCCGTGTCGTGGCGTCCCTCCGGGCGGGCCGCGGCGTCGCCGCGACCGCCGACGAAGTCGGCCTGGGGGCACGGCAGTTGCGCCGCAAGGCGCTGCCCGCGTTCGGCTACGGGCCCAAGACCCTCGCCCGCGTCCTGCGCCTCCAGCGCGCCCTCGCCCTGGCCCGCGACGGCGTGCCGTACGCGTCGACGGCAGCCCTCGCGGGCTATGCGGACCAGGCTCATCTGGCCCGGGACGTACGGGAGTTGGCGGGCCGGACGCTCGGGGAGCTACTGGGCGGCGGCGTCCGGTAGCGGCGCGAACAGGTCGACGCCGTTGCCGTCCGGGTCGTGCACGGTCGCGTACCGCTGGCCCCAGAAGGCGTCGAACGGCTTGAGCTCGCCGTGGTACCCGGCGGCCGTCAGCTCCGCGTAGCGGGCGTCGACCCCCGCGGGGGAGCCGCAGTGGAAGGCGAGCCCGATCCGCCCGGCGCTCGCCGGGGGCTGCCAGCCGGGGACGAAGGAGCGGACCGTCGCCTCCGTGTCGAAGGCGAAGCGCAGCCCGCCCGGCAGCGTGACCTCCACGTGCGGCTCCGACTCGGCGCCCGCCGGGAAGTCGAGTCCCAGGCGCCGGTAGAAGGCGAGCGAGGCGGCGAGGTCGGCGGCGACGATGCCGATCATGTCGAGGTGCGGGGTGGGGTGGGTGCCGGTGGCCGGTTCGTCGGTGCTGTTCGTGTTCATGCGACCCAACGTAGGCGGCGGTCCCGGCCCGGTCTTGAAGGAAACGGACACCCCGCACATGGCGCAAACGGACACCGCGCCTCTCCTTGCGGGGGCGCGCGGCCAGCCGTACACGGGAAGGGAGAGCGGGCCGACCCGCGCCCGCGGGGAGGCGATCGCCCATGTCGTCCACGCCGATGACGAAGGTTCCGGTGACCCACCCGATCAGCCCCGTCCGCCTGGAGGCGGACTACGAACCCGCCCTGTCCCGCTGGCTGTGGCTCGTCAAGTGGCTGCTCGCGATCCCGCACTACTTCCTGCTCGCCTTCCTGTGGATCGCGTACTTCCTGATCAGCGTCGTCGCGCTGTTCGCCATCCTCTTCACGGGGCGCTACCCGCTGCACCTCTTCGAGTTCAACGTCGGCGTGCTGCGCTGGACCTGGCGCGTGGAGTACTACTCGTACGGCACGCTCGGCACCGACCGCTATCCGCCGTTCTCGCTGGACGACGACCCTGGCTACCCGGCCCGCCTCGACGTCGTCTACCCGGAACGGCTCTCCCGCGGGCTCGTCCTCGTCAAGTGGTGGCTGCTCGTGCTGCCGCAGCTCCTCGTCGTGGCCTTCATCTCCGGCGGTTACGGCGGCAACATCGGCCTCGGGGGCCTGCTCACCTTCTACGCCGGGGTGTGCCTGCTCTTCCGCGGCTACTACCCGCGCGGCATGTTCGACCTCAACCTGGGCCTGCACCGCTGGGTCATGCGCGTCATCGCGTACGGGACGCTGCTCACGGACGTCTACCCGCCGTACCGGCTCGACCAGGGCGAACGCGAGCCGACTTCCTGACCCTCCGGTCGCTCAACAGATCGGCCAGCGTGCCCAGTTCCGCCAGATACTCCGCCGTGGCCAGCGGCCGCTTCGGCACCGTGCCGCCACCGCGCCGCACCCCGGACGCCGCGAACACGTCCGTGTACCGCCGCCGCACCGAACCGGTCTCCAGGAACAGCGTCACCGTCGGCCCCGCCGAGGCGCACCACGCGCGGTGCAGGGCGTACGGCGGCAGCGCGTACCCGCTGCCCGCCCCGTACCGCGCGACCTGCGTGAGCCGCAGGCGCGCGGGCCCCGCCGGTTCCAGCAGCCGGTCGCCCTCCTGCGCGGAGAGCGACTCGCGGTACCACGAGGCCGGGATGGAGCCCTCCGGCGCCGTCTCGTACAGCTCCATGCCGAGGGCGCCCCGCACCACGTGCGAGGCGAGCGGCGAGCGGTGGTTGTGGATGTCCTCGCGGCTCTCCGCGCGCACGCCCGGGTGCCAGACGTGCGCCCGCAGCATCCGGCACGGGCCGCCGTCGACGAGCAGCAGCTTGTCGAAGCCGAGGACATGGCGGTACGAGAGCCGGGCGCAGCCCGCCGGGTCACCGGCGCCGGCCGCGAGGTCCCGCAGCAGCGGCACGAGCCGCTCCCGGGCGCCGAGTTCGGCGACGGCCGAGCACGCGGCGCCCAGCAGGTGCTCCTCGGACAGCGCGGCCGCGTCGCTCAGGGACCCCTCGAGGAGCCGTCGGGCCCGCTGGACGTGCCGACCACCCATGCAGTGTGCCCCCTCGCTCGCGCGCCCGCGCAGCCTGGCGGGGGCCGGTCAGCCGCCCCGCTGCACCATCCATACGGCATGTGCCCGCGTGCCGGAAGGCGCTGACAGGTCATCCACGAGCCACAGGAGCGCTGAACGTGAAGGCGAACTCGGCGTGCCCGGCGCGCAGTTGATGCTGCGGCAGCACACCGGGCCCGCACGACCCCGACCCCATGCCGTGCTGCCCGTGGTCGAGGTGGACCCAGACCGCCGGGCCGGGCGAGAGGTCCGTGCGGTGCCGCGCGGCGTCGAGCTGCTCGGTCGTCCAGGGCCGCGCGGTGAACCAGAAGGGCGGCTCCCCCTCCACCCGCACCCCGCCCCCGGAGAACCGGGTCCGCAGCTCGGCCCACCGCACCCCGGGCCGCGCACCGTTCTCCTGCGGCCGCACGTACGGCGTCTGCATCCGCCCGACATCCATGCACCCACGCCCGATGTACGAGGCGGAGCCGGTGTCCGGATAGCCCTCCTCGACGGCGCCGAACCAGTGCGCGTACGTCAGGGAGGCGGGCAGCCCGAGCCGCACACCGAGCCGGGGCAGCGGCTCGGTCCACTCGCCTTCCGGTGCCACGGACACCGCGAGCCGCAGCCGCTCCCCGTCGGACGTCCACCGGTACACGGTCCGCAGGGCCAGGTCGCGGGCGGCCGGAGCGACGCGCGTGCGCACGAGAAGCGAGTCATCGGCCACCTCGACGGCGTCGACGCGATGATGCATCCGATGCAGCCCCAAGGCCCGCCACCGCACGGCGAGTTGAGGCTCCCGGAGCCAGGGCATTCCGTAGTCGTTGTCGGTGGGGGCACGCCACACGTCGAGCCGCGGACCCGCGGTCAGCCGCACCCCGTCCAGGGTCCTGAGTTCACCGGTGCGCGCGTCGAAGCGCCCCGGGCCGAGCCCGAGCAGCCCGTCGGGGTCACGCCGCGGCGCCCGCCCCAGGGCGGCACGGACCGGCGGCCGCGCCGACACGGCGAACTCGCCACGCGCCACCACATGGTCCACCGGCGCCCACGGCTTCCGCTCCTCGCCCACCATCGCGGTGAGGTGCAGCCAGGTCTCGGCGGAGCGGCTCAGCGCGGGCGGATCGGGCAGCTTCAGCTCGACGGAGGCACCAGGGGCAAGATCGGACGGCACCTCCAACTCCCCGCCCTGCGAACCCCTTTCCTCGCTGTCGAGGATGTAGGTCCACTCGAAGGAGAGGCCGGACAGGTCGGCGAAGTCGTGGAGGTTGGTGACGCGGACGGTGCCCGCGCCCGGGTCGTAGGCGAACCGTACGGGCTGGATGACGTGCTTGTACGCGCGGAGCCCCGGCGACGGCATCCGGTCCGGGAAGCACAGCCCGTCGCAGACGAAGTTCCCGTCGTGCAGCTCCTCCCCGAAGTCCCCGCCGTACGCGTAGCCGTACTCCGGGTGGCTCAGGCCGTGGTCGATCCACTCCCACACGAAGCCGCCCTGGCAGCGCTCGTACGTCTCGAAGAGCCGCTGGTACTCGTCGAGCCCGCCGGGTCCGTTGCCCATGGCGTGCGCGTACTCGCAGAGGATGAAGGGCAGTTGACGCCTCGCCTCGGGCCCCTCGTCCTCCTTCCGCCCGATGCGCTCGACCTCCGCGTGGTCGGCGTACATGCGGGAGTACATGTCGGTGTCCTCGCAGGACGGATCACCTTCGTAATGCAGGAGCCGGTCCCGGTCGCGGCCGCGGATCCACTGGGCCATGGCGGAGAGCCCGCGCCCCGTCCCGCACTCGTTGCCGAGCGACCAGATGACGACCGAGGGGTGGTTCTTGTCGCGCTCGACCATGCGGGCGGCCCGGTCGAGGAGGGCGGGCGTCCAGCGCTCGTCGTCGACGGGATTGCCGCGCCAGGCGTTCTGCGCCCCGAACCCGTGTGTCTCCAGGTCGCATTCGTCGATGACCCAGAGGCCCAGCTCGTCGCAGAGGTCGAGGAAGGCGGGGTGGGGCGGGTAGTGGCTGGTGCGCACGGCGTTGATGTTGTGCTGCTTCATGAGCAGGACGTCGCCGCGCATGGTGGCGAGATCGAGGGCGCGCCCGGTGTCGGGGTGGAACTCGTGCCGGTTGACGCCGCGGAAGAGGATCCGGCGCCCGTTGACCTTGATGACCCCGTCCTCGACGGCGACGGTGCGGAAGCCGATGCGCAGGGGGATCCGCTCGCCGGGGAGGGCTAGTTCACCGTCGTAGAGGCGGGGCGTCTCGGCGGTCCACGGCTTGACGGGCACGGTCACGGACTCTCCGGTGGCGACGTCCACGCCGAGTTCGGGGACGGTGACGCGGCCGTGCACGTCGGAGTCGAGGCGGAGGGTGCCGGTGCGGGCCCGATGGTCGTACGAGGCGTGGGTGAAGAAGTCGAGGGCGCAGCCTTCGGGGCGGTGCAGGAGGGTGACGTCGCGGAAGATGCCGGGCAGCCACCACTGGTCCTGGTCTTCCAGATAGGACCCGGACGACCACTGATGGACGCGGACGGCGAGGACGTTGCCCTCGGGGCGCAGGAGGTGCCCGACCGCGAACTCGTGGGGCAGCCGGGACCCCTTGAACTCGCCGAGCTCGGTGCCGTTGAGCCAGACGCGGGCGCAGGACTCGACGCCGTCGAAGCGCAGGACGGAACCGCCGGTGGCGGGCCACTGGGCGGGCAGGTCGAAGTGGCGGAGGTGGTCGCCGGTGGGGTTCTCGGTGGGGACGCGGGGCGGGTCCACGGGGAAGGGGTAGGGGGTGTTGGTGTAGAGGGGGGTGCCGTGGCCCTGGAGGGGCCAGTGGCCGGGGACTTGGAGGTCGTGCCAGGTGTGGGGGCCGGTGTCGGCGAGGAGTTGGGGCAGGTCGGGGAGGTCGGCTGTGGAGGAGAGGCGGAATCGCCAGAGGCCGTTGAGGGAGAGGGAGTCGGCGTCGGAGGAGGCGTACCAGGCGCGGGGCGGAAGACAGCCGGTGCCGGGCGACATGTCCTCGTGGTAGGGGAGCTCCATGGTCTCCATGAGACCGCGCGGGTTGTCCCTGCGGGGCCATTTCCCCAACCCCGCCCCTTCCCGATCCGGCGACTCCGTCGCCCCTGGGCGGGCCGTCCTGGGGCTTCGCCCCTAGACCCCCGATCGGCCTGAACGGCCTCGTCCTCAATCGCCGGACGGGCTAGAGATAGCCCGTCCGGCGATTGAGGACGAGCCGCGTCAGCGGCGATATGGGTGCCCCAGGGCCGACGGAGTCGGCGGATTCGGGAAGGGGCGGGATTGGGGAAAGAGTGCGGATTTCGTAGCACGACACCCCGCCCTCAGACCAAAACAGCACCCCCATGGCCAAGGCCCAGCGAAATCGGTACCTTCCCCAGATGTGACCACTGAACAGCCGGAACAGCCGGAACAGCTCTCGCCCCGTCTCCCCGAGACATCCCGCACCCGCCACCGCCGCCTGCGAGCCCAAGGCAGCCTCCACCGCCCCCACCTCGACGCCATTCTCGACGCCGGCTTCATCTGCCACCTCGGCGTCCTGATCGACGGCCACCCCGTGGTCATCCCCACGGTCTACGGCCGCGACGAGACGAACCTCTACCTCCACGGCTCCGTGGCGAGCCGCAGCCTCGCCGCGCACCCCGACGCCTCCGTCTGCGTCACCGTCACCCACGTCGACGGCCTCGTCCTCGCCCGCTCCGTCTTCGAGCACGGCGTGAACTACCGGAGCGCGATGATCCACGGAGTGCCCCGCAAGATCACCGACCCGGACGAGAAGCTCGAGGGCCTGCGCGTGCTCACCGAGCACGCGACACCGGGACAGTGGGACTACGCCCGCCGCCCCCACCGCAAGGAACTCGCCGCCACCACCCTCCTCGCCCTCTCCCTCGAAGAGGCGTCCGTGAAGACCAGCTCGGGCCCGCCCGAGGACGGCGAAGGACCCGACGCCGAACTCCCCGTATGGGCCGGAAACCTTCCGCTGGAGTGGAGTTGGGGCACCCCGGCGGCCGACCCGCAGCTCGCCCCCGGCATTCCGCTGCCCCCGCACATAGCGGGCTTCGACCGCCCGTACGCATGACGGGGACGCCCCGTAAAGTGCCCCGATGACCCAGCAGCCCAGCGACTCCACCTCACAGCCCGGCGACGCCACCGCGCAGCCGCAGCCGCAGCCGCAGCCGCGCCCCAGTGACTCCGCGCCACCGCAGCCCCACGACCCTCACGCCCCCCACACCCCCTGGGACCCCACCGCCCCAGGCATCCTCGCCCTCCCCTCCGGCCGCCTCGTCCGCGGCCGCGGCCTGCGCCACCCCCTGCCCGCGGGGCCCGTCCCCGAGTACGGCGTCTACCTCCTCGGCAGGCAACCGGCCGCCCAGCCCTGGGAGTTCCGCTGGCTGCGCTGGCCCGACTTCCGGCTGCCCGCCGACCGGCAGGAGGCCCGTGCCGTCCTGGTGGACGTGTGGGAGCGCGCGGCACACAGCAGGGTGGAGGTCGCCTGCGGGGGCGGCCGGGGGCGCACCGGCACCGCGCTCGCCTGCCTCGCCGTGCTCGACGGCGTTCCGGCGGCCCAAGCCGTGGAGTACGTGCGCCGCCACTACGACCGGCACGCGGTGGAGACTCCGTGGCAGCGCCGCTACGTACGCCGCTTCACGCGCTGAAAGCGCACCCACCCCACAGCCGGGGTGGCCCCTCAGTTGAGCCGCAGCTCCCCCGACAACACCCTCCGCGCGATCTCCTCCGAAGGCTTCCCCTCCGAGAACGCCCGCGCCTTGATCAGGTCGAGCGCGTCCGCGACCGTGCAGCCCACCCGCACGGACAGCACGCCCGCCGCCTGGTGGACGGAGGCGCGGTGGTCCGTGTTGCCGTACAGGTCCGGGTCGGCCTCCGGGCCGATGAGGACGGACTTCGCCAGGGCCTCGGCGACCTCCCGGAACGAGCCCGAGCCGCGCTCCGCGGCCCTCGAGGGCGGGTCGAAGAGGGTCAGCGCGCCGATGCACGACGAGGAGACCGTCAGCGGCAGCGCGATCACCGAGCCGATGCCGAGCTCGGAGAGGCCGCCCCCGTAGCTCGGCCAGCGCCGCTCGATGGCCGTGCCCGACGCGCTCACCCGCGTACCACTGCGCACGGCGTCGACCGACGGGCCCTCGCCGAGGACGTACTCCAGGTCCTGTGCCTCGCCCGAGCGGACGTCGGACGCGGCGACCGCGAGCTGGGTCAGGTCGGCACCGAGGAGCGTCAGGGCGGCGCTGCGGGTGCCGCAGGCGTCCGCGACGCCCGACATGAAAAGGGGGCGGCGGCCCTCGCGGTTGCTGAACCACCTCACCATGCCGTCGGCGTAGGCGTATTGGAGCCGGGACGCGGTGATGTGGCAGTGGGCGATGCTGCGATGCCGGTCAGCGAGCTTCGTGTGCCACTCGGTGTTGCGCTCGCTGCCCTCGGCGGCGAGGCGGTCGTGCCGCTCCGCGAGTGCGAGCTCACGGGCGGCACGTCCGGCAGCGAGGACTGCCCGGTAGAGGGCGGCGATCATCTGCCCGCCCTCGGCCACGGCGTCCGAACCGCCAGGTGTAGCCCTCATGTTGGACAGCGTACGGGCTCAGGGTTCACCCGGCACCCTGGGCGGTGAGGTCTTCCATGAGCAACACCACACCGCCGTTGTGCCCGTCGAACGGGGAGCAGATCACCGCGCACTGGATGGAGCGGCCGATGCGGTTCACGGACGGCACCTGGACCGGTCCGGACCGCTTGCCCGACCGGATGCAGGTGTCGATGACCTCGCGCAACGCGTGGGTGGGCAGCCCGAAGTCGAGCCCGAAGAACGACTCGTCGAGCACCTCCTCGGGCTGCAGCCCCCACAGGTCGACGGCGCCGCGGTTCCAGCTGCGCACCGTCATGTCCGCGGAGAGCACCACCACGCCCGCCGCGATGCTGCCGACGACGCCCTCCAGGAAGGCCCGGGTCTCGTCCAGGTCCGAGGTGCGCACGCGCAGCTCGTCGTTCATCGTCTCCAGTTCCTCGTTGCCCGACTGGAGTTCCTCGTTGGTGGTCTCCAGCTCCTCGTTCGTGGACTGGAGTTCCTCGTTCGTGGTCTCCAGTTCCTCGATGCTCGACTGGAGTTCCTCGTTGGTGGTCTCCAACTCCTCATTGGTGGACTGGAGTTCCTCGTAGGCCGTCTCCAGGTCTTCGCGGACCTTCTTCACCTCCTCCTTGAGGCGGGTCTGCATGGTGACGTCGGAGAAGGTGACGTTCGTCGCGACGGGCATGCCGGAGCTGGAGAGGACCGGCTGGATCACGATGTCGAGGTACTGCACGTCGTTGCTGAGCTGGCGCACCGCGCCGTTGATGCGCAGCGTCCGCCGCTCGTGGGTGGCCTGGTCGACCAGGGAGCGGAGCTCGGTGGGCCGGTAGGAGATCTCCAGGTCCTGGAAGGGGCGGCCCACGTCGTTGGGGTTGAGCCCGAACTGGGCCCGCGCCTCGTTGTTGACCATCACCACGACGCCCGCCGTGTCCAGGGCGATGCTCGCGCCCGGGGTCGTGTCCAGGATCAGGTCGCGCAGCTCGCGGGCGCGCGTGACGGCCTGCATCTCCCCGCCCACCCCGGCCCGGAACCGCGGCGGCGGGGTCTGCAGCGGCGAGGCACTGGCGCCGGGGCTGCGCTGGAAGACGCGCTGGCGCATGCTGATGGTCTCGAACCGCTCCCCGTCGTTCAGGAGCATTTCCGCCTTGCCGAGGAAGAGGAAGCCGCTCTCGCGCAGGGCGAAGTGGAAGCGGTCCAGGATCTGCTGCTGCGCCTCCACGTTGAAGTACATCAGCGTGTTCCGGCACACCAGCAGGTCGAGCCGGGAGATGGGGGCGTCCCGGGTGATGTCGTGGCGGCCGAAGATGACCCGGCGGCGCAGGTCCGTGCGGAAGGAGAACGAGGTGCCGTACTGCTCGAAGTACCGGTCGCGCAGCTCCGGCGAGAGCGCCTCCAGGCTCCGGCTCGGATACTGGGCCGCGCGGCCCTCGCGCAGCGCCTCCTCGTCGACGTCCGTCGCGTAGATCTTCACGCGCTTCAGGCACTCCTCGATGCCGAGCGCCTCCGCGAACATGATGGCCAGCGAGTACGCCTCCTCGCCGCTGGAGCAGCCCGCGCTCCACACCCGGATCTCGCTGTCGGCCTCCCCGGAGTCCACGATCCGCGGCACGATCTCGCGCTGCATCAGATCCCAGGCGTCCACGTCGCGGAAGAACGAGGTCACGTTGATGAGGATGGTGTTGAACAGCTCGTGGAACTCGTCCTGGTCGGTCTCCAGACGGTCCCGGTAGTCCGCGTACTCCTCCAGCTCCACGTGGGCCATCCGCTTGCGGATGCGGCGGGTCAGCGTGGACCGCTTGTAGCCGGTGAAGTCGAAGCCCCGAGCGTCACGGATGAACTCGAGCAGGTTCTCCAGGTCCTGAGCCGACTCGGTCGTCTCCGTCGGTTCGGGTGCTCCGGTCGGGTCGGGCGCCCCGGACTGATCGTTCATCACTGCCTCTTGGTCTCGACGAGCTCGCGGATGGCCGCGGCGATTTCCTCAAGAGGTAGCACGAAGTCGACGGCTCCGGTGTCCACCGCGGCCCCCGGCATTCCCGCGAACTGGGCCGTCCGCGGGTCCTCCACGATGACCGTGCCCCCGCGCGACTTCACGGCGTCCACCCCCATCGCCCCGTCCACACCCGTTCCGGTGAGCACGCAGGCGATGGCCCGCGAACCGTAGGCCCCGGCCACCGACTCGAAGAGAAGATCCGCCGAAGGCCGTACGAAGTGGACGAGTTCACTGTCCGAGAGGGAGATGTTCCCCTCCGGCCCGATCAGGAGGTGCCGGTTCGGCGGCGCCAGATAGACCGTGCCGCCCTCCACCTGCTCGCCGCTCTGCGCGAGCTTCACCAGGAGCGGGGTGCGCCGGGACAGGACGTCCGGGAGGAGCGTGCGGTGCCGTGGGTCGAGGTGCTGCACGATGAGCACGGGCAGCGGGAAGTCAGCGCTGAGGTCGCTGAGCAGCACGCTGAGCCCCTGGATCCCCCCGGCCGACGACGCCACGGCCACCACGGCGTACGGCTCCGTCTCGTACGGTTGGGAGGTCACCTTGTGAGCCTAGCGGAGCGCCCGGCTCAGGTGGCATCGGCGGCCTTGCGGCGTTCGTCCCCCAGGCGCGCGTAGTAGTCGATCAGCGCGGGGTCGTCGACGGCGCCGGGGTTGACCACCTGGGCGGGCGGGGCGCCCTGGAGGAGGCGTTTGACCGGGACTTCCAGCTTCTTGCCGGTGCGGGTGTGCGGGATGGCGGGGACCTGGCGGATCTCGTCGGGGACGTGGCGGGGTGAGACTCCGGTGCGGACGGCGCGGCGGATCGTGTCGCGCAGGGCGTCGTTCAGGACGGCGCCGTCGGCGAGGACCACGAACAGGGGCATCCAGTAGCCGCCGTCCGGTTCCTCCGCCCCGATGACGAGGGCTTCGGCGATCTCCGGCAGGCGCTCCACCACGTCGTGGATGTCGGCGCTGCCGAGGCGGACGCCGTTGCGGTTGAGGGTGGAGTCGGAGCGGCCGTGGACGATCACCGAACCGTGGGCGGTGCGGGTGATCCAGTCGCCGTGCCGCCAGACGCCGGGATACGTGGCGAAGTAGGCGTCGCGGTAGCGGGTGCCGTCCGGGTCGTTCCAGAAGTACAGCGGCATGGACGGCATGGGGCGGGTGACGACCAGTTCGCCGACCCGGCCGGTCACGGGATGCCCTTCGGTGTCGTACGCGGCCAGGGCCACGCCGAGGTGGGGGGCGGACAGCTCGCCCGCCCAGACCCGGGTGGTCGGCGCGCTGCCCGCGAAGCCGGAGACGACGTCGGTGCCGCCGCTGCCGGACACCAACTGGACGTGCTCACCGACGTGTTCGCGCACCCAGGGGTAGGCGGAGGCGGGCAGCGTGGAGCCGGTGCAGCCGATGGCGCGGATGCGGGACAGGTCGTGGACCGACGGCTCGATGCCGAACTTGGCCATGCCGAGCAGGTACTGGGGGCTGGTGCCGAAGACGGTGACGCGGTGCCGGGCGGCCAGCTCCCACAGCACGTCCGGCCGGGACTGCGGGGCGGGGCTGCCGTCGTAGGTGCAGGCGGTGGCGCCGGTGAGGAGGGCGGAGACCACGAGGTTCCACATCATCCAGTGGGTGGTGGTGTACCAGAGGAGGCGGTCGCCGGGGCCGAGGTCGCTGTGCAGGCCGAGCGTCTTGAGGTGTTCGAGCAGGACGCCGCCGTGGCCGTGGACGATTCCCTTGGGCAGGCCGGTGGTGCCGGAGGAGAAGACGACCCAGAGGGGGTGGTCGAACGGTACGGGGACGCAGTCGAGGGGGACGGTTCGGGCGGTCGCCTCCTGCCAGGTGACCGTCCGCCCGTCGGGGTCCGGCTGCCAGGGCAGGCCGACGTGGCTCACCAGGACCGTGGCGGTGACGGTGGGCAGGGACCGGCCCAGTTCGAGGGCGGCCTCGCGGCGGTCGTGGACGGTGCCGTTGAAGAGGTAGCCGTCGGCGGCGACCAGGACGGTGGGTTCGAGCTGGGCGAAGCGGTCGGCGGCCGCCCGGGGCGCGTAGTCCTGGCCGCAGACCGACCAGACGGCGCCGAGGGAGGCCGTGGCCAGAAAGGCGACGACGGCGTGCGGGGTGTGGGGCAGATAGCCGACGACCCGGTCGCCGCGGCCGACCCCGAGGTCCCGCAGCGTCGCGGCCACCGAGGCCACTTGAGCACGGAGTTCCGCCCCCGTCGTCTCGTGGCTCGCGCCGGTCTCGTCGAGCGCGACGACCGCGGGTGCGTCGGGGTCCAGGTCGCGCAGGGCGTGCCGGGTGTAGTTGAGGGTGGCGCCGGGGAACCAGCGGGCACCCGGCATCTTGTCCTCGGCCAGGACCTGCTCGTACGGGGTGTCCGAGTCGACGGCGAAGTGGTCCCAGACGGCGGCCCAGAAGCCTTCGAGGTCGGTGACGGACCAGTGGTGCAGGGCGGCGTAGTCGCCGGGCTCGATGCCGACGCGGCGGGCGAACTCCGCGATGCGGCTGGCCGCCGACGCGTCCGGGTCGGGGGTCCAGAAGGGCTCGGGCAGTTCGGCCGGTGAGGGTGTGGACATGACGTGCGCTCCTCGTCGGGACGGGTCATGAAGCTCAGGAAGTACGGAAGGTCAGGACGCGGTCGTGGGGTGCGGGGCCAGCAGCGGGGCCCAGGCTTCCGTGCCCGTGAAGTGCGCGGCGCCCGGTGCGAGAGTGTCGAGGACCACGCGGTCGGGGCGCAGCAGCACGGCGTCCGCCCGGCCCGCGCGCAGCCACGCGGCGAGGGCACCGTCGACGCGCAGGACGCGGGCGCCGAGAGCCTCGGCGGTGGCCCGTACGGACGGGGGCAGGGGAGCACCGGCCTCGGCGGCCGGGGCGCTCAGCAGGGCGAAGCCGTCGCCGAGGGCGTCGTCGAGCTGGACGCGGCGGCCGCCGACCGTGATCCAGGGCTGTGGGCAGAGCGTGCCCGCGAGGCCGCGTCCGGTCCGGGTGCGGCGCACGAGGGGGCCCGGGGACAGGGCCGGGCCGTGGTCGGCGGCGAGTCTCGCGGTGAGGCCGGGGACGCGGCAGGCGGCGGCGAGGGCCGTGCGGCGCAGGGTGGCGGCCCGGTCCTGGCCGCCGGTCATGGCCCAGCCGAGGGCGACCGCGAGGCGGATCATGTGCCGGGCATGGGGTGCGCGTTCCTGCTGATAGGTGTCCAACAGCCGCTCGTCGGCGCCCTGTTGCAGGACGAGGGCGAGCTTCCAGGCCGCGTTGTGGGCGTCGCGCAGGCCCGCGCACAGGCCCTGTCCGATGAAGGGCGGGGTCAGGTGGGCGGCGTCGCCGAGCAGGAGCACGCGGCCGCGCCGCCACCGGTCGGCGATGCGGGCACGGAAGGTGTACGCCGTCTGCCGGAGCACCTCGAAGTCCTGGGCGCCGGGCGGGACGTCCACCCACGGCGCCACCAGCTCACGCAACCGGGCGGGGTCCGGCTCCTCGCCGTCGCCCAGCCGGAACTCCCAGCGGTAGCGGTCCTCCCCGATGCGCATGAAGGTCGCGGGCCGCACCGGGTCGCAGACCTGATCCACGCCTTCCCAGGTGCGTACGGGGAGCCGGGTGCGCACGTCGAGGACCGTCCAGCGCTCCTCGAAGCGCAGGTCCTGCCAGCTCGCGCCGATCGCCTCGCGGGTGAGGCCGCCCGCGCCGTCGCAGCCGAGCACCGCGTCGGCCCACAACTCCTCCTCGCCGCCGTCACCGTGGAAGGTCACGCGGACGGGCCCGCGCCCGTCGCCGCCCCCGTCCCCGCCCTGCTCGATCCCGGTCACCTCGACTCCGCCGCGCAGTTCGCACGCGGGGTACGTGGCCAGCGCGTCGCGCAGCAGCCGTTCGAGTGCGGGCTGGTCGTAGAGGGTCGTCTGCGGGAAGCCGTGGTGTCCGTGCGGGGCGTCGCGCCGGAACTCGGCCATGACACGGTGCCGGGAGTCCAGCAGGCGCAGCCCGCCTGCCGGGCGGGCGATCGCGGCGAACTCCTCGTGCACGCCCACCGCTTGCAGGATCCGGCGGACCTCGTCGTCCATGGCCACGGCGCGCGGCAGCGGGTACACGTCCCGGTGGCGGTCCAGGACGACGGTGCGCACTCCGCGCCGGGCGAGCAGGAGGGCCGCCGTGACCCCGACGGGGCCCGCGCCGACGATCACCACGGGAACGCGGGACGCGCCGCTCACCGTGCGTCCGCGACCGTGGTGCGCTGCCTGCCGAGGTCGATCCGCCCGTCGGGGGTGGCGATGGCGGCGGTGACGACATCGCCGGAGCGCAGATAACGGGGGTTCCTCGCCTGGCTGTTGAAGAACGCCTTCCACTTCACCGCCGGCGGCAGCAGCGCACCGATCTTCTCGACGGCCTTGGGGGGCGCCTTCAGCGCCGTGCCTCCCGGGGTTCCGGTGAGCAGCAGGTCACCCGGGTCCAGGGTCTGGAAGCGGGCGAGCAGGGTCAGGGCCCGCGCAGGGCGGACGATCATGTCGGTGAGAGTGCGGTCCTGGCGGGGTTCGCCGTTGACGGACAGCGTGAGCCGCAGGTTGATCAGGTGGTCGAAGTCCTCGGGGTCGAGGAGCGTCAGATACGGCCCCGTGGGCGTGAAGGTGGGGTACGACTTGCTCTCGTAGAACTGCCCCTTGGTCAGCTGTACGTCACGGGCGCTGACGTCGTTCGTGACGACGAGCCCGGCGACGTACGAGGGCAGGTCCCCTTCGGCGACGGTGGTACCCACGGGCAGCGGCGCGCCCATGACGAGGCCGAGCTCCACCTCGTAGTCGAGGAAGCGGACGTGCGGGGGCCGCAGGATGGGGTCGCCGGGACCGCTGACCGAGCCCGACGCCTTGCGGAAGAACGTCGGCGGGACCTGGTCGGTGAAGCCCGAATCCCGGGCGTGGCTGCGGTAGTTGACCATCTGTGCCACCACCCGGCAGGGGGTGGTGACCGGGGACAGCGGCACGACGTCGCCGACGGGAACGCCGTCCCCGTCAGCCGCGTGCGCGGTGTTGCGCACGGCGTCGCAGTCGGCGAGCAGTTCCGCGGTGGTGACGGCCTTCGTGTCGATGCGGACGGCACGGTCGCCGTGGACCGCCCACCAGCCGTCGGCGCCGCGCAGGACGTTCGTACTCATGAGTTCATCGCTTTCATCAGGCCGAGCAGACGGGCGGGATCGAGTTCGTTGTCGCCGCGCAGGGCCGTCAGCACCTCGCGGAGCCGGGCGGGCGACGGGGCGGCGCCGAGGAAGTCACGGGTGACCGGCGGCCCCCACTGGGCCAGGCCGCTGCCGGACATGGCCGCCCAGCCCGGCTCGACGTCGCACGAGAAGAGGTCGCCGTCGGTGAAGTGCTCCAGCATGAGGCGGTCGGGATCGCGCCAGTAGTCGAAGAGCTGACTGCCCTGCACATGCCGCCCGATACCCCAACTCCGTTGATATCCGCGCTCGTTGAGGTACTCGCCGCCCGCGGCCAGGGCGTCGAGGTCGGTCACCTGGTAGGCGGAGTGGACATAGCCGGTGCCGGGGCCCAGGTGCAGGGCCAGGGTGTGGTGGTCGACGGCCCGGCCGCCCTGGTCGCAGCGGAGGAACGCCATCGTCGGGCCCCGGTCGCGCTGCCCGTCCAGGAACAGGAAGTCGCTGACGATCATGCCGAGCGTGTCCAGGTACCAGTCCAGGGCCTGGGCGAACACCCGTGACTCCAGGACGACATGGCCGAGGCGCTGGATGCGGGACGGCTCGCGGGGCGGGCGCTGCACGGCGTTCGTGCGCGGGTGCCGTGTGCCGAAGTTGAGGGTGAGCGGCCGCTGTTCGGGCAGCGCGGACAGCTCCTCGGCGCAGTGCACGACGCGCACGGTGCAGCCGGAGGGGTCGAGGAGGTCGACCGTCGCGCCGCCGCCGGGCAGGTGGTCCGCGTCCCTCAGGGGCCGCACGGTGCGGCCGGTGGCGCGGGCCAGGCGGGCCAGGTCGGAGCGTTCGGCGGCCCGGAAGGCGGGGCCGATGAAGCGGGAGGCGACGCCCTTGCGGATCACCATGCAGGGCGCGCCAGCCAGGGTGCCGCGCAGCCACAGCTCCCGCTCGGTGCGGGCGGCGACGGCGAACCCGAAGTCGCGGCCGAAGACCTCGGCCCGGTCCAGGTCGGGCTTCTCGAACTCCAGCCACGCCAGGTCGGCCACCTTCACCACGGGGTCGCGGCCCCGCCCCGGATGCTCGCCGCGCCGGGAGCCGTGCTCGCTGTGCAGGCCGTGGTGGGGGTCCTGGGCGGGGGTGGGGGAGGGGGTGCGGATGCCGGACGTCCTGGCTGTCATGGCTGTACTCCTCGGGCGGGCGAGCAGCTGTGCGGAGGGAGCGGCGTCGTAAGTTGATGAAAGCATCACTCTTGATGAAGACTCGTGTCAACACTTTCCAGGTCGTACGTCAGTCCTGATGTGATCGTCAGTTGTGTGGCGCGGCCCAGTACTCTGGCCCCCATGCCTGACACACCCACCAGCAACCGCTTCGAGCGCCGCCGGGCCCGGACGCGCGCGGCCCTGATCGGTGCGGCGCGCGCCCTGCTGGCGGAGGGGGCGGCCGCCGAGGCGAGCATCCAGTCGATCGCCGACCGCGCGGACATCGGATTCGGCTCGTTCTACAACCACTTCGAGAGCAAGACCGCCCTCTTCGACGCGGCGGTGACCGACGCGCTGGAGGAGTACGGGCAGCTCATCGACACCGTCGTCGAGGGCATCGAGGACCCGGCGGAGGTCTTCTCGGTCAGCGTGCGGATGACGGTCGGGATGGTCGAGACCCATCCGGAGCTGGCGCACGTGCTGCGGCGGCGCGGCATCGAGCAGCTGCACGCGGACACGGGCCTCGCCCCGCGGGCCCTGCGGGACATTGAGAAGGGGGTCGCCGGCGGCCGCTTCTCCGTGGAGGACCCCCGCATCGCCCTCTCCGCCGTCGGCGGCTCGCTCCTCGGACTGCTGCAACTGGAGTCCGTACGGCCCGACGTCTCGGGCCCCGAGGCGGCCGGGCAGCTGGCGGCGCTGATCCTGCGCATGCTCGGCCTGCCGCCCGACGAGGCCCGGGAAGTGGCCGGGCGCCCGCTGCCGCCGGTGCCGGGCGGACCGGTGCCGAGCGGCTGAGCCGCCCGTGAGGACCGGTGCCGGAAAAAGAGCTGGCGTGCCGCCGGGATCTCCGTCTAAGGTTCCCGTTGTTCGGACGGCGGCCCGGTGCCGCTGTTGTCGGCTGAGTGTGATCCAGGAGGTGTGACCGATGGCTGTTGCCGCGATGGGCGTTGCCCGCGACCAGAAGTCCTCTCACCTCTCCGTGATCCCCGGCTGACCTTCCTCTTCCTTCCGCGCGAGCTCGCGCGCGCCGGGGTCACCTTCTTGAAGGGTCACCCCTTGTCTTCATCGTCTTCCTCTTCTTCCGCTTCTCCTTTCTCGTCCTCGGCGTCGTCCTCGCCCTCGTCTTCGTCGAACTCCCTTGCCGCGTACGGCTGGGACGCCGACTGGGAGGCCGAGTTCGCCCCGTACGCGGCGCAGGGCCTGGTGCCCGGCCGGGTCGTGCGGGTCGACCGGGGACAGTGCGACGTGATCACGGCCGCCGGAACCGTCCGGGCGGACACCGAGTACGTCACGCCGCGCGACCCGCTGAAGGTCCTGTGCACCGGGGACTGGGCAGCCGTCGACCCCGACGGCGACCCCCGTTTCGTACGGGCCTACCTCACGCGCCGCACCTCCTTCGTCCGCTCCACCTCCTCGAAGCGGTCCGAGGGCCAGATCCTCGCGGCCAACGTGGACCACGCGATCATCGCGGTCTCGCTCGCCGCCGAGCTCGATCTCGGCCGGGTCGAGCGGTTCCTGGCGCTCGGCTGGGAGTCGGGTGCCCAGCCCGTCGTCGTGCTCACCAAGTCCGACCTGGTGCCGGACCCCGTGACGCTCGCGCACCTCGTCCAGGACGTGGAGACCACCGCGCCGGGCGTGCCGGTCCTGGCGCTGAGCGCCGAGGCCGGGGACGGCGTGGAGGTCCTCGCGGCGGTCGTGGGCGGCGGCACCTCGGTCCTGCTCGGCCAGTCCGGCGCGGGCAAGTCGACGCTCGCGAACGCGCTGATCGGCGAGGCCGTGATGGGCGTCCAGGCGGTCCGCGACATCGACGGCAAGGGCCGGCACACGACGACGACCCGCAACCTCCTCGTCCTGCCGGGCGGCGGCGTGCTCATCGACACACCGGGGCTGCGCGGGGTCGGCCTGTGGGACGCGGAGACGGGCGTGGGCCAGGTCTTCGCAGAGATCGAGGAACTCGCGGCGGACTGCCGCTTCCACGACTGCGCCCACGAGTCCGAGCCCGGCTGCGCCGTCCGGGCCGCCCTGGAGGACGGCACCCTGCCCGAGCGCCGCCTGGAGAGCTACCGGAAGCTGCTCCGCGAGAACCAGCGCATCGTCGCGAAGACGGATGCCCGGCTGCGTGCGGAGATCCGCCGGGAGTGGCGGCTGAAGGGGGCGGAGGGGAAGGCGGCGATGGAGGCGAAGCGGGGGCGCTGGCGCTAGCGAACGGGATCGTGGGGCGCCCTTGAGGCCGAGGGCGCCCCACGGCCGGCGCGGAGCGCCGTGGTTACGGGGCGCGGAGCGCCCAAGCACCCGGCGCGGAGCGCCGGAGAAAGACCCGCCGCCCACCCAGAACGTCGCGTCCGAAATCCGCCAGCCCACGCGGCAGCGCCCCCGCACAATGGACTACGTGAACACAGTCGCCGCACAAGAAGACACCCGCTACGAAGCCGTCCGCAGCCGGGACGCCCGCTTCGACGGCGAGTTCTTCTTCGCCGTCGAGACGACCGGCATCTACTGCCGCCCCAGCTGCCCGGCCGTCACCCCGAAGCGGCAGAACGTCCGCTTCTACACGACCGCGGCCGCCGCCCAGAGCTCCGGCTTCCGGGCCTGCCGCCGCTGCCGCCCGGACGCCGTCCCCGGCTCCGCGGAGTGGAACGTGCGGGCCGACGTCGTGGGCCGCGCCATGCGCATGATCGGCGACGGGGTCGTGGACCGCGAGGGCGTGTCCGGGCTCGCCGTGCGCCTCGGGTACAGCGCCCGGCAGGTCCAGCGCCAGCTCACCGCCGAGCTCGGCGCGGGCCCGGTCGCGCTCGCCCGCGCCCAACGCGCCCACACCGCACGGGTGTTGCTGCAGACCACCGATCTGCCGATCACGGAGATCGCCTTCGCCGCGGGCTTCGCGAGCGTCCGCCAGTTCAACGACACCATCCGCGCCGTGTACGCGCTCACGCCCACCGCCCTGCGCGCCGCCGCCCCCAAGAGCGGTGCCGCGCGGGCCACACCCGCCGCGGGCATCCCCCTGCGCCTCGCCTACCGCGGCCCCTACCAGGCGGGCGTCGTCTTCGACCTCCTGGCCCGCGAGGCGGTGGCGGGCATCGAGCAGATCACGGGCGAGCGGGGCGAGCAGGGCGAGCGGGGCGAGCAGGCCGGGAGAGGCGAGCAGGCCGGGAGAGGTGAGCCGGGCGGACGCACGTACCGCCGTACGCTCCGCCTCCCGCACAGCACCGGCATCGTCGCCGTCGAGGAGCGCGCCCGCTCCGGCTGGCTCGACGCCCGGCTGCACCTCGCCGACCTGCGTGACCTCACCACCGCCGTGCAGCGCCTGCGTCAGCTCTTCGACCTGGACGCCGACCCGTACGCGGTGGACGAGCGCCTTGCCGCCGACCCCGGGCTCGCCCCGCTGGTCGCCGCCCGCCCCGGCCTGCGCTCGCCCGGCGCCGCGGACCCCGAGGAGCTGGCGATCCGGGCCCTGGTGGGCGCGGAAGCCGCCGCGGAGCTGACCCTGAGGTTCGGCAAGGCCCTCGACGCGCCCTGTGGCAGCCTCACCCACGTCTTCCCCGAGCCCGCGGCCCTCGCGGGCGAGCCGGGCCCGCTCGGCGCCCTCGCCACCGCCCTCGCCGACGGGACGCTGCGCCTGGACGCCGGGGCCGACCGGGACGACGCGGCGGCGGCCCTGCGCGCCCTGCCCGGCATGGACGCGCGGACCGCCGCCGTGATCCGCATGCGCGCCCTGGGCGACCCGGACGTCGCGGTGCCCGGCGACGGCGAACCGGACGCGGCGGGCTGGCGCCCCTGGCGCTCGTACGGACTGCGGCACATCTGGCTGGCCCGCGGCCACTGATCCGCGGTCCCGGCCGCCCGGTCACGCCTCCAGGTCGAGCCCCCAGCTGTGGATCCACTTCGGGTGGATGCGGATCAGCTCCTCGCTGAAGTGCGGGCCCAACTCATGGGGCCCGGTGAGGAGTTCGGCATCGCCCCGGACCTCCACGCCCCGCACCTTCCACGGCTTGAGGCTCACGATGTCGTCGACGACGAGCGAAGTCCGCGGGTTCGACAGGAGGTTGCGCCACTTCTTCGTCGTGCCCATCGCGAAGCCGCCGATGAGGATCGTCCCGTCGTCCTGCGGATAGAACCCGACCGGGTTGGCCTGCGGCTGGCCCGAGGGGTCGACCGTGGCGAGCCGCCCCAGCCGCTGGGACTTCAGGTACGCGCGCTCCGCCTCACTGAATTCGCTCATGCCGCGAGCCTGTCACGCCCACCCCCGCCACCACATCGGCGCGCGGACCTAGGCCGCAGGACCGAAGGGCCCCCGCAGGACCGCAGGACCGAAGGGCCCCCGCAGGACCCCAGGACCCCAGAGCCGCAGACCCAAGACCATGGACACCTGGACACCTGGTCACCTGGACACGCGCCTACCCCCACCACACCGCCCCCAGCCACGCCCCCAGGATCAGCAGGCACGAGAACAGCTCCACCAGCACGCTCGTGCCGCCCGCCCGCATCGCCGTGCGCGTCGCCGTGGCCGCCTCCCCGTGGCCGCCGAGCCGCAGCCGTTCGCCGAGGTAGATGCCGCCGATGAAGCCCGGTATCGCGCCGAGCACGGGCAGCACGAAGAAGCCGAGGAGCGCGCCCGCACCCGCGAAGTACGCCATGCGAGGGGTCGCGCCGGCCTGTTTCAGGCGGCGGGGCGGGAGCTGCCAGCGGATGCCCTGCGCCGCGAGGAGCACCAGCGTGGCGCCGACCAGGACCCCCCACGCGAGCGGGTTCGGGCTCTGCAGCGCCCACCACAGGACGGCGGCCCACACCAGCCACGGCCCCGGCACCCCGGGCACCAGTACTCCGCACAGGCCGAGCAGCATGACGACGCCGACCAGCAGGAGTTCCCATGCTCCCATCTGCCCAGCGTGCAGGAGCCGGGGCAAAACCGCAGGTCACGTTAGGCCGAGCCCACCGATCCCGTGGGCTCAGACGCGCGCCACCCACCCCCGCTCGTACGCGTGCCAGCCCAGCTGGAGCCGCGTCGTCACCCCCGTCAGCTCCATCAGGCGCTTGACCCGGCGCTGCACGGTGCGCAGCCCGAGGTCGAGCTGTTTGGCGACGCTCGCGTCGGTGAGCCCGGCCAGGAGCAGCGAGAGGATCTCCAGGTCCGTGCCGTCGGGCCCGGCCGCGGCCGCCTCCCGCACCGTCCCGGACTCGCCGAGCCGCAGCGGGAGCGCGCCCCGCCACACCGCCTCGAAGAGCCCGGCGAGGGATTCGAGGAGGCCGCTCGCGTGCACCACCAGGGCGGCGGGTTCGGCGGCCTTCGAGGTCAGCGGGACCATCGCGAGGGCGCCGTCGGCGATCACCAGCTTCGTGGGCACCCGGTCGACCAGGCGGACCTGCTCGTCCCTGCCGATCGCGGTGGACAGCTCGGTCAGGCCGTGGGGGAGGGCGAGGACGTCCCGCTCCACGACGACGCGGTAGCTGACGCCCCTGCTGGTGGCCTGCTCCTCGGCCTTGTTGTCCATGCCGGAGACGACGACCGGACGCCCCGTCACCAGGGCGCACACCTCGGCGTTCGCCCCGAGCTGCAGCTGGAGGAAGCGCTGGGAGACGGCGTCGGCGCCGGTCACCACCTCCACCAGGTCGTGCACGGCGGGCTCGGCGGCCTGCGCGCGGTACTCCTCGGCGAGCAGGGTCGCCGCCAGCTCCGCCTTTTCCAGCTCGTGCCGCTGCTGGGTGAGCAGCGCCCCGAGGGCGACCCCGGGCGGCGCCGCCACCCAGCGGCCCGCGCGCCCCGACGCCTGCGCGGCGAGCCCGTGCCGCTCCAGCAGGCGCAGCGCCCGCTCCGTCTCCGGCTCCCCGAGGGTGAGCCTGCGCGCGAGCGCGGGCACGTCGGCGGCCCCCACCGCGACGAGGGCCCGGTATGCCGATTCGTGTGTCTCGTCCAGTCCTATCGCGGCCAGCATGCGGCGACGTCCTCCCCAGGATCCGTTCCGGCGGTTCCGCGGCCGCGATGGCGGATAGCGGCCACGGCGTAAACCCGCCGCTCGACATCATCCCCGCACCTGCCGCCTCTCTGCGAGGGTGACGCCACCGCAGCACCAACCACCGCCGCGAATCGGGCCATTGGTCCGCATTCGCCGTGGTCAGGCGTGCGTGCCCGTCAACCCTGGGGAGAGCGATGCGTCGAAGAGCCCGTACGGCATGGGGAGTGGCCAGTGCCGTCGTCCTCGCCGTCACCGCGGCCGTGCCGTCGATGGCCGAGCCGCACACGGACACCGCCCGCGAGAACACCGCCCACAAGGGCCGCGAGCACCCGCTGACCGGCAGCGTGCCGCGCGGCGAGGGCAGTTCGGTGGTCACGCTCGTCACCGGCGACCGGGTCCTGGTGTCGTACGACGCGCAGGGCCGCGCCGCCGCGATGGCCCTGCCCGGCGAGGACGGCACCGCCCCCCTCCTGCAGACCCGCCAGTCGGGCAAGGACCTGTACGTCTACCCCGAGGGCGCCGACCACGCGCTCTCCTCCGGCCGCGTCGACGAGGAGCTCTTCAACGTCACCGGGCTGATCCGGCAGGGTTACGACGACGCGCACAGCAAGTCCCTGCCGCTGATCGCCGTGTACGGCAAGGGCGTTGACGTCGCCCGCTCCGCGCCCGCCGCCCCGCGCGGGGCCACGCGCGGCCTCGTCCTCGACCCCGTCGACGGCGTCGCCCTGAAGGCCGACAAGAAGAAGGCCGCGGACTTCTGGGCGGACGTCACCGGAGCCAGGTCCCGTGCCGCCGCGTCCGGCCTGAAGAAGCTCTGGCTCGACCAGAAGGTCAAGGCCAGTCTCGACAGGTCGACGAAGCAGGTGCACGCCCCCGAGGCATGGGCGGCCGGCTACGACGGCAAGGGCACCAAGGTCGCCGTCCTCGACACCGGCGCCGACGCCGAACACCCGGACCTCAAGGGCCGGATATCCGCCGTCGAGAACTTCACGGACTCCCCGGACAACGAGGACCGCCAGGGCCACGGCACCCACACCACCTCCACCGTCGGCGGCACCGGCGCCGCCAGCGACGGCAAGAAGAAGGGCGTCGCCCCCGCCGCCGACCTCCTCCACGGCAAGGTCCTCAACGACCAGGGCGAGGGCGCCACTTCGTGGATCATCGCGGGCATGCAGTGGGCCGTCGACCAGAAGGCCGACGTCGTCTCCATGAGCCTCGGCAACCCGGCGGAGACCGACTGCACCGACCCGATGTCCACCGCGACCGAGGAGCTCGCCCGGTCGGCGGAGAACACCCTCTTCGTCATCGCCGCCGGGAACACCGGGCCGGCCCTCAACTCGGTCTCCTCGCCCGGCTGTGCGCCCAGCGTCCTCACCGTCGGCGCCGTCGACCGCGACGACTCCACCGCGAACTTCTCCAGCCGCGGTCCCGTCAACGGCTCGCACACCCTCAAGCCGGAGATCGCCGCGCCCGGCGTCGGCATCTCCGCGGCCAACGCGGGCGGCCGCGGCGTCTACGCCTACCAGTCGATGAGCGGCACCTCCATGGCGACCCCGCACGTCGCGGGCGCCGCCGCGATCGTCAAGCAGGCCCACCCCGGCTGGGACGCCCGGCAGATCAAGGCGGCCCTGGTGTCGTCGGCGGACAGCCGCGCCACCGGCGACGTCCGGGAGACCGGCGGCGGCCGCCTCGACGTGAAGGCCGCCGTCGACCAGCGCGTCCTCGGCGCACCCGCCGTCCAGGGCGGCAGCTTCGGCTGGCCGCAGGACTCCTCGGACCGCACGAGCGTCGACGTCCCGTACACCAACACCACCGACAAGCCGGTGAAGCTGAGCCTCAAGGTCCAGGGCGTCACCGGCAACGACGGGTCCGCCGTCCGCTCCTCCGTCGCCCGCCTCGCGCGCAGCAGCGTGACCGTCGCCCCCGGCGCCACCGCGAAGGTCCCGTTGAAGGTCACCCCCGACGCGGACCTCAAGCGCGCCCAGTACGGCGACGTCACCGGCCGGATCCTCGCCACGGCCAAGGGAGTTCGGGTCACCACGCCGTTCGCCCTGTACGTGCAGCCGGAGACGGTGAGCCTGCGCGTGAAGCTCATCGACCGGGGCGGCAGGCCCGCCGACGCCGGTTCGTCCGTCGACGTCATCGGCATGGACGACGCGAGCGGCGAGCGCCGCACGAACGGGGGCGCGGGCGACCAGACGTACCAGGTGCGTCCGGGCTCCTACTTCCTGTCGGGCTTCGTCGCGACGCCGGAGCGGCAGGGCACCCTCGTCAACTCCCTCACCCAGCTGACCCGTCCACAGGTCGAGGTGAAGAAGGACACCACGATCACCCTCGACGCCCGCAAGGCCCACCGCCTGTCGATCAAGACGGACAAGGCGTCCGAGTCGAGCGGCGCCACCCTCGGCTTCGCCCGCTCCTGGGACGACACCTGGCTGCACACGGGCACCGCGCAGGGCGGCCGCGCCGTCGCCGGGTACTACGCCTCGGTCGAGGGCAAGGCCACCGACGGCACCTACGAGTCGGTGAGCTACTGGCGGGCGACCGCCCCGCCCGTCTCCGAACTGGCCGTCCAGGGCGACGCGTTGAAGCTGCACCCGGTGACCGCCTCCACGGGCTCCGTCAACCTCGACGGCACCGGCAGCGCCCGCCTCGTCGACGCCAAGAACGGCACCCCCGAGGAGCTCGCCGCCGCCGGAGCCAAGGGCAGCATCGCCCTGGTCAAGGTCCCCGACAGCGGCAGCGCCCGCGAGGCGGCCGACAACGCGAAGGCGGCCGGAGCGGTCGCCGTCCTCACCCACCGCGAGGCGCCCGGCCGCTGGTACCCGGGCGTCGGGTTCGGCAACGGACCGCTGCCCGTCCTCGGCGTCCCCACGGACGAGGCGGCGGCGCTCCTGAAGAAGCTGTCGTCCGGCCCGGTCACCCTGCGCTGGAAGGCCACCGCGAAGAGCCCGTACGTCTACCACCTGGCGTTCCCCGAGTCCGGGCAGATCCGCGACGACCGCACCTACCGGGTCCGCGACAGCGCCCTCGCCGCGAACAAGGCGCGCTACCAGGCGATGGGCACGGCAACCGACTACCTCGACACCCCCTACGCCGTCCGGCCCTCCGGACTGAAGGCGTTCTTCGGGGACTTCCTGTCGGTGCCCGCCCCCGGCACGCGCACCGAGTACTACTCGGCGGGCGGCACCGGCTGGGGCCACGAGGTGTCCAGCAGCTTCCCGTTCGGGGAGTTCATGCAGGACCCGGTCCGCACCTACAAGGCGGGCGAGCGGCGCTCCGAGCGCTGGTACGACGGCGTGCTCACCCCGGCGGCGCCGCGCGAGGCGGACGGCGACCTCGCCCTCGCCGCCGAGCGCCAGGGCAACCTCATCGGCGTCGCGCCCGGCTTCTGGGGCGACGGCGAACACGGGGGAGTCCAGGGCAGCTTCGGCGACATCGGCGGCATGGTCCTCAAGCGGAACGGTGAGGTCGTCGGCGACACCGGGTTCCCCTTCGGTGTCTTCGAGGTCCCGGCCGACGAGAGCACCTACGAACTGACCCTGCACACCGAGAAGATCGGCTCCCAGGTCTGGAACCGCTCCACGGGCACGGAGACGACGTGGACGTTCCGTTCCAAGCTCGACGAGAACGCGTACTCGCAGGGGCTCGCGCTGCTCTTCCCGCGCTACGCCCTCGACGACGACGGCCTCAAGACCCTTGCCGCGAAGGACGGTCAGAAGATTGAACTGACCGCGACGGGGCACGCGGGATATGAGCCCGGGAAGATCACCGAGGCGAAACTCGCGTACTCCTACGACGAGGGCAAGACCTGGACGGACGCGGCCACCGCCGCGCACGACGGCCGCTGGAGCGCCACCGTGAACCACACGGGCGCAGCCGGCAAGCAGGTCTGGCTGCGGACGACGCTCACCGACGCGCACGGCGCCTCCGTCACCCAGACGGTCGCCCGCGCCTACGACGTGCGCTGATTCCCGGCCGCGCGAACCGGGGCCGCCGGACGGTTCCCCCGTGGGGGGTGGGACCGTCCGGCGGCCTCTTTTTTCCGGATGCACCGTTTTCGTACGGCCCGTGCCGTGGACAATAAAGGGCATGAGCCAGCAGGGGGAGAGGCCCACCGGCCAGGAAGACGACTGGTGGGGTCAGCTGTACGACGACGCCACGCCCGACACGGGCCCCGCCGCCACCGGCGACACACTCGACGACCGATTCGCCTCCGCCGCGGGCGCCGTGGACCGCGAGGCCCCCCGACCATCCCCGTACGCCGAGGAGTTCGGCCTCCGCGACCAGCAGCTCCCCGACGCGGTGGCCCGGACCGACGACCCGCGCGCCGCCGCGGAGGAGTCGGCCGCCCCACCCCTCGTACCGGAACAGCGGCCGGAACGGGATTCCGCCGCCCCGGGCACCGACACCGACACCGCCCCAGAAGAGGCCCCGACCGCCGCACCGCTCGACTACGTGGGGGACGGCCCGCCCACCTACGACGCCGAGCCCACCATGCTGCCCGCCGCCGACCCCGACCACCTCGGCGAGCTCGTCGCGGACACCGTCCTGGACGGCGCGCGCTACGGCTCCAGCACGCTGCGCGCGGCCTCCGTGCGCGGCGACTCGGCCCGCTTCCGGGGCGAGCCGCGCCGCGACTCGCTGCTCACCGCCCGCTTCGGCGTCGGCGCGAACGCGCTGGTGCTCGTCGCCCTCGCGACCGGCGCCCGCGCCACCCCGGGTGCCCACCTCGCCGCCGCCGAGGTCTGCGACTGGATCGGCCGCGCGGTCGGCCGCAGCCACGCGCGGCTCGCCGAGGACATCAGGGCCGGGCGGCGCGGCGACCTCAAGTCGGGCCTGCACCGCCTCACCGACCGCAGCCTCGGCAAGCTCCGCGCGCACGCCGCCGAGATCGGCGTGGAGCCCGAGGAGTACGCGGCGTCGCTGCGCTGTCTGCTGCTGCCCGCCGACCCGGGCTGCCGCATCCGGGTCTTCTTCGGCGTCGGCGCGGGCGGCCTGTTCCGGCTGCGCGACGGCGCGTGGCAGGACATCGAGCCGCAGGTCGCGGAGGCCACCGGGGACGCGGTGGTGGGCTTCGGCTCGCAGCCGCCCGCCGAGACGGCTGAGGGCGACCGGCTCACCATGGACATGGGCATCATCACCCCGCCCAGCCCCTATGAACCGGCCCCCGACCCGGCGCCCCGCGACCCGTTCCGCTTCCGCGCCTCGGTCGCCCGGCCGGGTGACGCGCTGCTGCTGTGCAGCGGCGGCCTGGCCGAGCCGCTGCGCGGCGAGCCCGAGCTCGCCGAACACCTCACCAGGCGGTGGGAGAAGACCGGCCCGCCGGGCCTCGCCGCGTTCCTCGCGGACATCCAGGTGCGGGTGAAGGGCTACGCCGACGATCGGACAGCTGCCGCCGTTTGGGAGGCGTGAGCCGACCCCCTGTGACTTCATGGACCTAGAGCGACACGCGATGAGTCATCAGCGATCAGCGAGAAGCGATCAGGGTCCGGGCACCGAAGGGTTCGTGAAGTCATGGCCAAGCAGAACGTCGCCGAGCAGTTCGTCGACATCCTCGTCCGCGCGGGGGTCAAGCGCCTGTACGGGGTGGTGGGTGACAGCCTGAACCCCGTGGTGGACGCGATCCGCCGCAACTCCGCCATCGACTGGATCCACGTCCGCCACGAGGAGACGGCCGCGTTCGCGGCGGGCGCCGAGGCTCAGATCACCGGGCAGCTGACTGCCTGCGCGGGCTCCTGCGGCCCCGGCAACCTGCACCTCATCAACGGCCTGTACGACGCCCACCGCTCCATGGCGCCGGTCCTCGCCCTCGCCTCGCACATCCCCTCCAGCGAGATCGGCCTCGGCTACTTCCAGGAGACGCACCCGGACCAGCTGTTCCGCGAGTGCAGCCACTACAGCGAGATGATCTCCAACCCGAAGCAGATGCCGCGGCTGGTGCAGACCGCCATCCAGCACGCGGTCGGCCAGTCGGGCGTCAGCGTCGTCTCGCTCCCCGGCGACATCGCCGACGAGCCCGCCCCCGACAAGGCCGCCGAGACCGCCCTGGTCACCTCGCGGCCCACGGTCCGCCCCGGCGACGCGGAGATCGAGAAGCTCGCCGCGATGATCGACGAGGCGGACCGGGTCACGCTCTTCTGCGGCAGCGGCACGGCGGGCGCGCACGCCGAGGTCATGGAGTTCGCCGAGAAGATCAAGTCCCCGGTCGGGCACGCCCTGCGCGGCAAGGAGTGGATCCAGTACGACAACCCCTACGACGTCGGCATGAGCGGACTGCTCGGCTACGGCGCCGCCTACGAGGCCACCCACGAGTGCGACCTGCTGATCCTCCTGGGCACGGACTTCCCCTACAACGCGTTCCTGCCCGACGACGTCAAGATCGCCCAGATCGACGTCCGGCCCGAGCACCTCGGCCGCCGCTCCCGCCTCGACCTCGCGGTCTGGGGCGACGTCCGCGAGACGCTGCGCTGCCTCACGCCGCGGGTCTCGCCGAAGACCAACCGCAAGTTCCTCGACAAGATGCTGAAGAAGCACGCCGACGCCCTCGAAGGCGTGGTCAAGGCGTACACCCGCAAGGTCGAGAAGCACGTCCCGATCCACCCCGAGTACGTGGCCTCGGTCCTGGACGACCTCGCCGCCGACGACGCGGTGTTCACCGTCGACACGGGCATGTGCAACGTCTGGGCGGCCCGCTACCTCTCCCCGAACGGCAAGCGCCGCATCATCGGCTCCTTCACGCACGGCTCGATGGCCAACGCGCTGCCGCAGGCGATCGGCGCCCAGTTCATCGACCGGGGGCGCCAGGTCGTCTCGATGTCCGGCGACGGCGGCTTCTCCATGCTGATGGGCGACTTCCTCACGCTCGTCCAGTACGACCTGCCGGTGAAGGTCGTCCTCTTCAACAACTCCTCTCTGGGAATGGTCGAGTTGGAGATGCTGGTCGCGGGTCTCCCGTCGTTCGGCACCACCAACCACAACCCGGACTTCGCCGCGGTCGCCCGCGCCGCCGGGGCCTACGGCGTCCGCGTCGAGAAGCCCAAGCAGCTCGCGAGCGCCCTGAAGGACGCCTTCGCCCACAAGGGCCCGGCCCTCGTCGACATCGTCACCGACCCGAACGCGCTCTCCATCCCGCCCAAGATCAGCTCCGAGATGGTGACGGGCTTCGCGCTCTCCGCGAGCAAGATCGTTCTGGACGGCGGGGTGGGCCGGATGCTCCAGATGGCCCGCTCGAATCTCAGGAATGTCCCGAGGCCGTAGCCCCCGGCGGGTGTCCGGCGATGACCCGTAAGGGTGGAAGAGACCGTCCGGCGGAGGCGTCGGCGGAACCACGCGGAAAGTGTCACGAGGTGACCATCACACTTTCTCCACAGGAAGGTCTGTGACCCGCATGTCCTCGTACCGTCGCGTCTCCGCGGTCGCCGTCGCCGCGCTCCTGATCTCGGGCGTCACCGCCCCCGCCGCGCTCGCGGCGACCCCCGACAAGGCTCCGGCCGCCACCACCGTCGCCCCCACCCCCGACACCCCGCTGATCGGCGCGGGCCTCTCGCTCGACCTCAACGCCGCCGTCGACCTGGAGGCCCACGGCATCGTGGCCGTCGGCGTGGGCGGGGCGTCCGACGACAACGGCACCGTCAGCCTGACCGTCGGCAAGGGCAGCCGGATCACGCACAAGAACCACAAGATCGTCGGCGGCAAGGTGCTGCTCCAGGGCGGCATCCAGCTGTCCAAGGGCACCAAGAAGGTCGTCGTCTCGAACGTGGCCGTCGACGTCAAGACCGGTCTGATCACGGCGAAGGTCGGGGCCAAGGCCAACGTCAAGATCGGTACGGTCAACAACCCGGCGGAGGCCCAGGTCGAGCTCATCGAGGGCACGAGCAACGCCACCCTGAAGCTCGGCGAGCAGGGCATCCACCTGAACGCCGCGCTCTTCGCCGACCTCGACGCCTCCCTCGGCACCTGCCTGACCGCGGACATCGACGCCTCCGCCGGTGTCGACGTGGACGCCACCCTGGACGTGGACGCCAACCTCGCCGTCGGCGCCAAGCTCAACACCGACCTGATCGTCGCGCTCGGCCTGGACGCCGACATCGACCTCAACCTCGGTCTGCAGGGTCTGCTCGACGCCGTCGTGGCCGTCGACATCAGCCTGTTCTAGAGCGCTCGCACCGCTCGGCACGGGGTTCGCACACGCCGGCGCCCGGTCCCTACTTGCTGGGGGGACCGGGCGCCGGCGTGCGTGTGCCCTTACGCGGGCCGCAGCCGCAGCGTCACGATCTGGAAGGGCCGGAGCGACAGCGCCAGTCCCTCCGCGGACGTCTCCGCGGGGTGCAGCGGGCGCTCCAGGAGGTCCGTCACCTCGGCCGCCGCCACCGGGAACGACGTCGTCAGCGTCGCCGCGGCCCGCCCGCCCCGGGACTCGTAGAGCCGCACCACCACATCGCCGCTGCGGTCGTCGGCGAGCTTCACCGACTCGACCGTGACCGCCGGGTCGTCGAGGCGCACCAGCGGCGCCAGGTCCGGGGCGGACGCCTCCCGCAGCGGCAGGTTGAGCGCGAGCCCCTCGGCGACGGCGGCCCCGACGTCCGCGCCCACGAGCAGCGCGTACGTGAAGCGGTGCGCGCCGAGGTCGGTGTCCGGGTCCGGGCTGTGCGGGGCCCGCAGCAGGGTGAGGCGGACCGTCGTGCCGAGCCCGTCCGCGTGTTCGGCGCGGGTCACGTCGTGGCCGTACGTCGAGTCGTTGAGGACCGCGACGCCGTAGCCCTCCTCGGCGACCCGCAGCCAGCGGTGCGCGCAGATCTCGAAGCGGGCGGCGTCCCAGCCGGTGTTGACGTGGGTCGGCCGGTGCACATGCCCGAACTGGATCTCGGCGGCGGACCGTTCGGCGTGCACGTCCAGCGGGAACGCCGCCTTGAGGACCTTCTCCGACTCGTGCCAGTCCACGTCCGTGACGACGTCGACGCGGCGGCTGCCCGCCGCGAGCCGCAGCTCCTGGGTGATCCGCGAGCCGTCGCCGAAGGCCCGCACCACGCGGACGGCGACCCGCAGGGGCCCGTCCTCGACGAGCTCCACCGACTCGGCGCCGGTCAGGTCGGTGTGCCGGTGGCGGTAGTGGCGGTCGAGGTCCCAGGCGTCGTAGTGGCTGGGGTGGTCGGGGTGGAGCTGGAGGAGGTTGCCGCGGCTGCCGGGGGCGAGCACCTCACGGCCGCCCGCGTCCAGATCCCGCACGGAGGTCAGCAGGCCGTCCGCGTCGACGGTCACGCGCAGGTGCTCGTTCGCCAACTGGATCGTTCTGTCTGCCTGATGGGCGGTGGCGCCGGTGCCCGGGGAGCGGGTGTGCCCGGCCGCCTCGGCGAGGCTCCTGGTGCCGAAGCCGTCCACCACCACGTGGGCGAGCGAGCCGTCCTCGCGCTGCACCACCTCGCTGCGCGCGTAGGGGGACGCGTTGAGCACCGCCGCCTCCCCGGCGCCGAGATGGCGTACGGCCTGCGTGGTGAGCTCGTCCAGCTCGGCGAGCACGCGCGCGTACGTATCGCGTGCCTCCCGGTGCACCCACGCGATCGACGAGCCCGGCAGGATGTCGTGGAACTGGTGCAGCAGCACCGTCTTCCACAGCCGGTCCAGTTCGTCGTACGGATACGCGTACGCGGGGTCCCGCAGCGCGGCCGCCGTGCACCACAACTCGGCCTCGCGCAGGGCGTGTTCGCTTCTGCGATTGCCGCGCTTGGTCGCCGCCTGCGTCGTGTACGTGGCCCGGTGCAGCTCCAGATAGAGCTCGCCCGACCACACCGGGGCCCGCTCCCCGTACTCCTCCTCGGCGGCGGCGAAGAACGCCGAGGGCCGCTCGATCTCCAGGCGGGGCGAGCCCTCCAGGGAGCGCAGGCGGCGGGCCTTCTCCATCATCTCGCGGGTGGGGCCGCCCCCGCCGTCGCCCCAGCCGAACGGGATCAGGGAGCGGGTGGCGCGGCCCTTCTCGGTGAAGTTCCGCTCGGCGTGGGCCAGTTCGGCGCCGTGGAACTGGGCGTTGTACTTGTCGGCGGGCGGGAAGTGCGTGAAGACGCGGCTGCCGTCGATGCCCTCCCACCAGAAGGTGTGGTGCGGCATCTTGTTGGACTGGTTCCAGCTCAGCTTCTGCGTCAGGAACCAGCGGATCCCGGCGAGCCGCGCCAGCTGCGGGAAGGCGGCCGTGTAGCCGAAGGAGTCCGGCAGCCACACCTCCTCCGTCTCCACGCCCAGCTCCTCGCGGAAGAACCGCATGCCGTGCGTGAGCTGGCGTGCGAGGGCCTCGCCGCCCGGCATGTTGGCGTCCGACTCGACCCACATCGAGCCGACCGGAGCCCAATTTCCCTCCGCCACCGCCTTCTTGATGCGCTCCCAGATGTGCGGCTGGTGCTCCTTCACCCATGCGTACTGCTGCGCCTGCGAACAGGCGAAGACCAGCTCGGGGTAGTCGCGGGCGAGCGCCGTCACGTTGGCGAAGGTCCGCGACGCCTTGCGCACCGTCTCGCGCAGCGGCCACAGCCACGCCGAGTCGATGTGCGCGTGCCCGGTCGCCGAGAGGCGGTGCGCGCTGGCGTGGGCGGGCCGGGACAGGACCTCGGTGAGGCAGGCGCGGGCGGTGGCGGCCGTGCCCGGCACGTCGTGCAGGTCAAGGGCGTCGAGCATGTCCTCCAGGGCGCGCAGGATCTCGTGGCGGCGCGGCCGGTCCGCGTCCAGCTCCGGCATCAGCTCCGCCAGCACCTCGATGTCCAGGACCAGTTGCCAGACGTCCTCGTCCAGGACGGCGAGGTCGGCGGCCCCGAAGCGGTAGAGGGGGCGGTCGCCCGCGGTCAGGACGTCGCCCAGCCGCGTCGGCACGAAGTCGTGCAGGACCGTCGGGTTGGCGGCCGCCTCCAGGAGCAGGTGCACCGGCTCGCCGCCCTGCGCGCGGGCCGCGACGGGCACGTACTGGTTGCGCGGGTGAATGCCCTTGAGGGGCACGCCGGAGGCGTCGTACGCGAGTCCCTCCGCCTGGAATCCGGGCCCCTCACCCGTGAAGCCGAGGTCCACGACCACCTCGACGCGGCGCCCCTCCCACTCCTTCGGCACCGTCCCCTCGAGCCGGAACCAACTCGTCGACCAGGGCTTTCCCCACACCTCGCCCGGCTCGAAGGGCGCGTAGTCCGCCGCCATCGCCTCGGCCACCGGCACCGGTTCGCCCGGCGTGTGCCACACGGAGAGGGTGAGCGGGGTGCGGTGCGCGTACTGCGCGGGACGGATGAACTGGCGCAGCGCGCGCTCCAGGCGGTCCTCGACCTGGCGTCGGTCGTCGTGCACGGCGGCTCCTCGGGCGGCTCGGGGGTGTCCACCGCTTCACTTCCCTGCCGACGCTCGGGGCATCCACTTTCATGGTTCTTGAATGGACCTGTGTGCCGCCGGGCGGGGCGGGAATGCATCCCGTGAGCGTGTTCGAGCAGGGAGGAAGCCATCGGTTTGCGGGCGGGGGTCATGACGAGGCAGGTACGACGAGGAGGTCCCGGGACGAGAGGGGCCGCTTCAGCGAATGCGGACGTATGGAAGCAACAGACCGATGAGGCATGGGCGCCCGACGCCGTGGCGGACGAGTCCGGCCGCGTCCAGCTCCAGCGCAGGCTCGGCCGCGCCGACCTGAGGGCGGTACCGGAGGTAAGAAGAGCGCTGCGCGAGTTCCTCGGACGGTGGGGGAGGCCGGGCCGCTCCGAGGTGGCCGAGCTGCTCACCAGCGAACTGGTCACGAACGCACTGGTGCACACCGACCGCGACGCGGTCATCACCGCCACCGTGGGCCCGCGCGGACTCCGCGTAGAGGTACGGGACTTCGTGGGGCGCCGCCCCAGGATGCGCGTACCGGACGCGGAGGAGGGGACGCACGGCCGGGGCCTGGTGCTCGTGCAGTCCCTCGCCGACGCGTGGGGAGTACGGGCGCACGGCGTGGGGAAAGTCGTGTGGTTCGAGCTGGACGGGGGTCACGCCTGAAGAGCCGGGCGGATACCTGACCGGCGGACGCCCGAGGCGTGACCACCGTCCAACGGGGGCCTGGAGCAGCCGAGTTGAGCTGTCCGACGCCGACCCGTCCCCTGCGCGGACGGACCGGGCGGATCAGCCGAACTGCTGCTCCAGGTCCTTCAGTTTCTGCTCCAGCGTGTCGAGCCGGGGCAGGGTCTGCGTGTCGTCCTCCGCGGTCAGGTCGACCGTCAGGGGCTCAGTGCCGCCGTCCTTGACGGCCTGCAGGGAGGGACGCGCGCGCACCGGCAGCTGTTCCTGTGACGGCGCTATGGCGGGGTCCGCGACTTGCGCGGACCCGGCGGCCGGAGCGACGGCCTGTACCTCGACCTGACGGCCCCCGGTGCGCCCGGGGAAGGGGCGGTGGCCCCGGCTGAGCGCCTTGAGCTGGGCGCGCTCCAGCTTCTCCTGGTCGCGCCTGCGCAGCCGGGTGCGCTCCTTCTCGCGCCGGTCCTCGCGCACCTCCTCGACGGCCTCGTCCAGGGTGCGTACGCCTTCCAGGAGCATCAGTGACCAGGCGTCGTACGTCTCCCGGGGCGCGCGCAGCCACCGCACGATGCGGATCTGCGGCAACGGCCGTGGCACCAGGCCCTGTTCGCGCAGGGCCGCGCGGCGGGTCTGCTTGAGGGCACGGTCGAAGAGCACGGCCGCGGACAGCGACATCCCCGCGAAGAACTGCGGGGCGCCCGCGTGGTCGACGCCGCGCGGTGCGTGCACCCAGTTGAACCAGGCGGCCGCGCCCGCGAACGTCCACACCAGCAACCGCGAGCCGAGGGCCGCGTCGCCGTGGCTGGCCTCGCGCACCGCGAGCACGGAGCAGAACATCGCCGCCCCGTCGAGCCCGAACGGGACGAGGTACTCCCAGCCGCCGGAGAGGTTGAGGTTCTGCTGGCCGAAGCCGACCAGGCCGTGGAAGGAGAGTGCGGCGGCGACCGCCGCACAGCAGAACAGGAGCACATAGGAGGCGGTGCCGTAGATGGCTTCCTTGCGGCGGCGGCGTTCCTCGCTGCGCTCCCACGAGTCGTCGCCCGAGGCCGCCTTCTCCCCGGCACGCTTGCCGCGCGCGAGCACCGCGACCGCCACCAGCATGCCCAGGAGCAGGATGCCGCCGGGAAGGAGCCAGTCCAGCGATATGTCGGTCAGTCTCATCAGGGATCCCTTGCATTGCTTCGCGTGCGTCGCCTCGCGGCGGGGCGTTGGCGTTTTCGGGCGCCATAGTGCCCCCATCCCGTCGCCCCCCAGAGGGGTTTCGGGGCAAGAGACCGCCTAAGGGGTTGCACGGGGCGCCGCGTGCGCCCTTTCGCTCGAACTCGCGCCCTGACCACGGCAGTTGAGTTCGATTACCGCCCCACGAAAGGGGGGTTCGGGATCAGGCGGCCTCGGCAGGGGCGCTCAGCAGCCGCTGGACGCGCTCCGCGTCGCAGGTGCGCGGGCAGGTGACGCAGGTGTCCTCGGGGCGCAGCGTGTAGAACATGCAGCAGCTGGCCCGGTCGCGGGTCGGCAGCGCCTCGCCGTTGGGCCCCGTCAGCTCGCGGAACCCGGCATGGCCCACGTACGGCTTCGTGGCCCCGGGCAGCAGCCGCTCCAGGTCGCCCATGGCCCGCTGCTCCTCGCCGAGCAGGTGCGCGACGTACCAGAGGCCCTCGACGATCTCGTCGGTGGCGACGCTCCACAGGGCGCGCGAGCGGCGCCGCATGCGGGGCCCGAAGCCGTCCAGGACGGGGCCCATGTGGTCGGCCACGGCCGCGCGCAGCTCGGCCATGAGTGCTTCCTCGTCCGGCACGACCCGGGCGCCCGGCCGGGTGGCGGCCGGGTCGCCGGGCAGGCAGGCGAAGCCGTCGGCGCGCACCGAGAGCCGGCCGAGCTCGCGCTGGAAGGAGACGTGCGCGACGTCGAAGCGGGGCACGCGGCGGTGCAGGAACCAGGGCACGGTGAACAGGAGGGTGGCGGGCCAGGCGTACCGGTGGAGGCCGAAGCTCGCGATGACGTCGGGGCGCCCCTGCTGCCCGTAGTCCTTCAGTACCTGTGCCGCGTCCCATGCGAGAAATGTCTCGAGGCCGGCCCCGCCCTCCGCGAGCTGGGCGGCGGTGATCCAGCCGTCGCCCCGGGGGGCCTGCTCCGCGTGGCCGAACTCCTCGATGCGCAGTCCGGGGAACACCTCGGCGAGGCGGGCGTAGGAGTCCGCGAGGGCACTTCGGGTGCGTGCGGCCAAGGTGGGAACGGACATGCGGGGGACCACCGAATCGCGATCGATTGCAGGTAAGCCTTACCTTACCCATCCTGATCGAGGTTTCAACTGCGGTCCTGTCCGCCTATGGTGCCTCTCGTGCCTCTCGTACCCATCTGGTCGAGCGGCTGTTACTCATCAGAGGATCGGCGGACCGGAGGAACCCAGTGGAGCAGGCCAGGGCGCGGGCGGCGGAGGCCGCCGGTGTGCCCCGTCCCCGGGTGCCCGAGCAGCCCGTACGGGGCGAGCACACGCACAGCGAGCCGGCCGCGCCCCCGGCGGTGCCACGGCCGCGCAAGGCGGTGCAGCGCAATTCCGTACGCGGACAAGTGCTCGACGCGCTGCGGGCCGCGCTCGTCGGCGGCGAGCTCACGCCCGGTGAGGTCTACTCGGCGCCGGTCCTCGGCGAGCGCTTCGGCGTCTCCGCGACCCCGGTGCGCGAGGCGATGCAGCAGCTCGCCCTCGAGGGCGCCGTGGAGGTCGTCCCGAACCGTGGCTTCCGCGTGACCGAGCGCAGCGCCCGCGAGCTCGGGGAGCTGGCGGAGGTGCGGGCCCTGATCGAGGTCCCGGTCATGCTGCGGCTGGCGCGGACGGTGCCCGGGGACCGGTGGGCGGAGCTCCTGCCGCTCGCGGAGGCGACGGCGGTGGCGGCGGCGAGCGGGGACCTCGCGCGGTACGCGGAGGCGGACCGGGCCTTCCACGGCGCGGTGCTGGCGCTCTCGGGCAACGAGCAGTTGGTCCAGGTGGCGGCGGATCTGCACCGCCGCTCGCAGTGGCCGCTGGTGAGCGGCCCCGTCTCCGGCCGCCGCGCGGACCTCGTCGCGGACGCGGCCGAGCACATGGCGCTCCTGGAGGCGCTGGGGGAGCGGGACCTGGGTGTCGTCTCGTCGCTGGTGCGGGAGCACTTCGCGGGGGCGGCGGGCTGAGGTCGCGGGGCGGCGGGCCGGGCGCCGAGCGCGGCGCGGTTAGGCCGTGACGGTGGAACAGTCGGCGTGGATCACGTAACACAGAGTGACACCGTGGTCGACTTCGGTCGCACGCTGAGCGACGACGCTCTCGACGGGTTCGAGGGTGCGCGCTGTGCGACCGAAAGGAACTCCCCATGTTCAGAACGGTGTTCATCGGTGGCGCGACGGCAGCAGTCCTGGCCGCCCTCACTCCGGCCGCGGGGGGCGCGCAGGCCCCGGCGGCGCCCGCCCCGCCGCCCGGCAAGGTCACCATCGACCTCGTCTCCGTCAACGGCTCGGGGTGCCGGCCCGGCACCGCCAAGGTGGCCGTCTCGCCGGACAACACGGCCTTCACCGTCACCTACAGCGAGTACCTCGCCCAGGTCGGCAAGGGCGCCAAGCCCACCGACTTCCGCAAGAACTGCCAGCTCGGCCTGAACGTGCACGTCCCGCAGGGCTTCACCTACGGCGTCGCCAAGGCCGACTACCGCGGCTTCGCGAACCTGGAGGAGGGCGCGGTCGGCTCCCAGCAGGCCAGCTACTACTTCCAGGGCATGTCCGCCACGACCACCCAGCGGAGCAAGGACTTCATCGGCCCCATGCAGGGCGACTGGCAGGTCACGCACACCGTGCCGTACCAGGCCATCGTCCACAAGAAGTGCGGTGAGCAGCGGAACATCAACATCAACACTCAACTGCTCGTGAACGGCGGCTGGTCCGACACGGACACGACCAACAGCTTCATGGCGATGGACTCGACCGACGGCAGCCTGAACACCAAGTACCACTTCGCCTGGAAGAAGTGCAAGGTGCGCTGACAGGCCGCCTACGCCGCCGGTTTGAGGTGCTGGGCGAGCCAGGACGGGACGCCGCCCAGGAGGCGGAAGAGGCGGGTCGCCTCCGCGCGCAGGCGTGACGCCTCCGGCTCGGGCTCCGCGTCCGCGAGCGCCGCGAGCGCGGGCGCGGTGCCCACCAGGTAGCCCAGCTCCTCACGCAGCCGCAGCGACTCCGCGAAGCCGTGCCGGGCCTCCGCCAACTCGCCCTCGCGCAGGGCGAGTCCGGCGAGGTGGCGCCAGGTGAAGGAGAGCAGGAGGGAGTCCGCGTGCACCGTCGCGCCCGCGTGGGCGCGACGGTAGGCGGCCTTCGCCGCCTGCGGCGAGTCCGCGATGTGCTCGGCGATCAGGCCGCGGCGGAAGTCGAGGAGGGGGCGCCCCGCCGCGTTCGGGGCGAGCAGCGCCGCCGCGCGGCCGAGCGCCGTGCGCGCCTCGTCGGCCCGGTCCCGCACCCCCAAGACCGTTGAGGCGTACGCGAGTTGGCCGCGCTCACAGGCCGCCACACCGCGGTCGTCGTCGCCCGTGGCGAGCGCCTCCGCGCCGCGCAGGCTCTCCTCGGCCTCGGCCCAGCCCTCGCCGGTGAACAGGCAGCGCTCGACGAGCAGTGCCGTCCGCTGCAGTGCGGGAGCCACGCCCTCGCGGGTGGCCAGCAGCGCCGCCGCGTCGGCCCAGCAGGCGCGCGAGCGCAGCCGCCATACCGCGGTCTGGAGTGGATCGTTCTCTTCGTTCGTTCCGGTACCAGACATGGCGGTATGCGCCACGTTGCCCTCCCCGAGCACACCATTGAGCTGTTGAGTCGTGGGCGAATCTCAGCATGGATCGGCCGGTGCGGCCAAGGGGGTGGGTGAAAGTTTTCACAAAGGGGGGGCCAGGAAATGGCCACCTTCGCCCCGCCGTCGAGCGGGGTGGAGGCGGTCATTTCCCGTGCGGGGCTCAGCTCATGCGCAGGGCCAGGAAGAAGTCGAGCTTGTCCTCCAGACGGGAGAGGTCGCGGCCCGTCAACTGCTCGATGCGGCCCACCCGGTAGCGCAGCGTGTTGACGTGCAGGTGGAGCCGGGTCGCACAGCGGGTCCAGGAGCCGTCGCAGTCCAGGAACGCCTCCAGGGTGGGGATGAGCTCGGCGCGGTGGCGGCGGTCGTAGTCGCGCAGCGGGTCCAGGAGGCGGGCCGTGAACGCGCGGCGCACGTCGTCGGGGACGAAGGGCAGCAGCAGGACGTGGGACGCCAGCTCCTGGTGGCCCGCGGCGCAGACCTGTCCCGGGCGGGCGGCCGCGACCCGGCGGGCGTGCCGGGCCTCCTCCAGCGCGCCGCGCAGCCCCTCCGCCGAGTGCACGGAGGCGCTGACGCCGAGGGTGAGGCGGCCGTCGTCGGCGAGGCCCGCGGAGAGCGGTTCGCGGACGGAGGCGAGCAGGGAGTCGGCGAGCAGGCCCGGCTCGGTGTTCTCGTTGTCGGTGGCGACGGCGGGGAGCGGGACCAGGGCGATGGCCTCGTCGCCGGTGTGGGCGACGGCGATCCGGTCGGAGGTGTCGGGGCCCGCCGGGACGGGGCCGCCCTTGGCCGCGTCGGCGCGGGAGCCCGGGGAGGGGTCGACGAGGATCTCCTCCAGGAGGGACTGGGCGACCGGGCCGCCCTCGATCTCTCCGCCGTCCCACTCGACCCGGGCCACCACGACCTGCCAGTGCGGGGCCGCGCCGAGACCGGGCAGCAGGACCGGGGCGGCCACGCGGAGGCGGGCGGCGATCTCGGCGGGGGCGGCGCCCGTCTGGACGAGTTCGAGGACCTCCTGGGCGAGGCGGCGGCGCACCGTGCGGGCGGCGTCGCGGCGGTCCCGCTCGACGGAGATCAGCTGGGTGACGCCCTGGAGCAGGTCCAGGCGCTCCTCGGGCCAGTCGCCCGCGTCGGCCTCGACGGCGAGCAGCCAGTCGGACAGGACGGTCTCGCGCACGTCGCGCGCCGCGGAACCCGCGCCGCGGCCGCTGCTGCGAATGGGGAAGAGGGAGTACGTGGTGCCCTCGATCGTGACGCGGTGCGGGCCGCGGCGGCCGGTGCGGACGGCGGCCAGGTGCTCGGCGGCGAGCTTGGTGCAGACGTCGGCGGGCAGCGCGG
The DNA here is from genome assembly GCF_050510915.1 of Streptomyces odontotermitis. NCBI lineage: Bacteria > Bacillati > Actinomycetota > Actinomycetes > Kitasatosporales > Streptomycetaceae > Streptomyces > Streptomyces odontotermitis. The sequence continues at coordinate 41,531 of NZ_JBNJLS010000009.1, read as the reverse complement.
GGCCCGAGGCGCTGGACCCGGCGATGGCGCGGCCCGCGGGGGAGAGCACCCAGGCCCGCAGGTCCAGGTCGGAGCCGAGCAGGTCGAGCACCACGTCGGGGCCGCCGCCCGCCGGGCCCGAGGTCATCAGGCGGCGGTGGCGGTCCACCACGGCGGCCAGGTCGCCCGCGCGCTCGCCGGAGACCTGGCGCACGACGTGCTCGGTGATCGTGGCGAAGGCCACCGACTCGTGGACGGCGAACAGCGGCAGGCGGTGGCGGGCGCAGGCTTCGACGATGTCGTCCGGGATGGGGCCGAGCTCGGCCTCACCCGCGGCGAGGGCCGCGACGCCGGCGTTCGCGAGGATCCGTACGAAGGGCTCGGTGTCCGCCGCGTCGCGCCGCCAGGCAAGGCCGGTGAGGACCAGTTCGCCGCCGGTGAGGTAGCGGCTGGGGTCCCGCAGGTCCGTGGTCATCACACCGCGCACGGTGCGATCCAGCTCGTCCTCGCCGCCGAGCAGCCTGAGGCCCAGCGCGTCGGTGTCCAGGAGTGCGCGCAGCCGCATGGGTGGTCGCCGCCGATCTTGTCTCGAATTGATCTGTGGTCAGGCGTGTACCGGGAGTTACGACTGTCTCCGGGTCTGCCGTTTCTTGGGGCGCCTTTGGTTTCCAAAGGGAAACCGAGAGGTCTCTGAGGCCCGTTCTTCATACGAATCTACAAGACGCGCCCCATGGCCAGCCAACTCCTTCATGTTTTCCGTGACTGACCCCACCGGTCGGCAGAGCGGTGTACTGAGCCCACTCCGCGTTAACAGCACGTGAACGAGTCGGCCAGGGCACAACGGCCCACCTGGCTCGAAACGAACGACCTCCGCTACAGCGAACGACCCCCGATACGAATGAAGAGAGCCACTCATGGATTCCGCCCCCGGCAGCTGATCCCGCCCGGCGGGACCCCTCAGTCCCTCCGGGCGGTGCGTGCCCTTCCAGGAACGTCACACTTCCCTCGGCCCGCACCGTCCGGAGCACTCAACCACCGCTCCGCTCGCGGACGTTGAGCGCAGGCACTCTCAGCTGAACGCAAGTCCTCTTAAGCGCAGCACCTTCACGTTCGTCTCGGGCCGTCCCCCGGGTCGTGCAGCCAGCACCATCCCAAATCCCGCAACGCAGCGGGTGCCCCTGTGAACCTTGGGAGTAGGCACCATGACCCAGTCCCCACCCGAGCTGAAGACCACCGCCGAGGACGCGGGCCACGGCTCACGCGTTCCCGCCGGCAGATCTTGGCTCGACCGGTACTTTCACATAACCCAGCGCGGATCCACCGTCGGCCGGGAGGTGCGCGGCGGCATCACCACCTTCATGGCGATGGCGTACATCATCCTCCTGAACCCGGTGATCCTCTCCGTGCCCGACTCCACGGGGCACCGGCTCGACGGTGACCAGCTCACCACCGCCACGGCCTTCGCCGCGGCCGCCACCACCATCGTCATGGGCTTCATCGGCAACGTGCCGCTGGCCCTCGCCGCCGGCCTCAGCGTCTCCGCCGTCATGGCCTTCCAGGTAGCCCCCGAGATGACGTGGGGCAACGCGATGGCCATGTGCATCATCTACGGCCTCATCATCGTCCTGCTGGTCGTCACCGGCCTGCGGTCACTGATCATGGACGCCATCCCGCTCGCCCTGAAGCACGCGATCACCATGGGCATCGGCATGTTCGTCTGTCTGATCGGCCTGGTGCAGGCGGGCTTCGTCACCGGCATGCCGAGCAAGCACGGCGACGTGGGCTCCAAGCCCATCCAGCTGGGCATCGACGACAAGCTCATCGGCTGGCCGGTCCTCTGCTTCGCGGTCACCGTGCTGCTGATCTTCGCGCTCCAGGTCCGCAAGGTCCCCGGCGCCATCCTCATCGGCATCGTCGGCGGCACCGTCTTCGCCGCGATCGTCAACAAGGTCGCCGGCATGAAGGCCGCCGACTGGGGCCTGAACGCCCCCGAGATCAAGGGCTCCATCGTCTCCTCGCCGGACTTCGGCCTCCTCGGTGAGGTGTCCTTCAAGGGCATCGGCGACATCGGCGGCATCACCGTCGGCGTCATCGTCTTCACCCTGGTCCTCGCCGGCTTCTTCGACGCCATGGGCACCATCATCGGCATCGGCCAGCAGGCCAACCTCGCCGACAAGGACGGCAAGATGCCGGGCCTCAACAAGGCCCTCGCCATCGACGGTGCGGGCGGTGTGGTCGGCGGTCTCGCCGGCGCCTCCGGCCAGACCGTGTTCGTCGAGTCCACCGCGGGTGTCGGCGACGGCGCGCGCACCGGCTTCGCCAGCGTGATCACCGGTCTCGCCTTCTCGCTCTGCCTCTTCTTCAGCCCCCTCGCTCAGGTCATCCCGACGCAGGTGGCGTCCGCGGCGCTCGTCGTCATCGGCGCGATGATGCTGACCAACGCTCGGCACATCGACTGGAACGACCAGGCCACCTCCATCCCGGTGTTCCTGACCATGGTCCTGATGCCGTTCACGTACTCCATCACCGTCGGCATCGCCGCCGGTGTCATCGCCCACGTCCTCATCAAGGCCGTCCAGGGCAAGGTCCGTGAGATCGGCTGGCTGATGTGGGTGCTCGCCCTCGTCTTCCTGGCGTTCTTCGCCCTCCACCCGATCGAGGGGTGGCTGGGGGTCAAGTAACGCCCCGCACCAGTCCGTGCGAAAGCCGCCGCCTCCTCCGGTGCGGCGGCTTTCGCACGGACCGCCTCCGGGCCCGCCGAGTCCGCCGGCCGCTCACCAGTCGTACGGCCTGACGGTTCGTACGGGGGCGGGCTCGGCGGGTATCCGGAACTGGAGCCGACGGGTCGCGCTGCGGGCGGCCCGTCGGTCTTTGGGGAGTCACATGCGGGGGGAGTCACCTTCGTACGGGGAGGTGAGCAGGTTGTCGACCGCGCGCCCGAAGAGGGTGCGGGCGACGGCCGCCAGGGGGCGGTCACAGCGGCGGGGCAGGCCCCGGATCCGCAGTTCCTCCCGCCAGACGACGGTCGCGCCCGCCGACCCCGCCGGGTGCACCTCGATCTCCGCCCAGCCGGTGATGAAGGACCCCCTCTTCTCCAGTCGGCACCACTGCGGCGGGCGCCAGCCCACGACCTCCATCGTGTCGTCGAAGCCGAGCGGGCCGAGGGCGCTGCGGGCGACGAAGACGGTGCCTTTGCGAGTGCCGGTGCCTGTACCTGGCGGTGGGGGTGTGCGGACGGTGACCCGGGTCAGCGGGACGGCGTCTGCGTGCCGCTCCCATGTCGTGAGCCTGAGCCAGGTCTCTTCGGGGGAGTGGGGGGATTCGCGGACGATGCGGAAGAGTGCCACGTGTGGATGGTGACAGGTCTTACCGGCCGCTCCGCGGCCTTGCTTTCCCTGTCTTCTCCCGCGTCGCTTCGCCACCCCCGGCGCCCTGCCGCTCCGCGGCAATCGGCGGCACTATGCCTCTGTGGACTCTCAGCAGCAGGATCAGCAGGGTCAGCAGGGTCAGCTCGACGCGCTCTGCCGCGACCCGTATCCCCTCTACACCCGCGCCCGCGCCACCGACGGCCTCACCTACGTCCCCGAACTCCGCGCCTGGCTCGTCGCCCGCGACGCCGACGTGCGTGAAGTCCTGCGCCGCCCCGAGGACTTCTCCTCGGCCAACGCGCTGAGCCCGCCGATCCTGCCCGCCCCCGCCGCACTCGCCGAGCTGCGCCCCGAGTTCGGCGGCCACCGCTTCGTGGTCAGCTCCGACGGCGCCGAGCACGAACGCTTCCGCGCTCCCCTGACCAGGGCCCTGTCCGCGACCCGGGTCGCCGCCCTCGTCCCGTACGCGGCCGAGCGCGCCACCGCCCTGATCGACGACTTCGCGTCGGAAGGGCGGGCCGAGCTGATGGCGGCGTACGCGATGCGGCTGCCCGGCGAGGTCATCGGGCGGGTCGTCGGCCTCGATCCGGTGGACGTGGAGCCCGTGCTTCACGGCGGACACCGCGTCGTGGAGCTGCTGTTCCGGCCGCTCGGCGAGGCGGAACAGGTCGCGGCCGCCAAGGACGTCGCCGCGATGCACGCCGTTCTCGACACCTACGTACGCGCCCGGCATGCCGACCCGCGCGACGACCTCTGCTCCGTGCTCGTCGCCGACATGGTGCCGGGCGGGGGTGGCAGCGGTGGTGAGCTGACCGTGTCGCAGTCCGGCGAGGTGGTCGCGCACCTGCAGAACTTCCTCCTGGCCGGGCATCTGACAACGACAGCCCTGATCGGCACGATGCTGCTGCATCTGCTGCGCCACCCGGCCCAGTGGGAGCTGCTGTGCGCGGAGCCCGAGCGGATCCCGGCCGCCGTCGAGGAGGCCGCCCGCTATGACACCGCGCTGCAGGCGTTCCATCGGGTCACCACGCGTCCGGTCACCCTGGCGGGCAGTGAACTGCCCGCGGGCGCCGACGTGTTGGTGGCGTTCGGCGCCGCGGGCCGCGACGGAGCGTGCCACGAGCGCCCCGACGCCTTCGACATCGAGCGGCCGCCGGAGGGCCGGAGGCACCTCGCCTTCGGGCTCGGCGTGCACGGCTGCGTGGGGGCGAGGCTCGCCCGCGAGCAGCTCCGGCTGACGCTGGAGCTGTTCACGCGCCGCTTCCCGGGGCTGCGGCTCGACGAGGAGCGGCTGCCGGTGACGATGCGGCCGAGCCTGATCCACCGCTCACCGGAGGCACTGCACGTGAGGTGGTAGACGCCCCGCGGTGCATGGCTGGTGGCTAGTGGTGCATGGCCGGCGGTTCATGGCCGGCGGTTCATGCCTGGCGGCCAGAGGCCAGAGGCCAGCGGTCGGCTGTCAGCGGTAGACCTTGCCCGGCTCCGCCTTGCCCGGGGCGAGGAGCTGGGGCACGGTCACGAAGACGTAGCCGCGCGCCTTGAGCTCGTCGATGACGCCCGGCACCGCGGGCACGGTGCCCTTGTAGATGTCGTGCAGCAGGATGATGCCGTCCCGCTTGGTCTGGTCGACGACGCGCTTCTGGATCAGCTTGCTGTCGTTGGTCGTGTAGTCCTTGGCCGTGACGGTCCACAGGACCTCGGCGAGGCCGAGCTCCTTGGAGAGCTTGTTCACGTCGTCGTTGGTCCGGCCCTGCGGCGGGCGCATCAGGGTCGGCTTCTTGCCGATGAGCTTCTCGATCGCCTCGTTGGGGCGCTCCAGCTCCTTGCGCGCCTCCTCCGGCTTGATCTTCGTGAGGATCTTGTGGGACCAGGTGTGGCTGGCGACCTCGTGGCCCTCGCGGTCCATCTGCTTCACGAGCTCGGGGTACTTGGCGACGTGGTTCTTGCCCAGCGTGAAGAAGGTCGCGGGCACCTTCTTCTCCTTGAGGATCTTCAGCAGTCGCGGCGTGTTCTCGCTCGGCCCCGCGTCGAACGTGAGGGCGACGCACTTCGCCTTGCGGCAGTCGACGGTCCCGAACTTCCCCTGGTCCTTCGGCTTGGCGTCGGCGGCGTCCTTGCGGACCGTGCTCGGCGAGGTGGTGTCGAGCTTGGTGCAGCCGGTCAGGGCGAGGGAGGCGGCGGCGGCCGTCGCGAGGGCGAGTGCGGCGGGACGCAACCGGGTCGTGCGGGACTTCGTCTTGCTGATCGTTGCAGGCATGAGAGCACTGTACACACCGTGTATACGTCCCGTGCATAGAGGTCTGATTTCGATAAAGGGAAGCTGTGAGGTCGGCGTGGAGGGAGCGCCTCACTCGTCCGCGATCCAGCTCCCGTGCAGCCCCATCGGCACCCGCGCCGGCAGGTGCACGCGGGCGAGGGGCTCCCCGGTGAAGTCCCGCGCGGAGAGGATCACGAGGTCGGTGGCCCCGCGCTCGGGATCGGCGACGTACGCCATCGCGTACCCGTCGTCCTCGGCCCCCGTTCCGCCCCCGGCCCCGACGCCCGCCCCGACGGCCGGGACGAAGACGGCCTCTCCGGCCGTGGCGTGCCGCGGCAGCCGGTGCACCTCCGAGCGCCCGTTCTCCAGGTCGTGCTTGATGAGCGCGTTCTCGTACGTGCGTGTGCCGGGCAGCCCGTCGACCGAGTCGTAGCCCTCGTAGAGGGGGGCCGTGGACGCCATGTACCCGAACCGGTGCCGCCGCGACACCAGCGACTCGTTGATGCGCGGGAACTCCTGCGGCCGGTCGTCGATGCGACGGGTGTGCACCCGGCCCGCCGCCAGGTCCACCGTCCAGCGGTCGAGGGACGGGGTGCCGCTGGCGGAAGGGCCGCCGGAACCGCGTCCGTTGACGAGGAACGGAGCGGGAAAGGTGGTGAGATCGATGACGATGGACTCTCCGCCCCTGCCATCGCTGTGGTCGTAGGCATTGAGGGTGTGCGAGTAGTAGACGTTCTCCGTCTCGAACCACCGCACCGGTCCGCCCGTCCGCGCCATGACGCCGACCCGCGCCGGGTGCTTCTCGTTCCACGCGTACGGCACGGGCTCGCCCGCGCGGGCCGCCGCCCGGTCGAAGGTGACGGGGATGTCGAGGATCACGACGTACTTCTCGGTCAGCGCGAAGTCGTGCAGCATCGGGCTGTCGGAGACCGGGATGCGGGTGGTCCGGGTGACCTTTCCCGCCTCGGTGAGGACGAGGTGGCGGACGTGGTCCCAGGCCGGGTGGTAGGTCACCGCGTGCAACTCGTCGGCGGCGGCGTCGTATTTGGTGTGCGACATGAACGACCCGTCGAGGCTGCCGCCGAAGTCGCAGGGGCCAATGGTGTTCAGCTCGCCGTCGATCTCGTACGGCTTGGGTCCCGCCTCCTGGAGGGTGAGGATCCGCCCCTTGTACCCGATGACATGGGTGTTGGGCGCGAAGTCGTTCTCCGGCCGCACCCACGGATAGGGCTCGCCCAACTTCGCGGCCACGGACGCCGACCGCACCCACCGGTTCCGGTACCACTCGGCCTTCCCGTCCCGCAGCCGCACCCCGTGCACCATGCCCTCACCGAGCATCCAGTGGTGCGCCCTCGGGTCCTCGACGCCGAGCGCGTTGGGGCCGACACGGAGGTAACGCCCGTTGAGCTCGGCCGGGATGCGCCCGGTCACGGGGAGGTCGAACGCGGTGAGCTCTTCCCGCAGGGGGGTGTAGGCACCTTCGAGGAAGGGGTGTCCGGGCTCTTGGGCGGGGCGCGTGGGGTGATTCGGGCGGGGTGTCTGCTTCGTCATGCCCTCAACTCTGCTGGCGCGCGGCGATCTTGTCGTTGGGGCTGGGGCCCCTGTCGGGGGTGGTGCCAGGCCCCATGAGCAGTAGGGGAACTCCTGGATCACGTACAGGAGTTGAGGATCACGTACGAAAGGTGATGTGGAAGGCTGTCGCCAGCCGATCGCGGGTCGCCGGGAGTGTCCGGGCCGTGGCGGCCGCCGAGAGGAGCGCAGTGTGAGACAGGACGGCTTCCGCGCCGAGCAGATAGACACCAGCAGGCCCCACCCCGCACGGATCTACGACTACCTGCTGGGCGGCAAGGACAACTACGAGGTGGACCGCGCCGCCGGTGACGAACTGGCCGCCGCGGCCCCCGAGGTGCGCATCGGCGTGCAGGCCAACCGCGACTTCCTGCGCCGCGCCGTCCGCCACGTCGTCGGCGCGGGCGTCCGCCAGCTCCTGGACGTCGGCACGGGCCTGCCCACGTCGCCGAACGTGCACGAGACGGCTCAAGAGCTCGCCCCGGGCGTGCGCGTCGCGTACGTGGACAACGACCCGATCGTGAACACGCACGCCAACGCGCTGCTCGGCGGCGTCGGCGCGAGCACCACCACCGTGCTCGCCGACCTCCGCGACCCGCGGGCCATCCTCGGCCACCCCGATGTCCGCGCTCTCATCGACTTCGACGAGCCGGTGGCGCTGCTCCTCGTCGCGATCGTGCACTTCCTCACCGAAGCGGACCGGCCCGAGGAGATCGTCGCCACCCTGCGCGACGCCCTCCCGTCCGGCAGCTATCTGGTCCTCTCGCACGCCACGGGCGACTTCGCCGACCGCCGCGACGCCCAGGCGGTCTACAAGGGCGCCACGGCGTCCCTGAACCTGCGCTCCCGTACGGAGGTCATGCGGTTCTTCGACGGCTTCGAACTGGTCGAACCGGGCCTGACCCAGGTCCCGTTCTGGCGCCCGGACGAGACGCCGCCGGCGCGGTCGGCGGAGGTCGGCATCTATGGGGGAGTGGCCCGCAAGACCGACTGACGAGGGCCCTTATAGGGGCTTGGGCTCGCTCCTGGGCTTGGGGTTACTTCCGGGTGTCGAGGGCCGCGAGCACCTCGGCGCAGATGGTGAGGGCGGTCTCCGCCGGGGTGCGGGCGCCGATGTCGAGGCCGATCGGCCCGTGGATGGGGCTCAACTGCTCTTCGGTGAGGCCCGACTTGAGGAGGTCGCCGCCGCGCCGGGCCTGGGTGCGGCGGGAGCCGAGCGCGCCGACGTAGGGGGCGCCCTGGGTGAGGGCGGTGCGCAGGGCCGGGACGTCGAGGTCCTGCTCATGGCTGAGCACGATCAGACAGGCGCTGCGGGGCCTTTCGGTGAGCATCCGCTGGGTGTCCTCGTCGCGGAGGACGACGTCGGCCTGCCAGCCGAGGATCCCGGCCTGGACGCGCAGCAGCTCGGCGAGTTCGCCGCCGCCGACGATGACGAGGTGGGGGACGGCGGGGCAGCTCTCGACCAGGACGAGCCCCTCGCCCGGGGCGGGGCCCTCGCCCTGGGCAGGGCCGGTCTCGCGCCCGGCCCGGTGCCGGGCGAGCAACTGCCGTGCCTGCTCGACTGCTTGGACGGACGGGCCGCCATCATCCTCCGAGCCGCCCTCCGGCCCGTCCGGGGCCAGCGTGACGACGGAGCTGGCCGCCTCGCTCCGCCCCGCGTCGAGGCGGGTGACGAGAGCGGCCGATGAGCCCTCGGCCAGCAGGTCCCACCAGCGGGCGGGCACGGTGTCGAGCGACTGGAGCAGCACCTGCGCCTGCCCGCCGCAGGTCATCCCGGCGCCCTCGGCCGCCTCGCCGTGCAGGGACACGTCGCACACGCGAGCCGTGTGCCCGGGAGCGAGGGCGGCGGCCTCACCGGCCAGCTGCGCATCGAAGGCGCCCAGATACAGGGTGCCGACACACGTCCCGTCGGCACCGATGAGGAGGGCGTCCGCCGGGTGCCGGGGCCCGAACCCCTGCTCGCTGACCGGCCGGGCCAGCACGGCCGACCGGCCCTCGCTGATCCACTTCCGTGCGGTCTCCGCCAGCTCACGCATGTCCGAGATCCTCCCCGATCCGATCGGCGGCGGGGCACCCCAGCGCCCCGTCCAGAAACCGACCATAGCGGCGTCTCGCGATCCGACCGCCCTTACTGGAAGAGGACGTGATCGGTTACAAAGGGCAGGTAGTCCGCAGTCCCCACCACTCACAGAGGTTGTCCGCCCATGCGCGCCGCCGCAGCTCCCTGGCTGCTCCTCGCCGTCTTCTCCGGCACCCTGATCTCCCTGCAGGCCCGCATCACCGGCGAGCTCGCGGCCGGACTCGGCGGCGACGGCTTCACGGCCGCGGTGCTCTCGTTCGGCTCCGGCCTCGTGGTCCTCACCCTCGGCCTCGCGGTGCTGCGGAAGCCGCGCCAGGGGGTCGGCACCGTACTCAAGGACGTACGCGGCGGTCGGCTCAAGTGGTGGCAGGTGCTCGGCGGTTTCGGCGGCGCGGCGTTCCTGTTGGCGCAGGGACTGACGGTGGGGGCGCTCGGGGTCGCGCTGTTCACGGTGGCGATCGTCGCGGGCCAGGTCACCGGGGGACTGCTCTTCGACCGGATGGGGCTCGGCCCGGCGGGGCCACAGCGCCCGACGCGGCGCAGGGTCGTCGGCGCGGTGCTCGTGCTGGCGGCGGTGGGCCTGTCGATGGCGGACAAGCTGGGCGGCGGCTTCCCGTACGCGATGCTGCTGCTTCCGCTGGTGGCGGGCGTGTGCGTGAGCTGGCAGCAGGCGGTCAACGGGCATGTGCGGAACGCGTCCGGCTCCGCGTACACGGGCACGTTCTTCAACTTCGTCGCGGGTACGGCGGCGCTGACGGTGGTCTTCCTGATCCACGCGGCGGCCACGGGCTTCCCCACCCACCTCCCGACCGAGCCCTACCTCTACCTCGGCGGCCTGGTCGGCATCTCCTTCATCACGATCGCGGTGGCGACGGTCCAGAAGCTCGGCGTCCTGATCCTCGGCCTCTGCACGATCACCGGCCAACTTGTCGGCTCCCTGGCCCTCGACCTCCTCCTGCCCCGCGGCGACACCCACGTCACGACGGCCACGATCGCGGGCGTCGCCCTCGCCCTGGCGGCGATCGTGGTGGCGGCGCTCGCGGGCGGGCGGCCGGGGCGGGTGGTCGCGTCGTCCGGCGAGGTCGGCGAGGTCGGTGAGGCCGGTGAATCTGGTGAGGCGGGTGAGGCCACGGCCGCGGAGACGGTGGCATCAGCACCACCCCCGTCCGGGCCTCAGCCCTCCTGACCTTCGCCCCTCGTCGTAGCAGCCTTTTCCCTGTCAGCAGAGAGGCGAGAGCCCGAAGGTGAACGGGAGGGGCCATGAGCAGTCATACGCGGCGGAGGGTTCTTCAGGGGGCGGCGCTCGCGGCGGCGGGGAGTGTCGTCGGGGCGTACGGGCCGGGGCGGTACGGGGCGGCGGCCCGGGCCGCCGAGGGCGCGGCCGACGGGGGTGCAGGGAAAGGCGGTGGGCGGGCTTCGTCGCTGCCCTTCCTGGAAGGCGCCTTCGCCCCGGTCACCGAGGAGTTGACCGCCTTTGATCTGAAGGTCATCGGCCGTGTTCCGCGCGACCTCGACGGGCGCTATCTGCGAACCGGCCCCAACGCGCTGGGACTTGAGGATCCGCGGGCCCATCACTGGATGCTCGGCGACGGCATGGTGCACGGCGTGCGGCTGCGCGGCGGTCGCGCCGAGTGGTACCGGAACCGGTGGGTGCGGTCGTCCCAGGTGGCGAAGAAGCTGGGGGAGACCTATCCGGGGCCCCCGCCGCCGGACGACTTCGCGTGCAACACGCATGTGATCCCGTACCGGGGGAGGATCCTCGCGCTCCAGGAGGGCGGCCCGCTCCCGTACGAGATGGACGGTGAGCTGGGCACCCTGCGCCCGTACGACTTCCGCTCCACCCTGGAGGGGGCCTTCACGGCGCACACCAAGTACGACGCCGTGGCGGACGAGCTGCACGCGGTCGCGTACTACCCGACCTGGGACCACGTCCGGCACATCATGATCGACGGGACCGGCCGGGTGGCCCGGACCCACAAGATTCCCGTGGCGGACGCGCCGATGATGCACGACTTCGCGCTCACCGAGAAGTACGTGGTGATCGTGGACGTGCCGATCACGTTCGACGCGGCGGCGGCCGAGGCGGGCGCCGTGGTGCCGTACATCTGGAACGAGCGGCACCCGATGCGCGTGGGCATCCTGCCCCGGAGCGGTGGTGGCAGGACGCGCTGGTTCGAGGTCGATCCCGTCTACTACTCGCACACCCTCAACGCCTACGACCTGGGCGACACGGTCGTGGTGGAGTACACCTCCATGCCCGCCCCCTTCTACGCGGCGGGCCGGGGCCACGGCGGCCCCTCGGCGACCGGGGCCCCCACCCTCGACCGCTGGACCGTCGACCTGCGCTCCGGACGGGTCGCCGGCACCAGGCTCGACGATCTGCCGCAGGAGTTCCCGCGCGTGAACGAGTCCCTGGTCTCGCGCCGCCATCGCTACGCGTACACGGCGAGCGCCGCCGAGATGTGGCGTGCCTACGAAATGGCCGACGGTGTTCCGCCGGACGACAAGTTCACCAACTGCCTGGTGAAACATGACATGTTGCGAGGCCGTCGGCAGGTGCATCGCTTCCCTGTGGGGGCGGCTGCCAGTGAACCGGTGTTCGTGCCGCGCCGGGGCGCCCGGGACGAGGACGACGGCTATGTCCTGGCCTATGTGAACGACCCCGACCGTGGCGCGTCCGACCTCGTCATCCTCTCGGCGCAGGACTTCACGGGCCGCCCGCTGGCCCGCGTCCAGCTGCCCGGCCGGGTGCCGCTCGGGTTCCACGGGAGTTGGGTGCCGGACGCGTAGGGGCGGAGGCAGGTGTCGCTGAGCGGCCCCCTTACGAGTCCTGAACCGTCGCCGTCGCCATCCTGCGCACCCCCTCGCTCAGGATCTCCGGCGACGTGGCCAGGTTCATCCGGACGAAGCCCGCCCCGCCCGAGCCGAAGCTCGTCCCCGCGTTCACGGCGACCCGGCCCCGCTCCAGGAAGACGGCCGCGGGGTCGTCGCCCAGGCCGAGCGCACGGCAGTCCAGCCAGGCCAAGTACGTGGCCTGGCCGGGGTGGTGGCGCACCGCGGGCAGGTGTTCGTGCAGCAGCTCGTCCAGCAGCCGGCGGTTCTCGTCGAGCCCGGTCAGCAGCGCGTCGAGCCAGTCGCCGCCCTCTCGCAGGGCCGCCGTGTGGGCGATGACGCCGAGGTGGCTCGGGCCGTGGCCGACCTCCTCGGGGAGGCGGGCCAGGTCGTCGCCCGCCTCGGGTCCCGCGACGGCGACGGCGGCCTTGAGCCCGGCCAGGTTCCACGCCTTGGAGGCGGACATGAGGGAGAGGCCGTTCTCGCCGCCGGGCACGCTCAGATACGGGACGAAGCGCGTGCCTCCGGCCATGATCGGGGCGTGGATCTCGTCCACCACGACCCGGACGCCGTAGCGGCGCGAAAGGCGTGCCACGTCGGCCAGTTCGGCGGCGGTGTGCACCGTGCCGGTGGGGTTGTGGGGGCTGCACAGCAGGTACACCGGCCGACGCCCACCGTCTCCGACGGCGTCCCGGAAGGCCGCTTCGAGGGCGACGAAGTCGATCCGCCCCTCCTCGTCCAGCCGGGCCTCCACGACCGGGTGCCCGGCATTGCGTACGAACTGGTAAAAGGGCGGATACACAGGGCAGTTGACCACGACGGGGTCGCCGGGGCCGGAGACCAGCTTGAGTATTTCGACGATGCCGAGCATCACGTCGGGGACGATGGCGGTGCGCTCGACGGCGAGCCCGCCCCAGTCCCAGCGGCGCGCGGCGAAGGCGGCGAGGGCCTCGGCGTAGGCGGTGCCCGCCGGATAGCCCGTGTCGCCGCGCTCCACCGCGCTCCGGATGGCCCGCGCCACCGGCTCGGCGACCGGCACGTCCATCTCCGCGACCCACAGCGGCAGCACGTCGGCCGGGTAGGTCCGCCACTTCATGCTCGTGCGTTCGCGCAGCTGCTCCAGGGACAGCCGGCACAGGGGATTGGCGGTCCGGGCGGCGGCGAGGTGGTTCGGCGAGAGACCCATGGGGGGAGCGTAGGCGGTTCAGGACGAGGGGACGGTCGCCGATTCCCGCTCCCACTCCCTGAGCTCGGCGACCCCGGTACGCCGCCGTCGTCGTGGACGAGGTCCAGGACCTCACCCTCGTCGGCGTCCGGCTCCTCCACGCCCTGGTCGGTGACGCACCCAACGGCCAGCTACTGGTCGGCGACGGCCAACAGGCCGTCTACCCGGGCGGGTTCCGCCCCATCGACGCCGACATCGACACGACGGCCGGGTGGTCCGCGTCACGAAGCCGACCGTGGCCGAACACGACACGTACCGCAGGGCCAAGGGCCTGGCGCGGCGGGGATGCCCGAAACGGCCCAAGGGCGCGAGGAGTTGAGGTGCAGTCAGCTCTTCGTGGCGATGACACGGGCTCGCGATCTGCTGTGGCCGGGCAGCGTGACCCTTCCGCCCGCGGCGGCCTGAACGGCGTGCCGTGGCCCGCGACCGCGGCACGATCCGCCGGACAGGCCCTGGTCGCCGCCTACCAGGACGACTTCGTCACCCCCGGCAGGAACCCCGCATGCGCCTGCTCCCGCAACCGCACCCGGGAGAGGCCGAACCTGCGCAGGTGGCCGCGCGGGCGGCCGTCCACGCTGTCGCGGTTGCGTACGCGCGTGGCGCTGGCGTCGCGCGGCTGGCGGCGCAGCTCGGTGGCTGCGGCCTCCCGCTCGGCGGGAGTTGCGGACGGGCGCCGGATGACCTCCTTGAGCTCGGCCCGCCGGGCCGCGTAGAGCTCGACGGTCTCCTTGCGCTTCTCGTTCTTCGCGATCTTGCTCTTCTTCGCCATCAGACCTTCCCTCCCCGCGCGCGGATCCGGGCCACGGCGGCCTCGACGCCGATCGCGTCCACCGTCTTGATCGCCTTGGCGCTCAGCCGCAGACGGACGTGCCGTCCCTCGCTGGGGAGCCAGTAGCGCTTGCGCTGGATGTTCGGGTCGAAGCGGCGCGAGGTGCGCCGGTGGGAGTGGGAGATGGCGTTGCCGAATCCCGGCTGGGCGCCGGTCAGCTGGCAGTGGGCGGACATGGGTGGGGCTGCCTCTCTGGAGGGGGGCGGGTGGCCGGTGGTCCGGCGGGACCGACGGAACTCGCTATTGGAAATGAAAACCGTTGCCATATACTAGCCCCATGGCACGCAACGAGATCCGCCCGGTCATCAAGCTCCGCTCCACGGCGGGCACCGGGTTCACCTATGTCACGCGCAAGAACCGCCGCAACGACCCCGACCGCCTCGTGCTGCGCAAGTACGACCCCGTCGTCGGCCGGCACGTCGACTTCCGCGAAGAGCGCTGAAGCGTCCCCATCGCCTACCGCCTACCGCCACCGAAAGGCTCTGCCATGAAGCCCGGAATCCACCCCGCCTACGGGCCCGTCGTCTTCCGCGACACGGCCTCCGGCGTCGCCTTCCTCACCCGCTCCACGATGACCAGCGACAAGACCGTCGAGTGGGAGGACGGCGCCACGTATCCGCTCGTCGAGGTGGAGACCTCCTCGGCGAGCCACCCCTTCTACACGGGGACCGCCCGGGTCCTCGACACCGCCGGCCGCGTCGAACGCTTCGAGCGTCGTTACGGGGCCGGGGGCGGAGCCGGGGCCGGAACCGGGGTTCGTTGATGGCGCGCGAACAGCCACAGCAGAGGCTTCCCGTCGTCATCGTCGCCGGGCTGCACGCCGACGCCCGCAAGGAGGTCGTCGAACGCCTCCTGCGGGGCGTGCCGGGCAGCGTCGCCCTGCACCACGACCTGACCGAGGCCCGCGACGGTACGGTGCTCCGGCTGATCCGCGACGCCTCCGGCACCCTCTCCCGGGGCGAGACGCCCCTCGTCAACGACTGTGCGTGCTGCGCGCTGCGCGAGGACCTGGTACCGGAGCTGGCGAGGATGGCGGACGGGGGCCTGACCCGGCTCGCCGTCGTCGAACTGTGGGACTCGGTCGAGCCGAAGGCCATGGCGGAGGTCGTCGCCGCGCACGGCGGCGACCGGCTGCACCTGGCCGGTGTGCTCACCGCCGTGGACCCCGCGCTCGTCCTGCCGTACCTCGCCAACGGCGACGACCTGGCCGAGACCGGCCTCGCGGCGGCCCCCACCGACCGGCGCACCGTCGGCGACACCTGGGCCCGGCAGCTGGAGTACGCGCCCGTCCTCGCCGTAGTCGACAGCGACGAGGCCGACGACGAGGACCACGCCCTGCTCGCCCAGCTGCACCCCACCGCCCGCCGGGTGCCGGCCGCGTCCGCCGAGCTCGCCCGGGTCGCGCTCGGCGGCTTCGACGTCGAGGCGGCCGCGGCCGCGCAGCACCCTGCGTGCGCGCTCCTGCCGCAGGACGCCGACGAGTCGGGCGTCGCCACGTTCGTGTGGCGGCGGCGCCGTCCGTTCCATCCCGAGCGTCTGTACGCGGCGTTGGAGGATCTGTGCTGCGCCGCCGCCCGCAGCCGTGGCCGCTTCTGGCTGGCCGAGCGCCCCGACACGCTGCTGGCCTGGGACGCGGCCGGGGGAGCCCTGTGCGTGGAGAACGCCGGGCCTTGGCTGGCGTCCCTGCCCGACGCGGCCTGGGAACTGGTCCCGCCCATGCGCCGGGCGGCGGCCGCGCTCGACTGGCACCCCGACCACGGCGACTGCTGCCAGCACCTCGTCTTCACGTCGCCCGGACTGGACCGGGACGGCCTCGAACGGCTCCTGGACTCCTGCCTGTTGACGGACGCGGAGTACGCATCGGGGCGCGACGCCTGGAAGAGCCTGCCGCCCGCCTTCGACTCCCTGCTGGACGCGGCCTGACCCACCCCGTGGCCACCGTCATCACGGCAACGACCACAACAACGACGACCTCAGCACCTGCACCCAAGCACCCAAGCACCCGATCGCCCAATCGCCCAATCGCCCAAGGAGAAGCCCCCGTGCCCCGCCGCCACGACCCCCGCAAGCCCACCGCGTCCCGCCCCAGCGTGCTCGAGGCCGCCGGAATCACGTACATCGACTACAAGGACACCGACCTGCTGCGGAAGTTCCTCTCCGACCGGGGCAAGATCCGCAGCCGCCGCGTCACCCGCGTGACGGTCCAGCAGCAGCGGGACCTGGCCGTCGCCATCAAGAACGCGCGGGAGATGGCGCTGCTGCCGTACGCCAGTCGGTGAGGGACGCGGCCCGGGCGGCGGTGACGAAGTCCTCCCGGGCGGATTCGACGCGCTCCATGAGCGGGTCCCGGGCCCAGCCGCCGATCAGCCGGTCCCAGCCCGCGGGGCAGCGATCGGCGAGCGCGAGCACCTGGATGATCTGCGCGTCGGACAGGGTGCCGCTCTCGCGCAGGCAGAAGTCCAGCAGGTCCCGGTCGTTCCTCCGCTCCTCGGCCTCCTTGCCCGCCCATCGGGTGAGGAGCTCCCAGGCGACCCAGGCCGCGCCGTGCTGCTCGTCGTCGCAGGGCTCCTCCTCGGTCGGGCAGGAGCAGCACCATCCGCTCGCTCCGTCCCCTTCCAGGGCCGAGATCGCGCAGCGGAGCACGGCACGGTCCAGGGCCACACGCTCCAAGTACCGGCACTGGTCGCGCAGTTGCCCGGCCGGGGGCAGCAGGTCCGCCGGGGCGATGAGCTCCAGCGGGGCATGCGCGCCCACCACCGCCGCGGAGCTCTCCTGGAGGAGCGGCCCGCGCAGCTCGTACGCGAGAGTGGGCAGCCGCTTCACCGTCTCCGTCAGTGCGTCCGTCGCGCGGAGGAACTCCGTTGCCGCGCCGCCGAGTTGAGAGCGCCACCACTGGTCGTGGGAACGCTCGGTGCCGCGTTTGCTCCACCACGCCGCGACGAGGGCCACGGGAATGGAGAGCAGGGAGAGAAGGGCAGCGATGGCGCCCACGTCCGCCATGTCCATGGGGGCATGGTGCCGGGAAGTGCGCTGCGCTTGTGCCTGCTTTCCACAGGTGTTCAGCAGTGGGCGTGCGGCCCGCTTGTCACCGGGCGGTTGCCGTGCTGCCAACACGTGGGCAGTGAGGCGGTGTTGACCACGTGCAGGTGGTCGGGCGCGGCGGGGGCGGTTCCGTGAGTGCGTCCGGGCTCGGCCACCACTACTACCGCTGCTGCCGTCCCTTCCCGTACGGGCCACAGCCGCACCGCCGCCGCCGACGCGACGAGCGCGATGCCCCCGAGCGCGGCCACGGCCCACACCAGTCCGGCCCGGCCGCCCAGCCAGCCCGCCAGGGGGTAGGTGAGCAGCCAGCACGCGTGCGACAGCGAGAACTGCGCGGCGAACGCCGCCGTGCGCTCCCGGGGCGGCGCCGAACGCCGGATCACCCGGCCCGTCGGGGTGAGCACCATCGAGCACGCGGCGCCGAACACCGCCCACGCCGCGAGGAGCGCGGGCCAGCGCCAACTCCCGCCCGTCGAGGCGGTGATGACGCCGACCCCGGCGAAGACCAGCACGAGCAGCAGCGCGCCGCGCAGCATCACGGCCCGGTCCGACACCCGGTCCAGGACGCGCGGCAGCGCCAGCGCCACGGCCATCGACCCGGCGCCGTACGCGCCGAGCGCCAGCGACAGCGAGCCCGCCGAGAGGCCGAACACCGACCGCACGTACACCACGGAGTTCACGGTCACGAGGGCGCTCGCGGCGGCGACCGCCATGTTCAGCGCCAGCAGCGAGCGCAGCTGCGGCAGCCGGAAGAAGAGGCGGCTGCCCGCGGTGGCCTTGGCGTAGACGGATCCCGAGCGGGGAGCGGCGGCGGCGACGGGCTTCGGGAGCGCCACCGAGACCACAAGCACCGCCGAGCCGATGAAGCCCACCACGGTGCCGGTGAACAGCCAGTTGTACGTCATCACCGTCAGCAGCAGCCCCGCGAGGGCCGGGCTGAAGAGGCTTTCCAGATCGTAGGCGAGGCGGGACAGCGACAGGGCCTGCGTGTAGTCGCGCTCCTCGGGCAGCACGTCGGGGATGGCCGCCTGGAAGGTGGGCGTGAACGCGGCCGACGCGGACTGGAGCAGGAAGATCAGGACGTACACCTGCCAGACCTGGCCGACGAAGGGCAGGCACAGGGCGACCGCCGCCCGGATCAGGTCGGCGCCCACCAGCAGGGTGCGGCGCGGCAGCCGGTCGGCGACGGCTCCGATGGCGGGGGCGATGAGCACATACGCGCCCATCTTGATCGCGAGCGCCGTGCCGAGCACCTCACCCGCGCCCGCGCCCGCGATGTCGTACGCGAGCAGGCTCAGCGCGACCGTCGCGAGGCCGGTGCCGGTCAGGGCGACGACCTGGGCGGCGAACAGGTTGCGGTAGGTGCGGTTGCGCAGGACGGACAGCATGGGGCGATCACTCCTGACCAGGTGGCACTCCTCGACCGGTGGGGGCGGCCGACGCCACTACCGTACTCCATATGTGCGCACCTGCGCACATGAAAGATGCGACCGGAGGTCCGGCGCGCTCTAGGCTGTGCGCATGGCCGATCGCGACCCCCTTCCAGCTGCACCCCATGCGCATCTGCGCGCTCCCGACGGCGCGCGTCTCGCCGAGGCGACGGAGGTCTTCGCGCTGCTCTCGGACGCGACGCGGCTGCATGTGCTGTGGCTGCTCGCGCAGGAGGAGTCGGACGTCGGCTCGCTGGCCGAGCGGATCGGGACGTCGTCCCGTACCGCCGTCAGCCAGCACCTGGCGAAGCTGCGGCTCGCGGGTCTGGTGGAGGCGCGGCGCGAGGGCCGCCACATGTACTACAGCCTGCGCGACGGGCATCTGCGCCGACTGGTCATGGAGGCGCTCAGTCACGCCGATCACCGGGTGAGCGGGCAGGCGCCGCACGACTGATCTCGCCCGATCTCCCAGACGATCTCCCAGAGAATCACTCGGCCACCTGTGACGGGCACATACGAACGCGCCGTCCCTTTGCAGGTGGCTTCTTTTGCTCCGTCATCGGCTTTTGCCTCGCATCTGCGGCCCGCTGTGGTCGATGCTCCCTGTCGTCACGTGTGGATCCTTGGAAAGTGAAGCGGAGGGGCGCGGGGGCCTGCATTTCATTGCCTATTAGTGGCATTGGATCTATGAATGCGTGCAAGGGGTGGCGGTGGTGAGTGCGTTCTGGGGGCGAACTGTCCGTTTTGGGGCGTCTAGTAGGTATGCCATGGGTTCCGCTGGATTCCATGCGGCCGCTTGACCCGTGGCCCCACGGCGTCGTAATTTCGACGAACCGGCCAGTGAGTTATTGAAAGGAGGCGAAGTCGGATGTCGATCATCTCCGACCTGCATCGCCTCGCTCAGCGGGCCGCCTGGGTTCCGGGTCGCGTAGCGCACGGCTGCTGACCAGCCCCCCTTTGTTCCGGCATGCCCATTTTCGGGCTCCGGATTCTCTTGATCTCCTTCACTGTCTCCGGCACGTCGCTGCGTGCTGATTTGCGCTCTGGGTTCTCGGGCTGCGCGACCGAAAGAGAAAGATCCTTTAATGGCGACTAGGATAGTTAGATTGACCGCGCGAAATGAGGATGTGCCATGGTAGAGGCGCGGATCACGGTCAACGGGAAAGAGCAGCCGATTTCACCGGCCGCCCCCCACACCACGGCGCTGGATTTCCTGCGCGAGCGTGGTCTGACCGGCACCAAGGAAGGCTGTGCCGAGGGTGAATGCGGCGCCTGTTCGGTCCTCGTGGCCCGGCCCGGCGTGAACAAGCCCACGGACTGGGTGGCGGTCAATGCCTGTCTGGTCCCGGCGGCGGCGCTCGACGGCCAGGAGGTCATCACCTCCGAAGGTCTCGCCACCCCCGGTGCCCCCGGAACGCCGGACACGCTGCACCCCGTACAGGAGGAGATGGCGGTCCGCGGCGGTTCGCAGTGCGGCTACTGCACCCCCGGGTTCATCTGCAGCATGGCCTCCGAGTACTACCGGCCCGACCGCTGTGCGCACGGCGACGCCGATGAGGCCGCCAAGACCGCGACGGACGAGGCCCACGAGGCCGACGCCGAGCACGGTCCGAACGGCTTCGACCTGCACTCGCTGAGCGGAAACCTGTGCCGCTGCACCGGCTACCGCCCGATCCGGGACGCCGCCTTCGCCGTCGGCGAGCCCACCGACGAGGACCCGCTGGCGCAGCGCCGCGAGCAGGCCCCGCCGGAGCCGGTCGCCACGGAATACACCCAGGACGACAAGGCATTCGTCCGGAAGAACACCCTCGCCGAAACGCTGCAGTTCCTGCGCGAGCGGCCCGACGCGGTCGTCGTCGCCGGTTCCACCGACTTCGGCGTCGAGGTGAACATCCGCTCCCGGCGCGCGGATTGCGTGGTCGCCGTCGACCGGCTCGCCGAAATGCGGGAGCTGCGCGTCGAGGACGATTACCTGGAGATCGGCGCCGCGCTGACGCTCACCGAGATCGAGCGTCGTCTCGACGGTGAAGTTCCGCTCCTCGCCGAGCTCTTCCCGCAGTTCGCCTCCCGGCTCATCCGCAACAGCGCGACCTTCGGCGGAAACCTGGGTACCGGTTCTCCCATCGGTGACAGCCCGCCGGTCCTGCTCGCCCTGGAGGCGTCGGTGGTGCTCGCCGACGCCGACGGTGAGCGCGTGGTTCCGCTGGCCGACTACTTCACCGGCTACCGGCAGAGCGTCCGCCGTCCCGACGAGCTGATCCGCGCGGTGCGCATCCCGCGGCCGCTGGCGCCCGTCACCGGCTTCCACAAGATCGCCAAGCGGCGCTTCGACGACATCTCCAGCGTCGCCGTCGCCTTCGCGCTCGACATCGAGGGCGGGATCGTCCGCACGGCGCGCATCGGTCTGGGCGGCGTGGCCGCCACCCCGATCCGCGCGCTCGCCACCGAGGCCGCCCTGGAGGGCAAGCCCTGGTCGGCGGAGACCGTTGAGGCCGCGGCCAAGGTACTGCGGGGCGAGGGCACGCCGATGAGTGACCATCGCGCGAGCTCCCTCTACCGCTCCGCGATGCTCGGCCAGAGCCTGCTGAAGCTGCACGCACAGACCACTGAGGCGGTGTCGTCATGAGCCATCTGTCCGAGCGTCCCGAAAAGCCCGTTGTCGGTGTCTCGATGGCGCACGAGAGCGCCGGCCTGCACGTCACCGGCCACGCGCTCTACACCGACGACCTGGTGCAGCGCACCAAGGACGTGCTGCACGCCTACCCGGTCCAGGTCATGAAGGCCCGCGGCCGCATCACCGCCCTCCGTACCGAGGCGGCGCTCGCGGTGCCCGGTGTGGTCCGGGTGCTGACCGGCGCCGACGTGCCCGGCGAGAACGACGCGGGCATGAAGCACGACGAGCCGCTCTTCCCCGACGAGGTCATGTTCTACGGCCACGCCGTCGCCTGGGTGCTCGGCGAGACCCTGGAGGCGGCCCGGCTCGGTGCCGAGGCCGTCGAGGTGGAGCTCGAGGAGCTGCCCTCCCTGGTCACGGTGAAGGAGGCGATCGAGGCCGAGAGCTTCCACGGCGCCCGGCCCGTGATGGAGACCGGCGACATCGACGCCGGCTTCGCCGAGTCCGCGCACGTGTTCTCCGGCGAGTTCACCTTCGCCGGCCAGGAGCACTTCTACCTGGAGACGCACGCGGCCCTCGCCCAGGTCGACGAGAACGGCCAGGTGTTCATCCAGAGCAGCACCCAGCACCCCTCGGAGACCCAGGAGATCGTCTCCCACGTGCTCGGTGTGCCGAGCCACGAGATCACGGTGCAGTGCCTGCGCATGGGCGGCGGCTTCGGCGGCAAGGAGATGCAGCCGCACGGCTTCGCGGCCGTCGCCGCGCTCGGCGCCAAGCTCACCGGCCGCCCGGTCCGCTTCCGGCTCAACCGGACCCAGGACCTGACGATGTCCGGCAAGCGCCACGGCTTCAACGCCACGTGGAAGATCGGCTTCGACGCCGAGGGCCGCATCCAGGCGCTCGACGCGACGCTGACCGCCGACGGCGGCTGGAGCCTGGACCTGTCGGAGCCGGTGCTCGCCCGCGCGCTGTGCCACATCGACAACACGTACTGGATCCCCAACGCGCGGGTCGCCGGTCGCATCGCCAAGACCAACACCGTGTCCAACACGGCGTTCCGGGGCTTCGGCGGACCGCAGGGCATGCTCGTGATCGAGGACATCCTCGGCCGCGTCGCCCCGAAGCTCGGCCTGGACGCCATGGAGCTGCGCGAGCGCAACTTCTACCAGCCGGGCCAGGGCCAGACCACGCCGTACGGGCAGCCCGTCACCCAGGCCGACCGGATCTCCACGGTCTGGCAGCAGGTGCAGGACGACGGCCACGTCGCCGACCGCAAGCGCGAGATCGCGGCCTTCAACGCCGCGCACCCGAACACCAAGCGGGCGCTCGCGATCACCGGCATCAAGTTCGGCATCTCGTTCAACCTCACCGCCTTCAACCAGGGCGGCGCCCTGGTGCTGATCTACAAGGACGGCTCCGTCCTGATCAACCACGGCGGCACCGAGATGGGCCAGGGCCTGCACACCAAGATGATGCAGGTGGCCGCGACCACGCTCGGCATCCCGCTGCACAAGGTGCGGCTCGCCCCGACGCGGACCGACAAGGTGCCCAACACCTCGGCCACCGCGGCCAGTTCCGGCGCGGACCTCAACGGCGGTGCCATCAAGAACGCCTGTGAGCAGCTGCGTGAGCGCCTGCTGCAGGTGGCCGGCACCCAGCTGGGCGCCAACTCCTCGGACGTGCGGATCGTCGAGGGCGTCGCGCGCGCCCTCGGCAGCGACAAGGAGCTGGCCTGGGACGACCTGGTGCGCACCGCGTACTTCCAGCGCGTCCAGCTCTCGGCGGCCGGTTACTACCGGACCGAGGGGCTGCACTGGGACGCGAAGACGTTCCGGGGCTCGCCGTTCAAGTACTTCGCGAACGGCGCCGCCGCGACCGAGGTCGAGGTGGACGGCTTCACCGGCGCGTACCGCATCCGGCGCGTGGACATCGTCCACGACGTCGGCGACAGCCTCTCGCCGATGATCGACATCGGTCAGGTCGAGGGCGGGTTCGTGCAGGGCGCGGGCTGGCTGACGCTCGAGGACCTGCGCTGGGACACCAGCGAGGGCCCGCACCGCGGCCGGCTGCAGACCCAGGCGGCCAGCACGTACAAGCTGCCGAGCTTCTCGGAGATGCCCGAGGAGTTCAACGTCCACCTTCTGGAGAACGCCACCGAAGAGGGTGCCGTGTACGGCTCCAAGGCGGTCGGTGAGCCCCCGCTGATGCTGGCGTTCTCGGTGCGCGAGGCGCTGCGGCAGGCCGCCGCCGCGTTCGGGCCCGCGGGGGTCAGCGTGGATCTCGCCTCGCCCGCGACGCCGGAAGCGGTGTTCTGGGCGATCGAGGCGGCCCGCGGCGGCGACGCCTCGGGCAGCGACATCGAGGCCCCCAGCACGGCAAGCGCCCTGAGCAATGCCTGACATGACGTGGGTGGCCGCGGTCGCGCGGTTGCGGGCTCGCCGGGAGACCGGCGTGCTCGTGACCGTCGCGACCGTGCGCGGCCACGCACCCCGCAAGCCCGGTGCCAAGCTCGTCGTGGGCGAGACCGAGACGTGGGGTTCCATCGGCGGCGGCAACATCGAGGCCGTCGCCGTGGACCGGGCGCGCGAGCTGATCGCCGCGCCCGGCCCGGAGCCCGAGCTGATGGACTTCGCCCTCAACGACAAGGTCACCAGCCGGCACGGCGTGCAGTGCTGCGGCGGCGCCGTCAGCGTGCTGCTCGAACCGCTGCCGGTGGTGCCGGCGGTGGCGATCTTCGGTGTCGGGCACGTCGGTTACGAGCTGGCGCGCATCCTGGCCCGCCACGACATGGACCTGCATCTGATCGACACCCGCCCGGAGATGCTCACCGAGGAACGGCTCGAGGTGCTCGACGACGCGGTGGCGCAGGTCCATGTGCACCACACTCCGCTGCTGCCGGAGGAGGTGCTCGAGGAGCTGGCACCCGGCACCCACGTGCTGATCATGACCCATGACCACGCCGAGGACGCCGCGCTGTGCGACGCCGCCCTGCGCACCCCTGACCTCGGCTCGATCGGCCTCATCGGCTCGGCCGCGAAGTGGGCGCGCTTCCGCAAGCGGCTGTCCACCGAGGGCGGTCACGACGACGCGACGATCGACCGGATCAAGACGCCGATCGGTCTGCCGGAGATCTCCGGCAAGGAACCGGCCACGATCGCGGTGAGCGTGGCGGCGGACCTGCTGCAGACCTTCCAGTCCGCCCAGTCCGGCCGGTCCGCCGAGTCCGCCGCCACGTCCCGGCCCGCCCAGCCGGTGGCACAGGCCGAGCCCTCGGTGCGAAGCCTGCCCGTGGCCGGATAGGGCCGGGAGTCCGGGAGTTGGGGCTCGGGGTCCAGGAGCTGGGGCCCGGAGTCCGGGAGTTGGAGCCGGGAGTTACGACCAGCGCTGGTACTTACCACCGGCGTCGATGCCCGTGTAGACCATGTGCTGGCCGTTCGAGCCAAGAGTGAGGTTCGTGGCCTTGTTCACCAGGCGCCAGCCGCCCGCCGTCTTGATCTCGCTCCACTTCTGGTTGTTCCCGCCGTTGCACTTGATGGCGTAGACCTTGCCGGCCTTGTTGCTGTCGAGGCAGTAGCCGAGGGTCTTCAGCGTGAACGTGCCGTCGGACTGCTTGGTCTCGTACCAGGAGCCGCCCGCCTTGCCGCAGGCGCTGCCCGTGAGCACCATGCCGTTCCCGTACATCAGGCACAGGCCGTTGCCCTTGTTCTTCCACGAGACGTTCCCGTTCGCGGATGCCGTGCCCGAGCCCGCGAGGAGCAGGGCCGGAGCGACGACCGCCGACGCTGCCCAGGTGCCGATCAGGCGCTTGTTCATGAGTGTCCCCCTGTTGTGTGGAGTGGCTGGAGTTGTCTGAGTGGTCCCTTATTGCGCATTGCCGCGCATTTAGGCGCCGTTGACACTAACCGCGCAAGATCATCATTCGCAAACGAGGGTCATCTGCCGCTCCTGGGTGCCCTGTTGCCCCGCCACCCAGGTGCGCGAGTAGGGTCGATGGCTCGTGGCCCCCGGGCCCGTACCCCCCACACATAAAGAGCCGCGCGTGCGCGGCCGCAGATCAGGAGCAACAGTGCAGGGCATCCCCCACATAGCCAGCACACCGCACGACGGGCGATCGTCGCCGATACCCCCTGCGCGAGGGGCGCAGCAGTACCCGGACCGGGCCTGGCGCGACCCGGCGGCCGAGCCGCCACTCCTCGCCGGGTCCGAACTCCCCATATTCGTCGACCCGTCGGGCTGGCGCAGGCGCACCCTGCGCGGCATGGCGCTGGTCGTGGGCCTCGTCTGCCTGGGCTTCCTGCTCTTCGTCGGCATGGTGGTCAGCGGGCTCCGGCAGCCCGTCGGCTCGCAGCCGCCGGGGACGAACGGGTCGGCGCCGTCCGGGACTTCCGGGTCTTCCGGGTCTTCCGGGCATTCGGGGGCGGATGCCGACAGAGCGGGACCGGCGCCGGCCGGAGGCATTCGGCAGTGAGGCGGGGCGCCGCCGTCCGCCGACCGCCGCGCGGCCACTGGGTCGTCCTCCTCCTCGTGCTCCTGGTGGTGGCCGTCGCCCTCCTCTTCGAGGGCTGGACGACCCATCAGGTCGACGCCGCGCGCACCAAACCGCCGTGCACCCGCCCGATCCCGCGCGAGGCCGACGACGGGAAGCCGCTGCTGCGGTTCGGCCCGCGGGGCGTGACCACCGCGGCCATGCCGCGCGGGACGGTCGCGCTCACCTTCGACGGCGGGTTCGACCCGAAGTGGACGCCGCGCCTGCTCGACCTGTTGCGCAGGCACCACGCGCGGGCCACCTTCTTCGTCTACGGGAAGGACGCGGCCGAGCAGCCGGAGCTGCTGCGGCGGATCCTGGACGAGGGCCACGAGGTCGGCTCGTACACGTACAGCGGGGGCGATCTGGGCGTGGCCTCGCCGCTGCGCGCGCGTCTCGAACTGTCGCTCACCCAGAGCGCGTTCGCGGGCGCGGCCGGGATCAGCACCACCCTGCTGCGGCTGCCGCACACCACGGCCGCGGACACGCTCTGCGGCCCGCAGTGGCCGGCCGCGCGGCGCGCCGCGGAGCAGGGGTACCTCGTGGTCGCCTCGGACCACAAGGACCGCAAGCCGTGGCGGGGCCTGGTGACCCAGCACAGCCAGACCGACCTGGGCTACCACGAGGCCGAGGACCTGCTGCGGGACCAGAGCGTGAAGCGGTTCACCACGGTCAGCAAGGGGCTCGGCCGCCCCTCCTTCGTCGACGCGGTGCCGGTCGCGCAGGAGATCAAGGGGGAGGGCCTGATCTGGTCGCAGCGGCTCGGGCACGCCTTCCTCACCGTGATGGTGTGGACGCTGACCCTCACGGGTGTGCTCGGAGTCCTGCGGATGCTGCTGTTCGCGCTGTTCGCCCGGCTCCATGTGCGCAGGCTGCGCCGCTACCGGCCGGGCGCGCCCCGGCTGCGCGAGGTGCGGGACCCGGTGACGGTCCTGGTGCCCGCGTACAACGAGGAGGCCGGGATCGCGGGGACGGTGTACTCGCTGCTGGCCTCCACCCACGCGCACCTGCAGATCATCGTGATCGACGACGGCTCGACCGACGCCACCGCCGACATCGCCGAGAGCATCGACGATCCGCGCGTGACGGTCATCCGGCAGCCCAACAGCGGCAAGCCCAGCGCCCTCAACACCGGCCTGGCGCACGCCCGGTACGACATCGTGGTCATGGTCGACGCGGACACCATCTTCGAACCCGAGTCGCTGGCCCGGCTGATCCAGCCGCTCGCCCACCCCGCGGTGGGGGCGGTCAGCGGCAACACCAAGGTCGGCAACCGGCGCCGTCTCCTCGGCAAGTGGCAGCACCTGGAGTACGTCCTCGGCTTCAACCTCGACCGGCGGATGTTCGAGGTCCTGGAGTGCATGCCGACGGTGCCGGGGGCGATCGGGGCCTTCCGCAGGGACGCGCTGATGGGCATCGGCGGTGTCAGCGACGAGACCCTGGCCGAGGACACCGACCTCACCATGGCGCTGTGGCGGGCCGGCTGGCGCGTCGTCTACGAGGAGTCGGCGGTCGCCTGGACCGAAGTGCCCACCAGCGTGCGGCAGTTGTGGCGCCAGCGCTACCGCTGGTGCTACGGCACCCTCCAGGCGATGTGGAAGCACCGGCACGCGGCGGTGGAGGTCGGGCCCGCCGGGCGCTTCGGCCGCCGCGTCATGCTCTACGTCACGCTGTTCCAGATCGTGCTGCCGCTGTGCGCCCCGGTCGTGGACATGTTCGCCCTGTTCGGGGCCCTGTTCCGCGACCCCGTGGAGGCGGCCCTCGTCTGGTTCGGCTTCCTCTCCGTCCAGCTGGTCACCGCCGCGTACGCGCTGCGGCTCGACCGGGAACGGCTGCGCGTGCTGTGGGTGCTGCCGCTCCAGCAGTTCGTCTACCGGCAGTTGATGTACCTGGTGGTCATCCACTCCGTGACGACGGCGCTGCTCGGCACCCGTCTGAAGTGGCACAGCATGAAGCGCACGGGGACGGCGGACCCGTATCTGCTCGAAGCCCCGGACGGCACGGGATCCCCGGGAGCCCCGGACGCGTCAGAAGCACCGGAAGTGCCGCCCGATGAGACGCGGCCGAGCCTTCAAGGGAGTTGACCATGACGGAACCGGTTCTGGACGACTCCGCCGCGCGCGAGCGGTTCGCCGAGCGGCCCAGCTCCCACTACGGGCCCCGGCGCGCCCACGCCCGGCAGTCGAAGGTGAAGCGCAGGAGGCTGCGGCGGGTGGTGCTCACGCTGCTGGCCGTCGTGGCGGTCGCGGTGGGCGGCACGTACGGCTGGGCCGAGACCCGGCTCCAGCGGGACGTCGACCTCGGCGCGTACGGGGACCGTCCGCCGCCCGGCGAGGGCACCAACTACCTGATCGTGGGCTCGGACAGCCGCGACGGGCTCTCCGACGGCGACGTGAAGGACCTGCACGCGGGCGGGGGCGGCGGGCGGCGCACCGACTCGATGATGCTGCTGCACACCGGCGCCCACGGCACCAGCATGGTCAGCCTGCCGCGCGACTCGTGGGTGACCGTGCCCGGCCGTCTGGACACGCTGACGGGCAAGACGAAGCGGCCCGAGGGGGACAAGCTCAACGCGGCCTTCTCCTACGGGGGGCCCGAACTCCTCGTGCACACCATCGAGAAGAACACCGGGCTGCGCATCGACCACTACGCGGAGATCGGCTTCGCCGGGTTCGTGAACATCGTGGACGCCATCGGCGGCGTCGAGATGTGCCTGGACCGCGACATCAGGGACAAGAAGTCGGGCGCCGATCTGCGCAAGGGCTGTCACACCCTGAACGGCAAGCAGGCGCTCGCCTTCGTCCGCCAGCGGCACCAGGAGAAGGAGGGCGACCTGGGCCGGTCCAGGAACCAGCAGAAGTTCCTGGCGGCCCTCGCCCAGCAGGCCGCCCGGCCCGGCACGCTCTTCGACCCGACGGAGATCGGCCCGGCCGTGCAGGCGGGCCTCGACACGCTCATCGTCGACAAGGGCATGAGCCTGCGCGAGCTCAGCACCATGTTCCGGGCCGTGCAGAGCGTGACCGGCGGCAAGGGCAAGCAGATCAACGTGCCCGTTTCCGGCATCGGCGTCCCCACGCCCAAGGGCAACGTCCTCAAGTGGGACGCCAAGAGGTCGGCCCGGCTCTTCGACGACCTGCGGCACGACCGGCCGCTGACGGAGAAGGGGGGCCGGACACGACCTCTCCGGCCCTGACGGGAACCGCGGCCCGGGCGGGCCCTAGATCAGCTCGGGCTGCGGTTCCAGCGGTTTCGCCGGCGCGATCTTCGGCTCCCAGGCCCTGGTGGTGCGTACGTATCCGTAGATCACGGAGGCCATCGCCAGGAGGACCAGGGGGCCGAACAGCCAGGGGTTGGCGGCCATTTCCTGCGGCAGACAGCGGTACGACAGCAGGAGCGCGGCGAAGACCACGGTGCCGTGGGCGACCAGTCGAACCCCCGCCCGGTCCCAGCCGCGGTCGTACGCGCGCAGGGCCGCCTCGACGGTCAGCACGAACACGATGCCCGCGACGAGGTCCACGCCGTAGTGGTAGCCGAAGCCCAGCGTCGCGCAGAGGGTGGCCACCAGCCAGAACGTGCCCGCGTACCGCAGCAGGCGGGGGCCCTTGCGGGAGTGGATGAAGATCGTGGTGGCCCATGCCGTGTGCAGGCTGGGCATGCAGTTGCGCGGGGTGATCCCGTCGTACGGCACCGGGTGCGGGACGCCGATCGACGGCGCCGTGTGCGGCCACACGTTGGCCACCGCCCACTCGACGCCGCCGGTGCCCGAGGTGCCGGGACCGTACGCGAAGATCGGCCCGACCACCGGGAAGAGCATGTAGACGCCCGGCCCGATGACCCCGATCACCAGGAAGGTGCGCACCAGGTGGTGGCGCGGGAAGCGCCCCTCGGCCGCCACGTTGCGCAGCTGGTACACGGCGACGACGACCGCGGCCACCGCGAGCTGCGCGTAGACCAGGTCGAGGACGTGGGTGGTGACCGGGCCGCTGGCCTCCAGCAGCCGGCCGGCCAGCCACGACGGGTTGCCCAGCGCGTGGTCGGCGGCCGCCACGTACGGGTCGAGGACGGTCGGGCGGGTCTTCGACGTGATGAGCAGCCAGGTGTCACCGGCCTTGCGCCCGGTCACCAGGAGCAGGCCGAGGCCCACGCCCTTCAGCAGCAGGAGCCTCTCCTGGCCGGTGCGGCGCGTGAGCGCGAAGACCGCACAGCCGAGCATCGCCCACAGCGCGCCGTTGCCGAAGAACTGGTCCTCGGGCACCTCGACGCCGGCCGCCCACCGCACCAGGATGAAGACGAGGTCGATGCCGACCGCGGCGCCGGCCGCGATGAACCGCTGCCGCCAGGTGAGCACCACCATCATCAGCCCCAGACCGCCGTACAGCGGCCCCGGCTTGGGCGGGAAGATCACCTCTCGCGCCTGGTTGGTGATCGGTCCCGGCACGCCCCCGTAGTGGCGCGCGGCGATCTCCAGGGCGACGAGGAACCCGAGGGCCACCGCGGTCGCGGCGGCCCACAGGATTCTGCGGTCAATTCGCGAAGAATTCCGCGAAGGTATAGGTATCAATGGTTTGGCCGTTTTGTTCGAGGCTGGGTGAAGAGGTGCAGGGCCCGATCATGCCACCTGCCCTCCGCCGGCCCGTGGCCGAAGGTGGCCCCTGCGCATCAGCGATCCCCGTGGGGCGTGTTTGCATGGGTTCATGATCGTTAACGCACAGGGAAGATCAGGGCCGCGGACGTACCTGGACCACATCCTGGAGCACTGGCACAAGGACGAGAACGCCGAGGCGCTCGTCCAGGGTGCACAGCGGCTGACCCGGGGGGAAGCCCGGAGGCGGCTGTTCCGCCTGGGGCACGCGCTGCGCCGCCAGGGCCTCGTGCCCGGCGACGGAGTGGGATTATTCCTGGCCAACCGCGTGGACTCCGTCCTCGTCCAGCTCGCGGTGCACCTCATAGGCTGCCGCGTCGTGTTCCTGCCCCCCGAGCCCGGGCCCGGCGAACTCGCCGCCCTGGTCGAGCAGTCCGGGGCACGCGCGGTGATCACCGACCCCCTCTTCGCGGACCGGGCGGCCGACGCCGCGGGCCGCAGCCTCCACTCACCGGCGCTGCTCGGCCTCGGGCCGTGTGCGCGGCAGTGCACGGACCTGCTGGCCGTGGCGGACGCGGCCGACTGCCCCGAGACCCGCCCCGACGGCGTGCCCGCCCCGGGAGCGGACGAGGCCGTCACCGTCCTCTACACCGGCGGCACCCTGGGCCGCCCCAAGCTCGCCGCGCACAGCCACCGGCTCTACGACGTGCTGGTGGACCTGGCGGAGGAGACCCCGCAGGACGACTCCTCCCCGAGCGCACGCTCCACGGGCTTCTTCCCGCCCATGACCCCGGGCACGGACCGGGTGCTCGCCGCCACGCTGCTCACGCACGGCAGCGGCCACCTCACGTCGATCCAGGCGCTGGTGACGGGGTCCGTCCTCGTGGTGCTGCCCGAGTTCGAGCCGGGCGCGGCCCTCACGGTGCTGCGCGAGGAGCGGATCACCACCACCATGTTCGTGCCGCCCATGCTGTACGCGGTGCTCGACCACCCGGAGTGCGAGCCGGGCGTCCTGCCCGAGCTGCGGCGGATCGTCGTCGGCGGCGCGGCCACGTCGCCCAGCCGCCTGCAGCAGGCGGTCGAGGTCTTCGGCCCGGTGCTCGGCCAGGGTTACGGGCAGTCGGAGGCGCTCGGCATCGCCGCGTTCGGTGCGGACGACCTCGCCTCGGAGGCGGCCCGGCGGCCCGAACTCTGGCGCAGCTGCGGCCGCGCGATAGCCGACACCGAGATCGAGATCCGTGACGAGGGCGAGGACAGCGCGGCGGCACTGCCCGCCCTGCAGGTCGGCGAGGTGTGCGTCCGGGGCGACACGGTGATGCTCGGCTACTACGAGGACCCCAAGCGCACCGCGGAGGCGCTGCACGAGGGCTGGCTGCGCACCGGGGACATGGGCTACCTCGACGCCGAGGGGTACCTCTACCTCGTCGACCGGGCCAAGGACATCATCGTCACCGGCAGCACCAGCGACAACGTCTACTCCCGCGTCCTGGAGGACTTCCTGCTCACGCTGCCCGGCGTGCGCAACGCGGCGGCGGTGGGCGTGCCGGACGAGGAGTACGGCGAGGCCGTGCAGATCTTCCTCGCCACGGCGCCGGACGCCGACGTCGACCCGGTCGCGGTCGCGGCGGCGGTGACCCGCGAGCTGGGCGACCTGTACACGCCCCGCAAGACGGTCCTCCTCGACCGGCTGCCGACGACGAAGGTCGGCAAGGTGGACAAGAAGGCGCTGCGCGCGGAGTGGACGGGTGGGGGCACGGTCACGCCGTAGAACGCGGGAGGGGGTGCCCGGCGTCCTGTCGCCGGGCACCCCCGTTTGAGGTCGTCCGTGACGTTACGGTGCGGAGTCCCGCTGGCCGGTGGGGCCGCCCCCGGATCCCGCCCCACGGGCACAGCACGCCGTGTCCGGGGCGCTCGCGCAGAGTCCGTGCCCCCCCTGCTCGTAGCAGGCCGGGCGGCTTCTCAGGTCAGGTGGCCTCTCTGCTCACGCGACTTTCCAGGCCGCCTCGATCATCTGGAAGATCTCGTCCACGGCGGCCTGCGGGTCGGCGGCCTCGCGGGCCAGCGCGTAGGCGTCGATCACGAACCGCGCGATCGTCCGGCAGGCCGTCGCGCTCTGCGTCAGTCGGGGATCGTCGACGAGCGCCGTGGCCAGCGACTCCGCGTGGCGCAGCCGCATCGACTCCTCGTACTCCCGCAGGGCACGCGACTCGTCGATCATGCGGTAGACCGGGGCGGAGCCGTCCGCCGTGCAGTGCCGGACCATCGCGTGGATCTCGCGGCGCAGCGCGGGGATGAGCGGCTCGTCCGGCGCCCGGTCGGTGACCGCCTGCGTGAGGCGTTGCTCGAAATTGTCGTCCTGCTCGAAGACCAGGGCCTCTTTCGAGGCGAAGTGGGAGAAGAGCGTGGTGACGGCGACGTCGGCCTCGGCCGCCACGTCGCGGATGCCCACCGCCTCGTATCCCCGTTCCAGGAAGAGCCGCAGGGCGGTGTCGGCGATCTTCTGGCGGGTCGCGGCCTTCTTGCGCTCGCGGCGCCCGGTCGTCGGCACGGTCATGCGCTGACGCTATCAGGTGCATAGCCGTAACGGTTCAAAAACCCTAACCGTTCCAAAGGGCTAACCGTTAGTGTTACGGTCGGCGGCATGAAGAGAGTGAGCTTCGCCGCGTTCGGTGGCCCGGATGTCCTGCACCTCACCGACGCCGAGGAGCCCCACGCGGGCCCCGGCCAGATACGCGTCGCCGTACGGGTGGCGGGCGTGAACCCCATCGACTGGCGGATCCGCGAAGGCCAGTTCCAGAAGGTCCGCCCGGTCGAGTTGCCCGCCGGAGTCGGGCAGGACGCCGCCGGGGTGGTGGACGAGGTCGGCGCGGGCGTCGACGGGGTCGAGGTCGGCGACCACGTGTTCGGGCGGGGGTCGAGTACGTATGCCGAGTTCGCCGTGCTGTCGGCCTGGGCCCGTATGCCCGAGGGCCTGACCTTCGAGGAGGCGGCCGGATACCCCTCGGTCGTGGAGACCGCGCTGCGCATCATCGGCGAAGTCGGTGTGGAGCCCGGACAGACGCTGCTGGTCAGCGGCGCGTCCGGGGGAGTGGGATCGGCGGTGTTGCAGATCGCCCGCGACCGCGGCATCACGGTGATCGGCACCGCCGGGGCGGCGAACCAGGACTACGTACGGAGCCTGGGCGCCCTCGCCACGACGTACGGGGAGGGCTGGGTCGAGCGGGTGCGGCGGCTCGGCCGGGTCGACGCGGCGCTCGATCTGGCCGGCTCGGGTGTGGTCCGCGAGCTCGTCGAACTGACCGGGGATCCGCGGAAGGTGGTCTCCATCGCGGACCTCGGTGCGCCGGAGTTCGGTGCGCGGTTCTCCGGCGTGACCGGGGATGTGGCGGGGGCGCTCGCCGAGGCGGTCGGCCTCATCGCGCGGGGGAAGCTGCACATCCCGGTCGAGAAGTCGTACGCGCTGGCCGAGGCCGCGGTGGCGCACGTCGACAGCCGTGCCGGGCATGCGCGTGGGCGCAGGGTCGTAGTCGTCTGAGCCGCTTCCTGCGGTTTCCCTCCCTTTCCCCACTCCCTCCCTCGCGCCTGCCGGGGGCCACCCGGCAGGCGCGAGCCGCACAAGGAGCCCCATGCACACCCGTACCCCTGAGCACACCCCTGTCACGATCATCGGCGCCGGACTCGGCGGCCTCGTCCTGGCCCGCGTCCTGCACCTCCACGGCATCCCTGTCACGGTCTACGAGGCGGAGTCCTCCCCGACGGCGCGTGCGCAGGGCGGGATGCTCGACATCCACGAGCGCAGTGGTCAACTCGCCCTCAGGGCAGCCGGATTGATGGACGAGTTCCGCGGCATCGTCCTGGAGGGCCGCCAGGCGTTACGGCTTCTCGGCCGGGACGGGACCGTCCTGTTCGACAGGGCCGACGACGGTACGGGCGGCAGTCCTGAGGTGCAGCGCGGCGAGCTGCGGCAGATGCTGCTCGACGCGCTTCCTGACGGAACCGTCCACTGGGGCCACAAGGCCACCGGCGTCCGCCCTCTCGCCGAGGGCCACCACGAGGTGACCTTCGCCGGCGGCACCGCGATCGTCACGAACCTTCTCGTGGGCGCGGACGGCGCGTGGTCACGCGTCCGGCCGCTGCTCTCCGAGGCCATACCCGCATACGTGGGCCGGTCCTTCGTCGAGACCTCCCTGTACGACGCCGACACCAGGCACCCGGCCACCGCGAAGGCGGTCGGCGGCGGCACGCTCGTGGCGCTCGACCCGGACGAGAAGGGGAAGTGGCTCGTGGCTCACCGGGAGAGGGGCGGGACCCTCCACGCCTACATCACTCTGACGAAGCCTCAGAACTGGTTCGCGGCAGTCGACTTCACTGATGCGGCCGCGACCGCCGCGACCTCCGCGACCTCCGCCACGCCCTCCGCCACCACCGCGCGGATCGCGGAGGAGTACGCCGGCTGGGCACCGGAACTCACCGCCCTGATCACCGCCAGCCGGCACCCGCCGGTCCTACGCCCCCTCCACGCCCTGCCGGTCGGACACCGCTGGGACCGGGTGCCGGGGGTGACCCTGCTCGGCGACGCCGCGCACCTCGCCGCCCCCAACGGTGAAGGCGCCAACCTGGCCATGCAGGACGGCGCGGAACTCGGAGAGGCCCTCGCCGCACACCCCGACGACATCGAGACCGCCCTCACCGCGTACGAGCGGGGCCTGTTCCCCCGCGGCGCCGCGGCTGCCACCGCAGTCGCCCACGACCCCACGCCCCAGGAGATGATCAACTTCTTCACGGGCTGAGACACGGGGGGACGGGAGAACATGGGGCACGAGGAAACGGGAGAACGCGAGGGGACGGGGGAACACGAGGGAGGGGAAGAAGACCCCCTTGCGCCGGACGCTGTCCGTGTAGTCCGCTGAGCTGCATGGGGAAGAGAAGCATGGCCGCAATGACCGCCGCCCTCGTCGCGGGGTCCCTTCTGATGGGCGTACCGAATGCGGGGGCGGAAGCCGCCGGACAGGGCGCCGACAGGTCGACGGAGCCGACCACGTCACCTCGCGCGCTCGGTATCGACCTGGACACCGTGACGATTCCGGAGTTACAGACGCGCATGGCGCACGGTTCGCTGACCTCGTCGGCGCTCACCCGGGCCTACCTGCGACGGATCGAGAACGTCGATCCCAAGATTCACGCCGTGCTGCGCACCAGCCCGACCGCGCTGCGCCAGGCGGCCGCCAGCGACGCCAGGCACCGGCACGGCAAGACTCTCGGTCCGCTGGACGGCATCCCCGTCCTGCTCAAGGACAACGTGAACACCAGCGACATGCCGACGACGGCCGGTTCGCTCGCGCTCGCAGGGAGCCCGCCCGCCACCGATGCCGTGCTCGTGACCCGGCTGCGCAGGGCGGGGGCGGTGATCCTCGGCAAGACCAACCTGTCCGAGTGGGCCAACTTCCGTGCGGCCAAGCCGACTTCGGGATGGTCGGCGGTGGGCGGGCAGACCAACAACCCCTACGTCCTGGACCGGAACCCGTGCGGTTCCTCCGCCGGTTCGGGCGCCGCGCTCGCCGCGTCGCTGGCGCAGGTGGCGATCGGCACCGAGACGGACGGTTCCATCGTGTGCCCGGCAGGGATGAACGGCGTCGTCGGCCACAAGCCCAGCCTCGGCCTGGTCAGCCAGTCGGGCGTGGTGCCGATCTCCGCCGAGCAGGACACGGCCGGGCCCATGGCCCGCAACGTGACCGACACCGCGCTCACCCTCTCGGTGCTGAGCGAGGGCAAGGCGCAGGCTCAGGCCCCAACCCAGGCCCAGGCCAAGGCCGGGGGGATGACGGCAGGCCACGCCACCAGCCTCCGCGGCAAGCGGATCGGCCTGTGGCGTCTGCCCTCGCTCGGCCCTGACGTGGACGCGCTGATGACCCGTACGGCGAAGAAGCTGCGCAAGGCCGGGGCCGAGGTCGTCGAGGTGACGCCCCCGTACCAGGCGCGGCTCGCGGAACTCGAATTCCCGGCGCTGCTCAGCGAGTTCCACCGGGACATCGACGCCTACCTGAGCACGCGCAAGGGCCCCCAGAACCTGGCCGAGCTGATCGAGTTCAACCGCTCCCACCCCGCCGAGCAATCCTGCTTCGCAGGCCAGGAGCTGTTCGAGCAGGCCCTCGCCGCGCCACCCACCACCGACCCCAAGTACCGGGCGATGCGCGCCGAGTTGAAGGACCTCTCCAGCCGCTCCATCGACGAGACCATGGCCACCCACCACCTGGACGCCATCGCCTCGCCCACGAACCCGCCCGCCTGGACGACCGACTGCGCACGCGGCGACAACGACGTCATCCCCTCCTCCACCCCGGCCGCCGTAGCGGGCTACCCGTCCCTCTCGGTACCCGCAGGGTCCGTGGACGAACTGCCGGTCGGCGTACTCCTGATGGCCGGCAACCACCAGGACGCCGAACTCCTGTCGCTGGGGGCCGCGGTGGAGAACCGCTTGAAGGCGTGGCGGGCACCGCGCTACCTGCCGACGACGTGACGCAGGGCTGAGCCTCCCGGGAACGGGAGGCTCAGAGCCAGTCACGTGGGCGCCAACAGAATCGCCGGGACATGGCCGGATGGAGTGCCGGCCCCGGGCTGTGTTCGCGGCCAGGGGCGAGGGACCGGCGGGCGGTGTCTACGGCCCGTCCGGGACGCCGAGCGGCACGGTGAACCGCGGCTGCCAGCCTTCCTCCGTCAGCACCACCAGCTGGACCGCCGTCGCACGGGTGCGCATCGGCAGCAGGCTGCCGATGGCAGCGCGGACCCGGGCGGCAGCTGTCGGGTCGTCCGCACCCATGGCGACCGTGACATGGGCGGCGGGCTGCGCCCCGAAGCGGCCCTTGTACGGGCGCAACCCGGGCCACTGGGTGCGGAACGCATCGACGATCGTTTGGAGTCCCGGAACGGCGACGGCGACGAAGCCGGACGCCGTCACGACCTCCTCCAAGAGCAGATCAACTGCCGGGAAATCCGCAGCCAGGGAACGCACGCCGTTCTCGTCCTGATCTGTCAGCGCCGATTCCGGCACGAACGGGTAGAGGAGCGAGACGTGCGCCGGTACCCCACGACGCACCAGAGCCGGGTCGATACGCCACGCCGCATCCAGGAGTGGGGCGGCATCGGGCAAGGCAATGACGACGGCAGTGGTCCCTGGCTCTGGCACACCGTCATCATCGCAGGCCGGTCCGCCACTGCGCGCGTTGCACCTCATTCATGATCTTCGGAACACGAAGTCGGTTGAGGCGCCAGTGCTTGCCGCTACAGCCAGTCCCGCCTCTTGAAGATGAAGTACAAACTCACGCAGACCACAGCCATGAGCAGGATCGCGAAGGGATAGC
Organism: Streptomyces odontotermitis; assembly: GCF_050510915.1. NCBI lineage: Bacteria > Bacillati > Actinomycetota > Actinomycetes > Kitasatosporales > Streptomycetaceae > Streptomyces > Streptomyces odontotermitis. Next base: position 3,841 of record NZ_JBNJLS010000009.1, on the reverse strand, counting down.
CGAACGCCCAGTTCAGCTCCGGCGTCGCGTCGAAGTTCATGCCGTAGATCGTGCCGACCAGCGTGGGGGCGAAGAGGATCGCCGCCCACGAGGAGATCTTCTTGAAATCCTCTGGTGCACTTTGCTGACCTGGGGATTTGTCCCTGTCGCACCCTCTGACCTGCGCAGGAGGGCCTTTCAGGGGCTTTCAGCTTCGTGCGGTTGTATGTAGCTGATTCTCCCCACGCGCTCCCCAGCGGTGCGGAAACTCCCCAGATTCTCCCCAAGGGAGGTCGCTGCGGCAGTGCTTCGCAAGCTGCCAAATGCTGTTGCATCCAGGGCCGCAAGAGGGTCTCCTACGAAACTCAACGTAGCCATATCGGCGGGCGTCCGCTACGGGGTTGGGAACTTTGGTGACGCAAGGGGTGGGGCTGGAGGGGGCTTGTCCGCTGCTGCTGTGCTGGACCTGTGCCCTAGCTTGGCTCGGGTCTGGGTGACGTCTATGCCCCTGCCGTGTCGTGTGGGCGCACGGCTCTGCCGGCGCGATGAGTGCATCGTGTCGAGCCTCGCGGTAGTGGGCTGTGCCTGATCCGGATGGGCTTTGTGCGGGTGGGGAAGAGAGGTGTGGGGACTTCCGGCGGTGAGCTGAAACGCTGGAATAGGACGGTCGAGGTCAGCGGGATTCTCCTTCTCTGGATGTCGCCCTCGGCTTGCGCACCGTAACTGACGCTGAGTTCGTCGTGCTGTGTGCTCCTTGGGTTCGTGCGCGAGGAGCCTGTGGTTGGCCGGGTACATCGAAGACCGCTGGGTGAAGAAGAAGCGGGACCGTGTCACGGGGAAGCGGGAACGGACGGCCCGGTACGGCGTGGGTTCGCGCTACCGGGTTGCAGGTATTCCGGGGGTGCGGGACAGGTCTTTTAAGCAGCTGGAGGATGCCAAGTCCTGGCTCAGTGCCGCCATCACCGACCAGTCGCGGGGTGAGCTCGTCGATCCTCGGGATGGTTCGATCACGCTTGCCGACTATGTGGCGTCGTTCTGGCAGCCGGGTCTTCGTGGTGCCGCTGGCACGCGGCAGGGAGTGGAGCGGCGTGTGCGGCTGCATGTCCTGCCGCACCTGGGGGCCCTTCCGCTGCGGGAGATCACGCCCGCGCGTATCCGCGGCTACATTCCGGTACTTGAGGCAGAATGCTCGCCGCGCTACAGCCGTCAGATCCTGGCCGTCCTTTCGAATGTCCTTGAGGCGGCTGTCGATGACCGGCGGCTGGTGCGTAATCCGGTGCGCGCCAAGTCTGTTCGCTGGCCGAAGGCGCCGGAAGGCCGGCGGGAGATTTGGGAGCCGCACGTCGCGTGGAGGGTGCGCGAGGCGATCCGGGCCCGTTATCGCATCGCTGTCGTGCTTGCACTGGGGTGCGGCCTGCGGCAGGGTGAAGTATTCGGTCTTTCCCCGGCGGATGTTGATTTCGAGCGCGGTGTTCTTCATGTGCGCCGCCAGGTGCAGCTATTGAGGGGGCGCCTGTATTTCACTCTGCCTAAGGGCGGGAGGACGCGTGTCGTCGACATGCCGGAATCGGTCGCTCGCGAATTGGCCGAGCATTTCGCCGAGTTCCCGGCAGTTGGGGTGACGCTGCCCTGGGGAGGTCCTGAGCCGGAGCGGGAGCCCCGGACATTCACCCTCATCCTGACCACGACGTACGGCAACGCGATCCGCGCGAACTACTTCAATGCCCAGGTCTGGAAGCCGGCGCTGGCAGCCGCCGGCGTGATTCCCATGCGAGCCGAAGGCGAGCGTTGGCAGGCGTCTCGCAACGACGGCTTCCACGTACTGAGGCACATCTACGCGTCCGTCATCCTTGAGGCCGGTGAGTCGGTGGTCACCCTCGCGCGCTGGCTCGGGCACTCATCCCCAGAGATCACGCTGCACTACTACGCCCACTTCCTGCCGAAGGCCGGGGCGAAGGGGCGCACCGCCATCAACGCATTGCTCGGCCGGGTATGCGACCAACCCCAACGGGACTGGTGGCATGTGGCAGACCGTGATCTCCAAGCCCGTCTCGGCGGACAGGGCGGCGAGTTCGGTCTTCCAGGCGCGCGTGCGGTAGCCGTTGGAGCCGCCTGCGTCCGCTGTGATCAGCAGTCGGGTGGCGGCCGGATAGTCGTGCCGACCCCAGGCCTGCCACCAGCGGCGGATGGAGGCGACGACAAAGGCGGCGGTGTCGTGATCGGTGCCGACGCTGACCCAGCCGGTGTTCGCGGCGATGTCGTAGATCCCGTACGGGACCGCCTTGCCTGGCCCCTGGCGGTCCAGGAAGTCGTGCGTCTTGACCAGGACCGGCTCGCCCGCGGGCCGCCACTGACGCCCGACGTTCTTGTAGTCGCCGACGAGTTCCTTCTTCTTCGTGTCCACGCTGATCACCGGCTGCCCAGCGTCGATGTGCTCTTTCGCCTGCTCGTTGATGTAGCGGAACTGGGCGTCACGGTCCGGGTGCTGTGTGCCCTCGAGAGTCTTGGCGCCGGCCTGCAAGCTGAAGCCCTCCTCACGCAGCAGGTCTGCGACCGTGTCAGCGCTCACCTTGTGCCCGCGGCGGGTGAGCTCGACGGCGAGGTTCCTGGTCGACTTCACCGTCCACCGCAGCGGCGACATCGGATCACCCCGCTCGTCCGGCTCCACCAGTACCAGCAGCGCGGGCCGCAGACCCGGATCAAGGACCACGGCCCGTTTGCGACCACCACCGGGCTTGCGCACCCGTCCCAACCGTGCTTCCTCGGCCTCCAACTCGCCGACGCCCTTACGGACCGTCGTCTCGCTGAGCTGGGCCGCCCGCGCAACCGCCCGGATGCCACCGTGACCCAGAATCCGGGCCTCCGCCCCCATCAGCAGGCGGCGCTGCCGCTCATCCAGATGCGGGAACAACACCCCGAACCTGAGGGAGAGTTGCTCTCGATTCTCGTCAGGTATGCCCATACCACGTGAACGATCCCGCCGACGGGAAGCAACACGTTGATTCTCTGCGAGCCCTTAGCCGTAACGCACGCCGTACTCCAGTGGCGCACTGGTGGGTCGTGTCCCGTTGTCGTTTAAAGGGCCGAGGAAGGTGTCGGAGAAAAGTCATAGGATGCCTCGCGGCAACAGCGGCTCAAGCCGGATTTACTGGCCGTTCGTCAGATTCCCACGCCCTACAGGGCTTGATCGCCCACGATCAAGATCAACTTTGGCGACAGGCCCTAACCCCTCACGTCGGCCCAGACCAGTGTTCCTGGGAAATCGGTGTCCATGTCGATGGCCCGCCACTCATCACCGTCACCCATGACTGCGATCCACGGGGGCGGGGATGCCAGGGCGTTTCCCGTGGCTTCGAGCGCGGCCGAAAGGGATGCCCACCCTGGGCCTTCGAACCATCGGTAGCCGGTCTCCTCGATGTCCCATGACCCCAGATGCCCCGTCTGGGTGTCGACGACGAGCTGCATCTCGCCCAGCGCGCCGATCGGCACGATCAAGCGGCTGTCGTCCGAGCCATAGTGATCGTTCTTCAGCTTGTACTTGAGCGTTCCCAGATGATCGTCAGCGATTTGCCTGACGTTGTAGAGCGCGAACGTGGACGGGATGACATCGGTGAGCCCCGACCCGTTGTGCCGTAACAGCGATTGCTCAACATCCTCGGGCAGCCGCACGCCGAGCGCGCTGTAGAGGCCGTCCAGCTCGGAGCGGGTGCACGGCCCGGGCAGAGGCTCTTCTTGCGGAGCGTACTGGTCCAGCCAGCGTTCGATCTTCTCCCACGACTCATCCACCGACACTCGTGTCCTCCGCTCGCCGACAGACCGACAGGTGGTGCCGGTCCCGCCGTAGCGGGCGGGACCGGCACCA